>CAZXQO010000001.1:0-219493 GCA_964643075.1 uncultured Peptococcaceae bacterium
GCTCTCCTTGATAAATTTTCCCATTTTCACCCCCTGAATGCCGAGAGGCTATATATATTAAGATATTAGGGAGACGGAGATTTCCATGTATGTTCTGAATATCCGCAAATTAATTATTATATTTACTGTTTTATTACTTGCTCTGGTTCCGTTGATTTATAAAATGGTTCCAATAAAAAATGATAACAGTGAGTTACCCCAAAAACCTGAAATGGATAGAAAAGACTCCTCCTCGCCGTATGGGGAGTTCCTGAGTTGGGAAGAAGTGAACAATATTTTCCCCAAGTACTCCAAGGCTACAGTGATTGGTTTTGAAACGGGTCTTAAATTCCGAGTGCAGAAAGGGCGGGAAAATATCACGCCGATGTCCAGCCGCTGACCGCAAAGGATACCGAAATAATGAAAATGATTTACGGGGGGAAATGGAGCTGGAAGCGTAAGGCCATTATTATTGAACTGGATAACGGGCGAAGGATAGCCGCCTCCATGAACGGGATGCCTCATGGCGGTGGCGCAATTCGGGAAAACAAGTTTTACGGGCATTTTTGTATCCATTTCAAGGACAGTAAAACCCACGTAACAGGGAACATAGATATGGCTCACCAGATAATGGTATGAAAGGCGGCAAAAAAGGTTGACGAACAGTTATTGTCCCTGGTGCCTCAAGATATTATTGATGTATTTTTTACAGCCATTGACCAGGGCGAAGAGGATATTGCCAGAAAGGTAATTGATGATAAGTCCAAATATGCCGTAGAACTGTTAAAGGGGATTGAGGGCATAAAATCTGTCAGAGTAGATCGAATTAAAAATGAAGACCAGAATAGTTTTAATGTTGATGTGGGAGTGGTATACAGAGATTCATACAATGAATACCGGAAAAACATGATGATTTTTATGAATAAAAGAGAGACAGGATGGAAAATTGATCCTCGATCAATGCTGGCTCTTTTTGATAAAGAGATCTGGGTAGAGATAAATCATTTGACAATGATAGAATGATAATGATAAATGAAATGATAAATGATAGGAATTTGCTTTTTTCCATCTCAGCAATAACGCAATATATTACCACCCGTCGAACATAAAATTGTAGCCGATTAAGTTTGGTTGGTATGGTGCGCTGTGGTGGTGTGGTTTGGTGTTGGGCGCGCATTGGTTGCGAGGCGGGCCTTGACAGTGGGACCCTCAGACCATGATTCCTAGCTGCCGGGGCAGCCCCCCTGCTTTTGGGCCGTTCTTATGGGGTCAGGGGGCAGCCTGTTTAGGCTATCATGGTCTTTCCCATTGTCAAGGTCCGCAATCTCAGCCCCTTTCGGTATTGCGCATTGGGCGCATTAAGCGCAACTTTTAAAACCAGGCTCCGGACCGTGTAGCCTTCCCAATGGCCTGGGGACCCCCCAACCGCCAGGGCCATGGGTTCCCAGGCGTGAACGTTGACGGGTATCGGGTGTATCAAAAAGGGTACTACCCCGTTTGGATGCGGAGCCGTGACCCCCGCTTCATGACCAGGCATGCCGGGAACTGGTATTTATCAGTTTCCACTATGCAGACTGCAGGACCTACGGCTGGGAAAACGCTTTCTTTCAGTATTCGAACAGGGTTTTAAAGGATATCAGCCGTTACTGGAATAGCCTTGATGTGGTGCCACACGCCTGGAATAAGACAACCCTGGAACAAATCAAAAGAATTTATATTCCGGCTATCCCCGAAAACTCGGGGGTAAGATCGTTTGGTGGATTTAGCCAAACAATTTGCATAAAAGGCAAAAATTGCCGGCTGCCTCTAATGACCCCCGGTTGCCGGAGATCATTGAGCTTGTCACGGCAGAACTAAAAAAGTTCATAAAAAGTTAAGAACGGTGATCTTCATTGTATTTTCTGTTGCAACAGCCGGTCCAGCTTCAGCCCTATCAGGCCCAGCACAGCCGCCACCCCGCTCAGAAGGTATAATCCTGCGCCAAGACCCATCCCGAGACCCGCAGTTAGCCAGATGCTGGCCGCTGTGGTAATACCCCTTATGTGGTTGTGGTCCTTGAAAATAATACCTCCGCCGATAAAACCCACTCCAGTCACAATCTGAGCGGCCACCCTGGCGGGATCTATATTTCTGACCACCGCATCCTGGTCAGCAGGAGGAAATCCGGTAATACCAGCTATGGTAAAAAGCGACGCGCCAAGGCAAACCAGTGCATGGGTACGCAACCCGGCAGGCTTTTGGCGTTTTTCCCTTTCCAGCCCGAATAAAATCCCCACCATAAATGACAACAGCAGCCTGAGTGCTAATTCCGCTTGTCCGTTCATAATATCCCTGCCATTTCTCATTATATAGTATTTTCCAGGATGGCAGGTATTAAACTACCATTGACAGCAGTATATATATGCGATATATTGCATGTATATTTTGAGGTGGTGATAAAGTATGCCAATTCCCGAAAATTTTTCTGCATTAACCAAGATTAGTGCAAAAGAGAGAGTTTTAAGTCAGCTACAACGGTGGATAATTGATGGGACTCTTGTGTCCGGTGAAAAGTTGATTGATTCAGAGCTTGCTGAAGCCATTGGTGTTAGCAGGACACCGGTTCGTGAAGCTTTTCAAATCCTTGAGATGCAAGGGTTCGTAGAAATACATCAGGGAAAAGAAACACGTGTTACGAGAATTGTAAAGGATGATATTTTAAAGATTTATCCTCCATTTGCAGCATTGCAATCCCTGGCTGCTGAAACAGTTGCAATAATCATTTCAAATGAGCAGATCGAAAAATTAAGAAATATCAACATGGAATTTGCTTCATTGTTAGGCCAGGGTCAACCCTACAAAGCTATGGAATATGACGAAGAGTTTCATAATTATATCGTGGAAATAGCCGATAATTCATATGTATCAATATTCACCTCCAACTTACAAATGCATATACGAAGATTTAAGTATTTGTTCCTAAAACAAATCAGCGCATTGGATCATGCATCTATAGATGAGCATGAGCAGCTGATTAAAGCATTTATATTAAATGATAGTAATTCAGCATCACTTATGATGAAAAAAAATATCCTACGACCTATGCGGGAATTATATGAAAGGCTATAAATAAACGACCTGCAACTTTGGGTTTATTTATATGGAGGTATAAAAATGAATAGTTATGATATAAAAAAAGGGTACGAAAGGTCTGGATCTATTGCCTTACTACACGCAACAGGAGTAGCCAAAGGGGCATTAAAGAGGCCTTTTATTGGGATAGCCAGCAGTTTTTCCGATTTAGTTCCCGGTCATATAGACATGAGAAATTTAGAAAGGTTTATTGAGAAAGGGATACACTCAGGTGGAGGGCAATCTTTTATTTTTGGCGTTCCTGCAATTTGTGATGGTATTACCATGGGTCATGCTGGGATGCATTACTCACTACCCTCCCGTGAACTGATTGCAGACACCATAGAGTCAGTAGGAAAAGCACATGCTTTAGATGGAATGGTTTTACTCACCAATTGCGACAAGATTACCCCGGGAATGCTTATGGGTGCTTTGCGGCTCGATATTCCTATAATTGTTGTAACAGCAGGACCCATGTTGAATGGCCGATACAAGGGAGAAAAACTTACATTAATTAAAAATACCTTTGAAGCCGTTGGCCAATATAAAGCAGGGAAAATATCGGAAAAAGAGTTGGAATGTTTCCAAATGGAAGCCTGCCCCGGCGCAGGTGCCTGCCAGGGACTCTATACCGCCAACACAATGGCTTGCCTGTGTGAAGCAATGGGTATTTCCCTGCCGGGTTGTGGAACATCTCTTGCCGTGTCTGCCAAAAAAAGAAGGATTGCTTTTGAAAGTGGTGAGAGAATTGTTGAATTGGTAAATGATAATATTACTATTCGAAAGATCATGGATAAAACCGTGCTTAAAAATGCTATCTTTGTAGATATGGCCCTCGGCGGCTCGACCAACACCGTACTGCATCTACCTGCTATAGCTTGTGAAGGCAAAATTGATTTAACCTATGATGATTTCATTACAATTAATTCGAAGGCTTCTTATATCTCTCATATCCAGCCTTCCGGCGACTATACAATGGAAGATTTGGAATATGCGGGCGGTATACCGGCTGTTATGAAAACCATCAAGCCCCTGTTGAAGGATCACATCACGGTTTCAGGCAAATCTATTTTTGAAATTGCCGATGAAAGTTATATTTCGGATACGGATGTCATTCGCCCTTTAAATAATCCTATAAAAAGCGAAGGCGGCATTGCTATATTATTTGGAAATTTAGCGCCGGAAGGCGCTGTTGTCAAAGCCTCGGCAATGAGCGCAAATATGAATAGCTTTACAGGAACAGCCAGGGTGTTTGATGGTGAAGATGACGCGATGATGGCAATTCTATCAAATCAAATTACAGCAGGTGATTTTATAGTAATACGATATGAAGGCCCTAAAGGTGGGCCGGGAATGCGTGAAATGTTATCACCTTCATCAGCGTTGATGGGTCTTGGCCTCGGCGATTGCGTAGCATTACTGACAGACGGGAGATTTTCGGGTGGAACCCGGGGTAATTGCATCGGGCATGTTTCACCTGAAGCATATGTTGGCGGAACTATCGCACTAATTGAGGAAAATGACAGGATTGAATACGATTTACAGAAAAGAACATTGAACCTTTTAGTGGACCCGAAAGTTTTAGAAAACAGAAAAAAGAAATGGAAACCTATAGAGCCTAAAATAAGAGAAGGTTATCTATCAAAATACATTAAACTGGTTTCATCCTGCAGCCAGGGCGCAGTATGTAAATAATACAATGGGAACAGTCTCTTTCGGGGATTTTGAAGGGCAGTTTTGCCCTGCAAAATCCCACGGGTAACAGGAGAGTATAGCAAAAAAAACCGAAGAGTCTCCTAGAAAGTGCCCCCGTTCTCCCTGATAATTTCCTCCGCCCGGTTCATTTTGTCGTCGGAATCCACCACCGTTAGCAGAAAAGCCTTGCCTCCGGCCTGCCCGTAGTCAATGTCCCCGTAGCCGCTAACGGAAGGGTCCGCGGCCATCAATATCCTGGCATCCTGATTGGAAACACCCTGGCTGTTGGAGTATATGGTGGGGCCGGTTTCTGTTATGGCATTATTGATAGGGTTGTTGTAATCAGCGTTATAGGTAACTCCGTAGCGGGAAATTCTATCTACCTGAACATTTTCAAATCCCTCATTTTTCAATTGCTTTTCGGCTTTCTGGGCCTTATCGCTGAAGGGAAAAGTTGCAAGAATGGATCTTTCTCCCGGAGATAATTTCAACCCATTTACCCCTCCTTATTAAGTATTTGTTTTATTATGGCCAGCATAGTCAAATTTTATCTACACTAAAACCGCCTAAAAACAGCTTTAGTAATAAAACCACTCCGTTCTTATACCGGAGTGGTTTTGGTGAGCTTTATTTTTTACCCCAATTTTTTTCTATAACCTTCCAGAATTGTTCGTCTTCAAAGCCAAGGCGCCAGATGCAAATCCCGGACAGATTATACTTTTTAACCAGATTGATTTTGCTTTGGAGGGTAGCGCATTTTCAAACCAGACCTCCCTTTCCACTCCCCCTTCGCCGGGGTAGGTGTAATAAGGCTCCTGATATTGGTCGCTCCATTTGATATTATAACCCTTTATCCTGGACTGTTCATTAATCTGCCTGGTGGGCACGGAAAAACCGTTGGGTTGTTTGGCCGGCCAGTCGTAGCCGTAGGTGGCAACGCCAAGACAAATCTGACCCGACATGAAGCCCTGATTAATGGCCGTTTTTATGTTTTGTTCGACCCATGAGAAGGGGGCCAGAGGACCGGGGGGGCTGCCTGCCTGACTGTGATCGTAGGTCATGATAGTAACCTTGTCTACATAAGGAGACTGACCGCCATAATCGTACACCCCTGACATTTCTTTACTCACACCCACATGGGGAAGCACACTCATATGGGTCTCCTTATTCATTTTCTTAAGTTGTCCGTTTAATTTTTTCACAAACAGGGTCATTTTATCACGGTCTACGCTGAAGTCCATATGCTCTGTGGTGGGAATGAATTCAAAATCAATGTTAATGCCGTCGTAATTATTCTCCTTGACTACACGGACAATGTTGGTAATAGCGTTATTCATAGCTGCAGGATCAACGCTGTTTTTCTTAGCAAAGGAAATGGCATAGCTTGGGAAGATTCATGGATTTATCCATATACTGGCAGAACACCTTTGGCATTGACTTGAGCATACAAATAACATGCAGATTGCGCTCTATTGCTTTAAGAATTACATTCGGAAAAGAAAACCAGCTATCAAAAAGCAGATATTGTGCAAGAATGTCGTAAGGTATAACCTGGTCCAATAAATATAACATGGTATCAGTAGACTTTTTGATACTTTCCTTCCTTAACTTGTAACCATTTGTGCGCTTATCGATATCCGGATTGATCTCATTAATTCGGCTTTTCTTGTCTTTTGAACTTAATAAGGAAAATGCCAGTGGCAAAAAGGTGTTCCCATCAGACCAGCCTAGGGTTAGCATGCGAAATCCGTTTAGATATTTTTTTCTTGCATGGTCACGAACATTGGCCAGCAGCTCCACGGTTTTACTGCGGCTACGGTTATATACAGAATCATCAATTATGAGCACTTTTGCCCGTTCCTCTGATGTGAGTATTGAAACGGTATCCTTGATCACCTGGGAGCTTAACATTAGGAGAAACTTCCGCCAGTTATACCGTGAGGAATTTAGAAATCTATAGAATGAATTTTTTCCGGGCTTTCTTCAGACCCTTTTGATTCGGGGAACTGAAATAGATTCTTGCCAATAAAAACCAGCGCAAAAAGGATTTTAAAGATTTGTATGCAGGAATATCCCTTTTCCTTTTTTAAATTAGAATTCCATAGTTTTTTGCCAATTTGAAATTTATTCATGAAATTTTCAATATTTGATTGTGTTTGATTTTCAATTGAATATCTTCCTGATAAAATAAATGGCATAAAACATCCCTCTCTTTTGGTATTTTGGTTGTTTTGGCTAACTCTATTTTACCAAAAGTAGGTTTGTTTTTGTTGGTTTTAGACGAAAAAACTCAATAAAATCAAGGGCTTAAAGCAATTCTTCATGTGAGGAAGTTGAGTTAATTATAAAAGACTTTTAAAATACCTGCAACAGTCCTTATAATTTTATTAAAATACCTCCTCTGGAAATCCGGCAAGTTTTTTGGCATATAGCATATTCATATGCTTGATTTGATAAAATAGTTTTTGGTTATTGACATCAAGTGCTATAAGCGGGTCAGGGTTCAGATTGTTCATTTCAATGATCCAAATCCTTTTTTGTGTATCAATGGCTATATCAATACCTAAATTTCCACAGTGCACCCCAAATTGTTCGATACTTTTAACGGCTTCAAGTATGATGTGTGATATTTTTTGTCGCCACTGGCAGACCTTTTCGTTTGATAAATCGAACATCCTTTTTAGTGTAATTTCTCCAATTTCGGCTGAGCCGCCAGATTTAATATTCGTCACAATGCTTCCACTTTTCCCGTACTTTGCGACCATTATCATATCCTTCCAAACACCGGCCTGGTTTTTCGCCATAACTATACGGAAATCAATGTTTTTGCCCTCAATGGAAATCAGGTTAATTGCCTGCTGCAGTATATACTTCTTTCTCTTAAACTGGCTTCTGAAGAATTCAGCAAGGTCAAAGATGTTAGATAGGGAGAAACTATAATGAACACCGTCTTGATCATAATCAATTTTAAGATATTCCCCCATTTTTGAAACCTTATAAATTCCCACACCATGGCTCCCGTTGACCGGTTTCACATAAATTTGCTGGTGAAGATGCAAAAAGGATTCAAGATCTTTTGGATCTTTGTAGAGGCTAGTCTTAGGTAAATGCCGGTTTAATTGAGGCAGTTGACGTAACCATTTATACATTTCCCACTTATTAAACACATAACTATTAAATATTCGATTGCCGTAAACCGTTTGAAAATAATTTCTCCAACGTTTGTTGAGATAGGTGATTTTAAACACAGCGGCCGGGTAAGAATAAAAGCCTTGCTCCCATTTATTTGTTTCCGGATTAAAAATATATCCATCTATTGAATTTTTGGCCGGATCGATACCTTCCAGTGAAAAAGCAACTACTGCCCCGCCAATATGTGCATAATCGTATAAATAGCTGGTTAAATATTGGACACTTCGTTCCAGGTAATCTTTCTTTGATGTAACAAGAATCCCGATATACGGTCCTATAATTATTTCATTTTCCACCGGACGGATTTCATAACGACAACTCAGCGGGATATTTAAAGAGTCAATCATACTGAGGGACAATTTTACTTCATTTTCGTTAATTCTAGGTGATGTTTTGAGCTTAATTTCCAACACTTGAATACCAAAACGAAGAAACCACTTTTTCTGAATCAAAATATTTTTTCGTTTTGCTGTATTAGGATTAATCGTTAGGCAGTTTTGATCTTGCAGGTCAGGAATGATGTTGTATTGAGGTTCCATCGTTATCCTCCCAGCCAAAACCGGCGATAGAAGCCGAATAAAGAATTGGTTCGTAGCATATCTGTTGGTAGATCCGATCATCCAACGTTTTAAATCCATTAAAGGTTGGGCGAACATTTGCTTCTATAAACCAGTAATGCAATTTTTGGTCAATGGCAAGATCCAATCCAAATTCTGCAAAACGGAATCCTGTTCTATCCATCATTTCGCAAAATTCCATGGAAATCGAGCCAATATCTTTGCCGACTTGAATGGGATCTATTTCGGTCCCAAAGGCTAGTTGCAAAACTTCATTCAGCTCGAGGGCTCTACCTCCACTTGAAATATTTGTTATTAGCTTACCCGCTCCGGCAAGGCGGCACTCTATTCCATTGCATACCCACTTCTTCCATCTGTTTTTTTGCATAACCACCCGTATATCCCAAGGACAGCCGTTAATTCGAGGCACATCCAAAAAGCGCTGAATGATATAGTCGCATTGCAGGTACTTACCTTCATATAAATAATCCGCCAATTGTGATGTGGGAATTTTGAAGTCTGTAAACCGTCGATAATCATGAACTTCCAGATCCCCATCACGGCCTGATGTGAGGATCGAGATCCCTCTACCTCTTGAAAGTTTAGTCGGTTTCAGTATGACTTTTGAATATTTACTGAGGAATTTTGATAAGTTGTCAACGGTTAATAATGAGGTTTCTGGCAAGTGCTTATGCAAGACATTATTTTCCTTTAATTGATTATAAAACTGCCATTTATCAAACCTTACTTCATTAAAAATTTTCCAATTTAAAAGGTTGTTGCATTTATTGACAAAATTATTATTAGTAATAAAGCCCCTCCTATAAACCACTGATGGTAGAGGCAGTTTACCATACTGCCACCTTTGGATTCCGTAGTTGAAATATAGGCCGTAAATACACATCTCTTGCCAACTTATAGAGCATTGTCTGAAGGCGATGAAAAGGCCTCCCACTTTTTCATAAACCCCCATAGCATATGTTAGTTCCTTCAACCGGCGATGATGATAGTAATAATGCTGATCACCAAGCAAAAAGCCAATAACCGGACCAATATTAATCGTCGTTTCGGTATAGTGCATCTGATATATGGCCGACTCTTGAATCAAAAGCTGCATAAACACATTTGGAGAAAATCGGATGGGAGCAGGATCATGAAATTGAGTTCCCATGCATTCGGGTATGGCTGAAAATACCTGCACACTGATTGTGATTTCCGTCTGGCCAAAAAACAATTGGGTCTGTGTCTTAAGTTTATCCGCGAGACTCTCGGAAACATATATGATATTTGTGAAATGTTCAAAGGGGCGCGTATCCTCTATTTGAGCTTTTATCCATATCATCTTCTCACCCTTTTTCGTTACTGTAATTCGCTAGAAACAGAAGATAGTGAAAAGCTTTATTTAGAAGTTTATATTGTACCGTCGGGTCCATGGAGAGATACAGGTATTGATTCTGTTCAAAACCTCCAACATAAACAAGGTAGGGACAATGGTCCTCGTCAAAAATATAATCAATTGTGCAGCTTCCCAGAAAGGGAATGTAAAAATCAAAAAATCTGCAAATTCTTAAAGAAATATCAGCCAATTTTTGTTCAATATCTTTAATTTCATTCGTTATAAAACCGTTAAGAATATTGTTTATTTTTGTACCATAAAAGTTATCTCTTGAAAATATGCAACTTTTGGCACTTATCGTTATGTTTGACCATTCGCCTCCAGCGCCCTTCTGAAGATAGACCCTGGCTTCCAGGGGTCCTTTCCCCCAATGAAAATATTTTATACCCTTCATCAGAATATATTTTTTATTGTTTATCATTTTTTTGATATAGTCTAGAAGATCATCCTTGCTGCACATTTTTCCATTCTGGCCGAAGCAAATCATATAATGGTTTTTTCGAAATCTTTTGATAACAACAGCTTTAGGTGGATGGAATGTTTTTTTCGGTAGGAGAAACAGCGTATGGTATTTATTATTAAGATACTCGGTAAGAGTAGATTCGTTAAATGTAGCAGAGGGTAAGAGAAATTGTTGAGAGCCTGTTAAAGTAGTTAGCATTTCAAAAATAATGTCTTGAATAAATCGATTAATTGGATTGATAACAGTGACATTATCCATTTTCCTTAAATTTCTCATGATCCCAATTTGGTTTACGGTGTAATGCATGGCAAAATTATATATAAGAGGGGGTAATGCGGCATGTTCTTGCCTTATATCATTACTAGTTATGGTTGTACCATTAATGATCTGCTCTTTGATGTCTAAATTTTCTAGTGTAAATAAAACGAGCCTTATTTTATATTCTTTTGAAAATTGTCTGAAATGATCAACCATTCTTTTGATAACATGTTGTTGTTTTTTGGCATCGTATATAAAGCCGAGATTAACAGTTTCGGTTTGCACTAGTTCTCCTCTTTCCTGTCATACATTGGGGACATTCCTCCGACCCTAAAGCCATTCCAATCGGGGACATTCCTCTGACCCCCAGAGCTAGGCTCTGAAGAGAGGTGTGTCCCCTTTTCTTATTAGATTAAACACCACCTCATTAGAGATTGACACATCATTGACCCAGATTCTCAGGCATGACAATAGGCTTTTGTGGCGGTAGAACATATTGTTTGGGGATGGCCGGCCCATTATCTTCATGACCGGCAATCACTTTTCCCGGCGTCCACGAGCCTTCCGGCAAAATTCGCTGAGCTCTATAGAAACACTTACCCCACCAATATCTAAACTTGGTGTTAATACCAATTGCCGTTGGAGTACCTCTAGTCGTGCCAATCACCGCGGGGTTTCCTTTGATTTGTCCCATGTAAATTGCAACATGGCTGATGTATCTATAACCGTTGGAACGGTCTTTCCACCAGGTTAATATATCTCCGGGCAGAAGATTTTCCACCCCTTCCAGGTGCCAATATTTATTGGTTTTCATCGGATATACACATTTAACTCTAGTACCGACCTGATCGTATTTTTTTGCGATACCTGTTAACTCAAAACCAAAATCGCCATAGACCAATTTTGTGAATCCTGAGCAATCGACGACTCCATCGGAATGGTATGAGTTGAAACCGTTGCCATATACGGTGTAGCCATGATCCATATACCATATCGCGCGTTCCAACACTTGGTCGGCAAGACTTCCCCTTATGTTTTGATACATTTCCCGGTACTGCTCCACTTTTTCCAATTCATGTTTGACGTAGCTATAATAATTTGCTTTGTATCTGTCAATTGCTTCTTCTGTTGATAAGGAGACATAAGAAACAGACATAATTTCAGATCCTTAATTTGAATTTATTGCTATGGATGATAAGACTTAGCTTTCTATCAAAAAGATATGTTCATCATCATTGAAACAATTGATTATTGTCTCCCTATAGGTTTTACGCTCAACCTTTAATAATGCCTCATCAATAGAAAAGTAGCCTGCATCTATAGCATCATCGCGTGCTATTAATTTGTCATTGTTTACCGGCGCGCCCAGAAATGTTAACGTACAACTGCTATTTTTTACGTATTGTGTGATACCACAAAACTTGATCAATTGAATTTCGATGCCCGCTTCTTCCTTGACCTCCCTTATTGCCGCTGCTTTGACAGATTCACCATTTTCCACATAACCTCCCGGAAATTCCCAGCCCCTTTTCCAGTTCTTGATCAAAAGTATCTTTTTCTCGTTGTTCATTACGGCCACTGAGGTTGCTAATCTATGTTTTGGAATTGCCATTAATCTCTCTCCTCTAAGGTAAGGGGACACACCTTCTGGCGCTGGTATAAAAACTTACTTCTTAACAAGTTCGAGAAGGAATGTCCCCAATTGAATAATAACTAATACTTATTAGATACTGCTTAAGTAAACTCACAAATAATTTCATGTCATCGTGGGTAATATCCCCTATATTGGCAACTCTAAAGGTATTCTTAGCGTCAAGCTTTCCTGGGTAAATGGTATACCCGTAGCGATAGAAATAATCATGCATCTCCTCAAAATCATAGTTGGGGGTGTTAGGCTCAATAATTGCTGTTATAATTCGGGAATGATGTTCTTTCTTTACCAGATGGGTTAAACCAAGCCGTGTGATGCCGTCGATCAAAACTTCCCATGCTTCTGAGTATCTGCTATACCTTTCTTTTATACCTTCCAGACGTGTCTCTATAATAGCTTGCTTTAGAGCATAAAGTGTCTGTACCGGCGGGGTGAAGCGCATCTGCTTGGTGTCTATAAAATATTTATACTGTTCGTAAAGATGAAGATAGAAATTTTGAGGTTTCAGGCATCCGGTCGTTTCTAATTGTGCCTTATTGGCAATTACTAACCCGACACCAGCCATTCCTTGAATATTTTTATTGGAAGAAGCTGCAAGATAACTAATATTCATTACGTTCATATCAATCGGGATCGCTCCATAGGAGCTCACGGCATCGACGATCATGTAAACATGATATTTTTTACATAGCTGACCTATCGATCCAATATCATTCAGAAGACCTGTTGTTGTTTCGTTATGTACGACGGCCAGGTACGAGATTTTACGTATGGAATTTTGAATGATATCTTCCAGCGAGGCAAGATCCAGGGCTTCGTCAGGAGCACTTTGATATTCTAGATACTTTAATCCATACACCTCCGCAATCTGGCACATTCTTCTTCCATATACACCGTTATTGATGATGAGCACTGTATCTTCACCGATAACTGAGCTCAAAATCGACTCAACGACTGCGGTACCGGATCCCCCGAACAATACGGCAGTATATTCCTCTGGATCTGCAACAAATCTCGTGAGTTCGGTGGAAATAAACTGCATTATATCACCAAACTCTCTTTCTCTTGGACAAATGTCAGGTACGACTTGTGCGTATTTTACTGTATCCGTCGTTGTCGCAGGGCCCGGGTTGAGTAAGATATTCCTTTTAACTGGAGGGTAAGTCTTTTCCTTTGCTTTAATGATGGGATATATATAATGCTTTGCCCGCAACAAATGATTCTTATCATCTATTTCACACCAGGCAAAATTCCTTAACTTTTGAACGTATATTTTAATGTTTTTAGAAATGCCGACAAGAGTATCTTCATAATTGAGCTTGGAGCTATCATACTGACTAGACGTGGCATAGTGGCACATCGCTTGAAAGGTGTTATATGATATTTTCGTAATACCTACTAATTCGGCATAGATATTGCTAAGTTTGTTTCTGTTTTTCGACATATTGACCAGCAGATGAAATTCATCGGTTTCTATAAACACTTCATCCTTTGAACCTGTCAACTCACTTGCCAAAATCACGTTTCGTTCTTTATGCTTGATTAATAATTCCAAAGGATTTTTTTCATAGATCAGGTCGCACTCAAGAAGGAGAATATCATCTGAAATATGGTCCTTCAAATTGTAAAGGGTATACATGCTACCTGTTTTCTCGTATTCGTCATTACGGACACATTCAATTTGCGGGTATTGCAAGGCCAAACGCTCATACGCTTCGGCCAAATAGCCTGTTCCAATGACAATCCGATCGATACCCATCTCAATTAATTTGCAAATAGACTGCTCTATAATAGGCTTTTCATCAATTACTAACATGCCTTTAGGCTGATCTTTTGTTATTTCACGCAGCCGTGTGCCCATTCCAGCCGCCAAAATCACTGCAGTTTTAACCATCGAGAAACACCTTCAGTCTTTCTTTTACTTCATGGGGCTTCATTTTCGGCCTGCCAAGACCATCTAAAGATCCCTTCGCAATTTTCAAGTATAGAAAGGTCAGATTCTTTTCTCGTTTCCAATCCTTGATATGGGATTCCAATTCTACAAGGTTATGAACATAAATGGATTTCGTATAGCCGCAAGCGGCTGCAATCTCTACAAAGTTTATATTATGCGATACGGTACTCTGTCCTCCTGTAGACTCATGCATGTTATTATCCAGCAGAATATGCAACATATTAGGTGGGCCATAGTAGCCATTCGTAGCCAAGTTGCCCATGCGCATGAGCAGGGCTCCGTCGCCTTCGATGACGACGATGTCCTTATCTTTTTTGGTCAGCGCAAGTCCAAGTCCCAGAGAACTTACACAACCCATGGAACCCACCATGTAAAGATTATTCGAGCTATCTTCAATCTCGTACAGTTCCCGCCCAGTTTTTCCGGTTGTAGTCAGTTGGACTGTTTTGACATCCTTTAATGAATTAATTAGGCGCAATGTTTCAAATCGCTTCGGAAACTGGTCAGCTTTAGTTCTCCCGCTTTTAAACATATTTTTGCTTAATCTTTTTTGGGAGTCAGTCAATTGCTCTTTTTCAAACGTATCTTTTTTGACAACAAAGAAAAAGGGCTGTTTAGATTCGATACATGAATAAGCCTGCAGGAGTTGTTTTTTTACCTCATCAAAATCGGTAGATAAATATTCCCATTGAATTTCTAACAAATCCAGCATTTGCGTTGTGATGCGGCCTATCAGCTGGTGCTGCGGTTCATCAGGGATTCCGGGTTCACCTCTTAAGCCGACAAAACCAAGTACAGGAAGTTCGAAAGGATAATTTAGAGATACTAATGGAGATACGGCGTTCGTTAAGCCTGAATTTTGCATTAGAACCACCGGCTTTTTCCCTGCAAGGAAGGCCCCTGCAGCAATCGCAACTGCTTCACCCTCATTGGTTGCCGCCAAGTAGTTACAATAATTAGTTGCATAATTAATTAGATTTTTCAGAAAAGAGCAAGGCACCCCGCTGTAAAAATCGAATCCCAGCTTTTTTAATTCTTCGCCGAAACTTTTAGTGCTGATCAAATAAATCACCAGCCTTTTCCAGGTCCCGGATGGTATCAATATCCAGCCAGGAGCCCTTGATATATTTGACCCCTAAAGGATACGAAGTACTGATGTAATTGAAAAGGTCCGCCATCGCCAATTTTTTGAAGTCTGCTCTTTTCGACAATTCTGTTATAGCTTTTTTTACTATGTCGGAACCGTTTTTTGTCACCTTCCAGAGACCGATAAATTCACCATGGATTTCTTCTGCTTTCAAGTTCTCAGACATTTTGACAAATTTCACGGTACTGGAGTAAAGTTTCCTGGAATAGGGAATGTTGGTGGATACGAAGTCTTTATTATTACCAACAGTTTCGACATCAGCATCTACAATTAGGGTAATGTCACTCATATCATTAAGGAGATCGTTGAGGATATAATTTTTGAAAATTATATCCCCATAGCTTATAACGGTATTCTCCTTAATATGTTCCCTGGCAAGATACAGTGAGTAGAGTTCTTTCGATTCCGCAAAAAGATCATTGTCAATAACTGAGAAATTCGCTGCAGTAACCTTGTCTTTAGCATAGCCTCTTACTACGCAAATATCTTTGATGCCTATCTTATTAAATTCATCAATCTGGGTCGTCAGCAACGATCTTCCTCCGATTTCAAGTAGCGTCTTCGGAACTTCTGCAGTTAGCTCCTCCATATCGCCGCGGCTGGCCGCCAATATTATTACATTTATTTTTTTCCCGGAGACCGGGAGATATTTTTTCTCCGCTTGCTTCAATTCATTTGCTCCCTGGAGCCTGAATACTTCGTCTACGGAAACGACATAAGGTTCTATATTAATGAGACTCTGTTCTTGTCGGATTTGTTGTGTAGTTTTTTGCATTACTGTAATCGCTGCTCTCAGATTATGATTGGCCCAAATTACGAGACTGGCACCCGATTCTATAAACTTTTGCGTTGGAACAGAATAATATTTTGTGGGAACAAGAACAACGGGTAGCCTCCCTCCCCACTCTTTCATGAACGCTTGAATTTCAGCATCATCGCTTCTTTTGCTGTGAATCAGGATAGCATCAGTTCCCGCTTGCTGATAGGCTTCGGCGCGACGAAGGGCTTCTCCCAGCCCCCAGCCGGCTATAAAGGCTTCCACCCTGGAAACGACAACGAAATCATCATCGGTCTGGCTGTCTTTCATCGATTTAATTTTTCCGCAAAATTCTTCGATGTTTGCAAGTGGCTGTGCTTCCCCGCTGATAAAAGAATTTGTTTTGGGAAATAATTTATCCTCGATACAGACTCCAGCGATCTGTCTTGATTCCAATTTTTTTACAAGCCGTCTGGCGTTGTTGAAGTTTCCGTAACCGGTATCGCCATCCAGCAAAATCGGTATGGATGTGGCGTCACTCATAAACTCTAAGACTTCTAGTATTTGTGTCCATGAAGCTTCGTTATTATCTCTTACTCCCATCGAGGCAGATATTGAAAGTCCGCTGCCCCAAATGCCTTTGAACCCAGCTTCTTCCACAATTTTCGCTGTTAAACCGTTATGAGCCTCCATAATAAACTCCAAGTGGTCAGAAATGATAAGACTTCTTAATTGAGTTGTTTTTTTCAATGATGTCCCCTTCTTCTTAATATTTCTTTTATTCCTCAAGCTGATATAAGATTTATGCTAAGTCATAATTTTCTGCTTTAACTTTTTGAATGAATCTTGAACCATAACACGGTGAGGAATTTTAAGAAGTATTATAGAATCTATATCTAAAAAAGGTTTAAGAAACTTATAGATTTCCGATGCGCTATTGCAAAAATAAACTTTTCTTGAATCCATTCCAAGTTCCAGGGCTCTCCTGCCGATTTCCCGTGCTTCATAATTTACGACAAACAGTAAGTCAACCTTTGTTTCAAACACTTTTTCTCCGATCTTCCTATACTGTTGTTTCGCGTATTCACTTGCCCCGAGTTGGGGCATGTAGCCTAAAAGTGCGATCTTCCTTTTCGATTCTGAAACCTCTTGAAGCACTTCAAGAGAAGATGCCATTGAAAGAGGAGCTACATTCCATGTATCGTCAATGATGGTACATCCGCCCACTCCTGAGCGAAACTCTAAATGTTCGTTCACCTGATCAAATGATGCGAGCCGTTCGCAAGATTCCTTTATATCCAAGCCCGCACTCCATGTGGCTGCGATAGCGGCAAGGGCGTTGTATACGTTATGCTTGCCATAACCTGGCACATAGACTGGGTAAGTTAGATTTTGGTGGTTTAGTAAAAACTCCATGCCTCCATCAGCATAACTGACTTTTTCCGCTTGAAAATGGCATCCCTCACTAAAGCCGAAAAGGATTACCCGTTTGAATCTACTGATATCAAGGAGCTTTTTTATGTTTCCGTCGTCAGCATTTAAGATAATTATGCCGCTTTTGGGATCTAATCCATGAACGATTTCGGTTTTCGCCTTCATATAGGCTTCCGGTGTTTTGCAATCCATTAAATGGTAGACATCAATATTTAACAAGATTCTAATTTGAGGCTGAAAATATTGGATGGCATTGGTCAAATAGCCTGGAGAGGCGACAGGCATTTCAAAAACAGCCGCTTGCGTGTCTTCATCTATCCCAAGCAAATATTTTAAATTAAGAGACCTTTGATTGTTGCTCAGAAAGGTAGAATGAACTTTGAAATATTTTCTAAAAATGTGTTTTACCATTTGTTTAGTTGTTGTTTTTCCGCAGGTACCCGTTATGCCAATAACAGGGATTTGAAAAAGATTGCGATAATAACGAACAAATTTCCAAAAGGATTCTTCTATATCAGTCACTTTAACCAGCATGACATCTTTATCCGCATTTTTAAAATAATCCGGCCTATCCGTAACCACAACCGGGGATTTATATTTTCGAAACAGATGACTTTCAATTTTCATATCTTTGTAACGATAAAACAACAAAGCATGATGTCCTATTTTTTGTGGTCTATAGGTGACATTTTGAATC
The DNA here is from genome assembly GCA_964643075.1 of uncultured Peptococcaceae bacterium. GTDB lineage: Bacteria > Bacillota > Desulfotomaculia > Desulfotomaculales > Desulfocucumaceae > Desulfocucumis. The sequence continues at coordinate 18,292 of CAZXQO010000001.1, forward strand.
ATAGGATTGCCGGATCCCTTTATGACAGTACCGTCTATCTGTCCAAGAATATCTTGGAGAAATAATTTTTTCATGCGGAACCCCCCATTGATTAAACGATGATTTTCTCTTTCAGTTCTTTAAAGGAGTCCTGGACCATGACACGATGCGGGATTTTCAGAAGCACGACCGAATCCCCATTTAAGACGTGTTTTAGGATTGGGTAGATTTCCGTTCCGGTATTGCAAAAATAAACTTTACCTGGATTCATTCCGAGTTCCAGGGCTTTTCTGCCGATTTCCTTCGCTTGATCACTTACTATAAAAAGTAAGTCAATCTGAGTTTTGACCACTTTCTCTCCGATTCTGGCATACTCACGCTGTGCGTAACCCCCATCCCCTAACTGGGGCATATACCCAACCACAGCGACCTTGGTTTTTGAGCCGGCAATTTCCTTCAGTACTTGAAGGGCAACTGACATCGAAAGAGGAGCTGCATTCCATGTATCGTCAATGACGGTACATCCGTTCAGTCCAGAGCGAAGCTCCAAATGTTCGACGACCTGATTAAACGATGCCAATCGCTCGCATGCTTCCTTTATGTCTACGCCTGCACTCCAAGTAGCTGCAATCGCAGCAAGAGCATTATATACATTGTGTTTGCCATAGCCAGGTACAAAGACTTGATAACTTTGATTTTGATGATGGAGCGTAAACTGCATGCCTCCTTGTCCATAGATGACATTCGTTGCTTGAAAATGGCATTTGTCGCTAAATCCGAAATAGAGAATAATGTTACGAAACCTGCTTACATCGATCTTTCTTATATTCTCGTCATCCTCATTTAAGATGAGTGATCCGTTAACAGAATCTAATTCGTGTAATATTTCGGCTTTGGTCTTTAAATATAGTTCTGGAGTTTTACAACCAATCAAATGATAAACATCAATATTTAATAAAATTCTTATCTTAGGGCGGAAATATTTTATGTAAAAAATGATATCCCCAGGGTAATCCACTCCCATTTCCATTACGGCTGCTCCTGTGTTCTCATCAATTCCAAGGAGATAACGATGATTTCGATGCCCACCGTTGAGGCTCTTATAGGTGGATTGAACTTTATACCGCTTTTCAAGAATATGTTTAATCATTTCCTTCGTGGTCGTTTTGCCGCAAGTCCCTGTTACACCTATAATCGGGATATCAAATAGACTGCGATAATAATCGATAAACTTCCAGTATACTTCATCGACATCTTTCACTTTTACAACAATCACATCATCGTCCAGATGCTTAAAATCTTTTGGTTTGTCAGTGACAACCACAGTAGATTGAGATTTTTTAAAGATATTGGAATCGACCTTGTCTTTTTTATATAAATCAATGAGCAGGGTATGTGTGCCTATTTTGTAACGTTTTGTTACAACATTTTTAACGAGAGGATTTCCCTCTCCTTGCACCAATACTCCACTAATATGGCCAAGGATCTGGTTTAAATAGAGCCATTTCATATACTTTCCCTCTATTCTTAAAACTTTTAACATTAAATTATTATATGGACGCAATGAAATCAGTGTCACAAATATTTACTGGATAAAAAAAGACCTTTTTTACAAGAATACCAGACAGACTACAGACTCATTGCTTGTCCATCAATTACATAAATTAAGACTGCAGCACATTTGTTTTCACAAATCTTACGCAGTCTTTTTCCTAACCTTTTAATTTATACTAATTTATATAGATCTATTAGTTTGTCAATATTTAATTATTAATATAGCAACTAAAGAACATTTTAGAGAGACTTTTAAATTTTCAATGATAAAAAATAATTAGAAAACATAAGCAATAAACTTATATATTACTGAGAAAATAATGATATACCGCCGTCACTTAAGGTACGATTCGCTGTATCATCCTTACCTGAGGAAATCTGCCACTGACAAAACATTGCGGTAACTAAAATTTACATACCCAGATGTGGAACGAGAAAACTTGGTATACCATATTAGTAGAACGGGTTGGATGGTGATAATGGGCATAAGAATAACGTAAGCCGAGGTGGCTTCTGTCATTTTGTAATTAGCTGTATTGATTCAGTGTATGGCCGGGCGCATGAATATGCCTCAATTACCAACCCAACACATCCACCGCAAATCATCCCATCATTTTCTGCCATTTCGCCGCTGATATCGAATTGTTTATATCTGTAACCACCATATTCCATGACCTCCATCGCTTCGCGGGAAGCCATGGCCTCAATTAATCCGCCCCCGATGCTTCCCAGGATTTTACCATCGCGCTGCACAAACATTTTCGCGCCTGCTTTCCTCGGCGTCGAACCTCTTGAATGCACCACCGAAACAAGGGCTCCGTTTTTTCCCCCGTCCCCGGCCATTTCTACAATTACATTACGCTCAAATTCGGGCCAGATCGATACCGGGCCGCTGTAAAACCTCCCCATCCTTCTGGCTGATATTATCTGGGCCATTATGGAAACTGATATTTCCCCGGGAGTAACCGCTCCTATATATAAACCGATGGGGGCACAGACCCTGTCTAATTTCTCTTCGCGGTGCCCCTCGGCAATAAGCTGTTCTCTTGCGTATTGCACTTTCCTGCGGGACCCTATCATACCCAGGTAAGCCAAATCATAATTTAACGCCGTCCTCAGACATGAAAGGTCATGACGATGTCCCCGGGTTGCTATAACCAGGAAGGTGAATTTATTCAGACACATAAGGTCAAAACTTTTTTCAAAATCCTCACAGATAACCTCTGCTGCTGCAGGAAACCGGTTCCTGTCGGCAAAAGACGGCCGGTCATCCACCACCGTTATCCTATAGCCCAGCCCGGCGCCCAGTTCAGCCAAAGGCACTGCAATATGGCCACCCCCCAAAATGACAAGCCGGGGCTCCGGGTAAAAAGGTTCAATCAACACCTTTTCATGACCTGCCAGCGGGCCGTAATAAACACAACCTGTTTTCAGGGCAGTGTCTGCCTCCCGGTATAAATCTTCCGGGTAAAAATTTTTGCTGCCATTAGAATTGTTAATACATTCTTCGGACAGTAAAATCTTCTCAGAGCGGTCATTTTCTTCGGGGTGCTTGAAAATAGTTATTAAAAGATTTCTTTTACCCGCCTGTAGAGCTAATAGAAGTTCTTTGTAAATATTATTCTCCAATCTGCTTCCCACTGATAAAAACACTCCAGTTTACATTATTTCTTACTTGATTTATATTAAACCCCTGCCATACATAGAAATGTGAGGCGAAAAAACTCCCTCAAAGAGGGAGTTTTTTCCCGGGTTAACCGGAATTGCTATTAAATTCCGCCTGACAGTTCTTTAATAGATTTTGATATTCTTCCGGAGTATCCATATCCATTGTAATACCTGGGTCGGCAACCTCAACGTCCAGGGACCGGCTTTCATACTGCCTTAGAAAAGATCTCATTCCACCGGGCCTGTCCCATTTCATGAGGGCCGCTTTATAATATGCCGATATTACGGGCGGGTGGCCCCGTCGCCCTTTAAAACATGGATATACTAAACCAGCGCCGCTTTTCTCATAAACTTCCGCCAATATTTCCAGGGTATTCTTTTCTATTAAAGGAATATCCGCAGGCATTAAAAAAAATCCTTTTATTGAATGGTCCAGACTCCTGACTCCGGCAACCACTGATGAAAACATGCCTTCCCTGAAATTGTCGTTTTTAATCACCATAACTTCAGTGCCCTGCAGTGAATGAGAAATCTCCTCAGACCGGTGTCCCACCACCACCCTGATATCCATAATACCGGCGGCTTTAAAACACCTTACCACTCTCTCAATAACCGTATACTTCCCCATGCTCAAAAGCGGCTTAAGCGCTCCCATGCGTGAAGAAAGCCCCGCAGACAGTACAATGGCTGTTAATGATTTTTTATTAGTATTATTTAGCATAAAACTACTCTCTTGAATCTATTTGCTTTAGAACAGTTGTTATTGCCTGAGTTATTTCCTCATATCCCGTGCATCTGCATAGATTTGACTGCAGCCATTCCCGTATAGTATCGTAATCGGCACCGGGGTGAATTACCGACAGCCCGTGACAGTTCATTATAAAGCCTGAGGTGCAGTAACCGCACTGAAAGGCAAAATTATCAATAAAAGCCTTTTGGACAGGGGAATCTTTTAGGCCTTCAACGGTGGTAATTTCATGCCCTGCGGCCTCTACGGCCAGCATCAGGCAGGACTTGACCGGCCACCCGTCAATAAGGACTGTGCAGGCGCCGCAATCTCCATTTTTGCAGCTTGGTTTTGCCCCGGTTAATCCCAGCTGATTTCTCAACACATCCAGGAGGGTATCAGCCGGCCTTACGGCCACTGATTTTTTCTCTCCATTTACCTTAAGTTCCATAAACTCTCTTTTTAACAGGGAAAACATTAACAGCACTCCAGCCTTTCCATCATATCGGAGATAATATTTTGCAAAACAAATTCACGGTAACCCGCGGAGCCCTCCATATCACTGATGATGGGAAGATGTTCCATCGACCTGTCTATCCTCTCGTGCCTGGGAATCCCGGTGTTATTCAGGATATTTTCAATTTCTGCCGGCCGGACGGGATAATTGCAAACTCCGCTGACGGCAACCCTTAATTTCCTGTCTTTATTAATTCCGGCTGCAGATACAACAGGATAGCCAATCCTGTCCTGGGGGTAGCCGACCTCCCCGTTGGCGGTGGTTTTATAGCTGGCAAAGGGCAGTTTTATCAGTTCCCTGTCGATGATCACCTGAAGCAAGAACTCGCCCTTGTCAAGGTGCAGGTACCGGTTAAATGCCTGATGAATGCTGACCTGTCTTTTTCCGCTTTTGCCCTGTAACACAATTACAGCATCACATACCAGAAGCGCCAGAATCGCTTCACGGTATGGAATCCTGGCGCAGATATTTCCCCCCAGGGTGATTTTGTTCCGGATGGTATGGTCTGCCACACGGCCCCCGCACCGGCTCAAAAGGGGAAAAACATTTGCTTCCTGTATTTGGCTCAGGGTTACGGCAGCCCCGATAACCAATTTCCCGTCCCGCTGTTCCAGTACATTACAATCCGGTATTCCCTTTATATCAATGACAGCCCCGGGAAAAAGCTGGTATAGCCTTGAAAAACTGATTATTTCGGTTCCTCCGCTATAGTACAGCGGACTTTTCCCCAGCATGTCCAGATCCTCAAACAACATTACCGCCTCTTCCGGGGAGGAGGTTCTATAATATTCGAAATCAAAGGGGATCATTTGTTTCCACCTTTTTAGCCTTCCAAATGGCTTCGGGGGTCAGGGGGGTGCTATTAAGTTCCACCTGGGCGGCGGACGAAAGGGCATTGGCAAGGGCGGCCGGGATGCCGATAATTCCGTGTTCACCTATGCCCCGCATTCCGTAGGGTCCGATTTTATGAGGAGTCTCAATAAAACCTACCAGGTATTCGGGATTCTCACCCAGGCGCATGAGGTGGTAGCTCCTTAACTGGGGATTCTCCCTCTTTCCGCCCTGTCCATAGAGACTGCGCTCCCTTACGCCGTAGCCCAGTCCCATGCACATACCACCGGTTACAACACCTCTGGCGCATTTGGGGTTAAGGACCTTTCCGGCATCAATAACGGTTGCCGCTTTCAGTATCTTGTAGGTGTAACTTCTGGTATCAAACTCCACCTCCACCGCCTGGGCACCCACAGCCCAGGCCGGGCCAAGCCTTCCCCTGCCGGTGTCCCGGTCCATGAGGAACAAGTGGTGCATGATAAAGCTGCCCCGGCCTATGATCTGCCCTCCTATTGAATGTCCGCCAGGGTTTTCGTACCCATTTCCAATTTCTTTTATTTCAATAAATATTTCTGGTTCTTCTTTCATGTATACCTTTCCCCCGCCTACTTCGAGAACCTCAGGAGGGCACTTCAGCACCATGGCGGCTATGTGTCGCAACTGATGTGCCAGATCCTCGGCTGCATCCAGAACCGCATTTCCCACCATGTAGTTGGTCATACTGGCCACGGTTTTCCAGTGATGGGGACTGACCCCGGTATTGACCTCCATTACCACATTGATTTTATTTACGTCCATTTTTAATTTTTCTGCCAGTATTTGGGCCAGACTGGTTTTCGTCCCCGGCCCTATTTCAACCGCTCCCACGTTGAGATTTAAGGTACCGTCTTTATTAATGGTGATGACAGCCCCGGAGGTAGCTTCGGGGGGACTGCTGGAGGTCTTCCACAGGCTGCTTACACCCTTGGCCCTTACCTTGTTGTTTCCTGTTTCTATCCTTTGTCCCTCATCCCAATTGATGAGGTTTTTCAACCGGGTCAGGCACTGGGCCATATTCCCGATATTGCTGTGGTTTAGTCTGACCATGGTGGGTGTGGTGTCACCGGACTTAAGGGAGTTTTTAATCCTCAGCTCCACAGGGTCCATCCCCAGGGCGAAGGCCAGTTTGTCCATTGTTCTCTCAATTGAAAAAACATATGACACCCGTCCAAAACCTCTGAATGCCGTGACATAGGTATGGTTTGTATAGACACAGCAGGAGTCACACCAAACATTATCAATTTTATATGGGCCTGTGCAATCCGCTGCCATCGCCCTGGTCATTTTTGACCCGGAATCGGCATAGGCCCCGGTATCCACGATGAAGGTAAATTTTGCAGCCTGTATTTTTCCGTCCCTGGATGCGCCCAGTTTTACCACGGCCTCAAGTCCCAGGTGGCAGGGTGAGCTGGTCATGTCCTGCTCTCTTGATTCAACAAGTTTTACAGGCCTTCCGCCAACCGCCCTGGAAGCCAGGTAGGCAATGATCTCAAGCTGGGTAGTGGTTTTTCCTCCGAAACCCCCGCCCACCAGAGGGACGTGAACAGTCACCCTGGTATCATCAAGGTTGAAATACCGGACCAGCATTTTTTGCACATCAAAAGGGGCCTGGGTGGAGGTATGTATGACGACACGCCCGTCACCTTTTATTTCGGCCCTCACATTTCTGGGCTCCATGGCAATATGGTTGGACTGTGGAAGTGAAAATTGCGATTCCACTATGACTTCGCTTTGCTCCCAGCCAGTTTTCATATCGCCTTTTCTAATTTTGACGTGCTGGACTATATTGGTTCCCGGCCTGGGAGATATTTCGCCTGGCTTTACATGTTTATAATAGGCTAGTTTTTCGTGAACCAGGGGTGCTTCCTCTTTTATGGCCCCGGCGGGAGAATTTACAGCCGGAAGCGGATCATATTCCACCATAACCTTTCCCGCCGCCTCTTTTGCCTTTTCTTCGCTGCCGGCCACCACAACGGCCACCGGTTCTCCAAAGTATCTCACCTTTCCCCTGGCAAGAGGGGGGCGGTCCTCAATAACCGGCCCGCATAGCAGGTCGTACGAATCCCCTGTTATTACGGCATGAACACCGGGCATTTTTAAAGCTTCGGATATGTTAACGGATATGATAGCGGCATGGGCATAGATGCTTGTCACCATCCAGGCGTAAAGCAGGCCTGGGGCAGTATAATCAGTGTTATATATCGACAATCCTGTAACCTTGTCCGACGATTCCTTTCTTGGGACACTGATTCCAATGCCCACTGTTTCCAAATATTATCCCTCCAAATGTTATATGGGAATACAGTTCTTTATTTTTTTAAAATGCCGTCCAGGTTTTGATTGTAATCCGTTTTCAAAACAAAGGTCCTACAGCAGGATTCATGGTTTTTATTTACAGGAGTCTCGGTTATTTGAGATGCATAGGGGGCATTAATTATTTCAGGCAGGCATTTTGACATTGTATCCGAGGTGACCAGAATTTCGCCTGCACTGCACCTGTTACCCCGACTCCAGTAGTGACAGTTGCTGATCGTGCAACGTATATCTCTACCTGAATCAACCATAATTTGTTATCCTCCTTAATAAATTAACCTGAAAAGCAAAAATAGTTGCAATTATTATTTTTAATATCAATTATTTTTATCCAGAAAAAACCTTTTGTATAGTAGTTAAATGATATGGACGGCAAAAAAACAAAAAATGGGCATTGCCCATTCAGGTAAATTGCCCATTATACATGCCCTGCACCCCCATCTTTAGGAGCACTTCAACTATTCTTACCTGATACAAGTATCATGTTTCTGCAAATCTATAACAACTTCAGATTTATTCAAATAATTCATTTCCATGATTTCGTCAATATCAAATCTATAGTCCATATCACTAAATTGTATCTTGAGTTGGATCAGTTTTTTGAGTGACTCCGAGTATTACAATTTCACCTTCCAGGCCCCGTGCAGGTTGCAGTATTCACGGGCCTCGATTTCGTTGCCATCCGGCACACAGAACTCGGTCACAGGTAATTCGCCGGGGTTTAAGAATTTGCGGTAGGACTTGCCGTCAACAATTAACTCAATCCACTCTATATAGTGTTTTTCCTCCATCGGATGCAACACGCTGCCTACGGTTACCTTAACGCTGTCGCCCGACTTTTCGATAACAGGCACGTGCTTTTCCTTGGCGGCGTCCACTGTGTTTTCAAGCATGTGAGCCATTGGCTTACCGCAGCATACCAGCGCTCCTTTACCTGTGTGGATTACTTCCACGATATTGCCGCAAATACCACACTTGAAAACCTGCATCAGTTCAGTCATTTCATCAAGCCTCCTCTAAAAATTCTTGATATTGCTATCAAAAGGTAAATAACCTAATCGAATTCCCTTAATATCTGCCCAATGATAACTAATTAAAGTGCTGGCTTCCCACATTCATGAGCACATGAAACTTTTTTATGAATCAATCTTCTGGTTACTCTTTCTCAAATTGATCCTTGCCGGCACCGCAGACCGGGCAGACCCAGTCGTCGGGCAGTTTCTCAAAGGGTGTTCCCGGTAGTACCCCATCAGCCCCTTCCGCAGGGTCGTAAACATAGCCACAAACTGTACATACCCACTTTTCCATCATTTCAGCCTCCTTTTTTTAAGGTTAGGGGACACCTTCTTGTGCTGGCTAAATCACTTACCTTTTTTACAGTTTCGTGAAGTAATGTCCCAGGTTTAATAGATCAGAATCGATCTTTTTAAATACTTCCCTTGCCACTGTTAGTCTATTATTCACAACCTCCCAGTAAAGGTATTTAAAAAAAGTTTCAATATAATCGCTCCGGGAGGGAAAAACAGAGTAATAGGCGTGCTCGTAAACGTCCAGCACCAGTAGTGGCAATACCGACCACACACCCTCGGAGTGCTCATCGGAAAAAAAGTTTCTCAATACGCCTTCTTTCAGGTCGAAGCCCAGCACCACCCATCCCCTTGAACACATGGCAAGGGCAATAAACTGCTTCTCCCACTCCTGCCTGGAACCAAAGTCACGCTCCAGCATGCTCAACAGCTCGGGAGAGGGTTTTGAACCTGCTTTTCCGATGTTCCCGAGATAATAATCATGCAGCCTGACAGAGTTCAGGGCGTACGCGTATTCTTTTATCAAGGAACGCAGGGGGCAGTAGGTGGTGTCCACACAGGCCATATCGGTTCTGAGCAGCCTCGCTTCAATCTCTTTTATTTTTACCTGATGCGCCGCCGGATAAAGCCTGTAATGCTTCTCTAAATGTTCCCTGGACAAACCGGTTGGCTTTTCCGGCCCTTCGTCCTGTTTCATGGGTTTCACCCCCTTACAAGGTTAGGGGACACACCTTCTGTGTTGCAATAATTCTTTATCTTTAAAAATTCACGAAGGAATGTCCCCAACTTATAAGACAATTATAGTTTGCCCTGATTACGGTCCAATTACGAAAATATTAATAATCTATTACAATAAAAAAGGCGCCGGGATGTACCCTCGCCTTTATCGACACGTAACGTTTTATCCTTCAAACTCGAATTTATATCCTGTACCCCAAACCGTTTTAATATAAATCGGTTTGGAAGGGTCCCTTTCGATTTTTTCCCGCAATCGCCTGATATGAACGGTAACAGTATTCTCATCGCCCAAAAAGGAACTGTCCCAGATCTTGTCCAGCAAGTGGGCCTTGGTAAATACCCGGTTGGAGTTGGAGGCCATCAGCCAGAGCAATTCAAATTCCTTCGGGGTGAGTTCAACCTTACTGCCGTCGACCATGACCAGTCGCTTGCCGTAGTCCAGGATCAATCCACCAAAGGTTAAAACCTGATTGGGTTGAACTTTCTGCTCTTCAACCCTTCTTAAAACCGCTTTTACCCGTAGGGCTAATTCCGTGGGACTAAATGGCTTGGTCTGGTAGTCATCCACTCCCATCCGGAATCCTACCACCCTGTCCACCTCGTCCGTCCTGGCCGATAAAATGATTACCGGAACCTCCCTCTGGGCCTTTAACTTCTGGAATGTCTCAAAACCATCCATTCCGGGCATCATGATGTCCAGCACCACCAGGTCAGGAGGGAGTTGTCTGGCCTTTTGCAGGGCTTCCTCACCATTGGCGGCGGTATGCACTTCAAAACCCTCCTTACCCAGCGAGTGCAGCAAAATTTTCAATATTTTCGGATCGTCGTCAACCGCTAAAATACGATATGGCATTATTTAACCCTCCTTCCCCAAATCTTTTGTTTACTCCGCCGGCAGGGTAAAGGTAAAGGCGCTGCCGGCATTCTGTTGACTGGAAACCATGATGGTGCCGCCTTGCAGTTCCACCAGTTGCCTGGCCAGGGTCAGCCCTATTCCCGTTCCACCGTAATTCCTTGCGCTGCTGCCGTCCACCTGATGAAAGGGTTGAAAAATTTTTTCCTGTTCCCGTATGTCAATGCCAATGCCGGTGTCTCTTACAGTAATAGTAACATTCCGCTCTGGGACACCAGAATTGGACTCCACTACCACCTTCCCCCCCGGCGCGGTGAATTTCAAAGCATTGGAAAGAAGGTTGGTTAACACCTGCCCGGATTTCTCCTTGTCGGCCCAAACTAGAAGTTGATTCGTATTCCGGGCAACTTCCAGGGTTACCCCCTTATGGTTGAAGAGGGGCTTCATTCGTCGAAATATATTTTTAATCAGTTCGTCAACCTCAAAATGCTCCCTGTACAGGACAGTCTTGCCCGCGGCGATTTTGGACAAATCCAAAAAACCGTTAATCCTGCCAAGCAGTTCCTTGCTGCTGTCGCTGATCTCATGAACGTAGTCTCTTTGCAGGTCGTTTAGTTTTCCCGTGCTTTCATCCAGTAGAAGCTCGGTAAAGGCAATAATAGCCGTCAGAGGGGAGCGCAGTTCGTGATTGGTATTGGCAAGAAACTCATCCTTCAGCCGGTCCGCCTCCTGAAGCTGGAGGTTGGTTTCGGCCAGCATCTCCCTTTGCCTCTCCAGGGTGCTGTTGGCTTCGTAAAGCATGCCCACCGCTTCTTCCGACAGGGCCTTAAATATAAAGGCAAAGGATGCCACTAAGTATATGTGCCCAAGTAAATTATAGGTGTCATAGACACTGGCATATAAAGTAAAGGTTGCGTCGCTCATTATTCCAATGATCAGGGCCAGACACAGATAAAAATCCTGCCTGTCAGGTTCCTTTCTCAGCAGCAATCGAATTGCCGCCAGCCCCAGCATGGCCATAACCACGTATTCCAAAGCTATTTTTACACCGGTCTGACTTCCTGCCACTGAATCATACATGGCTGGAAGATAGGGCAGGTAAAAAGCAACGGCCACAATTAGCCCCAGACTTACTAGAGTAAATAGGGCCAGGATTAAAAACGATTTGCGTATAATTTTAATTTTATTATTGCTAAAAACTGCCGCAAGCAATCCGGTGCTTAGTAAAAGTCTTGCAATGATCCAATAAGTGGAGGCTTTATTGGGAGAGTTGGGCGTAATGAAATCAGGCATACCGGCATATGAAAAGGAATGCGCAAATTCGACCAGTGCCACCACGCAGAAGGTCAGAGACAGAATCAGCATTCGCAGTTCATACTTGTACTTGTAATCATACCAGCTTATCAGGGAAGCGCTAATCGCTACAATGACAGTGGCAAACTCCATAACCAGATGGATGCCGGGGTAGACTTCCCCCGAAACAACCATATAATACTTGCCTGCCAGGAAATTCAGAAGCAGGAAAAATAAAAGCCAGGCAGTTATTTTGTGAATGCTCCGTTCACCGGCCAGTAATCGTTCTTTTAACAACATGCCTGCTTGCAACTCGCCACCCCTTCCTGTCGACATGTTGATGATGGTATTTTAGGGTTCAAGGTTTCTCATTATATCCAGTAGCCTGGATATTGCCGGGGAACCTTGCGAAAAACGTAGTCCCTTCCTCTTCCGACACCGTGAAGGTAATGGACCCGTGCAAGTAACGCTCGGTGAGCAACTTCATACTGTAAGTACCCAGCCCGCGACCGTTCCCCTTGGTCGAAAAGGATCTCTGAAAAAGCTGCAGTTGGACTTCCTGTGGCATAACTCCCGGATTGTTCACCCAAAATTCAACCTGCCCGTCTTTGAGCCGGCAGCCCAGCCAGATCACCTCACCGGCTCTGCACTCTTCCAGGGCGTTTTTTAACATGTTTCCCAGTACCCGGTGAAGCAGCTGCGGATTGCTGGTGAAAACCACATTTTTTGCTGCCGGGTCAATCAGGATCTGCCGGTCCCGGGAAGTTTCATGGATGGCGAAATGTGCGACCACTTCGGACAATAAATTTAAAGATCGCAATGGTACCATGTTAACCTTGAGTTCATTCTTTTCAGCCAATATCAAATCGCGTTGTTCCCGTATTTGTTCCACCAGCAGTTTCGCCGATGATTGAATGTCTAGTGTAAACTCTTTGACTAGAGCAGGATCGACCGTTTTTTCCAGTAACTCGGCCAGGCCCATTAAGCCTCCGGCCGTATTCATCACGTCATGGAAGAAGATGCGCTCCAGGTTGTGCCGCCGCTTCTTGTCGCTGATATCCACTATGGACAGTACAGTAAATTCGTCGTTGTTGAGCCGGATCGGCATGGCTGTCACCCCTAGATCCAACGCTTCCAATCCCGCATCGTTGTTGACCAGGACCCGGCACTCATGGTAAGCTTTATGTCCAGACTGACTTTCCAGGATAGCGTTCATAGCTCCACAGGTACGGCAGAATTCGGTGGTTCCGCAACCAGCGGCCATCTCACAGGCGTGGATACAGCGTAGCAGTTCTCCCGGACGAAGGCCTTTTACCGATTCATAATCTCCGACTCCCAGTAAGTCCAGCAGACCGCGGTTACAGAGGATTACCTGGCGGTTGTGGTTGAGAACCATTACAACGTACGGAAGTGCGTCAAAAAAACTACAGGCCCCGAATAAATCTTCCGCAACCCTTACTTGTTGTGCAATATGCTCGTCCGGCGCCCGTTCTGCGGGCGCAAAACAAGTCGTCAGTCTCTCGGAATTCATTTGGGAGTTCATCTCCTTTCGCCGGTAATCCACGCATCTAAAACGTTTCTGTTAAAACCACCGTTTTTCCTCTACGATAAAACCCACTTGCATAAAAAATTGTTGGAAATTAAATAAAAGGGCTTGAGGTGAAATCCTCAGCCCTTTTTATGGACAGCTATTTTATTTCTATCATTTTGCGCTAAGCCAGCCTGAATTGTACACCGTAACCGCCCCCGGGGGTAACGCCATCGAATATTGCCTTGGGGGCAGGCAATCCTGCAGGCGCCGCATTCCAGGCACCCTTCAAATCCCACAGCAATCCTTCCGTCTCTCCATTCATAAACTCTTGCGGGGCAAAAGAATGTACAATCTTTACCGGGGCACTTGTCGGTGCAAACCAAAAATGGTATTTAATAGTTCTGACACCATAATTCAAAATAACTCTTGGGATGGTCGCATGCCGGGCAGTTTTCGGGCGGCTCGTTGCCTTCGTGCAGGTAGCCGCAGTTGCGGCACTTCCAAATCACCTTATTCTCCCGCCGGAAAACTTTTCCCTGCTCAATGTTCTCATAAAGTTTAACATAGCGCTCTTCATGGCCTTTTTCGGCCTTTGCTATAAACCTGAAGACCCCGGCAATGTCATTGAATCCCTCTTCTACAGCAATTCTGGCGAATTCGGGATACATGGCTGTATTCTCGTAATGCTCTCCGTTTGCGGCGTTTTTCAGGTTTCCCAAAGTGTTTCCAATGATTCCGGCAGGAAATGACGCGGTAATCTCCACGTCCCCGCCTTCCAAAAATTTGAATAATCTTTCAGCATGTTCTTTTTCGTTGTCAGCTGTCTCTAAAAAAATTGCGGCAATTTGTTCATAACCTTCTTTTCTGGCCTGTGAGGCAAAAAATGTGTAGCGGTTTCTGGCTTGCGATTCGCCCGCAAACGCAATCAGCAAATTGCGTTCTGTGCGTGTTCCTTTTAAATTCATCTTTCATTCCTCCTCGTATTTTTTTTGCCTTATACCGAACTGTTGTATGTTAATTGTAAAACTCAATAATTACAGGCTTCTTTCCAAAAGCTTACGTTTTTATTAAAGAGTATTCTTGTTTTGAATTTAATAAAATCTTAAGCTTTTGGTAAAGCTATGTTAAGATTTCTTTTCTATAATACACCATGTTAACATAATTCAATATAGTTGACCGGCATCATGTTTACTACAAGTCATCTGGACGGGCAACCATACTATGGATAAAAGTTGAGGACATTCCTCCGCGAAATTGTTTAAAGTACGGAACTAAAGGTAACACAGAAGATGTGTCTGCATACCTTAAAGGAGGGTTTTTTATGAAGCCGGTTGAGATTAAACCCGGTGTTTACTGGGTCGGAGCAATTGACTGGAATCTGCGTTACTTTCACGGCTACTTGACACCGCGGGGCAGCACTTATAACTCTTATCTGATAATGGACGACAAAATAACTCTGGTGGATACCGTGAAGCATTACCTGTTTGACGAAATGTTCAGTAGAATTAAAGAAGTGATTGATCCATCGAAAATCGACTACATGGTAGTCAACCACCTGGAAATGGACCACTCCGGCAGCATGCCGAAGCTCATGGAACTCATGCCCAATGCCAGGGTTGTTACTTCGCCCCTGGGGAAAAAGGGCTTGCTACGCTACTTTAAGAAGGAATGGGACTTCATGGTAGTTAATTCCGGCGAGCAACTGAACATTGGCTCCAGGACGCTAAACTTCGTACACGTGCCCATGGTCCACTGGCCCGATTCCATGGTTACATATATCCCCCGGGATAAACTGCTTCTGCCCAACGACGCCTTTGGCCAACATATCGCCAGCGCGGAACGCTTCGACGATATGGTAGGCTGGGACATCATCCACGAGGAGGCAGCCAAGTACTACGCCAACATCGTCCTGCCATACGGCGACAACGTACTGAAAGCACTGGACGTAGTTTCCCAACTGGACATCGACATGGTGGGACCCAGCCACGGCGTTATCTGGCGCTCGCATTTAGATAAAATAGTGCCGGTATATCGCAAGTGGGCAAGTAATGAGACCGATACCAAGGCACTGATCGTGTACGATACCATGTGGGATTCCACCAAGCGGATCGCCCTGGCGCTGCAAGAAGGATTAGAGGAGGCTGGTGTGCCGGTAACCATGCGGTTTCTGCAAACCAGCCATATGTCGGAAATCATGTCAGACGTGCTGACTTCAAAGGCGATACTGGTTGGCTCCCCCACCCTTAATAATGGCATGCTGCCCTCTGTAAGCGGTTTTCTTACCTACATCAAGGGCCTGCGGCCCAAAAAGCGCATCGGACTAGCCTTCGGCTCCTACGGCTGGGGAGGCCAGGGAGCCAAGGAAGTAGATGCCATTTTGAAAAGTATGGGGTGTGAGATGCCGGTTGACTTTATCAACCTGCAGTACCTGCCCGACGACCAGGAACTGGATAGCGCCCGGGAAGCGGGTAAAAAGCTGGGTGCTGCTATCCTGGGATAAACCTTAGACATTGCAGCATGATTATTGTTGGAGGCTTTAATAAGCCCATAAAAGAACCACATTAAGATGATATGAAGGTGAATCATGTATGAAAATATGGAGATGCACAGTCTGCGGATGGCTGCACGAGGATGAAAACCCCCCGGAACATTGTCCCAGATGCGGAGCTCCGGCGGAGAAGTTCGAACTGGCGGACCTCTCCCGGCTTGAAACGGACGTAAAGAAAACTGCTATTCCAGTCATTAAGGAACTTAGCGCCGAGGATAAAAAACGGATTGAGCCGGCCCTGTTCAGAATATCGTACGGACTGTTCGTAGTGAGTTCATTGAGCGGCAGCATGATAAACGCCCAGATATGCAATACTGTGTTTCAGATCACCAGTGCTCCGATGAGGGTTGTAATTGGTGTTAATAAGAACAACTTGACCCACGAATACATAAAGAACAGTGGATTTTTTTCGGTCTGTGTTCTAGGTCAGGAACATATGGATATGGTGCGCAACTTTGGTTTCCGCTCCGGCCGTGAAGCCGATAAATTCCAGGGTATCGAGTATACCACCGGTGTTACCGGAGCCCCGGTAATAGATAAATGCATCTCTTACATGGAGTGCAGGGTGGATACCCAGCTTTCGGTTGAAGTGGGAACCCATACCATGTTCGTGGGTGAAGTGGTGGAAGGCGGGGTAAAGAGTGAAAAGGAACCCATGACTTATGCCTATTATCGCCAGGCAAAAAACTCTGCGGTAAAGCCGGGGCCGGCCCCTGCACCCGTTGAGTCCGCCAAAGAAGCTGTCAAACAGTGGCGCTGCAAGGTCTGTGGATACATCCACCAGGGAGTGGAACCTCCGGATGTGTGCCCGGTTTGCGGGGCTCCCAAAGAGGAGTTTGAACTGTTGGAAGATGGTAGAATCTATAATTAAATAAAGAGGGGTGTAAAACTATGGCCTGGAGCATATTGAAATTTACCGGAGATGAAATTATCAAACTGGCGGTGGAGATTGAGAAAAACGGCAGGCTCTTTTATGAAAAGGCTTTGGCTAAGGTAGACGATCCAGACGCCAAAAGAACCTTCATGCATCTGGCAGAGGAGGAAGCCCAGCATATCAAGGATTTTGAAAAGCTGGGCGAGAACCTTGCCGGGAATGTGGTTCCCAATGAAAGCTACGTGGGAGAATATAGGGATTATATTAAATCCATCATCAACAGCCACGTATTTATTCAACACAAAGTGAAAGATCTGGTTGACGGCATAAAAACATTCAGGGAGGCTCTGGCTATTGCCTTCCGTTTTGAAAAGGATTCGATAATGATATTCCAGGAGTTTAAAAATATGGTGGATGACTCCGGCAAGAATATTATTGAAAAGCTTATTCAACAGGAAAAAGAGCACATTAGCAAATTGACCCAAATTTACCGCCAGCCTTAGGAGGGCTCCGGGTGGCTCTTATATCCTGAATGTTATTGAAGGGGTTGTCCCCAAAGCTATTAAGGGTAGCCCCTTTTTTTATGAAAATGGTAGTGTTATTGTATCGTTGTCCAACTTTGTCTCTAGCTTTCTTTCTTACAACATACAAAAGAAGTATCCGTCCATTTTCTAAAACGACAGTTATAACAAGATACTGTTTCATTTGCTACTGTTTCTTCCTCAACGTCTAATTTAAACTGAGAACAACACTGGGCGATTTGCGCTGCAGTAGACCACTCATTATGACCTAAACGGCTTTCCCTTTCTCCTCTGCTATTGAAGAACCACATAAAAGCCATCTCCTTAAATTGGGGACATTCCTTCTCTAATATGCCCAGGAGTAAGGAATTTTGGTAACACAAAAAGGTATGTCCCCTTTCCTTTAATATCTTTTAATCTGTTGTTTAGTACAGGAATGCCACTTTATCCCTCCAGGTAATTCATCACCTGAATACACAAGCAATACTGATTTTCCATCCATTAATACTGTTTTGACCGTATCATCAACCCTGATAAACTCTTCATTTTCTAATACATCACCATCCAGGCTTTTTACCAACTCAATATATGAATGAGAAAGTGCCTCACCGGCGGTGATTATGCCATTTGCGGATTCAATCTTGAATTTGCCTCTAAACCTGCCGTCATTGCCGCTTAACCTAAGGCCCGTGCCGGCAAGGGCTCCTATAACCCCCTGGCCGGTGCCGCCGTGTTCGGAGAGATGCAGACCAAGTTGCCGGGCGAGATCATAAGCGTCCTGTTTCTTTAATATCGATACCTTTGCTTCCCGGCCGAAGGATATCAGTGCAGATTCATCAGTAATACGTTCCGGAATTGCAACACAAAGTCCCGGGTCCGACCCCTCCGCGCACTCACGTGATAGGAAATCCGAGGCAAAATCAATTATCAATCCCAGGCTGTCTTCGTTCAAATCCGCAGCAAAACACATAGAGCTGTTGTGCGATGTATATGGTATATCGGCATGTACCAGTAGCTGATGACGGGTTATACCGTAGCATTTGCCCCAGTCACGATCTTCTATTGCCTGGGAAATCATAGCTGTCAGCTCACCGGTACCTATACTGTCTATATCGTCTGTATCGTCAATACATATAAGAGCCCTCATTAAAGACCCCCCCTTTATTGTTATATGAGTATTTTTATCATTACTGACTTATCTTTGGCCTTCTTGTTTTGAAATTCTCATACCCATGCCGCTTAAAATTTGAGATACCGTATCATTTGACAGACTTAAATTGAAAAATTCTTTATAAAAGCTTTTTGTTTCTGATTCCATGTTTAAATCATTAAATAGATCGGGGTAAAGAATTTTAGCCGTCCACAAAACTGCCAAAGGTGTTTCCAGCGAGCCAGGATGCCCCCAGCGGGAAATACCATTCGGCATTTGATAAACCTTACGGTTCTTTACAGCGGATAATGAAGACCACTGTTTGTTTGTCATGATATAATCAGCTACTCCAGGTTCATTGGCAAGGATTACATCGGGATCCCAGAGCAATATCTGCTCAAGGCCGGCAAAATGCTTTCCCTCCAACATCCTCAGGTTTTGGTCCAGTGAAACGTTAATTGCCCCGATAGCTTGAATCCAGTCAGCCGGCAGCGTATCTTTGGTATCGGTTCTGGTGGCTTCATTCACCGAATGGTATATCCTGACTCTTTTCTCCCGGGGGATAGCTGCGGTTTTTTGTTTAACCAGGTCAACACATTTATTGTAATATTCATTGTACTTCCGAGCCTTTTCTTCTGCCCCGATCACTTTACCGATAACATCAATGGCATACTGCTGCTCTTTTATATTTCTGTAGTCTGTAACTACGTACGGTATCCCCGATTTGTCAAGTTTGGCAGCCTCTCCTGCTGTTTTTGCGGTATCGCTTTTTACGAACACAACGTCCGGATTCGTATTAATAAGCTCTTCTATGTTGATTGCCCCCTCAACAGAGGGTACAGCGGCATTTTTTATGGAAGGGTACATCTGGGTAAGGAGCTTGTCCCGTTTTAGCCCATCAACCACTGCAACAATATTATCCCCCTTGCCCAGCATAGCTGCCACGTGACCGGAGAAAGCGTATAAGCAGGCTATCCTATTAACTTTGGAGGGGATTTTCACCTGTCGGCCGGCGCAATCTGTTACAGTGTTTGTACTGGCTTCTTCTGAGTTAACAACCGGGGCATTGTTTTGCTGAGAATCAGCTGTCCGGTTACTGCACCCTGCTAAACCCGGCAGCAAAATCAATAACAATGTAATAAACCACAAAACTGTCTTTTTTATTTTCATAAATGGCCACCCCCTCTCTTTTTCCTAATCAGTCGCTGGTGTTTATGGGGATAATCTGTCTCATTTCCAAAGAGTCGTCAATACGGCACGAAACCACTCTAGCATTTATTTTGTATAGCATTTTCAGGTTGTCTTCGGAAAGTACCTTTACGGGTCGTCCCACCGTCTGAAATTTTTTATTGCTCATCAATGCCACATGCGTGTTTATATCGTTGTTTTCCAGGTAAAAAGCATGATTTGGAAAGTGAGTGGCCATGATTACCGTCAGTCCCGTCTCCCGTACCAGCCTGACGATTGTTTCCATGACAACCAGTTCGTGTTTAAAATCAAGGTGAGCGGTTGGTTCATCCATTATAATTACCCGAGTCTTTTGCGCTAGCGCCCGGGCTATCATCACTAACTGAACCTCCCCGCCGCTTAGCTGGGTGTAAGGCCTGTTCCTGAAACTGGTAATGCCCACCATCTCCAGTGCGCTCTCGGCAATGGTCAAATCTTCAATGTTAGGGGAAGAAAAGACGCCGGTGTAAGAAGCCCTGCCCATCAAAACAATATCCACCACTTTATAGGGGAAAGTTTTCTCATGGGCCTGCGGCACGTAAGCTATTTGCCTGGCGATTTCATGCTGGCGCATTTGTTTTATGGATCTGCCTCTAAAACGAATATCACCGCTGTTTAACTTCAATACCCCCAGTATGCAGTCAAGCAGAGTGGTTTTGCCGCAGCCGTTGGGGCCGATAATACAAAAAATTTCACCACTGTTTACCTGGAAACTGATTTCTTCGAATATGCACCTGCTGCCATAGCAGAAGCGGGCGCTTTCAATCTCAATAAGCGGCATTATTACCACCCTCCCCCCTTGGTTTGCTTGAGAAGATATACAAAAAAGGGGCCGCCCACAAGGGCTGTCAATATACCCAGGGGTATTTCCGAGCCGGTAATCATCCTGCCCATGTTGTCGACCATTATAAGGAAACATGCTCCCAGTGAAAGAGTGGCCGGTATAAGCACTTTATTGTTGTTGCCCACCAGCATGCGTCCGATATGCGGCATCACAAGGCCGACCCATCCTATGATGCCGCTGACACACACAGCACCTGCGGTGGCCAGGGTGGCAAAGGTTATAACCAAACCCTTGGTCAGGGCAGTATTTACCCCAAGGGTTCTAGCCTCCCTGTCACCCATGGAAAGAACGTTGATGCGCCATTTTACCGCCATCAGGCCGGCAACCCCTACTGCCATGGGAATGCCGGCTGTTAATATATCCTGATAGCGGGCTGAAGCAAGGCTGCCCATAAGCCAGAAAACGATGGTAGGCAACTGATTATATGGGTCTGCCACATACTTGGCAAAGGAAAGCAAGGCAGAAAAAACCGAAGAAATTATGACGCCGCCCAAAACAAGCATGATGGCAGGGGTAGTGTTATAGACCCGTCCGATCAAGTAACTCATTAAAACTGCCAGCCCGCCGAAGCAGAAGGCAAAAATATAAGTGTATGTTGATGAATTGAATAGCAAAATAGCTAAAGCGGCGCCAAAGCCGGCGCCGGATGTAACACCAAGTATACCTGGACTTACCAGGGGGTTGCGGAACAGTCCCTGGAAAACAGCACCGCTGACAGCCAGGGAACCTCCCACCATGGCCCCCAGAACGGCCCTGGGCATGCGTATATCCCAGACAACTGACACATATTTATCCTGTAAAAAATAATGTCCGCTGAAAGTAAGTTTGTTGAAGAGAATTTTTGCCACTATCCCAACTGGTATCGGATATCTGCCCAGGAAAAGGGATAGAAATATCAGCCCCAGCGGGCAGAGTATCAAAAACGTATAGATTAGTTTTTTTCTCGTCATTAAGTAATTACCTCTGCCCGCATCAGAGTGATATGAATCACAACTTGATCAGCGTTGTTTACCTTTATGCTTTATCAGCGTGTATAAGGCCGCCAGGATTATAGCAATTCCCAACGCCGTCAAAACAAGGTAGCTTTTTCCGTTCTGTTTATTTTCATTTTGCATCGTAGCTGGTTGATTTTCTGCTGGTTCCTTAGTATCCTGTTTATTGACTCCGGTGACCTGCGTAGCGCCTTCGGTTTCCTGGATAGCGGTTTTTGTAACGCTTCCATCAACTTTGACAGCGTTGTTTTTTCCTGTGGCGGCAGTGTCCGGTGAAGTAGTGTTGCCTGAAGCATTTGATGTTTTTTCAACCGCGGTATTCTCGGTACTATTTGCTGTATTGCCAGTAACTTGACTATTTTCAGTAACCGGGTTGGATTTTTCAATAACAGTGGAAACAGCCTCTGCCCTGGTTTCAAAAATTATGGCAACAGTTTTTCCTAGCGTTACACCGCTTTTGGACATCAGTCCCGCTGCTATTTTCACTGTATAGCCGATCCCGGGATTAAGCTTTTGTAATGGTTTTAGCAGCACATCCCTTTTCTTCTCCGGCTCAATCTGATCGTCGGCCATGATTACCTCTATGGGAATGACTTTCCCATCAGAAGATTGCAGGGAAAAACACTTTTGATTGTTATCTTTCACCGACATATTGATGACATTTTTACTAAAGGAAAGCTTAATCTCAACCGGCAAAGCAACATCTTTCTGGCCATTGGAAGGGTATGAGGAAACCAGGGCGAAAGGGTTGTCGTGCCCCCCACCCGACCCGTCACCGTTGTCGGCATGCGAAGAGAAAGGCAGGAGTAGAGATATTGTAATCGTTAGTATTAAAAATATATAGATCTTTGATAGTCCTTTCATAAATTATGCCATCCTCTCATGATACTGTAGATTTATTGGTTACATTATAATCATCGGGACTAAAATCATCCATAACGCCTCCGTCCACCGTCTTTAGCTGAACATCATAATCTCCTTTTTTATACTCTACAGTAACAGCTTGGCCCGCTTTGATTTCTGTGGCAAGCACCAGTTTTATTTTCCCTGCAGTACTTGTTGTTTCGATTGATGTTACAGTATCTGTCTCGCCGTCAAACTTAATAGTGAATTGGGCGCAAGCACCGGGCATCAGATCAACCGGGGGTATTGATATTTCCTTGTCAAAAGTTATACTGACATCGCCTTTTGAAGTAACCTCAATGTCTAAAATCAACGGTCCTGATGCAGTAAGAGTATTGGTTACCGGCCTTGCAGCAAATGTTTTCAGAACGGTTCCGTCAGTTGCAGCCACAGAACCTTTTTTATAAGCGACGGTTACCGTATTGGTTCCTGTTACCGAAGTATTTAAAGTTAAATCGATGGTGTTACTATCATCATTATTAAGAGCGGCTGCGGTAACCGGATCTGGTACACCCTCGACCATCACGGTGAAGTCACCATGTTTTCCGGCGGGGTCGGCCATAGCCTTGCTGAAGGTTACCATTATTTTCGTACCATCGTTGTTTGTAGTAGCGTATACGAACTCCACCACAGAAGACTGATCAGTTAAGGTGTTGGTTACCGTTTGCGGCATAAAAGTATCCAGTATTCCCCCGTCCGCAGATTTTACCGTGCCTTTGTTATAAGCTACTGTGATAATGTCACCGTAGGTTACTAAATTTGTAAGGCTAAGATTAATACATGCATTGTCCGAATTATCAAGTTTTGCTTCTGTAACCGGGTTTACAGAAGCATTTACATTTACGGAAAATTCTCCCTGCTTGCCGGTGGGGTCGGCCATGGACTTACTGAAAGTCAATTTAATTTTGTTACCCTGATTGTTTGTGACTGCGTTAACATAGGTTGGTGCCACAGGCGAATCGTCGCTGTCCCCACCATTGCCTCCACTGACTGATGCAACGGTAAAGGTAACGGTTTTTTCCGATCCCAGGGTGTTGCCGTTATTTGCTCTCAGTGAGGCGCTTATGACTATACTGTAAGTTGCGCCTTGCGTCAGGTTATTTTGGGGAGTGACATATATGTTGTGCTTATCGGTATCGTCATTAGCATTTCCGGGAGAAACACTTATGGCTACACTTCCAGACTGTGATTCCATAGAAATGCAATTCTTATTATTGTCCCAGTAATCTCTCACCACTCCCCGGTCAAAAACAAGCTTTATTTCCGGGTTTTTGGGTACATTGGTACTGCCTATTGCCTTCCCGTCGCTTACCAGATAGGCACCTTCAAAATTCAACGGGTTATTGCCGTTGCCATCGCCTTTACCTGTTCCAGTATTGCCTATGTCGACCGAAACATTATCGGCTTTATCAACAGTATTCGGCTTTTGTTCAAATTTAGAGCCCGATACATTCACTTTTGCTGTTTCTATTGAACCTTTTCCGGTTACAGATACAGCGGCGTTGAGTGTCATGGTCGTTACTTTAGCGTTTTGTGCAATATCTATAGAAGCCCCGGCGGCTTCTTTCGCCACCTCAAGATTGGCAATGGTTCCTCCGGCGACCTCAAACTTGGCTTTTTCGGCGTTTACATTAACGTTTGTAAAATCGCCTTCCAGCTTCACAGCGGCATCAGCGGGTATGATTTCAGATAATGTTACAGACTCAAAGCCGGGGCCGGTGGCGTTAACTTCAACCAGGACTGCTCCACTATCAAGGCGAATAAAGTTTACTCTGGTATTGCCTGAAGCAACTACCCTGACCCCTTCCTTGTCAACCACTATGCTGGGCAGCGTGCAGTTATCCAATGTCACGCTATTCGGCCCGCCGCCTTTTATAATGGTTTGACCTTGTACGGTAACGTTACTTAATGTTACTTCCCCGTCGCCGATGCTTTCCCCCAGCAATAGGTCGCCTGTGATTGTAACGTTTCTCAGGGTAACTCCCGCTGCAGTAATACTTATATTTCCTTTAACAGTTTCATTTCCGCTGGCAGGGCCGAAAACCCCGGATTTATCATAAGTGATACTGTTTTCACTTGCCTCCACTAGGGTAGCCCGGGCCTTGTTCAGTGCTACGACGGCCTCAGCCCTGGTGATTTCCTTTTCCGGTTGAAAGGTACCATCCGGGTATCCAAGCATATAACCGGCAGCAGTAATGGCGCCAACAGCACCCCTACTCCATTCGGAAATGATTTTAGCATCATTGAATTTACTGGCAGCGTTAGAATTAGCAGCAGTACCAAGCTTTAAAATTCTTGCCAGCATAGATGCGACTTCCTGCCTGCTAACCCTGGCCTCAGGCCTAATCGTTCCATCACCATAGCCTGAAAGGTAACCGGTCCCAGCAGCTTTGGCGATTTCTTTAGCGAACCAGTCTGACGACGATACATCGGAGTAATTGATCTCTTTGACTACCGTATAGCCAAAAGCATTGTTCGCCAGGGTTACGAATTCAGCCCGGGTAATGCTGCTGTCCGGTTTAAATGTTCCATCCCGGTATCCTTTTGCCAGCCCTTTAATTAACCAGTCGCTGATTTGCTTTTCTGCCCAGTGCCCCTGCACGTCCAGTGCTTGAGCAAATGAAACTCCTGAAAATGCGGTTAACAAAGATAAAACAATTGTAAGAATTATGATGATTTTATTTTTATTATTCATTTTTAGCCTCCTTATGACCATTATGTAAAAAGGGAAAGAAAAAAACCGGACATCGTGCAGATTAAAGCACAGCAGATGTCCGGTACAAAATGACGCGTCCTGCCACCGTACTCCTTTCCACAATGGGAGGCAAAGCCGTTTCCGGCTATACCCTATCGTCCTGCCACCAAAACCAGGTTCAGGTGAAACAGGCTCGGAGCGTTTTGGGCTTTTCATGTTAAACTAATCACTCAAATCAAAAGCCAGACTCTCTGGAAATAGCGAGGCCTGGCTATAAATATCAAATCCTCTCCTTTCCAACAATGGAAGCGCAGCCGTTTCCCGCCGCACTCTATCGGCCTGTTACCCATACCTTAAAGGCTTCAGGTTAACAGGCTCGGAGATACTATTGTTTTATTTTATATAACTAATAATTTCAACGCCTAATTAGATTAATCCTGCTTAAGCGTCAATAACATGATCTCTGTCATTATGCGTTATCAGGGAACCGCTGCCAGTTTATATCCCATAACCTTTGATAAGATGGGAGTTGGCTATATGGCTCTCTTCGGGGACTGTTCACCTGGCACGGCTAAGAAACAAAAATAAGCGCTGCCCACATGGGTTTGCGCTTTTATTGTGATCCGGGTAATAACCAGAAAATCCAGCATAGTCAAAGTCTTCGGGCTTACGCCCAGACCTGCCATTTAAACTATCCATGAAATAGGCTCTGCACCGGCTTACTACACCCCATGCAATGCTATTTTCTTATAAACAATTATTTGCTGCCTGTAGCTAAATACAACAGGCAGCAAATAATTCACAATGGTTGTATCTCATGGGATACATGACAGTCAGCAAGCTTACTGTTCTTCGAGAGTCACAGCTCCGGAAGGGCAAACGGAAACGCAGGTCTCACAGCCGAGGCAGTCATCGCCATTAGCTACGGAAGCCTTGCCGTCAGCCATTTCCAGCACGGAGGCCGGACAGTTGTCGACGCACTCGCTGCAGCCCTCACACTTATCAGTATCCACCGTTACTACGAACATCAAATTCACCTCCTTGGATTGTTCAATTTCTAAATCAATGTGACAACCCCGATTACTGAATCTACTCTCCCTAGGTTATCCACATGATTGACAAATCAGTCGGTAAAACACTATATATATATATATTACACCCAATTTGGAGATTTGGTAATGTCGCATTACAAAGATTAGACTGGAAAATTTATCGAAGGGACTTTCGTAAATGCAAGAATACGCTCCGATACAAACAAAAAGCCACAAAAGACATCCCCTTGCGGAAAGGAAACGCCTTCATGGCTTTGTGTGTAGTATCATGCCTTCCTTTAACATATACTTCCATTTTGCTATGTGTTTTATAGTTAAGAAGAGAACCCTGTCAATACCATAGCCAACCAGTGCTGCCATGATCATCAAGGCTATCAGGCCTGTCAGTCTCCATCATAGTCTGCGCCTGAATCATAGAGTAGCACGAAACCGGCACTCGTAGCTATGAACTCCGCTCATATGACTGACATCCACCCTGCTCCCATACCTATTCTAAGTCTTCAACGGACGCGCTTCCATCATTAACATAAGATTTTCTTAACTTCACTACCCTTACGCTATTCATCTCTCTTACACCCCTGCTTAGGGTTTATCCATAATCGTTCCGGCTCATTTCATACCGGCTTTTTCCCTTGCCAGAATGGCGGCGCCCAGAGCACCTGCAAGCTGTGATTCCGGTACCGCAAGGATTTCGCATGCCAATTCCCTGGCTATATATTTCCTCACCCCTTCGTTCTTGGCCACACCACCGGTAAAAGCTATCCGCTCCCCCTTGCCCAGCCTTTCAACCATGGACGCAATTCTGCGTGCCACTGACTGGTGAATGCCGGCAATTATTTTCTCTCTTTCCACACCCTGCGCCAACAGGCTGATTACTTCACTCTCAGCAAAAACCGTACACATATTACTTATCGGCACAGGCTCGGCAAACCGGGACAATTCAGCAAGCTCGCTTACATCAGTTCCCAGTGCCGCTGCCATTACCTGTAAAAATCTGCCTGTTCCTGCTGCACATTTGTCATTCATGGCAAAGTCAATTACATTTCCCATTTTATCCGTGGCTATAACCTTGCTGTCCTGACCGCCTATGTCTATGACCATATCATTACCGCTTACCAGGTAATGGGCACCCCTGGCATGACAGGTAATTTCAGTAACAGCTTTGTTAATAAAAGGAAGGCCTACCCTCCCATAGCCGGTCCCAATTATATAGTCGATATCTTCGATGGCTAATCCGGCCATGTTCAATATTTCATCAAGAGCTTCCCTGCCTGCCTGCCTTGGACTGCAACCGGAAGGTTTAATGACACTAATCCAGCCGTTATCTTTAAGCAAAACCGCTTTGGTTGTTATTGAGCCGACATCAACTCCTATAGTCAGCATTTTTCGCATCTGTTACTGCCTACCATTTCAATATAGGCAGTAATCCTTGTCTTTAACTGTTCTACGTCCGAGGTGGAATAATCGGTTTCCAGCTGAATATAAGGCAGTCCATGTTTATCTTTTACCTCCTGGCGAACCAACCAGGCTTCCACGTTGTAGGTATGACACGCCTGCCAGGTTAAGTCAACAATAGCGTCCACCTGGTACTCTTTAATGAGGCTGCCGATTAGTTCGAATCGCCCTTCGTTCTTCGTCATACAGGAACAGGGTATTTTCAAATATCTCTCTGCTATCGCTTCTATTGGATCTCTCCCTTCATCTTCGTCTACCAGGTCTGTCATGGTTTTTATGCCGCTGCAGCTTTCAAAACAAACCACGCTTCCGCCGCATTCTTCAATAATATTAAGTACCTTTTCCGAACCTGAACCAACAGGGCATCCAGTTAAAAGAATCCGCGGAGTGCCTTTTTTAAAGGGGCTGATTTCCTTTCTTGCATTTTCCACAGCTTCATTAATAATCTGTTTAATATATAAATCTGCTTCATCATCTATGTTGAACTCTTTAACCTGGATTGCCGTAAGCATATCTCTTCCGGTTAAAGGGGCCGGATTGGCTTTATTAACCTCGTGCAGAGTTTTAAACTCTCTGCGCTCCGCATTTACTTTTTTTATAGCCTTCCTTAAATCCTCATTGGTAATCGATACACTAAGATGTTCTTCCAGCTTTTCTTTTAAAATGCGCAGTTCATTTGCCCACCAGCTTAAAGCACTTTCCCGGTGCAGGCCCTGGGGCAGATGCAGGACGTGGATTGGTTTATATTTCTCCAGCAGCTCAAACATCTTTTTCTTGCCGTCACACGTCGTTTCAGCTATCAGAAAATCAGATAAACGAAAATACGGGCAGGTCCCTGTGATGGCAAATCCGAAGCTGGACTTAATCAGCGGGCAAAGATTTCGGGGCAAGACCTTTTCAGCATGGGGTATCGGTTCCTGTTTTGTTCCGCACAGGCTAACAGGTATGGCTCCTGCCGCCATAATCAATTCCTTCGGAGAATATGCACAGTACAGGCCAACTATTTTTTGATTGTTTCTTTTGGCATGTTCGAGTTCGATAATGTTTTGTTCACGCCAATTATTAAATATCTTCATCGTTTCAGATTGCATAGTACGTCTCCTTTATTTTGTCAAACTAAAATATATTTCTTGTTCATGCATAAGTATCCTTCATGATTGCTATAAAATGTTTTTATGTATTTATGCTATTAAAAAAGATTATGTTATAACTTACACAAACACTGTCCTAAATTTATAAAAAGTAAAACACCCTCCTGCAGTACACAAGAAGGTGTATATCGAATGAATATGGGACTATATAAACAGAATACGTCTTATTTCCTGGCCCTGATAAACGCGCTTACTATCGATCCATTCAACTCATAGAGCTCAGTTGCAGAAAGTCCTGGGACAATCGACGACGCCGACGGACCTGTTAAGTCATAAACTCTGGTTACCTGCACTTCAATATCTGCAAAACCGGCTTTGGCAAGTTTTTCCCTGTATTCCTCTTCCAGAAGGGCGCCGGCCACGCAACCTGCCCAGGCCATTAAGTCCTCTTGCAGCTTTTGAGGCAGGGACCTGGTCAGCACGATGTCAGAAACGGCAAACCGGCCACCGGGTTTTAACACCCGGTAGGCTTCCTTAAGTACCTTGTCTTTGTTTGCGGATAAGTTAATGACACAGTTGGATATAATCACATCTACTGTGTTATCAGTCAAGGGAATATCCTCTATATGCCCTTTTAAGAACTCCGCATTGCTTATACCAGCCTTAACCTGATTGGCCCTGGCCTCGGCCAGCATTTCATCGGTCATGTCAAGTCCGTAAGCTTTGCCGCTGGAACCTACCCGCCGTGCAGACAAAAGCACATCAAGGCCTGCTCCGCTGCCCAGATCCAAAACTACTTCTCCTTCGTGCAGTTCGGCCAGAGCCGTGGGATTTCCGCATCCAAAAGAGGCGGCAACAACATCCTGGGATAAGCCTTCCGTCTCATCCTGCCGGTATAAATCACCTGTAATTACGCTGGTATTGCTTAGCGGATCACCACAACAGCCACCACCGCTATTTCCACAGCAACTGTTTTTCAGTGTAATGGCCCGGGCATAATTTTTCCGGACGAATTCCCTTACATCTTCACTCACAAAAAGTCCTCCCCGCATCAAGTTATTTTGATATAATAACTTAAAAAAATTTAAGTTAAGGCAAAATCCTGGTTTAACTGTTTTATGTACTCCCTAAGAATTTTTGTGTTTATAAAATAGACTCTCCACTTACCCCGTGGTTCTTCGTTTACTAAACCGGCTTCAATTAATTCTTTCATATGATAGGACACTCGCGACTGGATCATGCCGAACTCAGCCATCAATTCACAATTACACAGGCCTGGACGGCGGTCATTTTCGCCGGGCAAAGGGCAGCATCCAGTTTCTTTTTGCGCGAGCATCTGAAGAATTTTGTAGCGAATGGGGTCGTTTAAGGCTTTAGCAATTTTAATACTATTTACCATAGCCTTATCATATCAGTTTTTTTTGATGTTAGCAAGGCTTACAATCATAGAATGACATTTAAAATATCCATAAGTATTCCTTAACCTTATTTTTCCTCTTCAATATACTTTTTAACATCGTTTTTGCTTAACACTTTTCCTGCAGATTTGACTTTTCCATTGATCACCAGACCAGGTGTGAGCATTATGCCGTGACTAGCAATCTCTTTTATGTCCGTAATTTTTTTAATTTCGGCAGTAATGCCGGTTTCATCTAATACTTCCTTTACCGTTTTCTCCAGTGCATGGCATTTGGGACAGCCAGTACCAAGTACTTTTATTTCCATTTCTCTCATACACCTCCTTTCGAATATTTGCAGTTTATAGTTAATCATGTCCGTCCTGTTCTGATGATTTCAGCAAACTCATGGGGAAGTCCCACTTGCTCTATTTCTTTGGCGGCATCCTCGTAGTTATACGGAACCTCAACTATTTGCCCTATCAATTCTCCGCCTACAACTCCCAGTACCACATAAGTTACATTAGGATTGCCATGTTTGGGCTTGCCAGCGCTACCCGTATTGACGATGTAGCCGGCAGAGGTTTTCTTAATATATGGAAGGTGGGTATGGCCGCAAACCAGTGTATCGGCACCAACCTCATTAAGCAAATCTTTTATATAGTTTTCCGGTGTATCCTCGTAAAGGTACTCATTTAAAGCTCTGGGGCTGCCGTGAACAAACAATATTTCCATCCCGGAAAAGATAATCCTGATTTCTTTAGGTAATTCTCTTAGCCACTGCTTGTTAGTTCCCGAGGTATTATCATTGGTCCATAAAAGGGATTTTTCAGCCAGTTGTAATGATCTTTCGTCTTTATAGTCGCAGCCGCACATAAGCCTCATGTTACCTATAGCGTCGTCATAATTCCCCATAACCGTGGGTATGTTACGTTTCCTAATAAGGTCTACAACCTCATCAGGACGGGGCCCGTAACCCACCAAATCACCGGTGCATAAAATATCTGTTACACCCTTTTCCCCGATATCCTTGAAAACTGCTTCAAGCCCATAAAGATTGCTATGTATATCCGAAATCACAGCCAATTTCATACTTTCTATGCACCTACCATTTTTTTTCTTCCTCAATGAAGCTCAAGTCGTGATGAAAAGTATTTTTGTTTAAAGCCCAGCGCTACATTAACCAAACCAATCATAACTGGTACTTCTATAAGCGGACCTATAACAGCAGCAAACGCCTGGCCGGAATCAATACCAAAAACGGCAACAGCTACAGCAATTGCAAGTTCAAAGTTGTTGCTGGCAGCCGTAAATGCCAGGGTGGTAGACTGCTCATAATTCACGCCAGCCCTCTTACTGAGGAAAAATGACAGTAAGAACATTATTATAAAATAGCACAGCAACGGCACTGCTATTCTTAGAACATCCAGGGGGAGCGATATGATATAATTGCCTTTTAGAGAGAACATTACGATTATAGTAAATAACAGCGCAATTAAGGCCAGAGGGCTTATGCTAGGTACAAACTTTTTATCGTACCAGTCTTTACCTTTGGCCGGGACTAGTGTAAATCTGGTTATAACCCCGGCTATAAAGGGAATACCCAGGTATATAGCAACGCTTTTTGCTACTTCAGCCATGGAAATGTGTACTTCCATTGATTCCATTCCAAGCCACCGGGGAAATAAGGTTACGAAAACGTATGCGTAGACAGAGAAGAAAAGCACCTGAAAAATAGAATTAAGCGCAACCAGCGCCGCTGCGTATTCCGAGTCTCCCTTGGCTAGTGAATTCCAGACTATGACCATGGCGATGCAGCGGGCCAAACCGATAATTATAAGCCCTGCCATATATTCCGGGTAATTACGCAAAAAAATGACAGCCAGCACAAACATCAAAACAGGGCCTATAATCCAGTTCTGGATAAGTGAGAGTGTCAGCACCCTGCCGTTTTTAAACACTTTACCGATCTCTTCGTATTTAACCCTGGCCAGCGGAGGATACATCATCACTATAAGGCCAATAGCAATTGGAACAGAAGTTGTACCGACCTGAAAACTATTAAGCCAACCAGCTATCTGAGGTACAGCATATCCCAAAGCAACACCTATAAACATAGCCAAGAATATCCATACTGTCAAAAACCTGTCCAGTAATGATAGCTTTGCCGAAGCTTTCTCAGCCATACTTTCACCTCCTGAACTATTTAAATATTTATTCCTCACACACATTCTTACTAAAACCAAGCAATTCACAAAGGTTTGGGTTTTGTCTTAGCTGAGAAGGCTTGGGATCGCCGTCTGAAAACAGTGCAAGATCCTGCAAGAAACAATTAAACTGGTTGAAGAAATCTTTAAGCCCGTCTTTGTTAAGCGAATAAAAAACAATTTTACCCTGCTTGTCAGTTGCTACAAGATTGGCCTGCTTTAACGTTTTCAGGTGGTGTGAGACTGCCGGCTGTGATAGCCCGATAACATTTATAATCTCACACACTCCCATTTCCTGCTCAGATAAGAGCTTTAAAATATTTTGCCTGTGTGGGTCTGATAATGCTTTTAAAACATTACTCATAGCTTCATTCATAAAATCACCCGCCTACACGCATTTACATATCTTTATATCTATATATGTAAATATATTATTTCAATATGTTTTCCCTGTCAATTAAAAATTAGATCCAGTCAAAAACTTTTGTGGATAACCGGATTGGCTCCCGTTTGTGCTTTCTACTGTCAAAGAGATACACATAAAGTCCCCAGCCATAGTCATGGGTGGGGACTTTCCCGTTATCCTCCATAATACATCTTCTTAGCAGGTCTCCTGGCTTCTGGATCAGCAAGCAGCCCTATTTACACTAATTAATCAATAGCGGATATCCGGGCTTTTTCACGGTTTAATCCACCAATGCTTATCCAGGTAAGGTTTCTGCACTTTCTTCAACTGGCTTCTAGTCTCAAGGAATTTATCTTTCATGCTTATCAGCCAGTGTAAAAAGTGTTCTTCAACACCTTCAGGCGAAAAGCGGCAGGGTTTAGCCTGTTCTTCTGCTATTAAATTTAAAACGGTATTTCCATTTTGAACTGAGAGCTTTACTCTAGTTGAGCAAAGAGGACACTCAACCTCCGTACCGGACAAAAAGCGAAACAAATCGCTACCGCAATTAGGACACTCCATCGGTTTCGACTGTAAGACGGGCAAGTCAAATATGTTTGCCCCTAACTCACCGGCTTTATTAATATTTTGCTCATTTAAAACACTCTCCCCTGGCAACGCAGCATGTACCTTCCAGTACCCCACCACTTTCATCTGCAGCAGCCTGGGTAAAACCAGTGCGGCAGTTTGGGTATAACCTTCCCATCCCTTTATTCCGTAAGATACAACTATCAAACAGGGTTTACCGGCAGTATGCCTGGCTAGATGGCCGGCACCCAACATACGGTCAGTTAGTAACTTGTAGTAAGCGTGAGGCCCCAGGAAATACACCGGTGCCGCGATAATTAAGGCGTCAGCCTCTTTAATTTTCTTCATCAAAAAATTAAAATCATCATTCATTTTGCAGGAAGTATCGGGCTGAAGGCAATGGTAACATGCCTTACATGGCTTTAAGTTAAGATCTGTCAACCGGATTAATTCCCTGTTACAAGGCTCGGGGATGTTATCCATTATTTCTTTAGTTAAAATTTCACTATTCCCTAGCCGTCTTTCCGATATAACCAGTCCCAGTATTTTTTTCATTTTGTCACCTCACTTCAGGTGCCAGGCACCTAACTTATTAACTTATTCTTTGTGGTGTTGGATATTATCAATTAACCAATAACCAGTATCAAAAAGAATGGTTATTGGTTAACAGCCTCACCGTAGTATAATCTGGATACATTTATTATACCATACGGCAACATGCTACACTAAGCATTGCTTTGTTTATATATGACAATTAATTTATCCTGTTTTCATAAACACAAACATCAAAAAGAAAGCCTAACAGGGAATCAACCCGCAACTCTCCAATACTTTTTCTCCGTCAGAACTGGTAAGGATGCGGATGAATTCATTTGCCAATACCTTATTTGTGCTAAACTTAGGTATGGCCACGGCAAATTCTATTGGGGCTCCCTTAACCAAAGAAACTTTTCCATTACTGTCCGTCAGAGTTACAGTCACTTGACCGTAATAATCGACGTGGGCAGGGCTGGACAAATTGATTTTGTTCGGCAGTCTCAGGTATTTGAATCCAAATTGTTCTGCTTCGGAGGAATATATGAAGGCGTAATCCACTCTTCCTTCGATAAGGGCCTCGCATAAATCAATAGATTTCAGATAGATCCATTCTGTTTCGCATTTGCTATTGAGTCTATTGAAAATATCGGGATGCTCATAGTATTTTTCGGCTAACTGCCATAACATCAATGTCCTGTAGCCGCAGGGGTCATGATTATGATCAGATCTGGCAAAAGAAACATTTTTCTGTAACAATACATCCATCCAGTTCCCTGAGTCTATGCCTCGACTTTTTCTTGAAAAATCATCATAGGCAAGAACCATCTGGTCAGTAGCAAACACAAAAAAAACATCCACATACCGGGGAACCAGCATATCCTCAAAAACATGGGGATCAGCCAGGGCTATTACATCAGCATTCTTTCCTTCCAAAACAGTACGGGCACAAGCCCTGGAGCCGGAATAATCAAGTAATACTTCAACATCCGGAAAACGCTTCCAAAACATCTGAACACATTCCTTCATCGGCTTTCTCAGTGCTCCCGCATGTATTATTTTTAATTCCTTATTGTCTACGTTCATATTGATACCCCCAATTAATTGCACAATGCGCCGTAGCTAGTCCATCAAGCCGTTATAGTTATCTAAAAATGTTTCAATTTGCTTCATCCTGGACTTCAATCCGCCGGTCCAAAGCTTAAGTGTTTCCCGGCCATTATCTGTTATCTCGTATTGTCTGCGGGCAGGCCCAAATTCGCCGTGCTCCCATCTGGATTCAATTAACCCGTCCTGCTCCATTCGCCTTAAGGTTCTGTATACAGTGGCCGCCTCCAGTTCCCCGTCAATATATTCGACCTGATTAAGTTTCTGTATCAGCTCGTATCCGTGGCTCTTGTTTTTTAAAAGCAGCAATAGTATGCCTGGCTGGGTTAATTTCTCCAGGGGAACAGACGCGCTTCCTTCGTTTGTTTGATCAGATTTTCCCTTGCACATATAATCCCCCCGAACTATAAGAAGAACTGAATTATATAACGGAAAGCCAGAAATAACACCAGTGCCGCCATTATTACTTTAACAATTTTCTCCTGTAAATATTTCTGTACATAGGCCCCGCAATAAGTCCCCAACAGGCCTCCCAATCCGAACAGCGCTCCCAGCAGCCAGTCCGGCGACACATTTGTAGTTGCTCCTATTGAAGTTGCCGCAAGGATCGTATAGAAAATCACACCGGCTATTGATGTAAGAAAAGTACCCGCCAGAGCTGCTCCCGCCACGGTGTATACCGGGAGTCCAAGAATTGATACACAGAAGGGAGCTATTATTGCTCCTCCCCCTATGCCATATATTCCTCCAATAAGCCCCACCACCAGTGCCAGGCTAAAAATTGCCATGGTGCTAAAAGAATAGGTTTCTCCCCAAAAATCATATTCTATTTTTTTCAACGAAAAATTTTTGGTTTTCACAATGGCCTCTGTCGGCAGGCCGGCCGCCAACTTTTTATTGGTCTCGCTTTTCAATCGCTCGACACGTTCTTTGAATTTATGTTCCAGGGCTTTGTTTTGTGCTTTTTTACTTTTTGACCTTCCGGTGAACTCAAAAACCAGCCTACTGCCCAGATACAATAGCACAGCTCCGACAAATAGTTTAAACGCTTTGGGATCCGGCAGATAAGCTATCCTGATCCAGGAACCCAGGAACACACCCGGCAGGGTTCCTACTACAACCACCCAGGTCAGCGGCCAGGCCATCCTGCCGTCTTTGATGTACCTGTACAATCCCCCCGGGATAGCGACAATATTATAGATCAAATTAGTTGGGCTGACAGACGGACTGGTGTAATACAAAACGCTCATTTGAAAAGGCAAAAGCAGGAAAGCTCCCGACACCCCTGCCGGTGCCGTTAGAGTGGATACTAATAAGGCTACTAGCGGCGGTGTCAATGGGTTTACCTCAACCCCGGAAACAGGAAAAAACATAAACATGCCTCCCATGCGCAGCTTATACCTATGTACATAGCGTATATAGGTATGTATTTATGCTAGCATGAAATATATCTTACTTCAATAGACATAAAAAATAAGCCTTCCGAATGTTAAAAGGATTATTTTAAAGTATATACAGATACCACACAGGAAACCTTATCACTAGTACTACAGCGTAATATTGCTTGTTTCGCTATGTACGCTACGCCATGGGGACGGTTCCATCGCTTTCCCTTCGGTCCTTCGCTGCGCTTCGGAAGCGCTCGAACCGTCCCCATGGCTCCGCTAACTTGTAGTACTAGAGGCAAATATTTAAGATACAGCATAATAATTATAAATATTCTTATTGGGGTGGCGGAGATGGAAAGGTATAAGGGCATAAGGGATCAGCATCCGAGTTATAAATTCACGGTTTGCAGGAGTCAGCCACCGGATCAACATAAATTTAATTTAGGCTTGAGCCAGCTGGTGATGATTGCCCTGGGCGGACTCATCGGGGCGGGAATATTCTTGGCCAGCGGTACACCCATATTACTGGCAGGCCCTGCAGTGGTTTTCTCTTATCTTATTGGCGGCTTTGCGGTAGGACTGGTAATGCTAATACTGGCCGAAATATCTTCCGCTGAACCTTCCGCAGGCTCTTTCAGCCAATACGCCAATAAATATCTGGGCCCCGCCATGGGTTTTGTTACCGGCTGGATGTACTGGTCTGCGGGAATTTTTGGCATGGCCACAGAAATCACCGCAGCAGCCTTGCTCAGCCAGTGGTGGTTTCCCCATGTGCCCCTTTGGGTATTCAGTCTTTTCTTCGCTGTTCTAGTTACCATGATCAATTTTCTGGACCTGAAGGGTTTTAGCAACGCCGAGACATGGCTCTCCAGTGTAAAGGTTTTTGCACTGGCTGCGTTTATATTGGTAGGAGCGTATTTTTTGTTCAGCCATCACTCCGTGTCCGCAAACAAATCAGTTCTTGCCGGGATGCAATGGTCCTCACTGTTCCCCAATGGCTGGTTCGGCATATATTCCTCCATGTTGCTGGTGATATTTGCCTATGCCGGCATGCAAAATATGATTATTGCAGCAGCTAATGCCCGTAAACCATCCATAATACCAAAGGCGGTTTTCATTAGCATTATTCTGGTAACAATACTGTATACCGGTTCAATCGCCGTTATTTTAAATGTAGTTCCCTGGCAAACAGTTGACCCATCCAGCAGCCCTTTTGTCGTTGCCTTCGCGAAAATGGACATCCCATTTGCCGGAAGCATACTCAACCTAATTGTATTAAGCGCCGTTCTTTCCAGTATGAATATCATCATGTTCGGCACTACAAGAATGCTGCAATCACTATCTGAAAGAAAAGAAGCACCGTCCATATTCAAAAAAAGCAACAAAGCAGGGATTCCCGTTTATGCACTGCTGGCCAGTAGTGCATTTCTAAGCCTGGCGGTATTGTTTGCTTATGTCCTGCCACAACGCATATTCATATACGTCAGCAGTTCCAGTGTATTTATCAGCCTTTTTAACTGGATTATCATTATCCTGACATATATTTCATTTAAAAGGATTTCCAACAAAAACAAGCCCGGCGGAGAAAGCAAACGATACCTTGTCAAACCAGTACTGGCTATGTTACTGGTGCTGACAGTCATATCCTCTGTACCTTTCGTACCCCAGGAATTCCCGGGCATGGTTGCAGGTCTGGCCATGCTATTTGTTTTTCTGGCGGCATATTTTGCCTATTACCGCTAAGAGTTTTCTATACTCTCCATAATTGCAGCGTTTATAACCTCACCTCACAAAAACAAAAAATACCACACCAGTTATTGGCGTGGATTTTCCATCTCTTATGCCCCTGGGTTCTGTACAATAACGTCCAACTGGACGGAAATCATTCGGCAATGGAAGATAACGGTACGGTATCATTTTCCCGGGGGGTTTATCCAATCATTATTTTATCTTCGGGGTATTTTATCTTTTGCGCTTTCCTGGTCCTCTGGGTTAGAGCAAAAACGGCAGTGATAGTGCCCACCCGGCCAAGAAACATAGTCATGATGATTAACAACCTGCCCGCATGGCTCAACTCCGGAGTCAGGCCCATGGAAAGCCCCACGGTGCCGAAAGCCGAAACAGTCTCAAATAACACCAGCAGGAAATTCTCCTGGTTTTCCACTACCATCAGAGCTATGCTTACTGTTACCACCAGGGTAATGGCTAGCAAAAGCACAGCAAGTGCCTTTATAACCTGGTCCTGTGTAATGGTTCGCCTGAACACCTGGGTAAAAAGCTTACCCCTGACCAGGGAAAGCACCGCTAATCCCAGTATGGAAAAGGTGGTTGTCTTGATACCGCCCCCGGTCGAACCCGGTGAGGCCCCGATGAACATAAGAATAACAATCAGAAATTGTGTGTAGCTATGAAGATGGGCGATGTCCAGTGTGTTGAACCCTGCCGTCCTGGGTGTAGCCGACTGAAAAAAAGAAGCCATGAACATGCCCCAGGGGCTTAACCCCTTGAGCATGTTGTCATGTTCAAAAAGGAATATCAGCAGGGTGCCGGCAGCCAGTAAGACTGCCGTTGTTAATAAAGCCAACTTGGTATGAGTAAACAGTGCCTTTCTCTTTCGATAATTCAATACGTCGATGATAACACTGAAACCTATACCCCCTATGATAAAAAGCGTGGCAATAGAAAGTGTAACAGTAGTGTCGCCCACATAACCGGTAATGGATCTGAATCCGCCGAAAAGATCAAATCCGGCATTGTTAAAAGCACTTATGGAATGAAAGATTCCGAACCAAACGGCCTTGGGATAACCCATGTCCATGCTCCAGCGGACGGACAGTATGGCAGCGAAAAACATTTCCAGCAAAAAAGTAGTAATCAAAACATATTTACTTAGCCTTACAATACCCTGAAGGCTGTTTTGATTCAACGATTCCTGCAATATAAGCCTGTTTCTTAAGCCGATTTTTTTTCCCATGAGGAGGTAAATAAAGGTGGCCATAGTCATAAAACCTAATCCGCCAATTTGTATGAGCAGCAATATAATAAACTGACCGGCGTGGGACCAGTAGGTACCGGTATCCACCACCACCAGGCCGGTGACGCATACCGCAGAGGTGGAAGTAAACAGGGCGGTGGTAAATTCAGTATACTGGCCGCTGGCTGAAGAAAAGGGCAAGGATAAAAAAGCTGCCCCCAGCAGGATGGTCAGGGCAAACCCCACCACCAGCAGCTGCGGGGGAGTAAAATTGATTTTGTTTTTCATAAAGTTTGGTTTTTCACTGTTCCCCAAAAGTTGCATTTTTCCTCCGGACCATATCCGTTAACTTCCCAAAATCAATTATAATCTATTTTTCCTGCCTGGGATAAAAAATATATCCAGGCAGCCCGCTGTTTTTCATTGGCCGGCTACCTGAATTCTTATTTTTCCTGCTCGATAGCCCTTTCCATAATCCTGTACATGCGGTCCACCATGTCCCGGGGATCAGCTATCAGACCTGCGGAAATCAATGCGTTGTCATAAAGCTGCTCCGCAGCCAGTCTGGCGAAATCCTCATCTTTGGCCCGGAGTTCCTCCAGACCCTTAATTAGTTTGTGCCTGGAGTTTATCTCCAGCGCTTTTCTTCCCAAGGCTGCCGTATCTTTGTTGACCATCTGCATTACCCGTTGCATGGTTCCGGTCATGTAACTATCCAGGTTTATGATCACCGCCGGGCTATCCACCAGACGGGTGGATTCCCTCACCTCGCTTACCTTGTCGCCCAACAATTGCTGCAGCCAGGTGGTCAGGTTGGCCAGGACCAGGCTGTCCAGCTTCTCCTCCTGGTTTTGTTCATTTTTCTCCACCCCTGGAAGATCCAATTCAGATTGGTCGGCGGAAACCAGTTTTTTACCCTTATATTCTCCCAGATTATTCAAAACGAAATCATCAATTGGCTCATGAGTATATATCACTTCGATTCCCCTTGTCCTGAATGCCTCCAGGTAAGGGCCAGCTTCAATAACCTGGCGATTGGGGCCATTGATAAAATAAATGTTATTCTGGTTTTCTATCATGCGGTCTAAGTATTCATCCAGGGAAACGTATTTTCCAGACTCCGATTGCGATGATTCAAAACGCAACAGCGGTGCTATGTCGTTTCTGTGCTGAAAATCTGAGGTAGCCCCCTCTTTCAGGAAAATACCGAAGGTTTCCCAGAATTTAATGTATTTCTCCTGGTCGTTCCTGGCCTGCTCGCCTAGGTATTTCAGAAAACGACCGGTTATGACCCGGCGCAGTTTGGCCATCAGGGCGCTGTCCTGCATGGTTTCCCGGGAAATATTCAAAGGAATCTCCTCGCTGTCCACAACCCCTTTTAAGAAGCGCAGCCATTCGGGCAGCAGTCCCTCGGCGTGTTGCTGAATAAGTACTTTACGGCTGTACAGATTTACCCCTGGCTCTGTCTTACCGAAGCCGTACTTTTCGTAATTGCTGGCGGGCACAAACAGCAGTGCGTTGATGGACAAAGGTGCGTCCGCACTGAAATGAAGCCTGTACATTGGCTCATCGAAGGCATTTGCTATATATTTATAAAACCCTGTGTAATCCTCTTCTGTTATTTCATTTTTATTTAGGGTCCAGATGGCCTGAATATCATTTACCTTTTCTTCCCCCAGCATAATGGGGAAGGGTACAAAGCCGGAATATCTTTTAATTATTCTCTTTATGGTATCGGGTGAGGCGAATTCAGCTGCTGCTTCTTTAAGTTCCAGCACTATCCTGGTACCCCGGCTGAGCCCATCCTCAGCGTCAATGGAATAATTCCCCACACCATCCGATACCCACCGGTACCCCTGGGAATCAGGCTGATAGGAGCGGGTAAACAGCTGAACTCTGTTGGCCACCATGAAGGCGGAATAAAACCCCACCCCGAACTGGCCTATAAGATTGACATCCCTTTGCCCAGTCTCGCTCAGGTGCCTCAGAAAGGCTTTGGAGCCGGAATGGGCTATGGTTCCCAGGTTTTCCTCCAGTTCTTCCCTGGTCATACCTATCCCAGTATCGCAAATGGAGATGGTTTTATCCTTATCATTCACTGCTATAGTTATTTCCAGAGGCAATTCGGAGTCCCGGGCTTCCTTCTCCGTAATCCTTACATAGCGTAGTTTTTCCAGCGCGTCAGCGGCGTTGGAAATCAATTCCCGCAAGAATATTTCCCGGTCCGTATAAAGGGAGTTAATGACAATATCCAAAAGTTGCTTTACTTCCGCTTTGAATTCCATGGTTTCCGTTTTTGTGGTGGTCTCATCCGACATTATCCGCATCCTCCTTATATTTCATGTAAAGTAAACCGG
This sequence comes from uncultured Peptococcaceae bacterium, assembly GCA_964643075.1. GTDB lineage: Bacteria > Bacillota > Desulfotomaculia > Desulfotomaculales > Desulfocucumaceae > Desulfocucumis. Next base: position 59,931 of record CAZXQO010000001.1, read on the forward strand.
TAACGGAATTTACTGTTGCTAGAGCCAACATTCCCCGGTTTCCGTATAATATTATACCTATCCGCGGTTTAACGCAAAAGGTCTTTTTGTCGGGCGGGCACTGGGTATTTATATTCTTTGATGATAATATATAATTAATATTCAATCACCATCTAGGGAGGAAATATGAGAAAACGACTGGGCCTGGACATCGACGGAGTCATTGCCGACTCCCAGACAATTATTATTGAAAATTTGAACCAGATATTTAATACAAATTATTTTAAAAAAGATTTTATCAATTTTGATCCGCTGCAAATGTTCGGGGTTGATTGGGACTCCATAGATCGCCTTATAATGGAACAAGAGCTGGATATAATAGAAAGGGCTAAACCCATTGCAGGCGCAACGGAAATTATTGAGCTACTGCACACTGAGTTTTCCATCCATCTTATATCGGCCCGCACCCGGTCATATTTTAATCATACGGTTGACTGGCTGAATAAAAACAGCATAGCTTACGACAATCTGATTCTGCTGGGTCATCACGATAAACGCCGCTCATGCATGGAAGAAAATGTTTGCCTGTTCGTAGAAGACAACAAGAAAAACGCTCACCAGATAAGCTCCTGCGGCATTCCCGTGTATCTGTTCGATGCAACCTACAACCAGGGTCAGCTACCCGGTTCAATACGCAGGGTATATACCTGGACCGAACTGCTAAATCATATAATGTCTGACTTTCAGCACCTCTCCAACAGACTGGGTGGAAACCAGTAAATTGGTTTACAGGTGGTTAGACGGGTAATTATGGAAGATCTAGCCCCAGTTTGGGATATATCTGAAACATTGCTGGACTGGGGTCTAAGAATAAAATTCGGTCATACTAAAAATATTCTCACCTGGCCCGAATTTAAAAATATAGTAGAACAAAACAAGGCCAACGGACTTTGGATAAGTTGCTGGCGTTTCCCTCCTCGTTTTACAGTTGGTCAGACAGGTCAATATTTATAAATCTGCCCGACCATACGAAAAAAAGAGCCAGGGGTTACAACGCCCCGGTACACGAATTCGGCCACGCCTGCCATCACCTATTGCGGGACAAATATTCTGTACTGGACAGTAATATTTCATCACTTTATGCTGCCCGGAAGGACGCCAAACGGTTTATTGACCCCTATTCAAATGTAAGCGCCGAAGAATTTTTTGCCCAGTCTTTTATGCATTTCCACAATACCAAATTTTCGCTGTACCCGGCGGTAAAGACAAAACGGGGTTTGAAAATTTTTGATCCGGAGCTATTTACATTTATTTCCGGACTAATGAAGTATATAAAAGGTTCCCGCTGGCCCCCCGATGAAGAAGCTTAAAAAAACAACCTCTGAGTCAAATCAGAGCAAATTTTCCTCAATCCATTTCCTAACGTCACCGGTAATGGGATATATATTATCCCTGGGCTTGGTTAAGCCCTGATCCTGCAGCGCTTTATCCAATAACTCCCGGTCTGGCTGCTGCTGCAATATGTTACTGTCGCTTAGTCTTTTCTTCATGCGGTACAAGGCCAGCCTCGGCACGCCGTCGAAGACGTCAATGACGAAACCGAAGCCAACACTGCGGTTGTTGAACTCATCTTTCAAATCAAAGTCCCAGATAACCCCATCCTTTATACTTTCTAGCACTCCCATATCAATTCTCCTTTACCTGGTGTGTTTTCGTTACTATTCAGGTACTCAGAATTCAGAATATTTCGAGACGATAAACCGTTCTCTCATGCTGACTCCTGACTAGTTACGTATTTTCTATTCTTTACAGAATATTTTTTGCTCTGCATGAAAAATTTTTCAAACGCATTTTTTCTTTCCCGGGAATACGCCCCCCCTAATGCCCCGGGTATCGGAGATGTGGTAAAAAGCACTAGGCTGAATGCATTCAAGAAGGTCAAGAGCCCTGTCCAGGTCTTTTCTTTTCAGATTGACAAATAATATTATTCTGTCTCCGTCCCTACCCTCACCCTGCACGCTGGTCACTCCGAAGCCCTGGGCCCTCAGACCCTCGATAATTTCCTTTACTTTATCCGCCTTGGGGAAAATCTGTAGTGATAAAAATCCCAGGGCCATTTTACTATCTATCAAACTCCCCACATAGTTACCTGTGGCAAAACCTCCGGCATAAGCTACAATTTTCAGTGGATCGGTCAAACCCCCTGCCAGCACCTGGTTTAGCGCCAGTATAAATACCGACACCTCAACAAAGCCTATTGCGGCTGCCAGCAGGCGGCGGTCCCTGGTCAGCATCAATATCCTGATTACATCCAGTGACATGTCCACAACCCTTGCTGAAAAAATAAACAGGTAGCCCAGCAACAAGGGAATCCAACTGTCCATGAAGAACCTCCCCGAATTGAAATGGGAACACTTATAAAGCGTTCCCAATTTCTATTAATTAATTTATTCCATATAATAACCTGAATTCCTGCAAGATTGTTAAACATTACCGATGTTCCAGTTCCTCAAGAGGCTTCTCATCTCCAGCAGATCAGCTTTTCCTATTATTATCCGGAAACATCCTGTTTCGTTACAATCAGTGATTGATAGCAGGCCATTTGTTTAAGAGCGCAGTTGCATGAGGAAATTTTCCCGGCGTTTTCTTTGGCCCGACGAGACATTTTTTCTCTTAAGCCGTCGTCGGACAGCAGCAATACTACTTTTTCTATAAATTCATCCAGATCCAGGTTCGTGAGGAAGCCGTCCAAACCGTCTTCCACCATCTCACTAACACCATAAGCCCTTACCGCCACCACCGGCATGCCTGCCGCCTTAGCCTCAGCGATGACCAGACCCTGTGTTTCTGTAACCGAGGTAAAAACAAATATATCTGCAGAACTATAACAGTGGACAACTTCTTGCCAGGGCAGCCTGCCGGTAAATATGACTTCACCGTCCAGCCCCAGGCGCTGCACCTTCTTTTTTAATTTTTCCTCCTCCGGGCCGCTTCCCACCAGAACAAGGCAACTTTCCTGTCGCCGGCTGTGGATAGCGCTGAAGGCCTCCAATAAAAGGTTAACGTTTTTCTCCACACCTAGTCTGCCCACGAACAGCAATATTTTTTTATCTGACCGGATAGAATATTTTTCTTTTAACCAGTTTTTTTCGCCGCTGCTCAACTTATCAATTTCGATACCTGTGGGAATGCTTTCAATTCTAGCCTTTACCCCCAATTTTCCCAGATGCTCGGCAACTATTTCAGTAGGTGCTATTACCAAATCGCACCCGTTGCAAAAATCCCGGCAGACCCGCCTGGTTATTTCCTTTGTGATCTCCTGCCCCAAGGGTACGTAATGCACATACTGATCATAAAGGGTATGAAAGGTAAAAACCAGGGGAATGCCCATTCTCCTGGCGTATTTCGCCCCCAGTCTCCCCAACAGAAAAGGAGAGTGGACGTGTATGATGTCCAAATCCAGTTTGCGCATCACCGGTTTGAGCTTGATGGAAAAGGGTATCGCCAATGAATAATCGGGGTTGGTCGGGGCCGGCAGGGATGCAAACCGGAAAATCCTGTTCTCCTTTTGGCACCTTGGGTAACTTGGCGCAAATATATATATATCATGCCCCATGTCAGTAAGTTCTCTGGTAAATACCTCTATTGAACGCACCACACCACTGGTATAAGGCAGATAACTGTCTGTAAAAACCCCTATTTTCATTGTATAATCTCCCATTAAGTAACCATAATTGGTATGTAACTGAAAACTTTGTTTATTATATCATAATTTCCCTGGCCAACGTAATTTAAACCTCCGCGTTCCAAATATAGGAAACGTTGAAAATCCTCCACTTTCCACTTTCTTTATTAATATGGTATACGGCACTTCCCCTCTGCCTTCCTCCCGTTGTGCAGTCCTCCACATCAATTACCGCCGTAACTGTGGCTTGATTGTCATCTTGCTGCTTAACATTTATTGAAACTAAGACTGCCCTGCTGTACCAATCCGTATTCTTTTTTTTAAATTCCCAGGCATCCCTGGATAACTTTTTTAAGAGCTGTCCTTCGTAATAATTACCCAGTATTTTTTCAATACATCCGGCATCACCAGCATACAGCCAGGAATCATCCTCCACCGCCCCTTTAATCACAGCCCTTATTTCCTTCATATCCCCCTGATCAGCATCGCATCTACTGTTTTCAATAACAGCCGGATATATAGCAGTTGATGCCAAAATCAATATAATTATTATATATACTTTTTTAATTCTTATCATATTTACCCCCTGCTGTTAAAATGCCAGTCTATAAAAACCCTATTACCATTTTATGTCATTTGTGCCAAAAAATAAAGAACACTTTTGGTGTTCTTTTGTAGAAATGATTTTTTCTGTTTATCTCGCTAACAGCCTGTTGATTCCCGTCCTCGAAAGTCGGGAATCAACAGGCTGTTAGCTCACTTATATTCAAAATCCTCTAAGGTATTCAGGTTTCAGGTTATACTTTCCTGGATTTTTCTCTACATCATCCAGCAGACCCACCAGGCGGTCCCTGTCCCTGTTCAGTGTTCCTTTTAGCGGCAGATAGTTTGAGGCGTGATTGCACCGGAAAATGCAGCCTGAAAGGTTGGTGTTTTCCAACATACATTTAATTTCCCGCAACGATTCCAGCGGGTCTGGCAGGGTCATCCGGCCCTGTTTTATTTTTTCATACAACGGAGTTCCCGGGAGCGGCATAAGTGTCAGAGCTCCTATATAAGTTGGATCTATCCGGCTAAGCAGCTTACCCGTATCCACAGCATGTTCCCGGGATTTCTCCCTTCCCCCTATACCTGTAATAACTGTAACAGATAGCTTAAAGCCGGCTTCCAGAGCTTTTCTGCCTGCAACTTCCATCTCCCGGGCAGTTACGCCTTTGTGGATTTCCTTTAATATATCCTCACTGCCGCTTTCCACGCCAAGAAATAATATTTTTAGTCCTGCTTCCCTTATTGCCATTAACTCATCCGGGCTTTTGGCAAGTATATCTTTAGGTCCGGCGTAGGCAGCCACCCTTTGAAGATGTGGAAAGGTTCCATATAGTCTGGCCAGCAGATTTAGCATTACACCAGTTGGCATGGCCAGGGCATTACCGTCTGCCAAAAATATCCGCCTTGTATCGGCTGCATATATAGAAACGTCTCTAATATCCGCTTCAATTTCTTCAGGACCTTTAATTCTAAATTTTTTTCCTTTAAACATCCCGCAAAAAGTACAGGCATTATGCGAACAGCCTATGGTTACCTGCAGAATCAGACTATAAGCCTCGCTGGGGGGCCTGAATAAAGGTTCCTCATAACGCAATGCTTTCCCACTTCCTTTGTAGTTCTAATGGTTTGGGCTGGCCGCCACCGTCTGGATGGCATTCATCAGGGCGGCGGTAAGCTGGCCTTTGTTGGTGTTTTCTTCAAATCCAACTCTTTTCATAATCGATCCCGTTCTTGAAGAGACATAATTAACAGGTAAATTGTTTAGTGCCATAGCTTTCATGCTTTCCCTGCATTTTTCGCACAGGCACGTACCCGGAAACTGTCTGGCGTGCTCCTCTATGATTCTGTCAAAGAGTTCCTCGACCATCACTTCGGTGTAATTAATCAGCATTATTGCACCACCCTCATAATTTTCCCTGACTGCAGGTAATACAACCGGCTATAAGGCACCGGTGATTCTATATCCCAAAAGAAATCCCCATTTGTCTGGCAGCAACAACCAGGTTATTGTCTTGGGGCACAGTTCTCATCTCGCCCACTGCGCTGGTGAGAGGAACCGAGGTAATATCTATACCCTGCAGGCTAACCATATGGCCGAAAGTGCCTTCGGCGATCAGATTAACTGCGGCTACACCGTAGCGTGTAGCCAGTATCCTGTCGAAAGGTGTGGGAGAGCCACCCCTCTGCAGGTGTCCCAGCACCGTTACCCTGGATTCCTTATCTGTAAGCTCTTCGATTTGGTGGGCTACCACATGCCCTATACCTCCAAGCCGCACCGGTTCAAAGCTTCCCTCCACCATTCTCTGCACAACAATATCTCCATCTTTGGGCTTCGCCCCCTCGGCCACCACGATGATACTGAATTTTTTATTCTTGGCGCTGCGTTGATTGACCTTCTCGATAACCTTATTGATATCGAAGGGCATTTCGGGAATAAGAATGACGTCGGCTCCGCCGGCAACCCCTGCTGCCAGGGCGATCCAACCGGCGTACCTGCCCATAACCTCCAGCACCATCACCCGGTGGTGGGACTCAGCAGTAGTGTGCAGCTTGTCCAGTGCCTCGGTGGCCGTGGTAAGAGCAGTATCAAAACCAAAGGTCTGATCAGTGGCTGAAAGATCGTTGTCAATTGTTTTGGGTACGCCCACTACATTTAGTCCCTTTTCATGCAATTCTCTGGCGATAGAGAGGCTGCCGTCGCCTCCAATGACCACCAGCGCGTCAACCTCCTGGATACTGATATTCTCAAAAACACGGTCCGAAACATCCACAAAAACCATTTCATCATTTCTCATTACCGGGTAGTGAAAAGGATTATCACGGTTAGTGGTGCCCAGGATGGTACCGCCCCGGGGCAGTATGCCGGCCACGTCGTTTTCGCCCATCTCCCTGGCCTGGTTTTTAATAAGTCCTCCAAAGCCGTTCAAGAAGCCTATTACTGTATAACCGTACTGCCTAATGGCAGTTTTTACCACGGCCCTAATGACGGCATTAAGCCCGGGAGCATCGCCCCCACCGGTCAACAACCCTATTTTTCTTATTGTCTTATTCATGAATATCCCTCCGAGTAATTTTTTAGCCTGTTATATTATTCGTCTTTCTTTTTTATATATTTATCTTTATACATAGTTACATATGGCATAAAATTTCCCCTGTGAATATGAAAAAACTACCGGCGCCAGGTACCGGTAGGTTAATGACAAATATTTCGTCACTTTAAGTAAAGGGGACACACCTGCGAAAGGTATGGGGACACACCTCTCAGCAAGGTATGGGGACACACCTCCTTCGGAGGAATGTCCCCTTATTTAATTATTTTTTTAATGATTATGGGAGTTACAGCCGTGACCCCCGGCCTGGGGCTTTGGATCTTCATACTTTTTCCACATGGCTGCAAATGGATGACATATGGCTAATAAGGCTACCGTTGTTACAACGCCGAATATTATACCGTATAACCAGTTATCAAAAAACATGCCGGTTCACTCCTTCCAGCAACCCGCATCCCCTCCTGGCATAAGAGAATCGCCGGTTAAAAATAATATTTATTGTCCTGCTTTGCGCGACAATTCATTAAGAACATCTTTCAATCGCCTCTGAGCATCCCCGTAACCTGACCAATCCCCTTCCTTCAGCTTGGACTGAGCTTCATCGTAAATTTTACCAGCATCAGCTGCCAGTTGACTTACGGTCTTGCCCTGTTGCCCGGTCTGGTTCTCTGTTGGTTGCGTAGGAGAAGGCTGCTGGGTTTCGTCGCCGAATATTTTCTGCAGCGCCAAATCCAGTGTCGGCTCCATGACCACCATGTCTCCGTGGACAACTATTACCCTGCGCAATTCGGGCATTTTACCCTGTTCTGCCTGCAGGTACAGTGGTTCTACGTACAGCAGCGAGTCTTTAACGGGAATAACCATCAGATTGCCCCTGATAACCTGAGAACCCCGTTGATCCCAGAGCGATATCTGCTGAGATATGGTGGTATCCTGGTTTATCCTGGCCTCCACCTGCATAGGACCATATACCAGTTCCTGTTTGGGGAATTCGTACACCAGCAGCTTGCCATATTTTTCACCATCCGACCTACCGGCCAGCCAGGCAATCATGTTGGGTTTGTTCTGCGGTGTAAAGGGCAATATCTGGATATACTCCGAGTCTTTCTCCCCGGGTAGATTCACTATGGTGTAATAGGGCTCCATGGCCTGCTCCTCGTTATAGAAAAGCTCATTGGGCAAATTCCATTTATCCTCTTTGTTGTAAAAAACCTCCGGGTCGTCCATATGGAAAACCGCATACTTTTGGGCCTGAATGGTGAAAAGATCTTCAGGATACCTGATGTGGCTGACCAGGGTTCCGGGCATATCCTTAATGGGCAGAAAAAGCCCGGGGAAAATGTGACTATAGGTATTAATCAGCGGATCCTTGGTATCCGCTACGTAAAATTTAACATCGCCGCTGTATGCATCCACCACAACCTTCACCGAATTGCGGATATAGTTCATTCCCCCGCTGAAAGGCTCGGCATAGGGGTACATGTTGGTTTCTGTGTATGCGTCCCACATCCAGTATAATTTTCCTTTATCCACCACAATGTAAGGATCGGAATCATATTTAAGGAAAGGAGCTATTTTGGGTACCCTTTCCTTGATGTTACGGCAATAAAGTACCTGACTGTTGTTGGTAACATCTCCAGACAGCAGCATTTTATAGTCGCCCAGCGCAAACGCAAACAGCAGCCTTCTGAAAACGGAATTAATTCTTACACCCTGCTCCCCTTTGTAATTGGAATACTTATTATCCTCTCCCTGGGGGTAATCAAATTCAGGCTCCTTTGAATTGACAATAACATAGTTGTCCGTAAGTTCCCCAAAATAAATTTCGGGCCTATCCACCTTAATGTCAATGCTGGAGGTAGGCGGAATGTCTTTGATAAAAAGATTGGGTAGTCCCTCACCGCTTACTTCATTTACCGGGCTCATCACCACTCCATAGCCATGAGTATATTTTAGTCGCTGGTTGACCCAGGTTTTGGCCGTTTCGGACAACTTCTCCTGATTCATCTCCCGGGGCGCAATCATCACCTGGCGGTACTGTCCGTTTATTTTATAACGGTCAATATCGATGTTTTTCAACTCATAGTACAGCCTCATCTCCTGCAACTGGCTATATGTCTGCTGGATTGGCCGGTAGTCCCAAAGTCGGATGTTCTTGATGGTTTCCTGATTTTGCTGAATATCCGTCTGGCTCAGTGTCTTGCCGGCTGGAAATGGCCGTCGCTCCACAGCATCCAATCCATAAGCTTTTCTGGTAAACTCAATGCTATTTTTGATATAGGGTTTTTCTTTGCTTAGTTCGGTGGGAAGTACCACAAACTTTTGTACTGCGGCAGGATACAATCCCCCCAAGCCCACAGAGGCAATTAAAAGAATGCCGATGGTGTATAAAACCAGCCTGAAACGGCGCAGGAAAACATTCACCAATATTACTATAGCGCACAAAAGGGATATGAAAAACAGAGCTTTATAAGCCACAAGAGTTGCATGGACATCGGAATAGCCGGGGCCATATACTATACCACTCTGAGAGTGTAACAAATTAAACTGTTCCAGGCGGTAGCCCCAGGCCCTGATGCCGAAATATATGGCTGCCAGAGCCGAAATATGAAAACGCGCCGCTTCTGAGCGAAAAAGTTTCGCCGGACCACCCCGGGCCGACTCGGCCACAAAATAGGCAATGGCCGCCCAGAAAACAAGCAATAGCACAATCCAAGTTACCAGCTTATATATAAACTCATAAAATGGCAGCTGAAAAACATAAAACCCTACGTCTTTGTGGAATATAGGATCATTTAAGCCAAAAGAACTGGGATTTAAAAACATTTGCAAAGTCACCCAGTCTTTTGTAACTGCAGCAGCCACAAAGAAAGCCATAATCAGGCTAATCAGTATAAATAGGATGACCACCGGCCCGGAAGTAACATATTTACTCCAGGGGGAATGATACAGCGTTACTACATTCTCATCCTCCTGGTACTTCTTGCCGGCCTCCACGGCCTTTAGCAGAGCAGTGCGGGCAGGTAGCAGATTGACGAACATCAATATGAAAACTGCCAAACTAACGGCAATTTTTAAGCCTATCTGGGACAGTAATATCTTGAGGAATACATTCTGGTAATTGAGACTGGCAAACCACAGCCAGTCAATATACAAATTGGCGCCCCAGCGGGCCAGAGCCAGCAGCAGCACGACCAGCGCAAGAATTACTATCGTGACCCTGCGTATACCTCGACTCAAAAAATTTCCCCCTTCATTTCAATGGCATGGCGTTATACGAGAGTTGTAATTATACGGGTTTAGGTACCTTCTGTGATTCATCTGATTCGTGCCTTATTTTTGCTTCGCACATCTGACAGAATACAATTGGTGACTTCTTTTTTATTTCTTCTTCATCATCATAAGGATCAGGCTTAAACTCCTCCAGTTCAACGGGCCTGCCGCACATCATGCAACGAACCTGCACGGGGAACACCTCCATTTTAACCAATTTTGTTAATAAATTTTCAAAGTCTCAAAATTGCTATTTCGCCGGTGCCTTATTAAATTCCTTCCTAAGAGCCTTATATAGAAAGCTGTAAATTGATTGTAAACCAGCCAGTGTTTTTTAACTGAAAAACTTCTTCAAATCCTCTGCCAACACCTCGGGTATGTACAGAGTCCAGGGATCGTTATGCAACACCTGCAGGTGGCTGACGTCGGTTCCCACCACAGGGAATATAGTGTAACGGCCGACAATCCTGGCATGAATCCTGAAACCGGTATCCTTCTGCCGGGCGAAGTATAGCACGGAGTTAAACGCAGACACATTGACGGAATCATAATAGTCAATTACATTTTTAAAACCCCTCAGCACTTCCAGTAAATCATTTTCCGAAAGTTCACCGCTGGTGGTACCGCCGGGCAGAACCGCCGTGACGTCTACCAGTGCCCTGGGGGCGAAAGTTGCCAGCCATTCCACGTCACCTGTTTTGCCCACGTACCTTTCGCTGCCCCTCTCCAGTTTCAATAAATCATCCCAGAAATTGGCGCCGTTGTTTTTAAAATATTCATTGGCTGCAGTTATCATCTGCCCGTCGTAAGTAGACGGCTCCGGGCCGCTGATTACCTGCAAATGGGGGTGAATCAGCGAGCCCCCGGCATAGGGCATGTAATTCCAGTTGATGGAACCATACCCGGATCCGGCAGGGTCTTTTTGCTCTATTATTTTTAAAAACTGCAGGCCGGCTGTAAAGCTAGCAAGCATCATATTCACGGATATTTCATTCATGGGCACATAGTGCCTGGGGGTCATGACCACCACGGCAGTATGCCTTTCGTAAGGGTGCAGGTTTGGAACCAGCACGGCATCCCCAACCTTAAGCCTGCCTCCCGGAATGATATCTTCGGGATAGCGGGGCGTGGATTTTTCCAGCACCCCGGGACAAAAAGGGCAGAACCTCTTTTTTGAATCTTCCACATAGGGAGTCCAGTCGTGGCGCGGGAATTCTATTGTTCGAAACGGAAATATTCTCACCAGTTGACCAGTCAACGGGTCGTAACGGGTCTCACTGCTGGCCTCATTCAATTCGAAATTTTTCATGGGATTGTGGTAGAGGGTTTTGTTGACCACACGTCTTAAATTGACGGCCATAGTATCATCCTTCCAACATGATATACCCAGCATATTTATATTCTATCAATTATTCATATAAAAACAAATAGCGCCCAGCCATAAGAGCGCATATACCAATAACAAAACTCTTAACTGACCGGGCTCCTCTGGTTTGTGCCATGCGATAGGATGCACAGAATCAACAATCTTCTACAGCAGGCTTACTAATGATATACTATTGTTCCAGGGCTAGTTTGATTAATTTTTCCGCCAGTTCGTCGAATGCTATGCCCGCAGCTTTTGCCGCGTCCGGGAAAAGGCTGGTCTCCGTCATACCGGGAATAGTATTGATTTCCAGTATATACGGCTTACCATCCCCGCTGAGGATGAAATCCACCCTGGCCAGGCCCCTGCAGCCAAGTGCCACGAAAGTTCTTACCGCCAGCCCTTTGATTATTTCCTGGTCTTCTTCCGGAAGCCGCGGCGGAATAATGTGATCACTGAGCCCCACAGTGTATTTTGCCTGGTAATCATATACGCCGGTGGCCGAAACAATTTCAATCAGGGGTAAGGCCACCGGATTGAAATTGCCCAGCACCGAAGCGGTAACCTCCACCCCGCCAATCATTTTTTCCACCAGCGCTTCCCTGCCGTAAAGGAAAGTCTCGTTCAGTGACGGGACAATATCCTTCTCTTCCCGCACGAAATACACTCCAATGGTGGAACCTTGGGTGGGAGCTTTAACCATGAATGGAAGTGGCATTTGCCGGAGTATTTCCCGGACGGTGGCCTCCGGCCCCTGCACTTTCATAGTGTTTATATCAATAACCATAAAATCAGGGGTAGGCAACCCCTCGTATACTAATATTTTCTTAGTAGCTATCTTATTCATGCACAGTGCGCTGGACAGCACACCGCACCCAGTGTAGGGAATTCCCAGCATTTCTAAAAGTCCCTGGATGGTACCATCTTCGCCGTAAGGTCCATGTAGCGCCAGGAAGGCAAGGGATATATTTTCCGATTTTAATTGTTCGATGAAATCCCCCGCCACGTCAATTTTAACAGCATCGTAGCCCTTATTTAAAAGAGCATTATATATGGAGGCGCCGGTACGCAGGGATACTTCCCTTTCAGCCGACCGTCCGCCCAGCAGTACGCCTATCTTTCCTGACAATGCAATCACCCCCTGATTATATATACCTAAATTTATATTCTTATTCATCAGTGAAAATCCTTCATCCTGTATATACATTCCACCTTGACAGCAACCGCCGATATGCTATAATATTTATTGCGTCACACAACATGAATTATATACAGGGGAGTAGCTCAATGGTAGAGCAACGGTCTCCAAAACCGTAGGCTGCAGGTTCGAGTCCTGTCTCCCCTGCCAATAGTACCAAGGCTTTCGGGCCTTGTATTTTTTTGCCAATAGGTGTTTTGTGGTACATTTGTGGTACATTTGATTTTTAGGGGACATCCTGGGGACGTGACTTCTTTGTGAAATGAATTCATCCTCCCCCCCCCCTGCCTTTAAAATGACCCATGGGGGGGACCTCCTTGATGTAGCACCAGAGATAGCCAGATCGTCGACTAAAAAACAAAAAGGCTTTTCGCCGCCTTGTCTTTTTATCCTCTCACCATCCACCAACACAACCCCGCCGCCAGACAACCCCGGCACCAACCACCCGGGCAGCCCGGCACCAGACAGTCGGCAACATCATTCATCATTCACGGTCACCTGGCAACATCACCCGGCACCCTTTACAAACAACCCCTTGCCACATACAACCCCCCCCCCGCGGTAAAAAAACAAATGGGGGCGGGTGCCCTGCGGCCAAGATAGCCTGTCCTGGCGCGTAATATAATTTTGGAAAGTGGCTACCATATATTACCACACACCACAACAAAGACCATGAGTGGGTTTACCTCCTTCATGGTGAAGGCTGCAAATTATCGCATTAAACATTAACCAACGGAATTTTCCTTTCGTTAGATGTTTTATCAGTCAGGCCAGCAGGCAGGAATATTACAATAAATCACCCTGCAAATCACCCCACAAGCCACCCCGCAAGCACTCATCAAGAGGACTCCCCAAATTTGGGGAGTCAGATTCTTAACGTCCATGACAATAGGCACCAGGCCAATACATGCAGTCACCGGCGCAATAAAGCCATACATGGCAACATGCCACTGCGTGACACCGTGTCACGCAGTGGCATGTTTTGGATTCAGTGAGTCAGGGTCAGGGGCTTCCGGGGAAGGTATATAGCAACACCTTTTGAGTCACAGAATGCACGCTTACGCTTCCTTTTTGCAACTCTTCTTTCTCTTCCGTGGTTGCTTTTTCTTGAATTTCCTGCACCTTCCATATTGTGTCATGGCTTACCCCGGCTATTTTGGCGAGTTCTTTTTGGGTGTGAACTGGTTCGATCGGGTTTACAGAATTCTGTAAACCCGATCTTGCGTTTTCGCTTTTTTTGTCTCCGCCAGATTTATGTAAATTTTCCTGCGCCCTGGCCGTAATAACATCACTCAGGGTTAGTGCAAGGGTTGTTCTCTGGTAAGGTGTCAGGTTGCGCCTGCCAAACTGGTTACGTATGATCCATTCTTTGGCGTTGCTCTTATCGTCGAACTTCCCCGTCTATTATCCATTGAACCGTCCCCTTAGAGTCTCGGCTTAATTTTAAGCCGATTAAATTATTATACTCACCCCATTTTTGGGGGCAGTGCAATACGGACTCCTGAAATTTCAGGAGAGCGCCGGCGCAAAATTGCGCTACCAATTAAAGGAGGATCGAAAATGATCCTCCCCACAACGGGAGGGCCACAAGAAACATTAGTCATTGAATTAGACTTCACCGTTTGATTGTTTTGACCCCTACCTTACTATTAGTAACCCCGGTGCCTGCATCAAACATATACTTTTCCATTTAATTACCAGGTGGTTTCAAATGACATGGTAGATTCTGGATATATTGAACATATGCCTTTCCGTTTAATTACCAAAGGGGGTTGTTTCAAAGCACCCCCTTGGTGTCTATATTAAACATATATATTTCCATTTGACCCAATCTCCATCATTATTACGATGATGGCTCCTATTTAACCAGTCAATGAACCCATAACCCCGTCCATGTCTCTACCCTGCCCCCAGGCTCCCCCTATGCCAAGACTTCCCGCCTCCGTGCGTCCAACCACACCACCCGGCCAATTTTCTCGCCTCACAGGGCATTTAAACGGGAGGCCCGGGATCGGGACAGTGTTCTGTGCAGGTTATTAGAAAGGGGTAGGTCATTTCAAATGACACGGTGGATTCTGGTAATTGATAATCCATTTTTGGATTATCTGATTTTTTCCCAATGGGTCAGAACGCAGATCTGCGTTCTGATAGGTGTTTTAATGGATACCTCTTGTTGTCCTCCGAGGGTGTTCATTAAGTGAAGACCCTTAATGAAGAGATTTACTAAAGGGAAAATCTCCCTGAGTAAGATATTTAACGAATCCAAAATTGGACCGGTTTAAAATATCCATGCATCCCTGTAATGATGCCTGGAATCTTGTGGCCGGGGGAAGGAGAATGGCGGCGGCCATGCTGCTGGGGTGGGAAGAAATAGAAGTTAGACTTACAGGGGAACTGAGTGATAATGAGTTACGGGCGCTGGAACTGGAGGAGAATATCAGGCGGAAGGATTTAACGGAGTACGAGAAGTCAAGGAATTTGGCGGAGTTGGTGAATACTGTAAAAGAAATTGTTCAGTCGGATTCCGACCGAACAAAAGCAAAAACAAGGGGTGCCGTTATTCCTGGTTCTTATCAAGATATATCAAATAGAACAGGAATACCTCAAACAACTTTAAAAGATGCAGTTGGACATGTTAATGCCATAACCAACCATCCCGAACTAAAAGACCTTCCAAAATATGAGGCCATTAAGCGCGCCAAGGTGCTGGACAACCCCGGCAAAAAGCAGGAGTTTATTGAAAAAGCTAAGGACACCCATCCCCTCCGCTGTCCCATGCTTTGCCCGGCGGCCTGGGGACAAAGAAAAATCCCCGGACCGCGTGGTTATCATAACCCTATCATGGCAATCAATATACGGGAGGCAAGGAGGCGGTTTTACAGAATTCTGATAAACCGGCACCAGTCCACACCCAAAAGGAACTTGCCAAAATAGCCGGAGTAAGTCACGATACCCTTAATGCTTTACCTGGTGGCCCATAGACAGAGAAAACCCCCGGGAGGCGTGGTTGCCTTGCCGGGGGTGTAGTGTCAGTTAATTTGGCTAATCAATAAAAATATGCGAAAAAGATGCGAGTTCTATGCGAATCTGCTACGAATACCATCCAAGAAGGCAATATCCCTTACCCCACCGGGAGGCAGCCAGGGACATTGCCTCCCTGGTCGCCGGCACCCGCCCGGGGGTAAAAAGGCATTACCGTTAAACTGCATATCGAATAGACTGTTAAGCGGTTCTCTTCTCGATTCCATCAAAGAAGTACCAATTGACTCTTGGAGGGTCAACATTCAAATACGACATAATTGTAAGCATTTCAGACAGAATGAATTCGCTATAACCGTTTATTTTTTTTGAAAACGTGCTAGCAGATATACCAAGAATCCCGGCCATTTCCCAGTACGTTTTTTTCTTTTCCCTAAGCAAACTTTTTAAGGCTATAAACTCAATGCGCTCAGTGTTTTTAATTTTTTTCATATATTATCCCCTTGCAATCATCGAAACAAGTCCTAAATGGTCATCCAGGCACCCTTTAAGGTAATCATTCCCATCATTCCCGGCCTCATGGATTACTAGCAGCTGCGCCAGGGCGATTCCGTCCTTCAGGCCAGCCAGGTAATAAAAATCTTCACTGGCACCTTCTCTTTCTGCCAAGGATTCGTCAAACTGTTCAAGTTTTTCCCTTGTTTCCGGCGTCAGACTTCCCATTAAAGAATTGAACTGTTGATGTGTGTTGTTAAAACACCTTCTATATTCGGGGTCAGTTGTCTTTTCACGGCCTATCTCCTCAATACGGGTTTCAAAAAACCCTCTCCATGCATTTTTAAATGACATACTCATATTCTCCTTTCCTTACCCAAGAGTATGGTTACTATTAAGCTGTCCTTTTTTCAAGGGGGTAGTTCTGGACTATATTAGTGATAGCATAGAAACTTGATTTGATTTCGTCGTAATGCTCAATAGTTGACTCGATAGCATCCCCGCTCCCATCAATGCCGTATTTCACATTCAGGTAGAAATTCAACTCATCAATGGTTTTGAATCTGGACGGCTCAGCCGCGCCTCTGCCGTACCTCATCCGTAGCGCACTAAAGATCATCTCAATATTATCGGCATCCAGGCTTTTAAGGGTGCCGTGTATGTCTGTATTCACCGCGCCGGCCCCGAAGATGTTGGCCGCAAATCTAATCAGCGCCTTTTCACCGCTGCTCCATGCATCGGCGTCATTCTGAAGGGCCTGAAAATCAATACCAGTGTTCCGGATATATTTTGATAGCGGCTTCCCGATGCCCGCCAGGATGTAGAGTGCTGCTGTATATTCTTTGTCGGCTCCCGGCTCCATGCCGACCTTATTCATATAGTCCAGAAAATTAATTTCATGTCGAGGGTTTTTGTAAAACATAATATTTTATCGCTCCATTCGTTTATTTTTTAGATTGAACGAATCCCCCGGCTCCCTGGTCATAACAACCAGGGAGGTTATAGGGGGGAATCATACCCGGCAGTGCTTTATCTCTCGCTACAGGTCAAATATGAGGGCCTTGCCCCCCGGTCAGCTTGTCCCGGTTCGGGCAGTGCCGCCTGGCAATTATGGACACCCATAGACAGAGAGCGAACGCCCCGGTTAATACATTGCTTACCCGACTTCTTCCAGCACGCAGGAAAAGGTTCACACAGACAATCTCCCGGTTAATACGTTGCTTACCCGGCCCTCAAAACAGAATCATATAATTCTGGAAAAACATCTTTAACTTCAGAGAATCCAAATTGACCTACTATAAATATCGCTTCCCAATACCGCCATTTGCGCCGGCCATTAATTTTAAGCGATAAAGATTTTTCAGAAATTCCCACCATGTTTGACAGTTTGCGAATGGTAATCCCGTGCTGGGCCATTAATCCTTTAAGTTTTTTGCTGACCATTCTTGATTCATTATCCAACTCAAGGGCAATCTGAACATGGTGCCCGAGTGGAAGAATCACTTCTGCCGGGATGCAGCCGTCGACATAGTTCTCAATGATAATCCTGGCTTGTGGTTCTAGTCGTTCACAGGTACCGCCCAATATGGGTGCGTAATGGCGTACGTAGCGACCTTGCAGCCATGTGCCGTCTTTCTGCTGGACAGTCAGGAGATCCCCCGGGCGAATGTACTTGTGCTCTCCGGAGGCTAACTGAATATAATGCACATATTCCTTTATGATCTGCCCCATGTCCATGCATAAGGGGCCTTCTAGTTGCTCTGTCCCGAGGCATGGTGTTGCTGTGTTGGTGCTCATTAAATACCCTCTCCTTTGAATTATGTTGTTTTCCGCACCCGGGGAGGATATAATATAACAGATAATAACCGCCCTTGGGGTGGGTGTTGTTAGTGCAGGAAGGAAGTCATCTTGGCGGGTGATCCTTCCTGCTTTTGCTTTTTACTTCCCATCATGGTCTTGTCCACTTTTAAGCCATTCTAATAACGCCTGGCGGCTAAAGCGCCATTGCCGGCCTAGCTTTTGGGCTGGTATTTTTTTCTCGTTAGCCAACCTCAAGAGCGTGCCCCTGCTGATTTTGAGTAACTCCGCTGCCTCCACAGGATCAAGTACATCATCATCTTTAACCAATAATAACCACCTCCTTGTAAGGCAATTATATAATTCTTTTTTCTACATTACAATACATAATAATACATAAACCGATATAATATTTTATATTGGTGCGTTATGATACCGAAAACAATATAGAAACGGTATTATATTTTATAAATAAACATAGATAAACGTAAAAAACCGGCAGTATTACGGCAAGGCTATTTGCATTGCTTCTAAGTAGATTCAATCCCGCTATTACAGAATTTGATCAGAGAATGACCGTAATTAAATACTTCCGTCACAATTCGACATTATTTTTTAGAGGAATTTCTGTTTTTATTTGGAATTATGCAAAAAGCCTATGTTGACAGGCTGTCTGGTGGTTCTATTAACACGTACGAGGGGTTAAAATGAATAACAATCAGAATGATAAAGTATCAGGTAATAATCCTCTGGGCGCATTATTATTAATATTTTTAGCTTTAAGTATTGGTTTCTTTATTTGGGCAACGTTTTTTTCAATTTCGCCGGAAGAAAAAGCAAAAATCCAGGCAATGGAAGAAGAAACAGCAAGGATTGAAAAGCAGAATCAGATAAAAGAAAAAGAATTATTAGATCAACAACAAAGACTTGAAAATGCTAAAGCTATGGTTTCGAGTGTTGTTTCAGTTGATGACATGGAAAATGATTATCAAAAAGGTGATTATTTGGGGGCACTCGAATGTGCCGATATAATATTAAGCGGCAACCCAGATACTATCACCATTGCCCAAATAGCGGATTTGTGCAAGAGAATTGGTGATACAAAACCAAAGGGTGAGATTGCCAGAAAACTTTATATTGTATCTGATAAAGGTGACAAGATTCTTGAATCCCGACAGAAAAAATAAAAAGTATTCAATTTTATAGTGGTTGATTGTTTGGACAAGAAACAGAAAAACCCCGGTATCGCTGCTTTGTTGTGGGTGGTTAATATTTTTGACGCCCGTATCCCAGAAAAATAATATAAGTTGCACCAAATATGGATATATCGTTACTAACCCACCACATGTAACGATATATCCATATTTAAAGCAATCTAAACAATATATCAACAAACTAGAGGAAATGCAATAAGCAATGATCATGAATGTGCAATTAACAAATGTCGAATAATGACGAACGAAAATTAGAGAACAAGTCGGTAAATGTTGATATAATGCAAGAAATAGTTAAACAGGGGTGCTATTAAATTGCGAAGAGTAATACTTTTGATGATTGCAATAACAATACTATGGGGTACGGGTACAGCATGGGGCGATACCGTATATGATACACCAGCAGTTACTATTGACGGGGCCTTGCCATATCAGGTAGATATTCATTGGGAACCTGCCTCAAACATACCTGAAGCGGTTTATGGAAGTGTTGCAGGTTACGAAGTTAACAGGTGTATTCCGACTTCCCCTCATTTGTTTCAACACTTGGTGACAGTCCCCCCAAATGTTTATTCCTATTCCGACAACACGGTAACCCCAAGCCATTCTTATATGTATTCGATATGGCCTATATACTCCGGGCAAGATCAACCAAACATTGACCCGGTTAATTCGTCTTTGGTGACTGCGCCGGCATCTCCTACAGGTCTGCCGAACCCAAACGTAAAAATAAACCCGGTCAACGACTACAGTCCTTACACACCGCAAATATCTATTGATGGGGCATATTCAAGCCGTGTAGATATAAGCTGGGCACCTTTTACCGGGGTTTCTGAGGCAGTTTACGGCACCTTAGATTATTACGATATAGGTAGAAGTACACCTGACTATCCGAATTATATTCACCACCTCGGAACAGTTTCTTCAGGTGTTTGCAGTTATTCCGATAACACTGTTGTGTCGGGAGATCAATATATTTATGTTGTGACTCCTGAATTTTCGGCAGGTCAGCAGCCATTAATAAATTTGCAGGGGTCAACCGTGGTTATTATGCCTTATCCTTCTTCATCTTCCGGATCGAGTTCAAGTTCAAGCTCGGGGTCAACTTCACCATCAACAATAGAGGCCAGTCAAATCCTGGTTTCGGAAGCTCAGCCGTTAACGGTTCAAGAGACTGAACCCATTACCACAACTGCCACAATTCAACCAGTTACACAGCAACTTTCGCAAGGTCCCCAGATCGTAGTAAACGGCCAGCCTGTAAACTTTGATGTACCACCGGAAATTGTAAACGGCAGGACCTTTGTCCCAATTCGCTCCCTGGCATACAGCCTCGGCATGACTGAGGAGAATATATCATGGGATGGTGCCACCAACACCGTTACAGTTATGAAGGGTGACTTAACAATAAAACTCTCTATTAGCAGTAATCAGTTAATTGTTAACGGAGAGGCGCGGGAAATGGATGTAGTGCCCTATATGAAAAATGACCGAACCTTAGTCCCGTTGCGGTTTATTGCTGAGGCTTTAGGCTTGACGGTAGAGTGGGACGAAGTGAATCAGCAGGTGACAATTAAGCAGGTATAATATAACCCCTGCTTATCTTTTATATCTTTTTTATGCCTTTCCGGGGGATCAGTGGGAAAGGTTGTTCCCCTTGTTCCTTGCGGAATTTGTTCCTGTGTCCCTGGGTAGCCTTGTGGCCAGCACGGGAAAAGGTAACAACTGTTTTGTTTTGGTTGAGGAGGTGCAAAATTTTGCACCTCCTCTTTGCGTCGGGAAAGGCTGACAATTATTTTACTTTGGTGTTATGTGTCTTTTGTGGTTCCGGCTCCGTGTATGCCAGGATTGCACGGCGGCCCGTGGAAACATTATTATGATATTTGCCAAGCAGGCCCTTTAAGTCATTGATGTAATTCCCCAAAAACATGCCCGTTCAGCTTTGGCCTCCGGGCTGGGCTCGGGTTTCGGTGGCCGGCGTAGGCGTTCCGCCTCTTCCTGGAGGGCCGGGTCCGGTGTGTTAGCCAGTATATCCGCCGTTATTTCTGCGGACTTTGATTTTACAAGGTCTTCGAGTGCCCGGGTTACATCGTCCTTAACTTTTGAAACTATACTCATAATGTAAAACTCCCTTCAAATTTAAATTTATTTTTTTCGGTATTCTATTGCCCTCTGTTTATGCGGGGGGCTCTGTTGGGTCTGTGGCCGCTGGTGTCTCTGTTGCCGGTGCATTAATTTCAACCTGGATCGTTTTCATAACCGGTTGCCGCTTTTTAACCGGTACCACCTCCACAGCTTCGTCCTTCGTGGCCGCCTGCTCCTGAAAGACTTCCACCGGCTCCAGGATGTTACGCAAATTAACCTCATTTCCGCTATGGTCATCATAGAACTTCAAACCGTTCTTTGTTTGCTTTGCTGTGAAACCATCCCGGGCAACCGACACCACCATGGCTTTCTTTTTGAATTGGCCGGTTGTTTCGTCTAATTCGTGGCCATCTTTGATGCGGTGAACCTGCTCCTCTGTTTCGATGAACCTTGAAACCCTGTACTTTTCCATTTGCCCATCCGCTTTTAACTGGTATCGTTCTTCAGTTTCCGGTACCTCAGTGGTTATGGTCCTGGCAATACCCTTGCAGTGGTCATGGATAGGGATGCACATGGTATGGTGTTCCTCGTGGATGTGGTGCGCCAGAAGGGTAATTATATCGCCCGGGGCAAAGGGTTGCTCACATATGGGGCAAGATTCTTCCTCAAAACATAAGTCACCCGGGGTTATGAACTGGGCGCGGACGGTGTTCCATTTATAACCGTTCATTCCAACATACCCGGAATTGTCGTAATGGGGCAGGAAGTTATTCCAGAACTTACCAAGCATATTGAAATAGGTGTTTGTGCTTAAAGTAAATTCTGAACCGTCACCTGAATACATTTCTATTGATGTTCCCTGTATGTGGAGCTTTTTACCAAAGAAAGAAGTATCAATATCTAAACCGGCGCCATCACTCCGGGCTGTTATTTCCCCCATTACACTGCCGTTGTAATAATACTTCATCCAGCCTTGAGCAGAATTCGCAACCATTTCAAGGGTTTTCTGGCCGCCGTAGTAGGCCATAAGCCCATTAGGAGGGATAAGGGCTATATACGTATCGCTGTTTTCATCCCCAGTCCGAAAAGTAGAGGCGTATATATTGCCGCCTATCTCTTGACCGTAAGTGCCATCCCTCAGCACTGCCAATCTATTTTGGGGTGCAATATCCTGTATATGCCACGGTATTGCACCGCCCGGGACTGCCGGGTTATATTCCGGGAATTTGAACCCCTGTATCCCGCCAGGCGTAACCACTGCAACGTAGATATTGCCTCCGCTGACTGCGGGAAGCCTGTCAAACCACTCCAAATACTTGCAGCCTACGGAAACATTGAGCAGTGCGAAAGTTAATGCCTCTTGCAAGGACATTGCTTCAAAGCGGATTACCTCATTCGAGATTAACCTACCTATAACCTCAACCGTGCCGAAAGCCCGCATGCAGTATTTGGGCCGGGAACCTGGGCCACCATTAATGACAAAAGGACTATCGGAACTGCCTTCGGCCCACACCTGGAACCCCCCGCAGTCATACCCACAGAGCAGGAAGCCAAAACCGTGGCCGTTTAAAATCTCTTTTAGCCTGTTATAAAAACCCTCAGCTAATGCCTTAAAACCATAACCATCCGCGGCCATACGCTGTAGTCTTGCGATCTCATGGTCTGATGTCCAGACACCCGTATAGCCTAACCCTGGGTAGGTTAAACGGCTTACCCCGGAGTATATAAGACAATAATTGCCTATTTTATGAACCTTCGGGTGCTCACCTTCTAGAACCTTAAAATCATTGCTGTAGATACCCTTCTCAAAATTTGCATACCATTGAGGAGTCCCGTTTATTGCTCTTGACTCAGAGGCTAGAACAATCCCCTGCGGAGTCGATACCGCCAGTGCAATTGTCATTTAAAAATCACCTTCCTTAAACTCTATGATATAGATTAATAATATTGGGAATGGCCTCCTGATTTTTTATTGAGCGGGATCGGAGCGGGGGGCTCTCCGGGGTGAATCGTATGTTATGAAAAAACCTTATGAACTTTTCATGACCTTCAGCGGCGGGTAATATTTTTCCAGGGTCACTTCCCCATTAGTGCCTTCCCTGATAATACATTGGTGTGCCCGTAACTCAGGGAATAGCTCGTCTATTTTGTCATGAACAGCCTGCCGCATTTGGGGGTTAGCCTTCAGCGTCTTCATGAAGTGGACGGTCATGGCATCGAAGAATGGCAGGTCTGAGAATATAACGAAGGATTCTTTTTCCCGTTCTATTGGCTGTTCGGCATGCCAGATAAACACCGCATCTGCAAAAAATGAATGACCTTGGGTATCTCTTTCATTGAAGTCTGCCCGGATCTGCTCCATCCTTTTTGCGTTGCAGTTGATTAGCTGAGCAAAATCATGATCTGTGGCTCCCACTTCTTCGTACATCGGTAAAGCCTTAAATAAAAATCCTCCGATGACATACAGCTTACTTTCAATATCGCTGCAAACAATGTCCAGGTCGGAAATGCCTTTTTGTAGTTCTGCTATCCGATACTGATTTTTAAATGTTTTTTTAGTCTCGATGGCAAGGGCGTCCTTAAGCTTCTGACGTATGTCGTGCGCCTCTTTCTGCTGCCTTAGAATGCCCCGGAGTTGCCGCCTTAGTCTTGCGAGTGTGTTCGCCCATGGTTTTTTAATATCCACTCCACCATCCCTTTCCATATGTCCTATCTGAGCTTTTTCGACATTATCTTTTAAAGGGTTCACCACTGCCTTGTCGAATTTTGACCTAAAAGCTTATGGGGTTGATTTCGATGGATCAAGAAACCAAAGAGTGTATCCTTAATTTTCTTATCCAGTACTACATTCAAAAAGGTAAACATTTTGACAGTGGAGATGTCCCATTATCACAGCAATTGCCCCAAATACCACGCCATATACTAAGGGCAACACTACAGATCCTAAAGGATGAAGAATTGATCAACTTTAACGAACATGCCGGGTATTTTCATCAAATAAAGGCAACTCCGTCCGGCATGGGCTACTTCGAGCGCAAGAAGCAAACCAAAAGAGAAAAATGGGAAATGAAAAAAGCTGACTGGATCAAGGGCATTATTTTTATTATTATTGGTTCTCTATTAACTAAAATATTTCAATGGTTAAAATAAACTAAGGCCATAGCAATAAAGTTAGTATGCATCCAATAGTTATTCCAGTAATAGCTATTAAAATGTCTTTCAAACTTAACACCACCCTGCTAATTAAATCCGGAGTATTAAGGTGTTGGTTTTGCAATTTTACTGTTGACTCTTGCCCTGCTTCGGTAAAACCTTCACTTTTTCGCTGACCTCCTGGGCAGCCTTTAGTAAATCTTCCCGGTCCACGGAGCGAATTGTCTCAGTACGACTCGTAGGATTGCCGGTCATCAGTAAAATTTTGTCAAGCAAAATGCCGAATGACGTGGCCAGGTCTTTAAAATTTGCCCCTGAAACTTTTAACTCCATAGCCTGTAATATTGTTAATGACAATTCCATAGCCCGCGCAACAAATACAGTTCGGCTCTGCTGTCTTGCTGTCGTGAGTTCAGAGGCAGGTGCATTTTCCGACTCTGGTTCATCACCCGATACATCACATGAACATTTTTCATTAACAAACTCATCAAGCATACCTTCTTTTTCCATCTCCTTCCAATCGTGCAACGTTGTGAGAGGGATACCGGTTATGCGACTTGTCCCCCGTAGGCCGCATAATTCTACAACTTCAAGGGCGGTGTAAATCTCCGTAGGTGTGCGCTTGCTTCGGGGTCCACAACGGGCCATTTGAGGGTGATCCCTCCTTTCCTTTCCGGGGTGCTATATTGGTCTTTCTAAGAGCAATGCCGAACATAAAAAGGGTAAACATGTTAATATTTATACACATTAATATTTAACATGTTAAAACTTGTTACTGGGTTTACTTACTACCCGGAGTCGTTGCCGGTGTTGAGCTCGACGGCTCCGCTGCCGTCCCGCCAGGCTATGCGGAGGGAGAGGCCAGCCTGCCCGACAACCCTGGGTATCTTATTAAGTAATGCCTGCCTTTTATCTGCCAGGATTCCGAAGGCCACGACAAGTTGTTGAATCGGTATATTCTGGATGTTTTGCTTTATCCGGGTCAGCATTTGGCCGGTGATTTCATCTAAAGAGCTAACCATACTAAAATTGTTCGCTTCAACCATTGAGGCAAAATATTCACGGAGAATTGGCGTTGCAGAGTTTTTATTAATACCGAATTTCCGGCAGGCTTCCCGGGCGGTCATACCCTCGGTGAACACGGCCTGGGCGAATTGCTCCCGTGTTTCGTCTGGGATTTTGTTAACAGGTGCCCTGCCCTCTGCCGGGCAGGGCAGGGGGGGTAAGACTTCAATGTCCAGGTCAATGGGTTCAATAGGTTCATGGGTGTCCAGTTCAATGGTGCTGTTTTGGGTGTCTTTGATAGTTGACATTTATTACCACCTTCCAGGGTTTGGGGTTATGGGGGGAAATATTGACTTCGATTAGGAAACCACTAAGGCATAAAAAAGCTTTATGGTTATGATACAATATGTTTATGGGTGCCCTGATTGTCCATTTCCCCGCTAACCCTTATGTTTCCTGCCTTTTTTAGGCTTTGACGTGGGTAAAATTGTTAGATATGATAATATTGGTGTTTTATGTCCCCGGGCCGGGTTATAGGCCCGGGAAGTGATTACTTAAATACATTGCCTGTCCCAGTGCGCCGGGCAAGGCTCCATGTCAATCGAGCTTACCCAGTCCTGTTTGCCGGGATGCTCAATATCCTGAACCTTGACATTCAACTCCGGCTGCATCCGGTCAATTTTAATGATGCGGCATATTGCCCCTATTGCCGGGCTTGCCGGCGTAAGTACCTTATAGTGATCCCCTATAATAATACATAGTTGACCGGTCCTTAGTCCTGTTAGCGTTCGTCTTATTCGTTGCTGTCTTGCTGATAATCTTGACATTATGGTTTACGCCTCACTTTTTTGTTAAACCTCGCTGTGCGTCCCCTGTCACAGCAAGGTTTTTCTTTTTTTATGAGGCGGCGGTCCCCTCGCCGGCATGGTGCCGGCCACCGCTCTTTAAATGTTATATATTAAGGCCCGTTAAGGCCGGACACGGAGTTCACTTCGCCGGTATCGCCTCCCTTCTCCTGAGCAGTCCCATTGTCTTGCTGGCTCCTTCCGCCTGCCCCGTAAAACACATTAAGCCAATTTAAATTATCAACCAGTGGAGGCTTTACTTTATTAAACATTCGCTCTTCGGCCTTATCCCTAAACTTGTCAACATGATCGATAACCCGCGAAAGTATGTTGCTTAATTCCTTATTCCCTAATTTTTGATAATTAGGGTTACACATGAAAGAGATTAGTCTGTCGCGAATCTCCTGAATCTCATCTCCTATGGCTTTCCAAGACTCATAAAGGGTTTGCTCTTTACGTGCAGGGCCGGTTTGGTTTAACATTTTAGCACCTTCCTTTTGTAAATATTTACCTCTGCCCGCCTGTCCCCCAAAAATGAAGTTTAAGATTTACACATTCAAATGGAGAAAAATGCATCAAATGGAAACATTTCTTTAATAACGATGGATGTTGTTAATAAGCACTATCGTACTTAGATCATTAACATAGTAAATAAGTAATTAATTATGAATGCCTAATTTAATTTTTTAAATCCCAAAATGGAGAATTCGTATCAAATGGAAACATCTCTTTCAATAAGCAATTCATCACTAGATCATTAACATTTCACTAGATCATTAACAGGGCAAATAAGCAATGTATTCCGAAGAAATAATTTTACTTTTTTTATCTCAAAATGAAGAGTCGTGCTTCGATTGGAAAGTGCCCTCGGTAGAATGCAAATTTTACCCTAATTTAATCCAGTATTTAGTATCTCCCGGCATCACCATGCCTTGTTGCGCAATAACTCCTCGTCACTCATTTCATCCTGAATATCTGAAAAGGCAGTAGCTGTGCCGTTTTCAGGGTTTTTTAAAGGATTATTGGTGTCGGTGTGTGACTGTGAACCTGGAGAACCTTGGTGTACCCTCTCACCCCTATATGTATTTATATTTTTATTATTATCATTTTCAGAGTCCTGAAAATCACTTAAGGGAAAGGCTAAAACGTTATCATGGGTTCTCAAGGTTCCCACATGCTCCCCAAGATTCAATCTCCATAGTTGCGCCCGGCGTTCGGTTCCAGCTGATTCAATCCTTTTATTGTCAAAAATTCTATCTTTTTGTCGAGCTAACTTCATGCCGAATGCCGTCTTTTGTGCTCTTTCAGTAGATCCCTTACCCATATCGAAGCCTTCAATCGAAACCGCTAAAGGGAAAAGATCACTAACCCCAACAGGCCGGTTATTAAACTTCGCCCACCATACCGCTACGAACTGTCGCCAGATCGTACCCTCAGTATCAGCCGCTTCATAGAACTGGAGCGCATTCTTCATAAATCCTTCGACACCGGCATATTCCAGAATGCCGCCTATAGTTTTTGCCCAACTACTAAAGGTTCCCAGATTCGTAACTTTCGCCGCTGGTTTACCCGCCCTTATCCACCCCTGAATCATCGTCAGGGCCGCCCAGATTAATTCTCCCCGATGTTCTGCTACCCACGCCTGTAGATCAGGGTGTTTAAAATCATTTCGTAGCCACGGTTTATCTGTGCTAGGCGTCAATCTGATGCGGATGGAGCGGCGGGCAGTATCCGTGGAAACTGTGACATTATTCCCTGTCGCCACCCATATCCACCGAATGGGCAATTCTATATTTTCACTTTTCCCCAGTATTCTATCCTTCCAGACTGTAGCGGTTAGCGCGGCATCCAGCGTGCTTAATTTTAAACTATACACATTGTCTAATAATACAGCTGGACAGCCTTGTATCAGCATCGACGTGATTGACTTGCGAAGCTCGTCGTTATCTTCAGGGGGCGGTATGACGCCGATTGCCCACCCCAACGAGATATACATTAATACCTCTGCCAGCAAGCCCTTACCAGATCCTTGACTGCTGGCTTCAATCAAATGTAGCACCGTTGGACCTTCGACCATTGGCCGAACGAATGGTAGCAGCAGCAGCGCCATGGCATGCGCTCTGTCTGATTGACTAGCGAAGGGAAAGTCAATCAACAGATTATCAAGGATTAACTCTTTGGCGCAATCTATGTCTATTTGCATTGGTTTGGCTGGTACTTCCGGGATTACTAACCCGTCTGCCGGTATGTAATATGTTCTACTGCCCGCGTGATAACCTTTGGCAAGTTCAAGCACACCGTCCGGGCCAAAGGTAGGCACACAGGTAATACTTTCCAGTGTGGGAAAAGGCAGCGCAGGACTGGCGAGGATGTTCTTGCAGATGTCTACAGGTGGCTTAGCAGGCTCTTGCTCACCTTTACTATTTAGCTTGAACCAATTCGCTACCCGCGCCGATTCGTACCTAACGCGGTCCAATGTGAGATTCCTAGTTGTCGGCTGATCAAGTTCATTAAACTCGATTCGCACCGGGCCACCATGTAAAAACAGATACAGATTTTTGCTGTTTGCTTTTTCTAACGCACCAATAGCCTGTTCTGTAACTGTCTGTAAATCCTGATATCCGGCGTTAATGCTTGGCTTGCCATTATCCTTTTTTAATGGTGCAGGCTTTAATGTTTCAGCCGTTTTCAGTATTTCCTCGGCAGCGTTTAAAGCATCGTCCCCGGTAATTACTTCAGGTGTCTTTCCGCCAACCAGTAAATCATCTAAACCCTTGCCATCAGCCTCGTCCCACGTCTCAAGTTCCACCGTAAAACCTTCCTTTGTTAAAGTGTTGATAGTATTTTTTAGCGCCCGTGCCACGGTGATATTGTGGCCGGCGTCCATATCGAATGCCA
The DNA here is from genome assembly GCA_964643075.1 of uncultured Peptococcaceae bacterium. Lineage (GTDB taxonomy): Bacteria > Bacillota > Desulfotomaculia > Desulfotomaculales > Desulfocucumaceae > Desulfocucumis. The sequence continues at coordinate 89,001 of CAZXQO010000001.1, forward strand.
GCCTTACAATTTTTGCCTCTAACCATTTAAGTGCTTCAATCCCTTGTCGCCAAGCTCCAACCCCGGGAATAGATATTGTTGGAATACCACTCAAGGTTGTGAGGATATCACTTTTCAACTCACCCTCCGTCAGACAGAAAATATCCGTACTGCCACCTTCATACAAGGAGCGGTGCACATGGGCACCAGATCCAAGTCCTCCGTGCTTCTTGCTGGATAGATACAAATAGCGGGAACCATCGCCCTTGTCGTCGCGCCGGATTTTCAATGAGATAATCTGTCCATAGAGATTCCGTCCGGGGATTAGGAGTCCCGGGGGACCAGCTATGCTCCAAAATTGGTTATCCTCATCCCTTTTTAGGTAAATCCCTGGTACTGAAATACAGATTTCGCTGCCGAATTTATCAATCAGTTTTTTAGCTATTTTTGCCCTGCCTTTCAGCGGCAAGGTTTTGTATCCGCGCCTCTGAATTTCATCCAGCGAAAGACCTCTGTGGAGCAAGTTTTCCCTGTGCTCTTGGGAAAGTTTTAAATTGTAAAGCAGGGAGCGATAAACTTTATCAAGGCTAACATGGTCAAGCGCTTGAATATTACTCATTGCCATTTCCGGCTCACTATAAAGTGACTCTTTATCAATTGATCGGTATAACCAAAAATCCATGCCTGACTTATCAACCTTATGTATGCCCCCTTCAACGCGCCTACAAATGGTCTGCTGCCCATCAATACTCCTTGCGCACCAATCTGTACTCCCGCATATCAGGCATGGTTCATTTACTGTTACATTTTTCCATGATTCGTTGATGTGATTCGCCTCCTTGCAGGAAATTAGTATTGGTTAGTCACTACGTCCCTACGCAACGATATTTCGTTTTCCCTGCCGCCGTAGCAACGATATTTCCATGCGGCAGGAGATCATTGTACCCGCCTGATTCGACCATGCCCCGTATCAGGTTTTTCAACCACTTTTCCTTCCTGCTCCGACATCCACAGATCCAGACTTTCTCGCCGAAATAATACCCGACCTCCTGCATGACCTCCAGTGTGACCTCCTACGCGAATTGCAGGAATTTGTCTGCGCTTCACGAGTTCCAATATTAACCAGTAGCTAATGCCTATATATTCTGCACCCTCCCGCGCGGTCAGCGTAACCCGTTGCCTGGCATTTTTCAAGTTTGCATCTGTCAACTAGATCCCTCCTAACGTGCCACATGAAACGACTGTGACACCTTTTCTATTGCGCTTTACTGAGAACACGGGCATCTTTCTTTAACTCGCTAATAATCTGAAAAATTTCCTTTTTCTTTTCCGGTGGCAGTTCTTTTCGCAGCAGTCTAGAAAAATTACTATCATGCATCCCTAATCTAAGCGCAATCTGCCAAAGATAAACCCCTGAATTTTGGGCCATTTCCCTAATGTCTAAATTGCTTTGAATCATTCTGCATCCCTCCTTGTTATCATTGGAATGTTGTGGTATACTAAGTTTAACAATAACAACAAATTATTTCAAACCTTAACAACCATTAAGAGGGTTATAAATAGGGATGCATTTAAAAAGAGCAAGAAAAAATTCAAAAGGGGATGCGTAAAAGGATGCATAAAGATTTTAAGTTTCCCGTTGAGTGTAGTTTTAAACAAACCGTATTCCATAACGTTAAGCTAAAAGGTGATACATATATAAGCGAAATTGACGAAGAAAACAGTTATCACGCTTATGAAGTTTTTAATTTCACAGATACAATACCAGCACTGGCAAAACTAGGAAGAAAAAAAACGATAAAACAACATGCCATCTTATCGTGGATTGAGCAATATGGTTTTTTATCAAGTCCGCCAATATTCTTTTCAATCCCAATTGCCGGAGATAATTTTTACTGGTTTGTTGAAGAGGCCAGACACCTTGCAAAGTTATGGGGAATTTATCGTGACATAGTAAACCGCAACGAAGACAATTTGTATAAGCTGGTTCGTTTTGAAGATGCTAAATTCTTTATACATGGAAGTGCGCAAACCAAATCAGTTATTATTGAAGAAGGTAATGCTCAATTCAGTACTAACCAAGTGTATTTTTATGAAGATATACCTGTAATAGAAAATGAACCGCTTCCGTATTATCAGTACGCTGCTCTTTATTATTTGAAGGCGCAAGTTGAAAAATATCTCAAAGATTTACAATTAACATCTATGAAGCAAGAAGTAATATCCCTTCCAAGACAGGATGACATAAAAGCCACTCCTATATTAAGACCGGCAAACCTCCTTCAAGCAATTTATCTGCAGTTTTTTATAATCTTAAGTGGCGACAATAATAGAAAGGTTTGCAAAATATGTGGCGATCTTTTTAAACCCAACAGAAGAGACGAAAAATACTGTTCCAGTAGATGCAGAAAAACAGGTAAAAGTCAGCGACATAGAGATAATATAGCAAGCAAATCCAAAGAGAGGGAAAAATAATAATAGCAAGTCACATTAAGAAAGGAGGCAATTCCTTTAGGTTGGTTTATATGAAAAAACGAGATGAAATTGGTTTGTTATTTTCCACTTTATGGTCCTTTTTCATGCAATACGGTTTCTAAGACCGTAGGCATACCAGACTAAAGCATTGATATTACTGGTTTTCTGTGTAACGTTTTAAAAATGTGGTACATATTTAGGGACATTGGTTTGTTTTTCCCATCAATCTGCCGTAACATCCACCCATAATCAGGAAGAAAAAGGAGGAAAAGTTAATGGCATACGCCGAAGGTAAGGGAATTAATAAAAGGGGTCAAGCTGTTTACCGGGTTTATTATGATGCCCCAAAGAATAAGGATGGTACCAGGAACCAGAAGCGGGAAACTTATAAGGTTGATCTCCCGGCCAGGAAAATGAAGCCTGAAGACCTTGAAAAATGGATCACCACCAAGGGTAAGGATAAAGCTATGGATTACGCCAAGTCCAGGGAGAAGGCAATTAATACTGTCGGATACAAGGAACCCACCAAGGAAAAATTCTCCGAACTGGCAGAGCGTTGGTTGGAACTTCGAGCCGGGACAAGCCGGAAAGGAAAACGCCAGCCAAAAACCATGCTGAGATATAAAGAATTGCTTGTCCGTATCAATGCTTTTTTCGGTGAGATGGAAGTTGCGGCAATAAACCTTGATCGTGTGGAAGAATTTTATCCATGGCTGGAAGAGCAACCCAAGAAATCACGGAGCGGCAAGGAAACCGAGGATACATTGTCCTCTCAAACCATTTGGCACCATCACAGATGCCTTTACAGTGTCCTGAAATATGCTGTGGAGAGGGGTTTACTTCCAAACAATCCATGCGAATCCAGAATGCCATTAACGCCAGAGGACAAGGAAATTGACTCCTACACTGAAGATGAAGTATGCACAATCAGAACTCTGCTGGAGAATGAATCCCTGCAGAATAAGGTACTGGTATCCATTGCGCTGGAGATAGGAGCCAGAGCCGGAGAGATTCAAGCATTGAAGTGGAATGACATTAACCTGGATACCAGAATGGTTAGCATTAATAAATCGTGGCAATACATACCTGGTGAACCCTGTTTTGAAAAAGTACCAAAGAATAAATCCAGTATAAGAGACGTTAAACTTTCAGCCAGTACGATATTCCTTCTCAGGCAGCTTAAAGGGCAGCAGAAGGCCAAGGGAGAGGAATTAGGAACCAAGTGGGTGGAGATCGGGGCAGTATTCGTCAAGTGGAACGGCGAACAGATCCATGCCGGGTATGCTTCCTCATGGTGGCCCAAATTTATAAGGGGAACCGGACTGCCGGTTAAGAATTTTCACTGTCTGAGACATACCTGTATCAGCCTGTTATTGTCCAAGGGCGCGCCAGTGTTAGAGGTGGCTCATATGGTAGGTCATAGTGATGCGAATATGATTTGGAAAAAATATGGCCACGCAATTGAAAAGGCGCAATTTGAGGGTGCCAGCATCATGGAATCTATTATGAACAAGAAAGAAATCTACCAGGAAAAGCGGTCATCTTAGTGACCGCTTATTTTTTGTGGTACAAAAAGTGGGACATTTGTTTCAAAAACGTTCAAAAATGTACCGAAATACTCCGAAGAGTGAAAATAAATAACCCTTATATACCGGGCTTTTCCTGACCTAACCCAACTATTCCAAAACGCTTTTTCAGGTCTCCAAAACCGTAGGTTGCGTGTTCGAGTCGCGTCTCCCCTGCCAGGAAAATAAAAGCGTCCCAAGGAATTGGGGCGCTTTTATTTTTGCCGTTTAGTTGCCATGTGCCGTTTTGGTTGACAGTTGGTTGACACTTTTCAAAAAAATATGTAACACTGGGCATCAATTTATGATATTTTACCTTTCTCGCCGAAGCAAAAAATAAACCCCCGGCCTTAACCGGGAGTCATTTTTATCACGGCCCCCGCCACCTGACAGTGACTGCCCCGGCGCACTGTCTGTCTTTTTGCGGTCGCAAAGACCTGCCAAGCCAGGGCTCCCATAGGCTATTCTCCTATCGCCAACCTCAGCACCCGCTTCACATCCTTCCAGTCCACCGGTTTCCCTGCCTGGAAATCCTCAATAGCCGACAAGGAGTAACAACAGGCCAGATACCGAGACTGGCCTATCCCGAACTCGGATACGTCAGCAATAAAGTCAGGGCAAGAGATCACCGGCTCATTGCTGCACGGCTCTTTCATCTCACACCAGTTCTCACAGTTTTCTTCGTTGCCACAAAAAGCGCAGGCACATCTAAAACATTTTTCCGTCTTCATTAAAAACCAAACTCCTTACTCTTCATTTTGTAACACTTTTTCCTTTGACCCATATTATGGTATTAAATACCAAAGGAGGCTTTCCCATGGGCGGACTTTTGCCGTTGCTATTACTGTTTTTACTATTTCGACGTCGTGGATAATTAAAATAAGCAGAAGAAATAAAGTTAAGGGAGGTAATATAATGGGATTTGGTATGGGCGGGGGATATGACGGTGGCTCCGGTGGCGGCTGTGGCGGCGGCTGTAGTGGCGGATATCCCTACTTTGACGGTAGCTTTATTCTTTTCTTAATCCTGATACTGCTGGTTTTCTCCATGCCGTATTATGGCGGCGCTGGTTATAGCGGGTGAGGTAAAAAACCCAACCAACCTCCGGGTGGGGTTTGATAACGGCATAATGAAAGCCCCTGGAGCGAGGTCCATACAGCCTCCAACTCCGGGGGCTTTTTATGTAACCCGCCGGGTCACTTCCATATCTTTCACCCCATCTGGTCGATGTGCCAGAGCTGGAGATATTGCAGTTCTTTGAGCCGGCGCTGCAGCTGGCGCTTTTCGGTAGGGTCGGTGGTCTCTTCGATCTGGTTTGGGCAATGGCGGTTTTGAATTCGTCAGGGGTCATGGGGATCTCCAATTATAGTTTATGTACTGAAAAAGAAAAAAGCCCAGGGCAACCCCAGAGCTACTGCTTGAATCAGCTAAATACCCAGTATCATTATTTTAGAGATCAGTTTAGTAAACCCCATTCTTTTAGATTCTTATATGATGCTCTAATTTTTTCTTCTGTGGCTTTTCAGATCACTGGAGTTACCGTTCCATCGCCATTCCATCAACAAAGCCAGCCAGACCTGACAAACTCGGACACCCCGCCAAAGCGCCACAAGCGGACAAAAAATATAAACAGAATTACGCCACCAATTATCTCCGGAACATATACCCACGCATCCTTGAATAACATCTGCCACCAGTCTACAATTTGGTTAATTCCCACCTCCTTACCCACCTGGGGGAAGGTAGTACCGAACAGTGGCCACAATAGCACCCGGGGCATCTGCCACATGCGGTCTAAAATCAAATGGCCACAAGAGGCAAGGGACATATACAGGAATCCTGGCCGCCCACGACGGTAAGAGTATGTACCTATGGTCAGCAGCATCAACGCAAACAAAAGAGTATGCGCTATTCCCCGCCCAGTACCCAGGCCAAGCCAGGGAGCAAGTAATCCAATGGGCTTATCAATAATATCGGGTAATATTGAACCCAAAAGAATCAGCCTGTAATCGACACCTTTTTCTTTCACGGATCCAGACTGCTGGCAAGCAGCAATCATGTAGGATTCCCTTTTAACGGTTGTACCTTCCCCGCTTATTGCCCGCCTGGTACGCTGCCGTACTATAAGCCAGGATACCCCCAACGTCAGACCAGTGTGAGCCAAAATAAACATATAACTACTTCCTCTCATCGTCCCCGCACATTTTTTGCACCAAATTTTTATTCTTTAATTATTGGGGAAGTTTATTAAATCTTCCTTAAAAAACATAATCCCCACTCCGGAGTCTCCTCCAGATTCGATTATTTCACGTGAAATAACCCCACAAAAAACAAAAGAAGCCTCCCTCCCCGGGCAGTGGGGAAGAAGGCTTCTTTTGGAGATATATATTGGTGTTAATTTATCCGTGGAAATTTAATTTATGATGTCTGACTTTCCGCCTCCACGGTTGCCACTGGCTGCTGATCAGGCGCCGGTACAATCGGCTCTGTAGTAATCTGCACAGCCGGAGCCTGGAGACTCTTATCCGTCAGCCATGCACACTCAATGGCAGTCCGGATTGCTTCGTAAGTAAGATTACTCAGGCCATACTTGTCCATGTGTTTTTGAAAGTTCGCCAGGGCTTCGTGCAGTTTATCAGCACCGTTCTTTTCCCTGTAGACAGTTTCTGCATAGGCAAATGCCTCATGGCCCAGCTCTTTGATGTTTTCCCGTTGAGTGGCCGTGGTGTGGGCCTCTAACCATGCATGAACCTTTGGCAGCAAGTCACGGAATACAATTTTGCCGGCATATATTATAAGGGAAAAAGCCAGCGTTAAAAGATCGGGGATGAATTGATTGATTACTTGCATAATATTGTTACTTATTAAGTTTACCTCCAAATTTATTTTTAGAAAAAGGCCCCAGTATGCTAAGCTACTGAGGCAGTCGATGGGCACCGGCGCACGGCCGTGGAAAGCTAACGGGTCACATCGTACTCACACCTTTACAATGGCATAGTTAAGCCCCGGGGGTTAGCCGGGGCAGGTTAACAAATAAATTTGTTTTTAAACCTTACTTTGTCGGTTGCCCGGAAGCCTTTCGCAGTTCATTTGCAAGTCGATTGCACTCTGCTTTTTCTTCCGGGTCCGTAACAAAGTTATATACCGGGCCTAAAAAAGCAGTAATAATTTTGTTTGCATCTGCAGGTTTCATTTTATAACCCCCATTTATAACCCCCATATTCAGATATTAAATCAGCGCCGCAATACTCATTCATGTCAACACTTCCAGAGATCCCCGGAATATTTCCCGCGTCGGAATACTGAAAGAATGTCCAGCCACTCCATCCTCCCGCGTCAGATGGCTGACTTACCCCATAATGGGCTAACCATAGAGGATATGAAGCCAAGGACTTATCCAGGTACTTGGCCGCCATGTCACTGTTTGTGTACATAAGCGGCGTTTTGCCAGTAGCAGCTGTTACCTTCTCAAGCCATGCATGACAAACAGCAGTTATATTTGCCTTGATGCCCCCTTCCTTGGTTTCAATATCAAGTACCGGTGGTAGATCTAACAGATCAAATCCTCCAACCATGTTAATAGCGCCAATAAAGTGATCGGCTTCTTCTTGTGCCGCTGCCACATTTTTGGCCCGGCAGAAATGATATGCCCCAACCAATACACCAGCTGCCCTGGCATCTTTCAGGTTTGCGGCAAACTTTTTGTCCACTATGGTTTGGCCCTCTGTGGCCTTGACGAATGCGAATGCTATACCGGCAGCCTTTACTTTTGTCCAGTCGATATCTCCCTGCCAGTGTGACACATCTATCCCCCTGGCATTATTCGGACTTCGCGCTTGCATTTTTCCCACGCTCCTATCTTAATGCGTAATTGTAAACCATTAACCCAACGCACAGCGATATAACCCCCGCAACCCAAAGCGGCACTCCCTTAACCGCATTAATATGCTTTTCCTGCACTGCTGCGCACTGGCTGCGGTACTTTTCCTATAGAGCATTACAGTGCACCCAGCGATGAAGAAGCGATCAAAAAGGGTTTGGAGATTGCAAAAGATCACGGATTATTATAAACCGCTTAATAAGGGTGTAGGTTGTTCCTACACTCTTTGTCACATTTTAAGTCTACCCGGCCCATGGCGCCGTTCTGACTTTATTGCCAACCAAATTGTCACATCCACTCGCCTGCTGCACGGCCCTTTCATGTTGCAATAGCTGTCGCAGCCTGCTTCGTTACCGCAATGGGCGCAAGCACATCTAAAGCATTTATCCGTCTTCATTGAAAATCACCTCAGCATAAATTAATATAATATTTCCCTGTTCCCCCAGCTAAAGCCGGTTTTTTTGTAACACTTTTAACTTTGGCCCATATTATAGTGTTGTAATGAAATAAGGTTAATGGAGGTAACATAATGGGATTTGGTATGGGCGGTGGATATGATGGTGACGGCGGCGGATTTGGAGGCAGCTCAATTCTTTTCTTAATCCTTATTCTCCTGGTCTTTTCGATGCCCCATGGTGGTGGCTACTGCAAACAGTAAATGAAAGCCCCTGGAGCGAAGGCCCCTTCAAAGACCTCCTGCTCCGGGGTTTTTTATGCAACCCGCCGGGTTACTTCCAAACACTTCACCCCAACTGGTCAATATGCCAGAGTTGGAGGTGTTGCAGTTCTTTGAGCTGGCGTTGGAGCCGGCGCTTTTCGGTAGAGTCAGTGGTTTCTTTGATCTTTTGCTTTAGCTGATATATTTTTGCCTTCGTTCCTTTAATGGCTGACTGTAATTCTGAGGGGTTCATAATTATCTCACTTACTTGAAAATTGGCTGTATGCTTCTAGGGTTTTTTGCATTATACATAGAATTTCTGGCTTACTAATAAGCTGGTCTGGCTTAAAATTGCCATCAGGGTAACCTTCGCCGGATTTAGCTATATGGTCCGGGTCATCAACACTCAGAATAATATCATCCTGGTCATTGGCTGCAGCAGGTATAGCTAAAACCATTAGAATTAATATTGCTATTAATAAGCAATTAAAACTTTTTTTCAATAGCAGCACCCCCAAATAATAACATTTTGTTTTATTTTAGCATGTCTTTTGTTCAATTCAAAAAAACTTTCCACCGTTTAACAATCTTTGGAAGCTTCGGTTTTCTAACCCTTATTTAATTTAACGTAACTACATCACTATAGGCTTATCTAACTCCTGGCCTTCTGGCTCAGTTATGAAATAAGCGATGGCTGAAATGTATTTAGAAAATTCCCTCTTTTTTATGCTATACTGAATTAAAAGTTCTTACAACATGTTTTAAGAAAGGTGGTTTTTACCATAGACCTGACCATGCTTCCCCCAGATTTGCAGGAGGTTGTTAAGCATCACACACACCTTTGTCCGGGAGTTCTTCTGGGTTACCAGGCCTGTAAATATGCCCTTGACCTAATCGGCAAAGCAGAACGCATGCTGGTAGTAGCTAGCAGTGATAACTGTGGCAACGATGCGGTTAAGGTCCTCTTGAACTGCTCCAAGGAAGCAGGTACCCTTATCATACACGCGGCCCAACGGCAGTTCTTGTCCTTCTACAATTATGAAGAGGACGAGGGCGTTTCTCTTATTCTTAATCCCGTTATCGGCAAGCAGCTTTCATCCGACAGGGACCAAGCTATTCAGGAGATTATGAACCTACCAGGCAATGTACTGTTTATTGTTGAGCCTTTTGAACCAGAAATGGAAAAATAATCCCTATACCATCAAAAACGCCCTCCAAAAACACCTACACCGTAGGACTTACCCTCTTATTTTTCTAAAAATGGACCCCATATTTCATGCCTGACTTTTTACTCCAGGCAGAAACCATGAATAATGCATAGATTTTAGAAGTGGGAGTATTCTGCCGAGAATCGATAAAAAAATCCCACAAGACTAAATTCTATCGTCAGTGGAATTATACAAACAAATAGACTTACTGGAGGTGCAAGATGAAAAGAGACAAAAAAAAGCCGGTGTTTGCTCCCGGGGATGATGATATGTTAAAGCAAAGCGCTACGAAGAAAGAAAAAAAGGAAGGAGACTTCACAATGGTAACGGCGTTGTCATTCGATGAGGTGGATCCCAGCTGATTTACAGTTTTGATATTTTCCATCCCCTGCAGGCTGCCAAAATGAGCCAACTTTACTTTCCATATAGAGTCGCGGTATTATATAAAGGATATTATGGAAAGGTCTGGTTATTGTGGACATTCTCCTGATGCTGGCAGTCTGTGTTTTTTGTATTTTAGTTGGCCGAATGTTTCTCAGTGATCTAATTAAAGAGCATCAAAGGGAAGAAAGCGAAAAAACTTAATAACAGAAGCGGTTCCGACCAGTATCTATAAAGCCTTTATGCCTATACATTATTCCCATTTCCATTCGGTATTTCCCCGTCATTAGACCAGTTAATGACGTTGTTTTCTTGCTAATTTATAACATAGTACGACTTTTTCATTATTCCTTTTTATGCAGAATAAAATCCGGCAAGCCGGATTTTATTCGAGTCTCTGATGCGCTTCCTTTAATAGTATACCTGCTTTAGAACAGAGTGCCTTAAGCCGGTTCTTTTCGGACTGACCGGATATCCGGTCTATTACCGGCTCCATCTCCATTAGCACGTTTTGAGCGTTGGCGATACAGTTCTGCAATTCAGCCTGATCGCTGGACAATGGCTCATGGCATCTTCTCACTTCTTCCACCCCGTAGGCGATACAGTCCTGCCGTTCTGCCTGATTGCTGATATCAACCATAACTTCACCTCCCTAATGTTAACCTTGCCGGTTAACCCTCTGATTATGCACGAGCTACTTCCCGGTATACTTATTATTACCTGAGTCATATTTTATCGGGGCCGCAGCCGGTTAACATAGCGGAGAATTCTATCCGCAATGACCGCCACGGTCATTCCGAAAGCTGTAGCCAGTATGGTTGCACCAACTATGGCAGTAGGATCATTTGAACCATGCATGACCCTAATGCCGATTATGGTAGTGGGTATTAGTGTAATGCATGATGTATTCAGAGCAAGAAACGTACACATGGAATCAGTGGCCGTCTTATTGTCGCCGCTGTTCAGATTTTGCATCTCCTGCATGGCAATAAGCCCCATTGGTGTGGCAGCGTTCCCCAGACCCAGCAGGTTGGCACTGATATTCATGATGATTGCACCCATGGCCGGATGCTCCCGGGGTATCTCGGGGAAAAGCTTGCCGGTTAAAGGTGCCACCAGCTTGGCCAGCACCCTTACCAGGCCTGCTTCCTCGGCCAGCCGCATGATACCCAGCCAAAAAGAAATAATAGCTATAAGCCCTAGGGATGTTTTAACGGCCATGTTCGCCCCTTCCATGGCTGCCCTGGTCACAGCTTCAATGTTGCCGTTCCATGCGGCAACCAGAATACCCGTCAAGATCATGCCCAGCCAGATGTAATTAACCATCATCATCCCCCCATCGGTGCAGGCAATCCTTAATACTCACTTTATGTACAGGCCTGTCCCCTTAGAACAGACTGTATAACCAAAGGCGATCCGGAAATCTACAGCCTTTTACTGAAAATACCGGTAAGCCCTGCCCCGGCCACCCTTTTTCGGATAGCCTCCGTATCGGTGGTATATAGTTTAAGCTTTTTCATCCTCTCAAAATATACCGATCCGGAGAAGGTATATTTCAATTCCATACCCTCATTTGTTGTCATCTGACTCAGCATGAATGAAAGCAAATCGCCGCATACCAGTTCAGGCGGATACTTCAGCAACGCCAAACCATTTCTTTTTCTGACGGCGTTATGGCCGGCCAGGAAACCAGTGGCTATTGCTTCCGTATGTCCTACCAGAAGCCCGGTCTTCTCACCGGCGCAAAAAAGATTGTCAACGCCCTTTACCGCTAAATACTCGTCGCAGGGAGCGATGGCCATGAATCTTATGGAGTTGCCCTTGCCGCCCGAGTAGGGATCAGCGTAGCGGGCATCCCTAAAACCGTTCAGGGTGCGCAGCGTTTCCAGGGGGAAATATGGGGTCATCAGTTTGGCATGTCCTGTATCCAATAAAATTAGATTGCCGGCGAATTCCTGCAGGTTATATTGCTGACAGGCCTTCCGTCCCAGCATATCACCTTTTTGAATATCCCGGGGCAAAGGTATAATAGCCAGGCCGTCACGCTCCAGGTTATTCACCAGCCATGGAGCCAGGGATTTCTTATCCAGTTTACAGGAGCCGCTCATGGCCTCGAATTGGGGAAACCCCTTACCCGCCGTCATTTCTTCTACACCGGCCAGGGCTGTCAGGCTGGTTCTGGGTCCAAAGGTGGGGCAGCGCAGAATACACATAGCACAGCCGGTACCGTATTTGGTGCAGTTTTTAGTCGGGCCCGCTGTGCCTGTGGTATCAACGAAAATATCGCCCTGTATAGTTTTGCCGGCTGCAGTTTCCACGGCGGTGATGGATTGGCCCGTTTTTTTAACTCCGTTAACCCTGGCCTGAAAGTGTATTTCTACCCCCGCATCCAACAATGCCGTCCTGACTACAGGTTCTATCCTGGTAACATCATAGAAGGTGGCGTGCCTGTGCCCTGGGAAATTAACCCAGCGGTGACGCGCAACTCCGTCGATCAGCCTGATAAATTCGCTGCCGCCCATGCTCCAGATTTCTTCGCTGGCAGTATACCTGCCGTTATTTCGCATGATGCCGCCGACCAACCCTGTGCCAAGCAGCATATCAGTTTTTTCCAGCAAGGCAACTCCGGCGCCGGCCCTGGAGGCTGAATATGCAGCCGCACAACCGGCCCAGCCGCCTCCCGCTATCACAATCATAGGCTTGAAACCTCCCCGGGTTATTCATTACAACATATTCCGTTAAAGCGATAAAGTTTCTATAAATAATTGCCTGTAATTATCTCTTTTAATTAACCAACTGGTACGTCCGCACAAAATTAAAAACCCGGTAAATATTCACCGGGCGGAATACTTTCTTTTTATAAAGTATGCTCAGGCGTAGTTACGGTTGTTGCTGTATTGTGACTGTCTCTTCTGCACATTGATTGCAGTTGCGCAAGCAATTGCGGTGCTACATCCAGTAGCCTGTCATATATCACATTACTGTCCACCGGGAGCAGCCGGATCTGCCCTTGGCCAACCACCAGGAAGCCGACTGGCTGCACGGATACCCCGCCGCCACTGCCTCCTCCGAAGAAAGGCGCCTGCGCTTCCTGGCCCTCTTCACCCTGCCCCTGGCTTTCAAATTCACCGCCACCCGCCCCGAAACCACAGGCAACCCGTGATATCGGGATAATCACGGTACCATCCGGGGTCTCCACCGGATCCCCCACTACCGTATTCACATCGACCATTTCTTTGATGCTCTCCATGGCCGTTTTCATTAGCCCTTCAATAGGATGTTCAGCCACGATTCTCACCCCTTATTCCCTCTTTGATATTCTTAAAAAGCTTCATGAATTTACCCGAAATTACCAGCGCCACCGCCATTCTAAGGCCGGTAAAGATAATATGACCAATTCTGGTTGTTAATATGCAATCAAAAAGAACCGCAAAACCTTTTTTGTTGAAATACGGAACCACTGAAAAAACCGGTTTTGCCGGCAAATAGGAGAGGTTATGAAATAGCAGTGACATCAGAAACCCTTTTAAACCCCAGAGCATACCTGTCAGCAGACCGGTAGGAAACGGATTGCCAACCCCCAGGCCGGTATTCCAATTCATCTTTTCCAGGCGAATTTTGCCCAGCATATAGTTCATGGAGGGTTTTAATTCACGATAAATATCATTCCAGAAGGACACTATTTTTAATATTCGTGACAAGGAAGGAAAAGTGAAACTATCTTTTTCCTCCGCCAGGTTTTTACCACTGCCGTTCTCCAATAGAGCTTCGTATTCAACAGCCGGCCTTTGAAATGGTTTTTTTAATTTCCGTGCGCCCACCACTATACGGTGCCTGATGCCGGGCCAAAGTTTTATTTCTACGATGAAATTTTCATCGTAATCCTGCCGGCTGTATTTAATTCTGAATGAAATTGGTATAGACATCAATCCGCCCGCAAGCAATAAAAAAAGCGCGACAATTATCCACAGCATTTTCCCACCGACTTTCTTCCCCTGCATTATTTTACCACTGGGGGAAGAGGGTATACGCCATACCTGATAAATGATCCGCGCGCCTTAAAAATTTTTAATGGTAAATACAAACGCCTATTTCATTAAGTCAACCAGTAGCCCGGTTATTTTATTTAGGCGTCTGACAATATCCAGGTTGTTCTTCTGCTGGTCTAGAAATTCCGCAGCGAGTTCCGCCACCTCCTGATTAATAATCTCCACCCTGGTCAGTATTTTTCCGGTGAAAAAGCTGTGCTGCTGTTTAACAACGTAAAAATTCTCCAATATATAGGAGAGGTATTCTTTAATACTGTACTGATATTCCTCAATATCCGCAACCTTTCCGCCTTCCGTAAGCTTCTTGGCTATGGCCTTGATTTTATTCAGAAGGTCTCTGGCCCGCTGCTCTTTGCTTTCACGTTTGGCAGTGTCAAAGGTATCGGAAAATGTTTTTTCTATCCTGGTTTTTTTGGGCATGTCCTGGTTGCTACGAATATTAAAATCTATGTTGCGCACCTTCATATCGGCTTACCCCCGTCTGTGTCGGCAGAGCTTTCCTGCCGCCTTTATACATTTCGTTATAGCAAAGGCTTATTTCAGCTATATTATCGGTTCATTCAATCAGTGGCATTTACCCCGGCATCCCTTAAATATCTTTCCACCGGGTGGCCTGTGAAGTAGACCGCCCCACCACAACATATTAATACCTCTGTATAATAGCCATTTTATCACAATCTTGCCTATTCAGGCATCCACTGTTTAAGATCCGGCGCGGCTATATAGATTTATATCAAAAAGATTATCTAAAATAACACATTAAGCCTGAGGAACACAGAGAGGGAGTGTTCCTCGTTTTTTTGACCATTGCCCTGAACTGATCAGCGTCGCTATGAGTATCAAGATATTCTAACGCCTTTTTGACCAGCTTTACGCTTTTCCTTTTTTTGCTCACAGGAGACTCCCGGCCCACTATTTTGAGCGATACAACGCCTGCATCCTTCAACTCAGGTAAAGCGCAGATCCCGCACATGCCCAGGGGATAACCACCCGGACCGGGATGGCCGCCGCAGTTTTTGATAAACCAGAGCAGGTTCATGTAATCACTCATATGACGACGGAAACTATCCTTCTCAAAAACGCTTATGTTCTCCCTGCCCTGCAGTTCGTAAAGCCAGGGACGGTGACAAAAGGCTCCCCCGAAAGCATGATTTACCTGACAATAGCCCTCTTCAAATACACAGCCGTCATTAAGAATAAAAACTTCGTATTCTATACCCCTCCCCACAATATCAATTATGGTCTTTATATCCCCGGGAACCATGTAACGGGGGAATATTATTCTGGTCACGCCCAGATCCCGGAAAAAGGAGGCTGCGGAGCTGTTTAAAACCGCCGCCAGGCTGCTTACATGAATATCCACTCCCGGCATTGCTTCCTTTATGGCCAGCATCAGCCCGGGGTCGCCTATAATCAATGCATCCACGCCGCAACCGGCCACAACCTCCCCGGCCATAGATACTATTTCGGGATATAGTTCCGGCGGATAGAAAGGAAGATTAAGAGTGAGAAATACTGGAACACCTTGTCTGTGGGCAGTCTTCACAACATCGTTCATAGCACTCAAATCCGTAATATTAGCCACGCCGGGCCCGCGTCTGTTAGCCCAGACGTCATTGCCGTAATTCTTCCGCCAGGCTCCGGGGTGCAATCCACAATAAAGCTCTCCTGCTCCGCAGGAGATTAACCTTGCGGCTTCCACCGCCGAAGTGACCGGAGCGGTAATTTTCATTGCCCAACCACTCCTCCCGGCTGATAAATAATCCGGTCCACACCCAGTTCCACCGCACTTTTTAAGCCGCTGGACAGAAGCTTACGACGCTGGCTGTAAAAAACGGTGTTTCCTAGTTGAACTATATTCAAATTATTATCAACAGCAGAACGGGGACCGCTATCAAACATATTCAAATGGTATGAAGCGCATTTACGGCTGCAACTGTCCCCCGAAGCCATAAACTTTTCCTCCGGCCCCAGCCCCCAAGAGCCCAATAGGCACATTCTACCGGTGGTTATGTAACCATAAGGTATGTACAAGGAATAACGGTATCCCCAGCCGGGCAGGCCCTCGTCGAATCCTTGAATGAAGTTGTCCAGTTCGACTCTTTGCACCCCCAACCTTTGCAGCATTTTCTTCATGTGCTCCCCTGCCACACTCCCGGTTCTTAACATTTTACGAGCCCCGTTTTCTGCACTCTGATAATTAGTAATTCTGGGGTCTCGCCAGATTTTGTTCAGCAATCTTCCGAGCACCGGTTTAAAGGTAGGAAATCTGCTGCGCAGTAAGTTAAGTACTCCCCAGTCATTAACCACCACCTCGCAGAATGGAAGGGCATGCTTTAACTCCGATAACAGCTCCCTGACCTTCTCCAGACCCCGCTCCGTGACATATGGAGTGACTAGGGTGAAATTCATATCTGCCCGCCTGCAACGTTTTATTGCCTTCAACATGGTGTCGCTCCCCGTAAGGGCTTTTGCACAGAACTCATGCCCGAAATAAACTCTGGTAAAGTTTTTAAGTCCACCGAAAATATCACTGATAACAGCGCCTACGTCCGGGTTATTGATTACCTCGTGTCCCGGCTTCTCCAGCAATTCCAGTTCCTGGACGTGGGAAACATGCAGCGTCCATTCCATTTTAATCCCTCTTAGCACAATTATTTAACATTCGTCATGTTCACAATATATTCACATATGTGCCCTGCGATTCAGTTGATTTTGCAACGCAAAAAGAGGCGCTTTTTATGCGCCCCTTATAATCCGTACTATGCTTATTTTATTACCACGGGTACTCGGGCCAGTAATTGGTCATTGCCGGAGGCATCCACACTGATGACCTCCACCATGCCCGTTCTGGGCAGTGACGGCGGGTTATAGCTCATGGTAGCCTCGAAGGAACCGTCACCACCGGGAGCCGGCAACTCCTCCTCCTTCATTACCTGTCCGTTTCTGGTCGCCAGCCTTAACCTTATTTTTTGGCTGGGGGATTTTAACTTTCCGGAAACCTTCAGCGGAGAGGTAACTTCCTGGTTAGAGGCAGGCTGGGTAATTTCAGCCCCGGTGTTCACCACTATGGGACCGGGATGAGATGTGCCCAGCTTTGCCGGTGACTGTTTTGCGGGAGCCGGTGGAGCCGTGCGGGTAACCTCACCGGTGGCCGGCTCGACTACTTCAAACCCTACTCCTTCCGGCCTGTCACTGACGTCTGCCCTTACCACTTTTACGTTGTCCTCATTGCCGTTTTGTTGCCCGACAGCCCGGCCACTGTATTTCAATTTTACGTCCAGCCAGTTCATGCCCTGCTGGGGCACACGCTGCAATATTTCGTCAACTTCCAAATTGTTACCTTTGCTATTCCCTGTGCTGGCCAGGATATAGGCATTATTGCCGGACTGCACCCAGGTATTTGTTTTGCGGTCCCTAATGGTTCCGGCAACATCCCTTACCACTTTGGGGCAGTCTTTCAAATTCACCGTATCAAAACTTACCCTGCTCACCTCTGGAACCACGTAGGTTTTAGCCTGTGGCTGCGGTGCCGGTTTGCGACTCGCTGCGCAGCCGGCAAAAGCTATGAGCATAAGTAGCATAATTGCCCAAACAATATACTTTCTCAAACAGCACTTCCCCCTTTTTTGAGTTTATTCTTCCTCCGTCCAACAGCAAAAATTCAAATAGTAAAGCTATTCTATTTTTTTCGCCGAAGTGTATCAAAACCAAATTCTAAACCTGTGATTTCCGCCAGTTCTTTATCCAGGACAAATATATCTTCTTTGGAAACCTGTCTTACGGAAGTTTTGCCTAATGCTTTTACACCCTCTTTCATTTCATAAACAGTGGCATTTAGAAAATTGGTCAGGCTTTTAGCGCCTTCATTAATGTTAAATTTATTTTTATATTTTCCTTGTTCAAAGGCAATTTGGGGTGGTGGTTCAAAAGGGACCACCTTTAAAACCTGGGTATGCAACGTCGCTATCAGGATGGCAGTTCCCATATACACCGCATCCGCTCCCAGAGCCAGCATTTTCAGACAGTCACCCGGTGTGGCAAGGCCTCCCCCAATCAGGAGGCTTACTTTTCCTTTTAAATTGTATTCCTCCCAAAACCTTGCCGTCCTAACTACGGCCAGGAAAGTTGGCAGTCCGAAGTCGTCCTCCAGTAAAGGCAGAGAAGCATGGGTTCCCCCCTCCGCGCCATCAACGCTCACAAAATCTACACCCGCCTCCACCGCAATCTTGAGGTCTTCTTCAAGATACTTGCCCGCGCCGAATTTTACTCCTATAGGAACACCATCAGTTAGGTCTCTGAGATAATTTACCAGGGATTTCAGATCCTCTGGAGTGCTCACACCTTCTATCCTGTTATATACAACTGCATCCTGCCCTTTTTTTAAGCCCATTCTCTGCCCTAACTTTTTGCTGATCTTTTCTGCTTTAATAACTCTGCCTACCCCCGTACTGGCGCCGTGTCCAAATTGTATTTCTACGGCATCACTTTGTTTTATGATTTTTTCATCTTTATTCCAATCTACCCTGGAATACTGTATGATTAAATGTTTTGCCGCCTGCCTATCTGCTTCCAGCCATGGTCCAATGCCTGTGTTGGTCGCTGTTCCTACAGCGCTGGCTCCTTTAGCATAGGCAATCCTATATGCTTCCGATATAGCCACACCATATCCCATAGCGCCTAACAGAATAGGGATATTTAATTTAAGGGGTTTTTGGGCTAAAGGTCCGATTACCACACTTGTGTCAATATTTGTATCCCCGGGCGTGGGTAGTGTTTCCAACTGGGCAATATTAAACATAATTTTTTCCAGATAGTTAAATTTACGCAGCCCGCCTAAAGGCCTTTCTATGAAATCATTTGCTTGAGCGCGAAGTTCTATTTCCATCAGGACGTTGGGGTTAACCCTTTGGATGACGGCAGGCAACTCCCAGAGGTTCTCTTCATATTGATCCGTTAAAATAGGATACATTGCTTTTCGAGATAAGTATCCAATTGCTTTCCTGGAAAAATATACACCACCCAAAATAGATAGAGCTGTGAGACCTATTTTTTTAAGACCGGATGATTTTTTATCCGACACGATTTACCTCCATAATGCTTAGATATACTTATTATGTGCCGGAAAGAAGTTTGTTTTACACTGTCCGGAGAAAAAATAATACATATACTCCGTGATCATCAGGGTGCCGGCGGTATCCTTTGCTTAACCCATCAGTTCCCGCACACGCCTGGGAGTTTAATCAAGCCACCGGTGTAGAATAATTTTTTAAAATCTAACAATAATAAGATAAAAGGAGTTGAAAAAATGCTGGATGATCATACCAGATTTCAGGCAAATGATGAGTTAGCCCTGCTTAATGCTATTTCGAATACCGAGGTAGCTGCAAAAAAAGCAGATCTATTTGCAGGGTTAGCCAAGGAAGATTTGGTGAGAAAATTTTTTCAAAATCGTGCTAAAACATTGAAAGGTGTTAATGATAATCTTAGAAAACACCTGGATGAGTTAGGAGGATCTTAAAAGAATGGACGACCTGGATATGTTATATGACTATTATACTTCTGCCAGCATGGCTGCAGGAGGATATGCTGCAACAGCATGCCATGTAAAAGATGACAAAACTGAAAAACTGTTTAAAAAACTGACACAACAAGCAATGGATGATGTTCTCGCAACATCAGAATTAATAATAAAATTAGGCGGCAAAATCTATTAAATAATTAGACTTCTATTAAGGGGGGAATCTGTATGGGGCCAACCACTAACGGTTTCATCGCAGGAGTAATTGGCGGCATAATAATGAACGCCATAAACCTAGCTGCCTACTTCATACTAAACACTACCAATATACGTTTTCTTGACTGGGCATCCATCATAATTCTTGGCAGTATGCCCAGCAATAGTGCGGAGTTTTTTTATGCCCTGTTTATTCAATTAATGTTTTCGGGGGTAATGGGGGTTATATTTAATTACTTAATGATTTACGTATTGTCCAGGGAATATATTATAAATGCCATACTGTATTCCTTTTTTGTTTCGTTAATTTCCCGGGGATATGTATTGGCTTATAAGGTGCCCTTTCTATATACGCCATCACTTACGACCTCGATCACAAACATCTCTTCCATATTTTTGTGGGGATTAGTTCTGGGCTTCCTGCTAAAGCGTTTGAATTACAATGAGAACCTGCGTGAGGGCATGGGCGATCAATCGGAAGCATACGAAAAACCGGGTTTGGTCCCGGACAAGTCCAAGTTTAGAATCCGCTTCCCGGAGAGAAACAAGATCTAAATAAACGGGAGCACACCAACTCCACTTAACAAATTAGGGCTGCGCCCGCTAATCAGCGGTCAGCCCTCTTTTTAATTTTTTTTTCACCGGTTGGGGAGATAGTCTTAATCTCTTTGGATGCCAACTATTCTGCTGTATCTCGTCGAAATCTCCAATTCCGTACTCTTTTCTTGTTAATCTAAAATAGCCCCAGGTTGCTATTGGATACCATATTACAAAAGGAACTATGGAGTCTATTATGCCATGGCCAAGGTATATGACACCCAGTTTCGTAATCATTTGGCAAAATAGCATACTATAAATAATCCCCATAGCTACATATATAAATATGTATGGTTTTCTATTAGGCAAGAAATAAAAATACAACATATAGAATATTGACCATGAGATAGGTGCAAAAAAATGAATGCCCATCAAACCAAATGGTTCGTAGTTGATATATCCGAATGAGCCGGTTAAATTACCTATACTGACAACCAGAAATTCAATCGCGCCCCCAAAAATAATCCCATAAATAGATAAACGGCGTATTTCCATTCTGGGTACAGCAACTACAAGAATTGCTGCAAAAATCCCTGTATAAATGAAAGGTATGAATTTTATCGGCATTATATGTTAATCCCCCTTGGTCTATTATGATAAACCTCTTCATGGTTTTTATTCTCTCAAAAACGCTTAAGAATATACATCACGCATTGTTGCGCTTTTTGCCTTCCCAGGTAACACCTACTTTGCCTCCTTGTTTATTTTTTGAGCATTGATGCTTCTGTTAATTAACCCTGTCCTTCGAACTTTAACATCAACTACAACGTTAACATTGGCATTAGCGATAATTTCCGGCCAATCTGCCTGCAGCTTTTTAAATTCCTGCGGATGTTCAATGTAAAAGCGTTCCCCAAGCCCCAATATGTCGACTTTATATTCCCGGGCCTTGTCCATGGCGGCAGAAATTTCTTGTTTCACCTGAGAGGCTATGCCGGAATTAAAGGCCTGGACGTTTTCCTTTTCGATAAAGAGTTCTTGCGATAATATGTCTGCATTACTGTCCTGTTCGACCATATTGCCTTTACAAGAAATGTCCAGATTGACGAAAAGCTCGCCGTCTTCCATGGAGGTATGAATTTTTCTTTTGCCGCCATATATCTCAAAGGTCATAAACTTGTGGTTGCCCCGGGGGTTTGGAAAGGTTATGGTGCCGTATTTGAACTTGTTATGTAGCCACAATACCCCACGGGTTTCCCGGCCGTCCAGCCAGCCCACCAGTTTATCTTGTTTAAATATAGCCGCCCCTTCTATTTTAATCTCTTTTCTGCCTGCTTCCCAAGGCGGTTCGCCCGGCGTTCTATGCCCGACGGATATTGTAGTAACCCGTGCAGCAACGGGATCAGTGCTGCGGCTGGACAACATGATCAGGAAATTGTTCAAGCTGCTGGGGTAGCTGAAAGAAGTATCCGTCTGATGGATAAATAAGCCTTCAATGGCAAGCGACGCCACGCCTTGCAGCTTGGGGCGGGCCTCTAGAATGTCCTTCGCCTTGCCCGGGGCAATCAAAATCCAGATATTTCTCCTGAGTTCGGACATCCTGTCGAAGTTGTCGAGAACATCCTTGACCCCTTTTCTGGCCAGTTTTTCTCCGATGATCACGGAAGTCATGTGGCCGAAGAAGAGGTGGTTGGCAGATATGTTGTTTATTCTTTTTACTGCTTCAAAAACAGTCGGCGCCTTTTCCGAGACCAGCCAGACCTTGCCCATTCCGGCACCGCCCCCGCCCCCGCCCATGCCCGCCTGCCCCCCGCCCCCGGTCAGCGCTCCCGGGAGGATGACCTGGATTGTCACTTCCAGCATTTCGGAATCGTCTGCCTGGTCAACGGCAATCGATCCGACGAAGGCCAGTTTGTCGATCTCCCGCCGGCTCCAGCACCCGCTGACCAGGATCGTCACCATAAGAGTCAGAATCAGAAGAAAAACTCCCCGGCGAAAGATTTTTGCCAAGATTGATCACCCCTTTCCCTGTGGTCCCGCCTGCCTGGCCCCCTGCCCTCTGATTAAGGCGACAATGAGCAAAAAAACCGGGATTAGCAGTTGATGCAGTAAAGCGAAGAGGGGCCAGGGCCGCTGTGCCCAATCAACAAATTCGGGATAGTTTGAATAATTCGTGTAGGCGATAGCTATATAAAGAATCATCATAGGCAGGAGCAGCGGCCTGGTAGTCTTAAGTTTGAGTATTTGGGCCAGACCCAGGGCGGAACTGTAGAACCATAAATTGCTCATGATATAAACTCCGCCCACCCAGATCAGTACCAGTACGGACTCAATATGCTGGATAAAATCGGCTACGTTGACGAGTTTCACCAAATGCACGGTGGGCAGGGAAATGCGCCCACCTTCGAAAGGGCCGAATACTACCAGGTCGCCCATGGTGTTCAATTCGAAAAGCAGGCCAAGACCCAGTAAAGCAACAAGATACGGCACCATTATTTTTTTGGGCTGGTTTACGTAGGGGATCAACATGGCCATGACCACGATGGTCCCCCGCCAGGCGTAAGGAGCCAGGCTGCCCATCAAAACCGGCTTTATGCCATTGGCCAGAAAAGGCCGCAGGTAATCCAGGTTCATGTCCTTGGCGATTAGAAAGATAATAACAATAAAAGAAAACGTGATAATTGGAAAAAACCAGACCGTCAGCCTGGCAATGACCTCCAGGCCGTAGTTAACGGTATACACAATTACCATACCGGTAATAACAATAAAGACTATGGCGCGTGTTTCGGGCATTACGATGGCAGACAGAAAAGAAGCCATCTCGAAAATAATTACCGTGCCGGTGTAGAAGAAATACCAGACAATCATAAGCCCTACCAGCTTGCCGAAGTATTTGCCCAAAATGGTTTCGCTGTATTGGACGATGGTCTGGCCGGGAAACATCAGCCCCAGTTTTGTCACGGCATAGACTATGACCAGGCCCGGGACGGTCACCAGTATCTCGATCAGCCAGGCGTCCTCCCTGGCCCAGTTGATGGCAAAGGCGGGCAGTACGAACATCCCGGTTCCCAGGGGGTGAATCAGGGTTAGGATGCTGGCCTGCCAAATAGAAATTTTACCTTTTTCCAATTGGCTTACCTCCCGGTTTTATTCTGGGGATTTTCAGGCTTCTGTCCCCTCGCGGCCCTTACCGGGTCCTGGTGTCCGGTATCAAGGGGACGGCGGATCATGGTCCACCAGGGGGCCCTGATGAATATATCTTTTTGTCCCGCCCAGTTGGCCGGGGCGATGGACGCCAGGTAAGGCACCCCGAAGGATCTAAGGGAAGACATGTGCACGAACAGGATAAAGCCTCCCATCATCAGGCCGAAAAACCCGAGGCTGGCCGACAGCGCCATGATGGGAAATCTCAGCAGGCGGACGGATAAACCGAAAACAAAGCCGGGAATGGTGAAGGAAGCGATGGCCGTGGCAGCAACAATGATCACCATGGCCGGCGACACGATGCTGGCCCTTACGGCGGCCTCGCCGATGACCAGCGCCCCCACGATACTGACGGCCTGGCCCACCGGCCGGGGCAAGCGGAGACCTGCTTCCCGTAAAATCTCAAAAGCAATTTCCATGATCAGCGCTTCTACAAAGGCCGGAAAGGGTATGCCCTGTCTGGCCGCGGCAAAGCTTAAAGCCAGTGCTGATGGAAGCATTTCCTGGTGGAAGGTAGTGACGGCGATATATAGCGACGGGAGAAAAAGTGCTATAAAAAAGCTAAAATACCTGAGCGCCCTGATGAAAGACGCAAAGATAAATGTCTGGTAATAGTCCTCGGCGGACTGTAAAAATTGGATGAAGGTGGCCGGAACAATCAAAGCCATGGGAGTACCGTCGGTCAGGATGGCTACCCTACCCTCCAGCAGGGCGGCGGCGACCACATCCGGACGTTCCGTGCTCTGGATAGTCGGAAAGGGAGAAAAAGGGGCGTCCTGGATAAATTCCTCAAGATAACCCGATTCAAGAATGCCGTCGATTTTAATTTGCGCAAGACGCGCTTTCACTTCACCGATCAGACTTTTATCTGCCAACCCATCCAGGTAAGCTACCCAAACCTCGGTTTGAGTGATTGAACCTACGGTCAATTCTTCGAACCTCAACTTCGGGCTTTTTATTCTCTGCCTGATCAAGGCGCTATTAATCCGCAGATTTTCGATGAAACCTTCCCGCGGCCCCCTGATCACAGCTTCCGTGACAGGTTCCGACACATTGCGATGAACGCTGCCGCTTCGAGCGGATACTATTATGGCCGCTTCCAGGCCTTGAACAAAAATAACCGTATCGCCTGAGAGAAGATAACTCAGCAACTTTTGAAAAGACTCTACTTCCCTGACTTCAGTTATGCTGAGGGCATGCTCCTTAATCGTGTCGATGGTGGATTGCTTTAGATTGGCAGGGTCAATACACCGGGCTTCAAAGGTCAGGGATTTTACTACGTGCTCGGCGATACTGTCCGTGTCGGCCAGCCCGTTGATATAGACGAGCAGGGTCTGGATTCCCGACTCACCGATTTTTACCTCACGATAGATGATATCCGGACTGTTACCTAATAAATTTTTCAGTATCAGCCTATTCTGCTCAAAATTATTACTGACGGGAATAAAGTCATTACCCTGTTCCTGGCCGGGCGATTGCGCTTGCGCTTTCCTTTGATAAGACTTGCGATTTATGTTTCTAAAACTTTTAAATAATTTCGACATGGACCATGCTCCTGCTGCCTGTATTTCAGAACCATGCTTATATCGGATAATATGAGTTATTGTTTGTGCCGTGTGGATGTTTTATGCAGGGATGTTTTTTCCGCCTGCCGGTTTATTCACCCTTTCCTTTTGCCCCTGACTGCCTGGCCCCCTGTCCTCTGATTAAGGCGATGATGAGTAAAAATACCGGGATTAGCAGTTGATGCAGGAAAGCGTAGGGAGGCCAGGCCCGTTGTGCAAAATCAACAAATTCGGGGTAGTTTGAAAAATTCAACCAGGCCATGGCTATATAAATAATCATCATAGGCATTAGCAACGGCCTGGAAGTCTTAAGGTTGAGCACTTGAGCCAGACCCAGGACGGAACAGTAGAACCATAAAGTGCTCATGGTAAAAACTGCGCCCACCCAGATCAGGACCATTATGGACTCAATATGCTGGATAAAATCAGCGACGTTAACGAGTTTTACCAAATGCACGGTGGGCAGGGAAATACGTCCTCCTTCGAAAGGACCGAAGACTGCCAGGTCGCTTACGGTGTTCAATTCGAAAAGCAGGCCCATACCTATTAAAGCAAAAAGAAACGGCGCCTTTATTTTTTGAGGCTGGTTTACGTAAGGGATCAACATGGCCATGACCACGATGGTCCCCCGCCAACCGTAAGGAGCCAGGCTGCCCATCAAAACCGGCTTTATGCCGTTGGCCAGGAAAGGCCGCAGGTGGTCCAGGTTCATATCCTTGTAGCTCAGCAAGACAATCAAAAGCAGTGAAACCACGATTATGGGAAAAAACCAGACAGTCAGCCTGGCAATGACTTCCAGGCCGTAGTTAACGGTATATACAATTACCAGGCCGGTAAAAACAATAAAGACTATGGCGCGTGTTTCGGGCATTACGATAGCGGATAGAAACGAACCCATCTGAAAGAGGATTATCGAGCCGATGCCGAAAAAATAATAGACGAACATAATCCCTACCAGTTTGCCTAAGTATTTGCCCAAAATAGTTTCGCTGTACTGGACAATGGTCTGGCCGGGAAACATCCGGCCCAGTTTTGCCACGGCAAAGACTATGACCAGACCCGGGATGGTCACCAGTATCTCGATCAGCCAGGCGTCCTCCCTGGCCCAGTTGATGGCAAAGGCGGGCAGTACGAAGAGCCCGGTTCCCAGGGGGTGGGTCAGGGTTAAGATGCCGGCCTGCCATGCGGAAATCTTACCTTTTTCCAATTAGCCTTACCTCCTGGTCTTATTCTGGGGATTTTCTGGCTTCTGCCCTCTTCCGGCCCTTACCGGGTCCTGATGGCCGGTATCAAGGGGACGGCGGATCATGGCCCACCAGGGAACCCTGATGAATGTGTCTTTTTGCCCCTGCCAGTTGGCCGGGGCAATGGGAGCCAGGTAAGGCACCCCGAAGGATCTCAGGGAAGCCATGTGCACAAACAGGATAAAGCCTCCCATCATCAGGCCGAAGAACCCGAGGCTGGCCGACAGCGCCATGATGGGGAACCTCAACAGGCGGACGGATAAACCAAAAACATAACCGGGAATGGTGAAGGAAGCAATGGCTGTGCCGGAAACGATGATCACCATGGCCGGCGACACAATGCTGGCCCTTACGGCGGCCTCGCCGATGACCAGCGCCCCCACGATACTGACGGCCTGGCCCACCGGCCGGGGCAAGCGGAGACCTGCTTCCCGAAGAATCTCAAAAGCAATTTCCATGATCAGCGCTTCAACAAAGGCCGGAAAGGGTACCCCCTGCCTGGCCGCGGCAAAGCTCAAAGCCAGGGTCGAAGGTAGCATTTCCTGGTGGAAGGTAGTGACGGCTATATAAAGAGACGGGAGAAAAAGGGCTACAAAAAAGCTAAAATACCTGAGCATCCTGATGAAAGACGCAAAGATAAATGTCTGGTAATAGTCCTCGGCTGACTGTAAAAATTGGATGAAGGTGGCCGGAACAATCAAAGCCATGGGAGTGCCGTCGGTCAGGATAGCCACCCTACCCTCCAGCAGGGCGGCGGCGACCACATCCGGGCGTTCCGTGGTCTGGATGGTCGGAAAGGGAGAAAAAGGAGCGTCATTGATAAATTCCTCAATATAACCAGATTCAAGAATACCGTCGATTTTAATCCGCGCAATACGAGTTTTCACTTCGTCGATCAATTTTTTATCAGCCAACCCGTCCAGGTAAGCTATACAAATCTCGGTTTGAGTGATTGAACCGACGGTCAATTCTTCGAATCTCAATTTCGGGTTTTTTATTCTCTGCCTGATCAAGGCGGTATTAAGCCGCAGGTTTTCTATAAAACCTTGCCGCGGGCCTCTGATCACAGCTTCCGTGACAGGTTCCGACACGTTGCGGTGAACGCTGCCACTTCGGGCGGAGACGGCTATGGCCGCTTCCAGTCCCTGAACAAAAATAACCGTGTCGCCTGAAAGAAGATAACTCAGTAGCTTTTGAAAAGAGTCTGTTTCCCTGACTGCAGTTATGGTGAGGGCATGCTCCTTAATCGTGTCGATGGCTGATTGCTTTAGCCTGGCCGGGTCAATATTCCGTGCTTCAAAGATCAGGGATTTGAGCACATTTTCGGCAATGCTGTCCGTGTCGGCCAAACCGTCAATATAGACAACCAGGGCCTGTATTCCCGGCTTGCCGATTTTTACCTCACGATAAATGATATCCGGGCTGTCGCCTAAATAATTTTTCAAGGCCAGCCTGTTCTGTTCAAGATTATTGCTGATGGGAATAAAGTCTTTATCCTGTTTCCGGTCAGGCGGTTGCATTCCCCTGCGGTTAAACTTGCGCTTCAAATTTTTAAAACCTTTGAACAATTTCGACATGAGCCGTGCTCCTGTTGCCTGGGTTTCAGGTCTACGCGTATATTCACGCTGCAGTATGTGTTATTATTTACATCGGATGGTATTTATATGCAGCCATACTACTAAATGCCTGCCATTATATTCAGAGGGATGCGGAGGTAAATAATAAAAATAAGCCGGTAAATATCCGGCTTTCTCAACTATATGGGGTAATGCCAGCAAAGCTAAAACAAAGGCAATTGATAGACAATTAGGAAAAGCCTTTTTGAAGGGGCAGTATAAGCCCGGAAGCATGCACCGGTCCCAAAAACATGGTCAACAAGCTGTTACTTCTTGACAATAATGCAGGCGTTATGCCCGCCGAAGCCGGAGGAGTTTGACATTGCCACTCTGATTTCTTTTTCTCTTGCCTTGTTTGCCGTGTAGTCCAGGTCGCACTCGGGGAGATCCGGATTCTCCAAATTTATAGTGGGCGGAACAAGGTTATAATTCATGGACAGCAGGCAGGCAATCAGTTCCACCGCCCCGGCGGCGCCCAGCAGGTGGCCGGTCATGGACTTGGTAGAACTGACGGCAAGCCGGAAAGCGGCAGAACCAAATACTTTTTTGATGGCCGCAGTCTCACATTTGTCATTCAGCAGAGTGGACGTGCCGTGAGCGTTTAGATAGTCTATCCGGGACGGTTCAAGGCGCGCTTCCCGCAAGGCATCGCTCATTGCGCGGGCCAGGCCGGATCCGTCCGGTAAAGGTGCGGTGATATGGTACGCGTCACTGTTCATACCGTACCCGGCAATCTCACCATATACCCTGGCGCCGCGGCGCAGCGCATGGTCCAGGGTTTCCAGCACCACCACACCGGCACCCTCGCCCATGATATAGCCGTCACGCTCCCGGTCAAAAGGCCTGCAGGCCCGCTCCGGCTCATCATTGCGGGTGGACATCGCCCTGGTAGCGCACGCCCCGGCAAACACGCAGGGGGTAAGCGGCGCCTCGCAGCCGCCGGCAACCACTACATCGGCGCCTCCACGCTGCAGTAATTGAAAGGCGCTGCCGATGGCTATGGTTCCCGAGGCACAGGCTGCCATAACAGTGTTGTTCGGTCCCCCGGCCCCGAGCATCATGGCAATAGCTGACGACGCGGTACCGCAAAAGTATTTTGCAAAAGGAGATATTCCGGAAAAATCAGAGCCGTTTTGCCAGGCCAGGTAAAAGTCTTCGACAGCTGCAACACCGCCGCGGCCTGTGCCGAGAATTACACCGATTTTCCCGGGATCCTCCTGCTCCAGGTCCAGTCCTGAGTCGTCAACAGCCTCTTTAGCCGCTGCCATGCCAAAATGCGCAAAGCTGCCAAACTGCTCCAGCAAGTGTCCGGGAACTGCTTTTTCCGGGTTGAAATCCTTTACTTCCGCCGCAATCCTGGTGGAAAAATGCGAGGTGTCAAAAATGGTAATGTGTTTAATCCCGCAAACCCCGGCGAAGAGATTTCCGGCAAATATTTTTTTGCCGCTGCCGATTGGCGATACCACCCCGAGCCCTGTAACAACAACCCTGTTTTCCATGCTCACACGACCCTGCAGTCAACGTTAAACACCTGCGATGAAATATACTCCGCTTCCTTTGAGGCCAGGAAAGAAACCATAGCGGCCACTTCTTCAGGAAGACAGAGACGGCCCAGGGGAACCCTTTCCAGAATTTTTGCCCTTGCTTGCTCCGTAAGGCAGCCGGTCATGCCGGTTTCAGTGAAGCCGGGCGCCACCGCATTGACAGTTACCTGCCAGGGCGCCAGTTCCTGCGCCAGGGACTTGGAGAAGGCGATCACTCCAGCCTTGGCTGCCGCGTAATTGGCCTGTCCCCTGCGGCCCTGCTGGCCGACAATGGACGCGATGTTTATGATACGTCCCGCCCGCTGCTTGCGCATGGTCTTTAACACCGCCTTGCTGCACAAAAAGACACCTTTCAGGTTGGTGTCGATTACTTCATCCCATGCTTCCTCGGTCATGCTTTGAACCAGGGCGTCCCGTGCTATCCCGGCGTTATTCACCAGGACATCGATACGGCCAAATTTCTCCACGGTTGCTCCTGCCATTTTTACAACTTCGCTGTAATCGGCCACGTCGGCGCGGACAGCTACCGCCTGGGCACCCATTTGACTGATTGCTTGGACGACCGAGCCGGCAGCTTGCTCATCATTTTTATAATTCACTACTACAGAAAAACCGTCCCGGGCAAGCCTGCAGGCAATGGCCGCCCCGATGCCGCGGGATGCCCCGGTTACTATTGCTGCTCTGTTGATCTCTTGCACGGTCCCATCCCCTTCCCGGTCACCCGTTGATATTGGCAAGCGCGAAAAGAATCTCGGCTTCAGCCACCATGTTGCCGCCCACCGCCGCCCGGCATCTTCTCCTGCCGAACCTTCCTTTCATCCTGACGATTTCGGCTTCAACCCGGATTTCTTCACCCGGCAACACTTCCGTGTAAAAGCGGGCGTTTTCTATCCCGGTGAGCAGCGTGATTTTACCCCGGTTTCCGGGGAGACTTAAAACGGCCACCGCCCCTATCTGCGCCATTGACTCCAGCAACAGCACAGGTGGTACTGCCTGCACGCAGCGCTCCCCCGGCAAGCAGCTTGCAGAAGCATATATCCTTTTAATCCCAACGGCGCGTTTTCCCGGCTCCAATTCTACAATTTCATCTACCATGAGAAAAGGGGATCTGTGTGGTATGATGCTTTCAATAAACTGTCTATCCATCTAAAAATCCCCCTAAACATCTAAATGATGCCAAGCCGCCTGCCCGCCCGATCAAAGACCAGGAGGGCACTGTCCAAGTCTTCCCGGGTGTGGGCGGCCATGACAGTCACCCTGATTCTGCTCGTACCCTGCGGCACTGTGGGCGGCCGGATGCCCGGGGCGAATACGCCCCCGTCCTGCAGTTCCCGGGCAAGTCGCATGGTTTCCGCAGCGTCTCCGATAAGTATGGGTATGATGGGAGATTCATAGTCAGGCACGTTATATCCCAGTTTTTTTAATTCACCCCTCAAATACCTGGCGTTTCTCCACATCTGTTGCCTGATTTCAGGCCGCCGCTGCACAATGCGCAAGGAAGCCAGGGCGGCGCCCACCGCAGCCGGCGGCGGTGCGGTGGAAAAAATAAAGCTCCGGGCCTTATTTTTCAGGTAATCCACCAGTTCCCGGGTACCGGCAACGTAAGCCCCGGAACTGCCCAGCGCCTTGCTGAGAGTCCCCATTTGAACCTGGATCTTGCCCTCAAGCCCGTAATGCTCCACGCTGCCCGCGCCCCGCCGGCCGAAAACCCCGGTGCCGTGGGCCTCATCCACCATCACCATGGCGCTGTGGCGATCCGCCAGTACCGCTATATCCGGCAGCGGCGCCAGGTCGCCGTCCATGCTGAATACTCCGTCCGTGACAATCAAACGCCGCCTTTTGTCCCGGGATTCCGCCAGTATTTCTTCCAGGTGCCCGGTGTCCCTGTGGCGGTATACTTTTACCTCAGCCCGGCTCAGGCGGGCTCCGTCTATAATGCTGGCGTGGTTTAACTCATCGCTGATAACTGCATCGCCCCTGCCGGCCAGCGCCTGGATTACCCCCAGGTTTGCCGTATAACCGGAGCCGAACAGTATCGCCCCGGCGGAGTTTTTAAATGAAGCTATTTCCTGCTCCAGTTCCTCGTGCAGAGCGTAATTGCCCGTGGTCAGCCGCGATCCGCCGGCCCCCGCGCCCCAGCGCTCAATAGCTTCCCTGGCGGCCTCCTTCACCTCCGGGTGCTCGGTCAGCCCCAGGTAATTGTTGGAGGAAAGAAGGATGCACTCTTTACCTTCTATTACCGTCCTGGGAGACTGGGGCCCGTCAAGACGCCGCGCCTGCCGGTAGAGGTCTTTCTGAACAAGTTCTTTGAGCTCATTCGCCAGAAAGTTCATAGTCAGGCGCCCCCCCGGTGCTGATATTTTTTACAAACATTTGATAGGACATTTCAGCGTTGATCTTACCCAGTGCTGTAATAAGACAGGGCTCTTTCTCCAGCTGCCTGAACGTTTCCGTCAGCCGGCCGCTGCCGGAGTCAAAGAAAAACACTCTGCCCCCACAGTCGCTGCCCTTCTCCTTTAGAGGACAAATCCGGACGTAACCCAGGCGCGGTGAGGCGACATATCCGGTAGTATAGCCAGGGTCGTCCGACCAGCACAATTCAGCTATGATTGAGGTTACGGAGGCCACCTTGGTGGCAAGGCAAAGGGCTTCCCTCACATGGTCGTTGTCAAGGCCCTGCCCGGCCAGCTTTGGCGAGAGTTCTACGGCAACCGAAGGGTGATAATCCATGTACGACACCCGTACCCCCCTGCCGGCGTCCGACTCAAGCCGGCAGCCCGTATGTACGTCCATCAGGACGGCGCCGCGCATATTTCTTCCTGATGCAGCCGTTCCTTCCAGGAGGCAGTTTACCGCCAGGCGTGCCGCCTCCGGGTCAACCCCGGCCAGTTCAAGCACCCTCCGGGCCAGGAGGAGCCCTTCCCCACAGTTCCCTGCCCGCAGCGTGTATACGGGGAGGGAAGTAAGCTCCTTTATTTTCATACCCGACAGGGATTCTATTTTAATGTTGATAAAGTCAGGCCGGCCCCGCTCGTGCCCCTGTGCCCGGCGGGCCATCATCTCCGCAACGGCTGCCACTTCTGCTGCCGGCACAATACGCTCGGCCCCCGAGATATGCCTGCCTCCTGCTTCATGCGGGCCGCCCTGCGCTGCGCGCATTTTTACGCTGAACAGGTTGTGCAATTTCATCCCCCGCTTGTTTTTCACATAACTTCAAGGCCCAGGTCCTCCAGCATTTTCAGGTCGTCCTTAACCTGCCTGCCGCCGGTGGTTAGGTAGTTGCCCACCATTATTCCGTTAACGCCCGACATGAGCGCCACCGACTGCAGGTCCCTAAGAGCGGCCTCTCTCCCGCCGGCCAGCCGCAGCACAGCCCCGGGCAGCACCAGTCTGAACATGGCCGTAGTTTTTAATGCTTCCAGCGGAGCGGGCGCCGGCTGTCCCCAGAGAGGCGTCCCCTCGATGGGAGTCAGGAGGTTCAGCGGGACGGAAGTTATGCCCATTTCCTTTAATTGAAAAGCCATTTCCACCCGGTGCTCCCATTTTTCGCCCAGGCCGATAATCCCGCCGGAGCAGGCAGTTAGCCCGGCTTCCCTGACGGAGTTAATCGTCTCAACCCTTTCCTCGAAGGAATGGGTACCGCAAATCTCAGGGTAATAGCTTTTGGATGTCTCAATGTTATGGTGGTACATAGAAACTCCTGCTTCTTTCAGGCGCAAGGCCTTTTTATGATCAATAATGCCCAGGGAAGCGCAAAGGCCGAGCCCTGTATTTTCTCTCAGGGTCTTATAAATGTCGATTATCTTATCAAAGTCCCCGCCCAGGATGCCCCTGCCGCTGGTTACCAGGGAAAACCGGCGGGCGCCCTTTGACTCCATTAGCTTTGCCCTCTCCAGTATTTCTTCCACAGAAAGAAGCGGGTAAATGGGTGCCCCGGTACGGTAATGCGACGACTGGGCGCAGAAGGTGCAGTCCTCGGAGCAATGGCCGGACTTTGCGTTTATAATCGAGCAGAGGTCCACTTTGTTGCCGTGAAAGTGCCGCGACACCTGCTGGGCCGCCCACAGGAGCTCGCTCAGGCCCTGACCCGTCAATTCTCCCAGGGCAATGGCCTCAGCCGGGGTGATTTCCCCCCCGGATAAAATCTTTCCTGTCATTTCAGCAATCATCGCGATACCTCACCGGTTACTTTTTCTATGGCGTCATAGGTAATGTCCAGTACTCTTGTCAGCTCTGCTATGCTCATGGCAAGAATGGGCATCAGCACTATAACGTTGCCCAGCGGCCGGATGACCAGCCCGTTTTTCCTGGCTTCCAGGATTACCCTGTGGCCTATATTTTCCTCCGAAGGGTAGGGCTTCTTGTCTTTTTTGTCCTCAACCAGCTCGATTCCCGCTATCATGCCCCTCTGCCTGACATCCCCCACGTGGGAAAGGTCGGCAAAGCGTTGCAACCCCTGCTCCAGGAAGGCTATTTTCCCGTCCAGCGCTTTGATTAGTTCTTCCTCTTCAAAGAGCCTGATGCTGGCCAGGGCTGCAGCACAAGCCACCGGGTTTCCGGTATAGGTATGGCCGTGAAAAAATGTCTTACTGTCCCGTTGTTCACCCAGGAAGGAGCTATAAACCTCGTCCGTGGCCATAGTAACAGCCAGAGGAAGGTAGCCGCCGGTGATACCTTTGGCCAGGCACATCAGGTCGGGGACCACTTCCTCATGCTCGCAGGCGAACATTTTCCCGGTCCGTCCGAACCCCACAGCCACTTCGTCGGCTATCAGAAGGATGTTGTAGCGGGTACAAAGCTCCCTCACCTTTTTCTGGTACCCTTCCGGCGCCGTAATCATCCCCGCCGCGCCTTGTACCAGCGGCTCCACGATCATGGCGGCTATTTCCCCGTTGCTTTTCGCCATCACCTCTTCCACTTTGCCCGCGCAGGCCATGCCGCAGGATGAACGGGAAAGCCCCATGGGACAACGGTAGCAATACGGCGCAGGAACATGGATGCGCTCAAACAGAAGGGGACGGAAAATATCGTGGAAAAGGTCCATCCCGCCCACGCTTACGGAACCGATGGTGTCGCCGTGATAGGCCTCTCCCAGGGAGATGTAGCGGGTTTTATCCCGATACGCGCCTCCGTCTTTCTGCTTCCAGTACTGGAAGGCCATCTTCAGTGCAATTTCCACGGCTGTAGACCCGCTGTCGGAATAAAAAACCCTGTTCAGGCCCGGCGGAGTCAGCTCCACCAGCTTTTTCGCCAGCAGAATGGACGGCACGTTGGCCAGCCCCAAAAGGGTTGAGTGGCAAATGCTGTCCACCTGCTCCTTTATGGCATCATTTAGTTCTTTTTTATTGTGGCCGTGAACGGTCACCCAGAGGGATGATATCCCGTCCAGGTATCGTCTACCCTCTGTATCTATAAGGTAGCTTCCATCTCCCCGTTCAATCACCAGGGGTTTCATCTTTATGTATTCCTGCATTTGGGTGAATGGGTGCCAGATATACTGGTGGTCCCATTGTTCAAGAAGCTCTTTTGTATAATGTTCCATTATCTCTCCTCCGTTAGTTGTCTATCATTCATTTTCTTTTGTAAACTACAAAAGAAGTGATCGCCAGTTCACTTTCGCTTCTATTACCTCCACCAGACGCCCGGCCTGGCTGGACTCGACGCTCACATCCGGCAGATAGGGCACGATGCCCAGGATGGGCACCCCGGTCATCCCTTCGATTACCTCCGGATTGGTCCGTTCCGCCAGGGTGGCCTGCTCTTTCCGGTAGCCGTTGATAATGATGCCTTTTACCTCGATCCCTTCCCGCTGGGCGTACCGCACCGTTAGTACTGTATGGTTAATGGTGCCCAGCCCGGGCCTTGCCACTACCAGTAATGGTAGCCCCAGTAACCGGGCCAGGTCGGCCATTGTGAAATGGTAGTCCAGTAGCGGGACACAAATCCCGCCGGCCCCCTCCACAAGAACCACTTCACTCTCACCAGCCAGGCGTTGGTAAGCTTCTGCCAGCAATTCCGGGTCTATGGCCTCTCCGGAAAACCGGGCGGCAAGGTTGGGAGCAAGGGGCTGGCGGAAACAGCAAGGGTTCATCTCCCTGCTGGAATAGGGCAATCCCGCAGCTGCTCTGTAAAACAGGGCGTCCTCGGATAAAAGCCCGTCCTCGCTCTCAATGCCTCCGGTCTGCACCGGCTTTAGGGCTGCTGCCCTGACGCCGTTTTTTCTAAATACTCCCGTCAGGCCGCCGGTAATTACCGTCTTGCCCACACTAGTGTCGGTTCCGGTGACAAAGTACCCCCTGGCTATATTTACAGATTGTTTCATGCAAAGGCCTCCGTCTTTGTTAACTATACCTAGCCTATATGGTTAACATAAATATAGTACGGGCATCTCCCTTTGTCAACTTTGTTTATTATTGGTGGTTTACATTTATTACTTCAGCCTTGCGCAAATTTAGTTGGAATGCTGAGCGCTCATTGAAACTAATTGGTTCTTAATGGGGTGCTAAAATGAAAATTAAGCCATCCCATATGAGGATGGCTTAATTTTCATGCAGGCGGTACCGGATCATCATTATAATAAACATGTCATCTGTTCCAATAATCCAGACCAACGTTACGACGGGCCTTATCAACATAAAAAGACGCCGCCTGTCTTGCTTTCATGGCTCCCTTTTGCATGGTCTCCACAACAAATTGCCTGTCCTTGGCTAATCTGGCCCTTTCATCGCGGCATGGGGCAAAATATTCCCAAATGGTGGCGAATATCTCCTTCTTTACGTCCCCATATCTGAGTCCCGGGGTCAGGAACCTTTCCTTCAATGCTTCCTTCCCCGCATCATCCAGAAAGAGCGTGTACAAATCATACAGCACGTTGCCTTCCACCGGCTTGGGCTCGTCCACCGGTATGGAGTCGGTTTTTAACTTCATAATCTTGTCTTTAAGAATTTTTTCGTCAGCAAATATTTCAATAGTGTTGCCATATGATTTGGACATCTTCTGCCCGTCGGTGCCGGGCACCGTGGCCACATCCCCGGCAATGTCCGGCTCTGGAACTACAAATGTTTCCCCATAGATGTTATTAAATCTTATGGCTATGTCCCTGGCCATCTCCAGGTGCTGTTTCTGGTCCTTACCCACCGGGACCCTTTCACCGCCGTAAAGCAGTATATCCGCCGCCATCAGCACCGGGTAGGCAAAAAGTCCGTGGTTGGCCGGGATACCCCTGGCAATTTTATCCTTGTAAGAGTGGCCGCGCTCCAGCAGTCCCATGCCTGTAACATTGGAAAGCAGCCAGGTCAGTTCCGTTACCTCCGGAACATCAGACTGTACCCAGAATACGGACTTATCCGGGTCCAGACCCAGGGCCAGAAAGTCGCAGGCCGCATTGAAGGTTCCCTGGCGCAGTTTGTCCCCTTCAAATACGGAAGTAAGGGCATGATAGTTAACAATAAAACAAAACAGTTCATTTTGCTCCTGGTAATCCACCATTCTTTTCATCATGCCGAAATAGTTGCCCAGGTGCAGGGTGCCGGAAGGCTGTATTCCCGAGAGAATGCGCATTGTTTCAGCAACTCCTTATGATTTTCTTTTTCTATTATACTGATCCCATAATGTATACATAATTTACTATTTGATATAAAAAACTCAGGGCGGGGGATAGAAAGAACCCCAGAACCCTGCTTATCATGCCGGTAAAGAGCAGCAGCAACAGTATTATCATGCCATACTGCTCCAACTGGTACAGCCAGTTCTGCCGGCCGGGCAGGATACCTGCCAGAATCTTCGATCCGTCAAGAGGCGGTACGGGCAGCAGGTTGAATACCCCCAGGAACAGGTTAATGAGCAACATGTTCTGCAACATACCCGCTATTATAGCCCTTTCGAACGGCATGCGGGCCATGGCCAGGCCCAGCAAAGGGGCAGAAACCAAAGCCAGCAAAAAATTGGTGGCGGGGCCCGCCAGAGAGACCAGCATCATGCTCCTTTTCACGTCGCCGTAAAAATTGTTCGGGTTTACCGGAACCGGTTTGGCCCAGCCGAAACTGAAAAAAACCAGCATCAGAAAGCCTACGGGATCCAGGTGGGGTAGGGGGTTCAAGGTCAGGCGCCCCTGATAGTAGGCCGTTTTATCGCCCAGTTTGTATGCTGCCAGCCCGTGGGCGTACTCATGAAAGGTTAAACCCACTATAAAGGCCGGTATAGACAGCAGCAACTGAATAGGGTCCGGTAAACTAAACACCTCGGCTCTCACCCTTTGCTTTGCAAAATTCAACCAGAAAACTCTTTTCTTCCTCTTCAGTACTAATACCGCCGTCCAACCTCTCCCGCCACAGCGCCCCCAACGCTTCCCTGTATAACGGACCGGGCTTAAACCCCATCTCTTTGAGGAATTTACCGCTTACCACAGGCTTGTTGTCCCTGATGGCAGTAAGTATCTGGCGCAGCCTCACCCTCATCCACTCCTCGTCCAGAATGGTCAGCAGCAGGGGGTATGATTCCCTTGGCATCAACATTATGTTTTGTGCCATCCTGCTGATCCGGTCCTGGTTTGGGGACCGCCAGACCTTCGCCAGGGCTTCCCGCCAGGATTTCAGGGTGGTGATTATTTTTTCCGTCTGCCGTTTGCTCAGGTTATAACGGCTGCAAATTTCCTCCGCCACCTCCGGATCGGACCAGTGCAGAACGGCAATCATGTATGGCAGCCACTTTTCTCCCGGCTCCGGAAAGCCCCACTGTTTTAACATGTTAATGGAACGATGCAGGCCGTTCAGCACCGGTTGGACTTCCCAATAGGTTACCCCCGGAAAAACCTGCGGCCAGACACCCAGGGTATTTAGCCGGGAGAGCATCTTGCCTGCCTCCGGCTCGATCAGTATGTGGTAAAGTTCGTCCCATACCCTTTCCCTGGACACCCGGGCCATTACCTTTTGCCTGACGGCTTCTTTAAGCAGTTTCAGAGTCTGGGGTTCTATATTTATGTGGTATCTCTGTTCAAACCTGACAGCTCTCAAAATCCTGGTGGGATCTTCGATAAAACTCAGATTGTAAAGCACCCGCACCAGCCCGTACTGGAGATCCTCCCTGCCGCCGAAATAGTCCACCAGATCCCCAAAGCGCTCTTCATTCAGGGCCACGGCCATGGCGTTGATGGTGAAGTCCCTGCGGTACAGGTCCTGGCGCAGGGACGAGCTTTCCACCTGGGGCAGGGCCGCCGGATATTCGTAATATTCCACCCTGGCGGTGGCTACATCCACCTTAAAACCATCTTCAAAAATCAGTTCAGCAGTCCCGAATTTGGGGTATACCCGTATTTTTGCTCCCAATTGCCCGGCCAGTTTTTCGGCCAGGGCAATACCGTCCCCCTCCACCACCAGGTCAACGTCCAGGTTCTCATAACCCACCAGCAGATCCCTTACAACACCACCGGCTGCATAAAGCTGGTAACCCATTTCCGCCGCCATCACACCCGCCTGGCGGATCATCCCCCATACTGCGGGGTCAAGACCGCGGCGCATTACCTCACTAATATTTTTATAGTAGCTCTGGGGGCGAATATTCTCGTCATACACCTTTTTATGGTTATTGTGGTAGTCACCGTGCAAAGTGCGCAGCACATCGGTACGGGATACCAACCCCACAAGCCTGCCGTCCTGTACCACCGGCACCCGGCCAATATCATTTTCAATCATTATTTCCTGAACTTCCGAAACGGGCATATTAGAGGACACCCGGATGACATTGGTGGTCATAAAGCCTTTCACCGGAGCATGGCCCAACCCGTGTTGGCCGGCCTTTTCCACGTCCCGGCGGGATATAACCCCGACAAGTTTATCCCCCTCCACCACCGGGAGTCCGCTGTGCCCGTAACGAAGCATAACCTGTCCAGCCTCAGTCATGGACATGCCCTTGTGTACGGTTTTTACCGGGCTGGACATTATATCCAAAGCGGCCAGGGGTGGCTTCACCTTATCCTGAATGGTAAGCACCAGTTTTTCGGCAATTTCGTTCACTTCGGCGTGTTTGACGGTGGCAGAAGCCGCCGCCTTGTGCCCCCCGCCCATAAATGGGCCAAGTATTTCCGCCACATTAACCTGAGGAATATTGCTCCTTCCCACTACATGGACCCTGTCTTCCATTTTGACCACGGTGAATACGGCGTCCAGACGTTCGATCTCGGAAATGGTATGGGTCAGCATGGCCAGCCCCACCACGAACTCTTCCACCACCGCCCGGGCTATCAATACTTTAACCCCGTTAATCTGGTGGCGTTCGGCAGATACCAGCAGTGATTTAAGCAGCGCTTTTTGCTCTTCTGTGAGGGGCCTGCCCAGGAATTCGGACACCACAGAAAGGTTGGCCCCCTTTTCCAGTACAAAGGACACTGCAGCAGCATCCCTGGGAGTGGTGCTGGTAAACACCAGCGACCCGGTATCGCCGTATATACCCAGGGCAAATATGGTGGCTTCCAGGGGAGTTATATTTATGTCATCTTGCTTAATCCTTTCCACCAGCAGGGTGGCGGTGGCCCCTACCATTTCCACTACTTCCAGCGAACCACGGGCATCCTCGTCCGTCCAAGGATGATGGTCATAAATATGCACATCCACATCGGACCGTTCCAGAACTTCCGCCAGTTTGTTTATGCGCCTGGGATTTTTGGTATCCACCAGGATAATCCTGGTTATATCCTCTGAATTTATTTCCTTCAGTGTTCTGACGGTAAAGGCGTCCTTGTGCAGGGACATGAACTCCTCAACATTTCTGGAGAGTTTACCGGGGAAGACCAGTTGCGCCCCGGGGTATAATTTCTGTGCCGCTACCATGGCGGCCAGAGCGTCAAGATCTGTGTTAGTATGGGAGGTTATTATTTCCATGTTGATAACCTTTCAGACAAATTTAAAGCATATTATACCATATTCTAAAATAGAGAGAAAGCCATATAGGGCTACAGCACTACAGCGTAATATTGCTTATTTCGCTATGCCCGCTACGCCACGGGGACAGTTCCATCCTCTTCCCTTCGGCCCTTCGCTGCGCTTCGGGGACATGGGGACATTCATACGTTGGGGACATTCCCCGAAGGGGTGTGTCCCCTTTCCTTAGATGAGGTATGTCCCCGAACCTTATAACCGTCCCCATGGCTCCGCTATCTTTAAATTACGCTGTAGTATTAGGGCTACCTCAAAAACTAACCGACAGGATAGGATTGCCTCTCATGGATAACGATGAGATATATGCTTAGCTCCGGCAAGATGCTCCTGGTCATAACGAACCAGTCTTGTTTCATGCTGGTAACCACTACTCAGCCCCCCTTTTATATTGTATAATAGTGGTAGAGTTTGGACTCTCTGCCACAGGTTAAGTTGGATTACCTGCCTTACGGGGAGATGGGTAGTCCTTTGGGTTTTATTGGGAGAAAAAACCATAGCTCCGCATGAAAGGAACGAATAATTAATGGATAACGAAAAATTTCAAGAACTTGTATTGCAACAATTGAAGGCCCTTACCGAAGGCCAACGACAGCTTAACGAAGGCCAAAAGTCACTAACGGAAAACTATCAATCACTTAACGAAGGCCACAAATCATTAAGAGAAAACTTTCAATCACTTAACGAGGGCCACAAATCATTAAGAGAAAACTTTCAATCACTTAACGAGGGCCAAATGTCACTAACAGAAAACTATCAATTACTTAACGAAGGCCAACGACAACTTACAGAGAGGCTTACCAAAGTAGAAAATGTAGTCATGCGTATCGAGAACGATCACGGCACAAATCTTGCTGCTCTCCTGGACGGCTATCACCACAACGCCAAAGTTCTTGCCGACCACACCGAAAGACTTGACCGAATTGAATCAAAAATTACCGCCCACGATATCCAGATCTCAATACTTGACAAAACCAAGTCCAATAAGCGCAAGGTCAAATGATTCCCGGCCTATTCCTAGTACCTTCTTCATATCAACCATGATAAGCAGGATTCATTAGCGGTCATTGTTATGTTTGCAATGACTAAAGCCCGCCTTATTGCAGGCGGGCTTTTAACTATACTTTAGGCAGTTTTTGCAGTGCCCGCTTCAAATCTTCTTCGGGCAATGGGAAATCCTCCAGTTTGCCGGCCATGAACAGGTCATAGGAAGGCAGATCCAGGAAGCCGTGACCGCTCATGTTAAACAGTATGGTTCTGGCCTCGCCGGCCTCTTTAGCCGCCAGGGCTTCCTCAATGGCCGCCTGCACCGCGTGGGCGGATTCCGGCGCGGGTAGGATGCCCTCGTTACGGGCAAACATAATGGCGCCGTTAAATATAGATGTCTGTCCCAGTGATGTGGCTTCCACGATTCCGTCCAGCACCAGCCGGCTTACCAGCGGCGAATCGCCGTGGTAGCGCAGGCCGCCGGCATGGATACCGGGAGGTATGAAGGAAGCGCCCAGAGTATACATCATTACGATGGGTGCCAGACCGACAACATCACCAAAATCATAAGCGTAAAGTCCCCTGGTAAGTGTAGGGCATGAAATGGGCTCCACCGCCAGCAGGCGAACCTTGGCGTCGCGAACAATCTTGTCATACGCAAAGGGGAAGCCGATACCGGCAAAGTTGCTGCCGCCGCCGCAACAGGCAATGACCACATCTGGATAATAGCCTGCCTTGGCTAGTTGTTCTTTGGCCTCCAAACCAATGATGCTCTGGTGCAGGCAGACATGATTCAGCACACTGCCCAGAGCGTAGTTGGTATCATCACGCTTGGCCGCATCCTCCACAGCCTCGCTTATGGCTATACCCAGGCTGCCTGGGGAATCGGGATCCTGGGCAAGTATACTGCGGCCTGATTCCGTCAGGTTGCTGGGAGAAGGTGTCACGTTTCCGCCGAATATTTCGATTAACGAGCGGCGATAAGGTTTCTGGTCGTAACTAACCTTTACCATATAAACCATGCATTCCAGACCGAAGAAATTACAGGCCTGAGACAGCGCTATACCCCACTGTCCGGCCCCTGTTTCCGTGGCCAGCCTTTTTATCCCTGCAATTTTGTTATAATAAGCCTGCGGTACCGCGGTATTCAATTTGTGGCTGCCCGCCGGGCTTACCCCTTCATACTTGTAAAATATTTTGGCCGGGGTGTCCAGAGCTTTTTCCAGGCGGCGGGCTCTGTACAGGGGAGAAGGCCGCCATAATTTATAAATTTCCTGAACATCTTCCGGTATGTCAATCCATCGTTCCGTGCTTACTTCCTGCTGAATAAGACTCATGGGAAAAATTGCACCCAAATCCTGGGGCCCCACGGGCTGTTTGGTGGCAGGGTGCAACGGAGGGTCAGGAATTCTGGGCATGTCCGCCTGTATGTTATACCAGCGGGTAGGCATTTCTTTTTCAGTGAGCAGTATTTTAGTCTCACTCATCTCTTTATATACTCCTCTCTATTCCATTAAGTCATGTTTTGTTATGAGATACATGTTTTGTTATGAGATAATTGTATATTATTAGTAAATTTTCCGTCAAGAAATTTAATTATTACTAATATACGATATTTACGGTTTAATTTGGTTTGCTGTTCCTGAACACCTGGCTTATAATAGTCAAAAAGCTACCTGCAAGGAGATGCAACCATGGACGAAAAATCAAATAACGACGCCGTTTACATGCTTGCGGCACTGATCGAAATTTACCGGGGTATGAATGTTTTTCTCCCGGAGTTCGACCCCACAATGGAAAAAAACTTATTATTGGATGTTTTTTCATCAGCCATCAGCTTCGCCCAAGCGGATGAGTCCCGCCAGATTCTAAGCGAGGAGATTAACAAATGCGCCAGGGTAGGCGCTACGGTAAAGGAGCAGATGGAACTGGCCGGAACCCAGCACCAGGACGTACTTTATGCCAAGATGGTGGCGGCCGCACACCTGATCAAGCTGATGAACCCCGGAAACGTTAAATTTTCCTGATTTTATGTAAGGTCACTACTACAGGTAGTGACCTTACAATTTAATTTAACGTACAGATTATACCGGCCAGGAATATTATAAATACCGGGAAGAGTTCTTGATAATATTTTTCCCGGGAGGTGCTACCATGTCGGGCAATAATCTAACCGTCCAAATAGTGGAGAAAAGCATAAAGCAAGGCTATATGAATATTGTTTACCCCCAGGTGGCCGGACTTCCTGACGAAGAGGTGCAGGAACAAATAAACCGGCTGATAGAGGAGCAGGTCTACAAATTGATCGCCAAACAAAAGCAGTGGCCGGATTCAGCCGGACTGACCATTGCCGAAATGATCGGCACCTATAAAATAGAGGTAAACAAAAACGGTATATTGAGCATAAGATTTGAAAACTATACTTTCCCCGAACACGCCGCTCACGGCCTTACCATGGTCAGTTCCATCACCTTGGATCTGGCCACCGGTAAGGTATATACTCTGCGGAATCTCTTTCAGCCCGGCACCGGCTTTTTAAT
This sequence comes from uncultured Peptococcaceae bacterium, assembly GCA_964643075.1. GTDB lineage: Bacteria > Bacillota > Desulfotomaculia > Desulfotomaculales > Desulfocucumaceae > Desulfocucumis. The sequence continues at coordinate 133,098 of CAZXQO010000001.1, forward strand.
TACCCTCAATAAAATGATCGCGGAACAGTTTAAAGAAAGAAATCTCCCTATGCTCAAGGAATTCAATGGTATAACAATCCAACAGGATTACTACCTTACCAACAATGCCCTGGTCATTTACTTTCAGGCTTATGAATACACCCCTGGTTACGTGGGTATACCCGAATTTGAAATCCCTTACCGTAAAATCATAAATATCATTAACGAGCAGGGACCCATAGGAAAGCTTTTGTCGGACAGGAGCATAAGTTAGGAACATTCCTTTGTGAATATTTTTCAAAGTAAAGAATTAGTCAAACACTAGAGGGTGTGTCCCCTTTTCACCATAAACTGCTATGTCAACATTTTCCGCTTGATTCGCCCTCCTGCCTGCTGTAAACTACATAATGTGCCTGAGAGTTAAAATTCCTGCATTGTGCGTGACCTTGTTAGTTTTTAACCACATTGACAGCAAGGGAACTCTGGTCTGACAGCCTATGCCGGGCCTTCACGGAAAGGAAGGCAGATGGTTGTCAGCCTGGTACCCATTTATTTGGGAGTGGGTTTTAAAAAACAATAAGTTTTAACGGCAACGCGGGATTGATATTAAGCCCCGGACTTTTGTCCGGGGCTCATGTTTATTTGCCCCTTTTAATGGCCAAACCATAAAAAATGTCGGCGAACTGCATGATTGTGAATCATTCGCCTAGCTATTCGGCCCCCTTGTAGTTATGTGAAACAATAGACGACCATTAATGATAATTTAACGGGAACTGTTTTGTGTTTTAGTAAAGGGAGAATATAATAAAATCAAATAACAAAGGGGGATATTAAAATGCCTAATCTGAAAGATGTTTTTGTTAAATATTTTGAAGAACCATTCCTCAAAGCCGAACTACACAGAGCCGATGTCAGCAGAACGTCCGGTGAAAGAAAGGGATATCAGGAGGAATTATCAATAAACCTGGCTAAAAACCACAGGGCTTTTAAAACATGGGTCACCAAATAACAAAAGATTGGCGAGATTATCCACAGACTCCGCTAAAAGGAGGTCAAAAATGATCAAAACAAAGGATACCAGTATATGAGCCCCTGCCTTCTGCCGGCAGGGGTTTATTTATTCCCCTGCTCATCGTCTATCATATAAAATATACCGACTTTTCCGGAAAAGAGGAATATTAAGGATATATGCTGAAAATGATTTATCATGAAAAAACTATCGCACAGAAAGGTAATCCGACATGAAAATAAACAAAAAGGCACTGGCCCTGCTGGGAACCGGGCACGCCCTAACGGACATCAACCAGGGCGCCCTGCCCATGATACTGGCATTTATCCAGCCCGTATTTGCCCTGAGCCAACTTCAGGTAGGGATTGTGATGCTGGCATTCAACCTTAGTTCCTCAGTAATTCAACCGGTTTTCGGTATTTTCAGCGACCGCTTTAACGCCGCCTGGTTGGTTCCCCTGGGCTGCCTGACAGCCGGGATGGGGATGGCTCTCACGGGGTACAGCAGCAACTATCCAATATTGCTACTTATGGCGCTCATAAGTGGCCTGGGCGTGGCCGCCTACCACCCGGAAGGCTCTAAATTCGCCCGTCTTGTTAGCGGTCCCCGCAAGGCCTCGGGTATGTCCATCTTTTCCGTGGGAGGAAACCTCGGCTTCGCTCTGGGTCCATTGCTGGCCACATTTTTCTACGGTCTGGCCGGACTAAAGGGGACGGCAGGCTTCCTGCTTCTTAACGGCGTAATGACCATAGTACTCTGGTCTTCCCTGGCGACTTTTACAGGCAAAAGGCAAAGCTCTGAAACTATAAAGGCCCCCTCAGCAGCAAAAACCGAAAATCAATCCCGGATAAATTACAGAAAAGTAATAATCCCTCTGTCTTTGCTACTGGTAGTGGTGATCATGCGCTCCTGGGTGCACTTCGGCATAGTCACCTTTCTGCCACAATATTATGTCCACAATCTACATGCAAGTGAAGTATACGCTGCTTCCCTTATATCTCTATTCCTACTGGCTGGCGCGCTGGGCACCATCGCCGGGGGGCCCGCCGCCGACCGCTGGGGGCTAAAAAAAATAATAGTCGGCTCCATGGCCTTGTTGATACCACTGTTGCTTCTGTTCGTTAGTGTCAGCGGCGTGTGGGTGACCGTAGTATTGGCCCTACTCGGCTTCACTATAATATCCACCTTCGCAATTACTGTGGTTTTCGGGCAGGAACTGTTGCCCGAAAACGTAGGACTGGCATCCGGTCTGATGCTTGGCTTTGCCGTGGGCATGGGGGGCGTCGGGACCACGCTGCTGGGCTGGGTGGCGGACCATTGGGGGCTTCCGGCAGTTTTTCACACCATGATTATTTTCCCCGCCATCGGTCTGCTTACAGCTCTTTTTTTACCCGGGAAAGACAAACTGCCTGGACAGGCCGCGCAAACGGAGCAAGCAGGGACTTAGTCCCTGCTTATTTTAGCTGCTGAGGAGGAACACAAATAAACAAACCCGCTCAATTAAACAGCAGAGTCTGATAACGGTGCTAACTGCGGGTCGAGCAATAAAACGGCCAGAGCTATTATAAGTTTTCTCCTTTTTTCTACTACCTTTCGGCTAAGGCCGGTAGATTTGCACAACTCCTTAACAGGTAGCTGCCCGCAGTTCATCAGGTAATCCGCCATTTTTGTATCCATAACCAGAGAATGCGCTGCCTGGTGCAAAGATTGAAGCTTCTCCCGCTGCCTTGGAACAATACCAGGCAATTCATGAATATCAATATTGAACCTGCATAATTTTTGCTTGTACTGATCAACCATGAAGGACAGGTTTTCCCCGGCCCTGGCCTCGGAATAAATTTTCATGGATTGAGCGATAACTTCTGGGACCTGCTCTCCTTCCGACTCCAGCGATGTTACCAGGGTCTCGTTTTCAACCCTGGACTGGCTTCTAAAATAATCGATAAGACGCCGCTTAATCACCGTGAAGCAAAAGGTGGTAAATTTTACTCCAGCGCTAATGTCATAGCTGCTGATAGCCTCATTCAGAGCAATTAAACCAACGCTAAGCTCCTCATCGTTTTCCCAGGCCAGGCATCTGTTGCATTCCCGGGCACAAACACCTGCCACATATTTGCGATATCTTCTGATAAGCTTCTCCCGGGCCGGTTCATCTCCATGCTGAGCCCGTAAAAACAGTTGTCTCATCTTTGATGTCATATAATCATCCCCGCAGTAAAATCTCATGAGGCAACCTTTGAATAGTTTTTCATGTGTTTACAATATATCACATTCCTTTAAAATATTTAGTCTGTAATAACTGGCAGGCTCGCCATCTCCTGCCTTACCAGATCATACCACCTTCCCCACCCCCAAAAACACACCTTTTTTACACGAATAATTAACAGAGCCGGAAAACCAAATCTGTTTCCCGGCAAACATGGCCGAATTTCCGTCAGGAATACGGGGGACTAAGAAATTTGGGGTGAATACGGACCTGTCCGGGAGGTGAACAGACATTGTCCGTTAGGGTACCCTCGACCCGAACCCGTCAACTAACCCCGGAGGCCCAGGGAGGGAACAAATTACATGTTTTTGAGGCGCCTTCAAGCTTGTTTGCTTTTACTGGTGTTATTTTTCACGTGCCCTTTGTATGCTGCCGCAGCGGACGGCAGCCTGCCCGGAGAACAGATTAAATATACCGTTGTACCAGGAGATAATCTTTACAACATTGGCAAGGAGTATGGCCTGGTGTCTTCCGATTTAATTAAGGCCAACAGGCTGGAAAATACAATAATTCATGCCGGTCAGATACTTTTGATTCCTGTAAAATCAGATAGAACCTCTCAGGTTTCCCGTGGGGGAAACAGATTTACCGCTGATGAAATAAATCTGCTGGCCCGTTTGATTGAGGCCGAAGCCGCTTCAGAGTCCTATCTGGCCAAGGTGGCGGTGGGAGCGGTGGTGCTTAACCGGGTTCAAAGCCCTATATTCCCAGACTCCATATCCAAGGTGATTAACCAGTCAAATAATGGCACCTACCAATTCTCACCTGTATATAACGGTAGCATTAACAGGCTTGCCCGAGATGATTCAGTAAGAGCTGCCCGGGAGGCACTGAACGGGTCTGACCCCACCAGGGGAGCATTGTTTTTCTTTACTTCAGGGGCTGCCGACAGACACCTGAAATCTCGAACAGTAAGCAGAATTATTGGCAATTTAACCTTTGCATTATAGAAATAATTCAAGGAACTCAACTATGAGTTCCTTTTTTGTTTATAAATGATCATCACCTGTACGCCAGATTTTCGCCGGCCACCACGCTGTTCCTGAAGATCCCAGCACTGGCAGCGCTAACGGCTGCTATATTTACAAAACGTTGAACTAAAATTATCAGGCGGATGCAAGAATCGATATTTCCAAAGCCAAAAAAGAATTAGGATATAACCCTATGCCTCCTGAAGAAGCAATCAAAGAAACGTTTATCTATTTAAAAAAGGTAAGCCGGGCAAATAACTAATCCGGATATCTTTTCTAACATGTTTCTCCATCATTTTAAATTACTATTCACATAGTATATCTGCTCCCATATCCTGTGTATGAAACAGATGTCACGCTGTCCGACTGACTGTTCCAGTTCAAGGCAGTAATTAAAAGCCCGGTAGAATCCGGGCTTTTAATATAAAACGCAACCCTAATATCCGGGGTTGCGTTTTATATTGCGAAGGATTTTGTTTTAGCCTCTACTGTGTTATGGCTGCCCCCCATACCGGTTTACACCTAGTGATCAGTCAGTTTGCCTAGACAAGGATAACCTGTATCGTTTGTCGAAACAGGTATTAATTTCAGTTTTTTCTTTGTCTAGAACGGGGGAATAGTATGAGCCCTGCCATAACCCGTAAAATTGTATCATTGTCTTTGCCTTTGGGTATTGCCGCCTTGGCCTGGATATTTTTTTTAAGGTTGAATACTGCTTCTGCTTCACTTATTGCAGCATTGAATTATTTACCGTACTTAATCTTTTTTGTAGGTTTTATTCTAGGCTACTGGTTCAACCGCAGCGGTATTTTTTTTACTATGGCTATTCTTCTGCTGTGCCACCTGTGGAAAGTTAATTACTTTCCGTCTCCCGGCGGTGTTCTTGACCCGGTCAAGATTTATAATTTCGTCTGTTTTCTGTTGCCTGTGAACATACTGCTTTTTTCACTGCTCAAGGAGCGCGGTATATTGACCGCCGGTGGAAGGAACCGGGCAGTTATGATTTTATTGCAGCTAATATTTATAGCGGCGGCGACTTCACCAGGAGGAGAAGACATTGCCGGTCTATTCACCCGGAATATTGTTTCACCGGGATTGCTTGGTGCTACCCCTATCACCCAGCCGGCCTTGCTGGTCTTTTTAATTGCTTTGGTGGCCCTAATGACCGGTCATCTCTCAGGCCGGGTTTCCATGGCGGGATATTATGCCGGTGTGTTGATCACAGTTTTTGCAGCTATATATTACAGGGATCAGCACATGTCCTGGCCTGTATTTTTCTCGGCATCGGGAATAATGCTGCTGGTGGCAGTAATCCAAGATTCATACAGCAAAGCCTACCTGGACGAACTTACGGAACTGCCTGGCCGCCGGGCTCTAAAGGAGGATCTTCTAAAACTGGATGGCAGTTATGCCATCGCCATGCTGGATATAGATTTTTTCAAAAAGTTCAATGATACCTACGGGCATGACGTTGGAGACCAGGTTCTGAAGCTGGTAGCTTCTATAATTAAAAAAGTGGGCGGCGGTGGAAAAGCCTACCGATACGGTGGAGAGGAGTTTACCATACTATTTCCCGGGAAAAGGATGGACGGAGTAGTGCCTCATCTGGAGGAACTGCGGGAGACAATCGCTAAAAGGGCGTTCACCCCGAGGGGAAAGGACCGGCCCTCAAAAAAGCCTGATGAAGTCAGGCCCGGCAGGAAATCCGTAAAAAAGCTTTTTATAACCGTAAGTATCGGTGTGTCCGCAAGAAGCGAGCAGCATAAGACCGCCGATGAGGTTGTCAGGGCTGCTGATGCCTCACTTTACAAAGCTAAGAAAAATGGCAGGAACCAGGTAAGCTGTTAATCCAGACTGACACTTTCTCCCTGCCTAAGGTTGACTGGCATTTTAAATGCTTGCTTCCATCCTGACGAAGCTAGCTATGGTTATAGATCATATATTTCAGATTTCGTGTGCTTCGTACATTTGCCTTTCCTGTACCCCGTACTTCAAAATGCTTTTGCATTGCTCTATATAAGCCAATGTAATCTTGTCATGAGGGTTTTCAATTATACATTCCTCAAACAGATGCATTGCTTCCACTATATTTTTTTGATAATTAGAGCCATTGTCATAGAATATAATACAGGCCTTTTCAAATTTATGCTTAGTTTGTAGTTTTGCCCTTTGAATTTCCGGGGGGTCTACCTCAAATACTTCGTGTACTGTTACGAATTCCGACTTTCCCTTTACCTTCACCTGGCCAATGGCACGTATATGGTACCTGGAAGGGTCTTTTAGACTCCTATAAGTCTTATCACTAATCAGTAAATCAGTGCCATAGTATTTATTCAAAACTTCAATACGGGAAGCCAGATTTACAGCATCGCTAATCACTGTCCCGTCCATCCGGTTATGTCCACCGACAATACCAAGAATCACCGGTCCGGTGTTTAGACCGATACCCACCCGCAGCGGTTCAAAGCCATCCCCCCACCGTTTACGGTTGTATTCTGAGAGGGTAAGCAGCATGGATATGGCCGCCTCCAGGGCATCGTCCGCCCCACTGTGAAAAAGAGCCATAATGGCATCACCTATAAATTTGTCTATAAAACCATTATAGGTATTCACAATCGGTTCCATCTGCTTAAGATAGGCGTTAATAAAATGAAAATTATCCTCTGGCGTCATCCTTTCCGACAAAGACGTAAATGAGCGTATATCCGAAAATAGCACAGTCATCTCCATCAGGGACTGGTCGCCCAGTTGAACGTCGATAATGCTTTCTTTGTTCAGGTATTGCAGGAATTCATGGGGAACAAACCGGCTGTAGGCAATGTTCAACTCCACCTGCTCCTGCCTGGCCCTTTGCTCTTGCTCCAGCGCCTTTTCCAGGTTAAAAAATAGCCTGGCATTTTCTATTGCGGCTGCCGATTGAAGGGCCAGAGCCGCCAGGAGTTTTAAATCCCCGGAGGTATAAAAGTCGGGGTGCCGGCTGCTGACATTGACCACGCCGATTACTTTGTCCTTTATTTTTAAAGGCGCGCACATCAGCGATTTGCTATTATTAGCCCCATGAACATATCTTGAGTCCGCATACACATCATTCACTATTTCGGCCACGCCCGAACGGATTACAGTTCCTGCAACCCCTTCCCCGGCCTTTAAATATGTCTTGGGATGATACTCCCGGCCCAGTGCGGCCATAACTTCAAGCAAGCCGGTCTCTTTACTCATAAGCATCAGCGATATATTATCCGCTTCCACCAGTTTCTTTCCTTCTATGACAACCAACTGGGCAACCTCTTTGGGGTCCAGGTTGGTGGCAAGCTTTTCCGTAATACTATAGAGCATGGTAATTTCTTTGTATTTCTCCAGCGTTTCACGCCCCAGCGCCTTTTTCTCCAGTTCTGCGGTCGCCAGGCACGACAGTGCCCGTGCAACGGACAGCGCCCTTTCGCCTCCCAGCACCCAGCCAATAATGTCGTCCCCCAGCTTTATGGCATGTCTGGACAGGTAACTATCTGCAGAATTGCCGCAAAGAACCCGCCCTTGGGCATCAATCACGGCCACGGCATGATCGGATGCACATGAGGAATCGCTGATCAAGCAAGATATTTCTTTTTTTTCAATAAGCCGTTTAAGGCTTACCTGAACCGGTTTATTTGCCGTCATAACAACCCACTCCCAGGTCCAATCGGACAGTTAGCCCTGTCATTCACTTATTCCCCAAACCTTCTCTGCTATCACGTTTTCTAATGCTCCCCCAGCATAATGAATACAACATTATTAAGCCCTTTTTCATAGCACAGAGTTTTAACCAAATTGGCTTTTTCGGAACACAATGTATCTATAATGATCATATCCGGTTGCTCAGACAATGCTCTTTTTATGCATTCTGTGCCCTTATTGGCCTCAACCACAGTATATCCCCGGGTCTCCAGGGCATCTGATATGGTTTTAAAAGTCGACCTGTCTTCATCAACCACCAAAACCTTTTTCCTGGAACTGCCTTTAGATAATAGCACACCTATTTCGTCAAGCAAATAATCCGTATTATATGGCTTAGTGAAATATCGGTCGGCACCGATGCGGTAACCCCTGTCCTTGTCCTCCAGCACAGATAGAATAACCACCGGTATATCAGCGGTTTGAGGATTATTTTTCAGGACCGCCGCCGTGTCGAACCCGCTCATGCCAGGCATCATAACATCCAGAATAATCAAGTCCGGCCTTTCTTTTTCAACCTGGCTGATGGCCTCCATGCCGTCTTTGGCTTCCCTTATATTATAACCAACTGCTTCAAGCTCCTGCCTCAGAAGATTTCTGATGCCTGCATCATCATCCACCAGCAGAATTTCTTTACCGCTCCAGCTTAGGCCGGATGTTCCCTCTTTCGCGCAACCTTGCAGCTGTTTGACCAGGGAATCCAGATCAATTGATTTAGCGGGTTCAGTTCCTGGTTCTTTGAACACAGGAAGGGTAAATGAGAAGGTGCTGCCCTGGCCGGGCTTGCTATGCACCCATATCCTGCCGCCATGCTGCTCAACGATCTGTTTGCAAATCGGTAGCCCTAGGCCTGTACCCTTGGGCTTGTCGGTAAGAGTATCCCCAATTTGTTTAAACTTTTCAAAAACTTTATCTTGATCTTCCCTGGCTATCCCAATACCCGTATCAATCACACTGACTTTAACATCGTTGCCAACAACAACTGCCCGGCATGTCACGGAACCCTGGGTGGTAAATTTCACAGCATTGGAAATAAGGTTAATTATGGTTTGGATCAGCCTGTCCCTGTCACCCGGCACTCTGGGCAGATCCTGCTGAATTTCCTTGTTCAGGACCAATCCTCTTTGTTCAAACAAGGAAGTGGTGGCTGCAGCGGCCCTATCAATAATTTCTTCCACGGATAACGGTTCCATTTCCCACTCCACTCTACCCGCTTCCATCTTCGCCAGATCAAGCACATCATTGATGAGGGTAGTCAGCCTTTCTCCCTCTGATATAATGATGTCCAGATTATCTTTCACCTGCCTGACTGTCCTATCAACTTTTTTGTCGCCGGCATTTACCAGGGGGAATACAACATCTCCAAGTCTCTTCTTAATAATCTTGGCAAAACCGAGCACAGAGGTCAGTGGTGTCCTTAATTCATGGGAGACTGTAGACATAAATTCCGTTTTCATCTTGTCGAGCTCACGAAGCCTTAAATTTTCATCGCTGGACAGTTTTGCCTCTTGTTTCATGTGAATGATACATCCGCCCAGCACATTTTCACCATTATGCACCGCCGTAGCCCGCTCCCGGCATGTCAGATAGCCACAGGCACCACAGTTAAGCTCATCATCGGGGGAAAATTTGCCATCGCTTTCCAGAATAAATTTCAGTTCTGCTTCATTAGGCATTTTTCTTTCATAATGCTTATTGTTCCATGTCCTGATGAATTTATTGTTTTTAATCAGTTCGTCCACAATCTCCAGCCATTTTTCAAACTCTGGAGCCTGCACTGTATTCTTAACGAGTATTGCATAGCCTTTATACTTTTGCTCATTTTCCATTGTTCTTCTGAACCTTTGCTGAGTATACTCCGAGATAATCCTTCTGTTTTCCAGTAGGTCGCTGTCGGTGCCCAGGAATTTACCCAAAACGCAACCTTCGCAGTATAACAGATCGATTAACAGGGGATACCCGGCCAATGTGCCATGATCATTTTTTTTCTGAGCCATCCTTTTTAAAAAACCGGTGCTCCTGTCTTCCCCTTCCAGAATTATGTAATCATTGCCTATAGGGTTGTATTCAGCCGAATCTGAAAACTGTTCCAGTGTTTTAGTCAAACCTCCTGATATGGGAAAGCCTGCGCCGTAAAAAGCCTGGATGCCGTCAAATTCAGACTCTTCAAGCTCTGAGGGAATAATTCCCTTGCCGTCTATAAAATTAACAAGTTCCTCAAAAGTCAAATCTTCATCATACAGGCCAAGATCTCTATCCAGCAATTCTGATTTTTTGGCCACGCAGGGGTTAGCGCCAACAATGGCGATTTCTCCATCATTCCAGTACTTGGCCAGAACGGCCTGGGTGGCCATGGGGCTTAAAATCGGAGCAAATTCATCAATTAGTGAAGGCGCATGCTTTTCAACGAAATTCATCAGTGCCGGGCACGGGCTGGCAATGACATGCGTATTCTCCCGGCCTTTATCCCTGATTAATCCGGCTATATAATCCACATAAACCTTCGTAACCACATCGGCCCCAAAGCTGGACTCATAAACAAGGCTGAACCCTACTTTTCTTAGCGCTGCACAAAATTGTCCGGGTGTGCAGGCATATTTTTTTTTCGCCACGATAACATAAGAAGGGGCTAATATTACTGCAGTCTTTCTATGCTGCACCATCTGCCCTACATTTTCGACACCACTACTGTATTGTTTGGCCCTTTTACTGCAATGAATCACACATAAACCGCAGTTGAGGCAGCTTTCTTCAATAATTTCCGCTTTTCCATCCACTATACTGATAGACTTGGTCTGGCATACCCTAAGGCAAGCGGAACAAGACTCACACTTATTCTTGTCCGTATAAACAACACCATTCAACACAACATTTGCCCCCAATTAAAATATAGAATTCAAATTCCTAAAATTTCCCTTGCTTTTTCCAGCAAATCGTCGGGATTAAAAGGCTTTGTCATATAGGTGTCGACTCCTGATTCCATTCCCTTTATTTTATCGAATTCCTGCCCCTTCGCCGTTAGCATTATGATATATACTTCTTTTAGTTCCATATCCTGCTTTACTATTCTACACACCTCGAAGCCGTTCATTTTGGGCATCATCACATCAAGAAAAACAAGCTGGGGCTTTTCTTCCCTGATTATCTCCAGGGCATCCTCGCCATTTTCGGCGACAAAAAAATCAACCCCTTCATCTTCCAGTTCCTCAAGGGTTTGCTCCAAAAGGATCCTTATATGTGTCTCGTCATCCACTATCAATATTTTTGGCATTTCGTCCAGGCCTCCCTTTCTAAGGTTTTTATCCCTCCCCACGGCTTTCAGATGTTATTCCCCGGATAACATTTCTCCGGGCACTAACCACAGGGGTCTTGAAGTGTTTAACCAGCTCTTCACTTAATTGTATTAACCATACTCTTTATCTCTGCGTTTACAGGAAGGGTAAATGAAAATTTGCTCCCCTTTCCCGGTTCGCTTTCCACCCAGATCCGCCCGCCATGATGTTCCACTATTTGCTTGCATATGGACAAGCCAAGACCGGTTCCCTGGGGTTTGTCAGTGAGGGTATCCCCCACCTGCTTAAATTTTTCAAATACAACATCCTGTTCCCCCGCAGTTATCCCTGTGCCCGTATCAATCACACTAACGGTCAGTTCAATCCCCTTGGACCCCGCCATGCAGGTTACGGTTCCTTGAGCGGTAAATTTAACAGCATTAGAAATCAGGTTAATAATTACCTGAATCAGCCTATCCCTGTCTCCGGATATTTCAGGCAACCCCTCCTGAATGTCCTTGACCAGCTTCAGTTTTTTTTGCTCAAAAAGGGACGCAGTGGCAGCAATCGCCTTTTCAATGCATTCTGCCGGCTGAATCAGTTCCATTTTCCACTCTATTTTTCCGGCATCCATCTTAGCTATGTCGAGAACATTGTTTATAAGCGCGGTTAATCTCTTGCTTTCCGCGATAATGATATGGATATTGTCTTTAACCTGTCTGGCGGCTTTCTCAGCCTTTTTGTCAGCACATTCAATCCGTGGTAAGATGACCTCATCAAACCTCTTACTGATAATCCTGGCAAAACCCAAAATCGATGTCAGGGGCGTTCTGAGTTCGTGAGATACTGTGGATAAGAAATCGGTCTTGAGCTTATCCAACTCCTTCAGCTTTTCATAGGACTGCAGCAATTCCTCTTCAACTTTCTTACGTTCGTCTATTTCCATTTGTAATTGTCTGGTCTGCCTTAAATCCTGGGCGACAATTACAAATCCAACCACATCACCTTCCCTGTCTTTTATCAGCGTGGCAGAAATATTAACAGGAATATTAACGTCAGCACTTGTTTTACAATGCATTTCACAGCAGAAGCGGGAGTGTGGCCCTGCATACATTTTTAGAATTTTTTCTTCAACGATATTTTTCTCCAGAAAAAGCATACTCACCGGCCTGTCAACCAGTTCGTCCTCTTTATATTCGAGCAGTTCAGCGACCCGATGGTTAACCCTGGCTATTTTTCCCCGGGGAGTGACCAGAAACAGTAAATCCATAATATTTGAAATAATTTCATCGGTAGCAATCCTCGGGGCGATTTCCAACTGTCTGTATTTTGAAATGGCGTACCACATACCCGGCGCCCAGATTAATCCCATGAGCGACGGAATCCTGGGGACAGTACTGCTACCCATGGCCGGCAGCAGGGTTTGATCAATAAAAAGCGCAATAATACCAGCAACCAGCGATGTAGTAATAATCCGGTCCTGCTTCTTTTCCCTTTTGATTGTTGAATGTTTCCCCCATCTTGTAATCATCAGGACGGTAAAGATAAGATAACCCATATAATAAACGGTAAACACAGTGTTCCAGGTTGATCCCACAGGATCTACCAAATCCCATCCGTAATTTCTCATGATAAAATCGCTGGCCACCAGTAAACTGGTCACGGACCTGAATGTAAATATGGTGCCCGGCAGGTAAATAAGCGGGTATATCCACCATTTGTTCAATATGTGGTTTTTTCCGGTTAGAATCAGGGCGAAATGTAAAACAATCCCACTGACCAGGCACCAGCCTGGTGAAGACAGCTTATGCCAGAATTCAGCAGACTCTTTGTACTGTGCTGCTACAGAAAAGGTAATACAGAAGGCCCATAGGGCCATGGCAAGGCAAAAACAAAAGAAAATCCTGTGCAGCCGCGAGCGGGTATCCATTATCAAAGCATAAAAGCCCAGGCACATATATATAACAAAAGCGACAAAAGTCGAAAGCGTGTATAAATTCATAATGTCAGTCACCCTTTCGTCCCATAGCAACATATGGAGGGTTCTTTGCTGGAAATTTAAAGCAGTTTTCAAATACTGTTTTTGCAAAATTTAATAAATTCTTTCCGGTTACCTGTAATTACCCAAAATCCGCATGATTTTTTTGTAGTAACCCATGGGATTGACAGGCTTCATATTTTGCATTTCCAACATTAGATGCTCTTCTTTTCCGGCCCATGCAACTTATCTTTTAATTTTAAATTACTTACAATGAATTTAAATCAGTCAAAAGTACTAAATGTTCGTAAAAATGATATTTTCTATTTTTTTTCGTCAAAAACAACCACTGTGACACTGACCACTACTATCCTATTTCCCTTTTGCGATTTTTTCAGCCAGTTCATTAAGGTAAACCCATCTATCCATTTTTTCTTTTAGCCGTTGCTCCATCTCATCTTTTTCAATCAACAATTGCTGCAATAGAATATAATCGGCATAGGCCTCACTGATTTTATTGTCTAACTGCTGTATCTCATTTTCAATCTCGGCAATTTCATCATCTATTTCTGCATATTCCTTCTGTTCATTGAAAGAAAACTTTAAAGCCCTTTCCTTCTTTTTTTCCGTAACTAACTTATCCAATCTTTTCACAACAGCATCTTTGACTTTATCAGAAACAGTATTATCTGGGCTTTCACCACTGCTTTTTTCTCTATAATCAGAATAATTCCCAGGATAATGTGCAATTTCTCCTTTTCCTTTAAAGGCAAATATCTTTTCTGCCATTCTGTCTAAGAAGTATCTATCATGGGAAACAGCAATAACTGCTCCTTTGAAGTCTTCAAAATAATCCTCTAATATGGTAAGCGTTTCTATATCCAGATCATTGGTTGGTTCATCCAGGAGAAGTATATTAGGTGCTTCCATAAGTACTTTGAGCAGACTTAACCTTCTTTTCTCTCCTCCTGAAAGGTTAGCTATAAGAGTCCACTGCAGAGCAGGAGGAAATAAAAATCTCTCCAGCATCTGTGCTGCACTTATTTTATACCCCTCTGCCGTAGTTAAATATTCTGCTGTTTCTTTTATATATTCTATAACTCGTGAGCCACCATCTATATGCCGGGTTTCCTGGGAGTATAATCCAACCTTTACCGTTTCCCCTACTTCCACCTTTCCACTATCAGGTTCAAGCCTGCCGCACATTATATTTAAAAGGGTCGATTTGCCGCTTCCATTTGGCCCCACTATACCAACCCTGTCATTTCTTAACAAAATATAGTTAAAATCATCTATTAACTTGGTTCCATTGAATGATTTTCCAATATGCTCCAATTCAATTGTCTTTTTGCCAAGACGACTGGATGCCACTGAAACTTGTAACTTTTCATCCATTTCAACTCCAGTCTGTTCACATAACTTGTCGTAACGGTCTATTCTGGCCTTTTGTTTAGTTGTTCTGGCTTTAGCACCCTTTTTAATCCAGGCCAGCTCTTTCCTGAGTAACCTCTGCCTTTTTTTCTCACTGGCTGCCTCTATCTCTTCCCTTTCAAGCTTTTTTTCTAAAAAATAACTGTAATTGCCATGGTATAAATAAAGACCTCCCCTATCCAGTTCAATAATCTGATTTGCCACCCGGTCCAAAAAGTATCTGTCATGGGTAACCATAAGCAGGGAGCCTTTTCTTTTGTTAAGATATTGCTCCAGCCAGTCGATAGTTTCATTGTCAAGCTGGTTTGTGGGTTCATCTAAGATTAGTAAATCTGCAGGGTTTACCAGTGCGGTTGCTAAAGCTATCTTCTTTTTCTCCCCCCCGGACAGGGTGCCTATTTTTGCTGTAAAATCTGAAATGCCTAGCTTTGTCAGTATGGACCTTGCTTCACTGTCTAAACTCCATGCATTCATTGCATCCATGTCATGGGTCAGCTTTAAAATTTCCTCGTTTAAAGTGTCCCGGTTCTGAATAGCTTCTTCATAGTCCCTTATTAACTTCATAATAGCGGAGTTTCCATAAAAAACTTGCTCCAGAACCGTTGCCTCAGTATCGAAATCAGGGTTCTGGGAAAGGTATTCTGTTCTGACCGAGTTTCCTCCAACTACCTTTCCCTCATCTGCTTGTTCCACACCTGCGATAATTTTTAACAGTGTGGTTTTACCGGTGCCATTAATACCTATTACTCCTATTTTATCCCCTTCATTTATGCCAAAAGTTATTTTACTCAGCAATTTCTTTTCAGTATAGCTTTTTGAAATATTCTCCACAGTTAATAGATTCATTTTGCTCCCTTTCTATATCGTTAATTAAGAAAATGAATAGCATATAAGCACATTATATCAAAAAAATATAATGCTGCCTTAGAAAACGAGGAGTGGATTCGATCCCGCGAATCCGCTGCTAACATCCAACATATTCTGAGTTCTGTGGAGTGCTTGCCAGGTATTCTCAAACTGTGGAATTAATAAACTGTCAAGTTTTATATTGTTTTTTTGCCCAAAGATTCATATCTTCATAGCGGCCACCAATATGGCAATTATTGATGAACCTGCCCATATATTCATATCCCAGCCGGTACAGGGCTGCGTTCATTCCATAGGAACCAGCCCGCGCAAGGCTATATAGTGTCCCCATTTTTTGGGTCCACATTTCTTTTTCAAGAAACTTTATTAGATTGCTTAAAAGCCCCTTTCCCCTGTGCTCTGACAGTGTGGCACAGTCAGTAATTTCAGCGTTATGGTTTTGTTCATCCATTTCCGCTGAAGCTGCACTAACCAAACTATCCCCCGCAAACACACCATAAAAGGTAACATGGGTCAGCATCACCTTATAAACATACTCCGGATTTAACAATGGACTGGGATAACTACTGAATATTTTCCTGTACAATTGCACCAATTCATCCACATGTTCCTTGCGAATTTTGCAGACCACATAGCCGGCAGGAAATTCTATTGTTCCTTCCCGATTCTTCTCCTTTATAATTTTTTTAAGCAATGCCTCTTCTTGCTCGTAATTTGGACTCTGTGACCGTACAAAATCAATGAAACGCGAATAACACAGTGCATCATCTCCCTGAAAAAAGGCGGGAATCACCCCTTCCCGGACATAACCGAAATTAACCAACGGGTAATCATCCTGACGCCTGATATAGAATAAAATTTTGCCTGCATGATTCCTGGCCGCTGCCTCGTCCAGGTAGGATATTAATTTTTTCCAATCATGCACCTCATAATCAATAACTTTTAAACGTTCATTGGTACGGTCAATCAAAATTTCAACAAAATTCCCCTCGGTATCTGTTTCTACGATTTTTCCAATTGCACACTCCCGGCTGCAGCTTGAACGCGCTGCTTGCGTGCATGTTTGCGAAACCGGTATATCCATCGGACTTCCCCTTTCAGTGGCATCCCTTATAGTACTGAAGCCGGCGCTTCTCCCTGATATTTCCCTTGGGAACCAAACTTATTTTTTTGCCTGCGAACAATTTTTCAATACCAACCGGGCCAAGTTTCCTTAAGCGTTCACAGTTTTCACAATCCGCGCAGGAGTTCCCTTTTTCAACAGGCTCAGGATAGGCACAAACAACCCCTTCGTAATTTCGAAGCACTACCTTTTCCTCTGACTGAGA
Organism: uncultured Peptococcaceae bacterium; assembly: GCA_964643075.1. Taxonomy (GTDB): domain Bacteria; phylum Bacillota; class Desulfotomaculia; order Desulfotomaculales; family Desulfocucumaceae; genus Desulfocucumis. The sequence continues at coordinate 149,910 of CAZXQO010000001.1, forward strand.
AATAAGGTATTGAGGAGCAACCGGAATTTTACCGCCTCCTCCAGGAGCATCAATTACGTAGGTTGGCACACCAAGACCGGAGGTATGACCGCGTAAAAGCTCTACGATTTCTATCCCTTTGGCTACCGAAGTACGGAAATGCTCAATACCGGGAGATATATCACACTGGTATAAATAATACGGCCGTACACGCATTTTCAATAGAAGTTGCATCAAATCTTTGATAACATATGGGCAGTCGTTTATTCCTTTTAACAAAACAGTCTGATTACCCAGAGGCACTCCTGCATCAGCCAAACGCGCACAGGCTTGCCACGACTCGGGAGTGATTTCCCCGGGATGATTAAAATGGGTGTTGAGCCAAACAGGATGGTACTTCTTTATGATACTACAAAGGCTATCCGTGATGCGTTGTGGCATGACCACCGGAGTACGCGTTCCAATGCGAATGATTTCCACATGATTAATCTTCCGCAGACTTGCCAACAAAAATTCCAAAAGGTCGTCATCAATACAAAGGCTGTCCCCCCCTGAAAGCAGGACATCCCGTACCACTGGGGTACACCGGATATATTTTAATGCGTCCTCCAGCTGCTGCCTGGTGCGCTGTTGGTCGTGGACGCCTGCAAAACGTCTTCGTGTGCAATGGCGACAGTACATTGAGCATTGGTCGGTAATCAGCAGCAGCACCCGGTCAGGATAGCGGTGAGTAATACCAGGTACCGGAGAATCAATATCTTCATGCAGGGGGTCTTCCATCTCATGCTCGCCGTCCTGCAATTCCATTGACACAGGGACGGCCTGTTTCCGGATGGGGCAATCCGGATCATACGGATCCATTAGAGATGCATAATAGGGTGTAATGGCCATGCGAAGGGTTGACAGGGAACGTTTGATTCCTTCCCCCTCCTCTGGCAGGAGGCGGATTACTTTTTCCAATTCCTCTAATGTAGTAATGCGGTTTGCAATTTGCCAGCGCCAATCTTGCCAATCCTCAACGCTAACATTTTCCCATAAAGCAATTTGCCTGTAGTCCCGTTGCAAAATACTGCCTCCTCAATTGAACGCTTATCATTACTATTCACATTATTTCATTAAAAAATTAGTATTGTAAGACATCCTTACTGAAAAAGAGATTCAAAGATCTTAGTAGACTTTTATCCCTTTAGAACTTCCCATAGCCGTGATTCTATAATATGCGGTCGCTCAATGAGAAACCGAACACCGTCGCAAAAAAAGAAACCCCCGCTTCATCAGAGGTTCCCGCTTAACCCGCTCTGTGACAGTGCGACAGGGAAAGGCTCTCTTGTCACATACTTACTCGTTCCCAAAAATATTGACAACTTACCACCAGAGCATGCGTGGCTGATTTACCCATTCTTATCAAGATACATCAATTCGATGTTATACGATAAGGCATGCCTATCCAGGAATTTTACCATGTATAGTTGGAAATGTTAATTTAAAAGGGTAAAAAGATGATATGGCATTTTTTCGAAAAAAACGGGGTCAAATCAATCTTTTTATCATAGTACATTCTCAATTTGATAGCTTTGTTAATCGATAAAAGAAAACATGTAATTGCTTTCTTTTATCGTATGACCAAAAATATTTTATCCGTGGGTAGCAGAGGCTCCTTGTAGATTTCCATTATAGAAAATAGGCTCTCCAACTACTAATTTTTTAATAATGCCGTGGTTAATTGCTATGTTGGATTCAATACATAATTTATTAACACCACCGATATCCAGATCCACATCTTTAATCGTATTGCCCGGCTGCAGGACGAGGGTCTTAATCACTTGCCCGTCAGGAGTATCTTTCCTTATATTCATAGTAAGGTTATCTTTTGCGCTGTTGTCGAGGAAGAACGAAGCGCGAAACCTCTTATAATTTCCGTTTGGCTTCAAATAAAAGGTGAAATACTGCATATTCAAGTCTTTGTCATTTGTGATACCCCATTTGTATGCCTCATCCGGTGTGGAAAGCCTTTCACTATCTGTAGTAATGATAGTTCCGTAATAATCCTCATAATACTCAGACGAACTTACATTTAAGCTGTCCGTTTTGCCGCCGATCCATATTGTTTGAGAAGCGCTGTCGTAATCCACCGGCATGCCTGCGGCTTCTTCAACAACTGCCCGGACAGGCAAGTAGGTTCTGCCGTTATAGCTGATGGGCTTATAATAGTTACCCGTTGAGGGGTCTTTTGGTGTCCAGTCTTTTCCGTTAAGTTTTAATTTAATGGAATTGCTCAATACAGCTTGTATGTTCAAATCATTTGCTGCCGCAAAAGCCCCGGCTATGGTCCCCATTAAGAGAGCGCAAGTCAGAAATCCTGTTATAAACATTTTCAAATTTTTAAACATAATTTTCACTCACTTTCGTTTTATATTTTATATTCTCTCATACAATCATCGCCCCTAAAATGGTTTAAATACCCCTTTCACATGTCTAATTAGCTCTGGTTATAATGACGTTGCAGGTCTTGGTGGTGGTAGCGTCACATCATCCCTCCTCGTAAAATTTTCCTTTTAATTGTATAATAACAGATTTCACACATATTTCACATTTATTTCTAGGCTGAAAATTAAACTTTTAAGCGAAAAGAAGTCTCATGCAATTTGGGCTTCCTGAATATATTCCGCCCACGCCACCACAAAGGACCCATCTTCCAGGGGAAAGGGCCCGGCTATGCGGGTGGCCTCATGGCTGAATGGGAAGCCCCCGGAGAGACCAGGAGATTTTCTCTGATCATAAAGACCTCCAGCGAAAGATATTTCGAACAAATCTCACGGGTCAATGTGATGATTTGTGGCGTAATCAACTATTACCAAGCAGCAACGTGTTAACGCAAACTTATATAAATATTCCTGGGCGATTCTCTCCACAAGATTAGCCGCTGTAGAACCGGTTCTACTCAGCAATCTGCGGGCAGGTAGCGGCTGTCAAGCAGCCCTTTGCCGGCCATCTCCTTTATATAAGACTTCATAAATTTAATAGGATATCCAAGCATTGATTTGCATTCACCATTGACCCAACCCATTGGATGCTGGTCTCTGGGAAGGTATTCCAAATAAGGCTCTTCAATGGCCAAAGCCAGCAAGCGCTGATCAATGCGGACTAACAGCTTGTTGACTAAAAGAGTCTGGATCGCAGCATCAATGTCCGAACTGCTGAACCCTTTGTCCCGGTACGTCTCGCGCACCCGTGTCTCGTCCTTTGCCCGGCCGCAGGCCAGATACAACTCCCGCTGCGCGCCGTCAAGGCGGAAAGAAGGGGCAACTGCAATGGGACGGGTATCACGCACGATAACTTCCTTGTCGTCTACCTTCATGCTTAATATCGGTTGATTTTGACTAATAAACGCCACATACCACTGAAAAACAGCCCTTCGAAGGTTCCGCAGTCCGAGGCGGTCAAATAATACAGCCATTCTTGGGTCATTTTTGGTTGAAGCGTAAAACTCATCTTCAAACGTGTAGGAAAGTTCGTTTATTGCGCCTGGACTTATTGGATAGATAAGGCTGTCTAAAGGTAAAAAAGTCAAATTCAGGGAGTAGTCAGCCGCCCGATCGAAGTAGTGACTATTTCGCTGGTACTGGACATCGGACATACCCATCGGCGGGTATAAATGTGTCAGAAGTGGCACTAATTCAGCCATCTCCTGGTACCAGTGATCATAATCGCCGGGAAAGTCGTGAAGAATCGACCAGTAGACATGGATGCCAAACTGACGGCACCATTTCAGCGTCTGGATGTTTTGCCATGCGGCAACCCCTTTCCTCATAGTTTTCAGCGCGTCACTGCAAAGGCTTTCTATACCCGGCTGGCACCATACGACGCCGGCTTCACGCAACATTTTGAAGTGCTTTTTGGACATATTCGAACGAACTTCGCAGAACAGCTTGTAAGGAGCGCCGCGTCTGATAAGCTCGGGAATCAAATCGTCAAAGAATCTCATATTCAGAATGTTATCAAGAAACTCAAAATGTTCAACCCCGTAACGGCGGCTGATCTCCTCCAACTCGGCAAGCACCCCCGCAGCCGGGCGCGACCGGTAGGAAAGTTGCGGGGCATTGAGTCCGCAAAATTTACACTTCCCATGCCAACAGCCCCGGGAAGATTGGATTGGCAGGCTGGGGCGGACAGTTTTGCCCAGTGTTGGCAGGGATTTGAGAGTATCGAAATAGTCCTGATAGACGGGGGTTATCTGGCGATCAAAGGAACTGGCCAAAGCCCGCGGGAGACCCTTACCCCCGTTCTGCTCAGCGCCCGGGTATCCCACCTGCCGGTGCAGGGGAGCAAATACTCCCTCGGGTAAAGCTTCGAGAGAAACCTGGCGGCCAAATTCAAATATGCGTTTAGCAAGCGGAAATATGAGATCTTCACCCTCTCCTGAGACCACATAATCGACCCACGGGAAATGCTGGTGAGTGGCGCGTCCCATAACTGTTTCACAATCCGCGCCTCCCATTAAGGTGATAACATCGGGGTTAAGTTCACGTATCTTTCGAAGCAAGGCTAAGGAAGGCACTCTCTGAGACAGGCTTGATGTGCAGCCAACGATACGCGGAGAAAGTTCGAGAATTTGTTCCGCTAGATTAGCAGCAAATTTTTCTGCCCTTTGGCGAACGAAACGCAGCTCTTCGCGGCACTCTTCCAGGCTCTGCTGTCGCACCACGCCGAGCCTGGCATGGATTTCTCCGACAAAGTGATTCTCTTCGGGCTGGAACTCTGGAAAAGCGGAAGAAGCAAATGACCATCCAGCTAAAGGCAAGCGAGGATCCGCACAGTGATTTCGTTCATATAAATCCAATCCAAGCTCTTCGCAGAAGAGGAGGTTAGCGTAAATGCACCTGGCCTCGATTCCCCCTTTGGCCAGCACGGCCTGTAGCAACCCGATGGCTAGTGAAGGTATCTCCGGATTACAGTAGGGCATGCATACCAGGCAAACGTCCGCAGGCGCCAAGGGCAACTGAAATTTTCCTCTGACCAAATTTTTAGCAGTGTTGTTTACTGTACAGGCCATTTCTTCTCACCTCCAGTTAAACCGGCTTCGTCGCTCAAACCATCTTCCAGAAGGCTTTGGTCAAAAAGCTTCTGAATAGAAGACAATAACGCCAAAACATCCGTATGCTGAACCATAAGTTCCTCCATCACATGCGATGAGGTTAAATTCCCCTGAGCGATCAACCGGCCGAGTTGGGCTAAGTGGGGAGACCCCTCCATCTTGTGCAACTGGTATCCACTACGAAGTTGGAATCCCTTCGGCAATGGAGTATACTCCAGGTCTCGGCGAAAGGCCAAAATGTCTTCCGGTGCAACATGCAAAGGCATGCATTTCTCGATGGTTTCACCGATAAAATCGTCAAGTTCCGTCGCGCGGGAGAAGCTGCCTTCAGCGTAGACGCGGTAGCCTAAAGGCCAGCGATCAGAAGGAGGACAGGGACTTATCAACCGTATCGAACGCTCTGCCATATTAACTAAGTATCCGGTGAGGCAGGCGATGGTATGATCCTTAACGATATCCAATAGTGGATTGTCGGAAACGTCCTTACGATTACGACCCGAGTTGGCCATTAGCTGTGCTACGTAGTCCGAGTGCTGCAAGATTAACTCCGTCAAAGCCAAATCCTCTGCGGAAAAAGTTTCATGCACACGGCGCAAGATATTAGTCGAGAGGATGGAAAAACGGTCCACAGACGTGACATGTTCCCGCCGAAATTGCAATAATTCTCGTGTCCAGGCAAGATTGCGCATAGGGGCTGCAGTGGTGGTCTGAGGGTAAATGCCTGTCACTTCGCCAAAATCCGCCACGAATTTCAAATAATCAGGATTATCAGTAGGCTCAGTCGCCCAATAACATACCCCGGTCCCCACGGTAGTGCCGAGACGTTCCACTACTACGTTCAGAATATCTTGCCAGAGCCTGGCATTCTCCCTGGTATACATAAACACTTCTTGCAACGGCTCAGCCGCAAGACCGCAGAAAGGACAGCCAATCGAGCAGCCCTTACTCAATTCAAACACGACTGTCGCATGGATGATTTCCCGGTTTGTCACTTTGCCCAGTTGACTGCGACACCGGTTTACCTGACGTTGATGCCAGTCATTAAAACGATTGCTGGGCGTTTTTTCGCCTCGTTGACGCCAAGCTTCCCGAAATTGGGCAGTTGCATCAGTCCATCGTCGCCACAATTGCGCCTGCGGCTTGTCATCCAATTCCGTAGTAGGAACTCCCTTCAACAAAGACAGATCTGGAACAAGTGCCGCTACCTGCACGGGATCCACTCCAAATATCCCCCTTGATTGCAGCAGGTTGCCACATCCGGCGGCGTTCTCCCGTATGGCCGCGTAGAATACAAGATCGCCAACAGCACACTCTATGAATCGTTTGATATGTGGAATTAGCCTTTTTTCATCAATGCTAATTCGGTCTTTCAAATCTCCGCAGAAATAAAGCTCTTCCACAGGTGCTGATACCTCCTCTATATTTGTCAGATTAAGAAGACCATGAAAGTCATACACCAAGACAATGACCCGAGGCACTGATGGTGCCCGGGCCATTGTCTTGACTATGTGATTCGCTGATTTAGGCCACAACTGCCACAACACCGGCTACGGATACACCCTGAATAGCAGCTACGGCAATAAACCCTCCGGCAACTTTGTCCATGTCAGCATCACTTAATTCGCCACCTTCGGCTTGGCGTTTTTTGAGATCCTCCAGGGTAAAGGTGAATCCTTTTTGGTTAGCAAACTGGATAACTTTCTCTACGTCTGTACCAATGGTCTTTAGCTCTTTAAGCATTTCGTGATCATTACGAACTGCTTCGTTAAAGCGATCAATTTCTGATAAACTCACTGTAGAACACCTCTCTCCTGCTGATTGTTCGTCCGGTAACTGCGGGTAATCCATTCGGCTGCAAACCGATTATTTTTACCTTTTCAGAGAGCAGGACTTACTCCTTGGAGGGCCCCCCAATGCATGCCTTTACATTAATGCTTGCGACAAGGACTAAGCCACCGGCCACATTATCCAGCTGTTCTTCAGACAACTCCTCACTCTGTTTGGCAATAGCCTCGATATCAGCAACCGTGAATTCATATCCCTTAGACTTTGCAAATGCTACGATTTTTTCCAGACTATTGCCGATATTTTTTATTTCTTCCCACATTTCCCGGTTCTCGCGGACGTCCTTGTTGAATCTTTCGATTTCTGCGGCGCTCATGCCTTTCCTCCTTTGCTGTCGGATTACATAATTTACTCAAAACTGGATATGAGCCACTATGACTACAAAATAGCTATAGCTGAAGCGACGCCACCAGCAACGCCTGTTATGATGAGGGCAACGCCACCAGCCACATTATCCAGCTGTTCTTCAGACAACTCCTCACGCTGTTTGGCAATAGCCTCGACATCAGCAACCGTGAATTCATATCCCTTGTAGTTGGCAAACGCTACAATTTTCACCAGGTCGTTGCCGATGGCTTTGATTTCTTCCTGCATTTCCTTGTTCTCACAAATATCCTTGTTGAATCTTTCGATTTGTGCAGCACTCATGACTTTTCCTCCTTTGTTGGTTGGATTACGTAATTCACCCTGAAAACGGAATATGCGCCACAATGAATTCAATACAGCTGTATCTTTGAGTAATGCTTTTACGAGAAAACGCCACCCCCTTTCCTGCATTTTATCCACAATTACTACTTTAATTTGAGTTAACCACGTTTTATTCCATTACGCCTTACTTATTTATGGTAATTGAGCTTATATTGCCAACCAGCATTTGCAAGCAGGTTCAACACTGACATCTAATTACTTATACAACTAACACCAAAAAGTATCACGCGCTTTGTCATCTAACATTTGCTGGCTAGGCCAGCTGCCGCCTGGCCAGATCGGAAAAAACACCGTTCATTTTCATAAGTTCTTCGTATGATCCTTCCTCGATAATCCTTCCCCTGTCCATCACTATAATCCTATCGCAGTTAATAATGGTGCTCAGCCGGTGGGCGATTACCACCCGGGTGGCCTTCAGCCGGTCAAGGCTCCGGCTGACCACGGCCTGGGTTTGGTTGTCCAGTGCGCTGGTGGCCTCGTCAAAAAAAAGTATTTTAGGCTTTCCGACGATGGCCCTTGCTACAAGCAGCCTCTGCCTCTGCCCCCCGGACAGGGTGCCGGCGCCCTCACTGATCACCGTGTGCATGCCCATGGGCATTTCACTGATATCTCCTTCCAGCCCGGCCATTTTTGCCGCTTCAATGGCGTCGTCCATGGTCAGGTTAGGTTTGGATCCCACTATATTTGAAAAAATGTCTCCCGAAAGCAGTTTGCCGTTTTGCAGCACCACTCCCAGTTGCCTGCGCAGTAATCGGATATCCACTTTTTCTATATCCTGGCCGCTGTAATAAATCCGGCCTGATTCCGGCTTCTCAAAACCCAGCAGAACCCGGAAAAGCGTCGATTTGCCGCTGCCCGAGGGCCCCACCAGTCCCACGTACTCGCCCTCCCCGATTTGGAAGGAAACATCATTTAAAACAAGGGGACCGTCTTCTTTGTAGCGAAAATAAAGGTGGCTGACTTCAATGGCGCCTGTAAGTTCACCGGGATCGCTTTTGACGTCGTCATACTCGGGCATTGTTTCCAGTATGGGCTTGGCCCTTTCGTACAGCGGGATAATTACATTAATGGCTATCAACGACTGGGACAGAGCGATCATTGACGTTAAAAAAGAGGTGAAGGCCGCATTGAAGGCGATAAATTTGCCCGGAGGCAGAGAGCTTTTGGTTGCCACCAGGTAGAAAACTATTATGGAAGTGGTTGCCGGAAGAACCGAGTTGAAGGTTTCCATATAGTTAGTGATAGTTTCTTTTTTAAAAACTAACATTCTTTGTTTGCCGAATTCCCCGGACCAAAGATGGAACGCCCTCTTTTCAGCCCCGGCCACGCGGAATTTGCTGACTCCGCCGATAAGCTGCAAAACCAGGCCAGATATTTTATTGGTAATATCAATCACCTGGCGTTCGAAACGGATTTGACGGATTCCCAGAAAGGCAACGACGGCTACCGATATTGCTATCAGGAGGGAGGCTATGGCCGCCAGCTTAATGTCGTAGTAGAAGATCAGAAAAAGGTTGAAGCAGGAAAATATGCTGGAAATTATGGTGGTTATGGTGACTCCGGATAAAATCACGCGGATCTGGCTGATGCCCATGGCCCGCATGGCCAGTTCCCCTGACGTATAACCCCTGAAAAAGGGTACCGGAAGGCTTAAAAGGCGGTCCCAGACAGCCGCCTGAACAGATCCTTCCATCCTGCCCTCTATCCTCAGCATAGCAAAGGAGCGGGTAAGCTGAAAGAACATGGCGGCCACGGCGCTTGCTCCCAGAAAAAAAGCGATATGCATAAGCTGGGCCTTCTCTCCTCCGGGGATGACAGTGTCGAATACTAATCCCGTGGCGACAGGAACCACCATACCAAGGAGGCCGCCCAGTACCCCCATCAGTATAACCATTGCAAAATCCTGCTTCCTGGAGCTTTCATATCCCATAATAAAAATATCCCGCAGTGTTAGCACCTTTTCCGGAAACGGGCGGTAAAAGGCAAAAGCAAAGGGTTTCACCTGCCGGGCAACATTAAAACCAACCGGGGCGCCGGTTACCCCGAAGGGGTCGTGCAGCCTGTAGCGGGATGGAGACAGGGGAAGCAGGGCCACCGGCCGGTTATCCTCCTCCATGTATGCCAGCAGGGGGCCGTTGTCCTCTTTCCACCATTCCCCTTTCAGGGCTACCTGGCGCACCCGTATGCGGGAAGCCCTGGCAATCTCCCCCAGGGGATCCTTTGACGGGGCTGCGCCGGCCGAAGGTGGAGGGACCACTATTCTTATTTTCATCTCCCGGCCGACCATCCGGCAGGCATCCAGGAGGGGATCCCCGGAGGCCTCCGCCAGGGAGGATTTTGTTTGTTTAGGATTGGCCACGGCGAGGAGACTGTTTATGGCGTTTTCCATATATCGCCGGTCATTATCCGACTTCTCCTGAAAACGCAGCTGGTCGGCCTGTTCCCGCTCCTGCCGGCGCTGAATGGCGGCCAGGAGGGCCAGGCTGTTGAATCCATCCAGATCAACCGGGGCGACATCCGCGGCGCCGGAGGTGATTTTTAGAAGGGTATCTACCCATCGCTTAATTTTGCCGGCAATTATCTCTTTATCAGCGGACTTTTCCGCCAGATCAAAAAACCTTGCCCTGGGGATCTGCATCAGGCGGGTTCCGGTCAGACCCGATACCAACAGTCCGTATTTTTTATCCTTTCCTTCCGGGATTATGCCGAACAGTATATCTCCCGGCCAGGTCTCAAAAAGGAAATCCCGGGACCCGGCGGCCTCGCCGTCAATAATCCAGACAGAAAAAACCGACACCTTTCCCTGATCGACCACCCAGACATATCCCGGGTCGGTAAGTTTAAGGGGGCTGTTTCCCTCAACGGAGATTATATTTCCTTCATTTTTAAACAGGTCTGCAGTTACCAAAACAATCACTTCCCTGTTCAATAGTCTTCTAGCCGGCGCTAATCAGGTCGGTATAATGCCCGCCCGCATTGATCAATTCTTCGTGGGTCCCCCGCTGGACAATTTTACCTCTTCCCAGGACTATTATTTCGTCACAGTCCCGTATGGTGCTCAGGCGGTGCGCCACAATAACGCAGGTGCAGCCCCGGCGCCTTATATTTTCATCCACCAGCTTTTCGGTAAGAGGGTCCAGGGCGCTGGTGGCCTCGTCCATTATCAATATAGAAGGACTGCCCGCCAGTGCCCTGGCGATTTCCAGCCTCTGCCTCTGCCCGCCGCTGAAGTTGCTTCCACCTTCGTCCAGCCGGTGGTCGTACCCGCCGGCCCTGGATGTTATGTCATCATGGATGCAGGCGTCTTTTGCCGCCAGGACCACCTCGAATTCCGAAATTGTATCGTCCCACAATGTGATATTTTCCTTTATTGTTCCCTCAAACATGGTGATGTCCTGGTCCACCATGGCCAGGGAGTTGGTGATTACGGCCCTGGGAATGCTTTCTCGCAGCCTGCCGTCAAATAATATTTCTCCGGACCAGTGCCTGTAAATGCCGGCGATTATCCTGGCCACCGTGGACTTCCCGCTTCCGGATCCCCCTACCAGGGCCACCCGGGAACCCGGCTTCAGACTCAGACTAAAGTTTTCAATCAGCGGCGGTTCCAGCCGGCTGTAGCCGAAGCTTAAATTTTTCAGTTCCACATTTCCCTCGATCTTTTTGAGACCTTTGGCAAATTCTTCGCCTTCCGGGTCCTCCCCGGCCTGTCTGTCAAGATTATATTTTAGAACATCATCCAGGCGGTTCATATCCCCTTCTATTTCCTGGATCTGGCCGCCAAGGGCCACCAACTGGGTTACAGGGGTCATAAAGCTGGTCATTAGGCTCTGAAAGGCGACCAGCATACCGATTGTCATATCCCCGTTCAGAATAATAAAGCCTCCAAGAACCAGAACCACGGTATTTGTCAATGCGCTCAGGAATGCCGGGATGGCAGACAAATACTGGGTGGGGACTCCTATTTCCTGTTCCGCGTTCAGTGTTTTGGCCTGGTAGCCGGACCACTTGGCAAAGAAGTCCGACTCCGATCCGGTCGCCTTTAATGTCTCGATAACCTGCAGTCCGGACATGGCCGTGCCCACCATTTTCCCCCTGTCTTTTAAAAGCCGGCGGTTTAAGTCCACCCTCCTGGCTGCGATATATTTCAAATAGAGAATATTGACGGCGGCAACAGCCGCGCCCACCAGTGACATGACCACGCTGTACTGCAGCATAAGGGCGAAATAAAATACAATCATCACCAGGTTGAGCGCATTGGTAGCCAATTGGCCCGACAAAAGCCGCGCTACCGTATCGTTGCTCTGCATCCTGGAGCTGATATCACCACTGTAGCGCTGTGAAAAGAATTCCACCGGCAGGCGCAGCACGTGCCAGAGGAACTGCCCCGAAGTGCTAAGGGCTATTTTGGTCTCCAGCCTCAACAGGTAATACTGCTGTATCCAGGTGAGAATTCCCCGCAGCAGCGCCGTAAAACCCATTCCCAGCAGAAGGGGAACAAGCCAGTTGCCCTTGCCCCCAAGCAGTATGTCGTCCACAAAAATTTTAGAAAAGATGGGAATGACCAGGCCAGGGATCACCAGCGCGATTCCCACCAGTATTACATAGGTGAGGGCAGTTTCCGACCCTTTTAATCTCTTTATAAGAGAATTTAAAATGCTGGGCTTTTCGCCGCTCCTGACAAAACCGGGCCCCGGGTTGAATGTAAGGGCAACCCCGGTAAATGACTGGTCGAACTCCTCTTCCGGCACGGTCCTGGGGCCTGTTCCCGGGTCGTTCAGGTAGAACGTCCCGTTTTTAAATCCCTCCAGCACCAGGAAGTGATTAAAATTCCAGTGAATGATCATTGGAAACTGCATCTCTTTTAACGCTTCGGGCTCCTTACGGAAGCCCTTTGCTTCCATTCCGTATCTCCGGGCCGCTTTCAGTATATTGCTGGCCTTGCTGCCGTCCCTGGAGACACCGCATGCCAGGCGAAGTTCCTCCAGCGGCGCGTACATTCCCCAGAATGCTAAAATCATGGCCAGTGATGCCGCCCCGCACTCCACCGCCTCCATCTGCAGTACTGTGGGAACTTTTACCCGTTTAGCCGCATTGTCCTTCACCCAATCACCTCCGTGAAACCGTTTTTTTGAGAGGCTGTTGCAATAGTCTACTATATAGAGAGAGCCTTTTTAACCTTTGGAATAACCATATGGACGGGGCGCTGTTCTTTTATGGTTATCGATCCGGCGCACAGAGTGCCGCTGTTTATTTTAAGAGGCGGTCCCTTAGAGGACGACCATTTGTACCCGCTTTCAGTGCTGTCGTCGGAAATAACGTCAATGCGGACTTCCAGGGGGGCGCTTTGTCCGGCAAGCTTTGACACCAGATCCCGGCTGCCCAGGGTCATCATCATCCCCTGAGAGGTGGCCGGGTATTCGGAAACTGAAACCACCCTGCCCAGCATAAACCCGTATTCTTCCTTCTTTACGGTAGTCGGGGATATCTGGGCCTCCATCCCCGGCAATATGTTTTTACCATCTTCCGCCCTTACGTACAGTACAACTTCCAGTTTGACGGTTTTACCCTCACGCTCCAGGCTGACCACATTTATTCCGGGCTGAATTATATCCCCTTTTTTCACCTGCACCTCCAGTACCCGGCCGTCCACCCGTGAAACTATTTCCGATGAATGGCTCAGTTCATCCTGAAGTCTTTTAATCTCCTTTTCGGTCTCGGAAATTTTTATCGCCCTGGTGGTGGCAAACTGTTCCTCCAGCAGTTGTACATTGAGCTGTGCCTGCTGAAGCCTGGCCTTGTATGTAATAATCGTATCCTCCCACTCTCCGGCCGTAAGCTTGGCAAGGTCCTGGGCGGCCGCCTTTTTTTCCAGCTGCAGCAGACTCAGATCATTCCTCGCGTTATCCAGTTCTTGTCCGGATACCGCGTCGGATTTATAAAGTATGGTTAATTTATCCAAATACTTCGCCTGTTTAGACTCGTATAACATTGCCTGGTCCAGGTTTATTTTAGCCCTCTCTATTTCATACTCTTTGCCTGAAACGGCGCTTTTATAATTAGCCTCCTCGTACGGCAGGGCGGACCTGGCATCTTTTATCCTCCTGATTAAATTGTATAAATCCATAAGCCCGGACCCGAGATTGTTTTCCCCAGCCATTCCGGTACCCGACAAATCCAGAGTTTGCAACTGGTCCAACTGGTCTTTCAGATCGTTAATTTGATCGACTATTTGTGGCTGATCAATTCTCGCAACAACATCGCCCCTTTTTACCATATCCCCCACGGTTACCCTTATATCTGTAACCTGGCCCGCCACTGTGTGAGTGATGTTGTATACCCCGTAACTCTTGATAATAATTCCCTGCCCGTAGACCCTGGAGGGAATTTTACCGAAAATGCCCCAGATGAGGGCAACAACTAAAATCAGCCCGATGGCTATGAGGGCGAACCAAGCCCTTGGCGTGGTAACAGAAACCAACTGATCGAGCTGCTCCGGCGATGAAAGTCTTTCCAGCGACACCTTACGAAAAATCCGGCTCATCCCGGTGTGCCTCCTCTTTTAATTTGGCCGGGTTTTAACAGGCCGTTTATATTCTTTACGTTCCCGCTCAACAGATCTTTTCTTTCGCGGGCGCCCCCCGTTATTAAAACTGAGGCGGCGCAGGTCATGTGAACATTAACGACAGTCAGGATGGGATCAATTATGGCATTTACGGCCAGCAGCAAAATGACGGCCGACCCTGAAGGCAGTCCCAGCGGCGACAGGACTATGGAAACCATTGAGATCGCCACCACTCCCGGCGATCCGGCACCCGCCAGGGCAGCTACCACTGAAACAAAAAAGATAAATGCCAGTTGGCTGGCGCCTAGTGGCATTTTATATAGCTGGGCAATAAAAACTGTCCCTATAGTAAAGGTAAGCACCATGCTGTAGCGGCACATTACAATGCCCATGGGCGCCACCATGTTGATCAGGTTCTGGGGCAGGTTGAAGTTGTTGTGCAGTACGTTAAACACCGAGGGTATGGTGGCGTAGCTGTTACGTGTACCAAAGGCGATGATTAAGGGCTCCCGCAGATCTTTAAAGGATCTGACCAGCGGCACTCCGGCCGTGAAGGCTATCACGACCGATCCCAGCAGTACCAGCGCCAGCCCGGCAATATGAATAATCACCACGAATCTGGTCATGGCCAGCAATATATCCACCCCTGTATGAGCAATCTGCCCGGCCAGCAGGCAGAGCAAACCCAGGGGAAGGAAATACATGGCCACTGAAATTGCCTTCTCAAAGGCTTTAAAAACCACTTCCGTTATATCCAGAAAAAGTTCGGCCTTTTGGGAAGGCAAAAGCCCGGTGGTAAGCCCGAGGACGATGGAAAAAAAGAGTATCTGTAGATTTTTCCCCTCATAAAGGGCGTTGAAAATATTCGCCGGAATAATCATATTGATAAATTCGTTAAGTCCAAAGGAGTTTACCGCCCGCCCCTTTTCCGGATCACTTTGCTCGTACTGGACAAGTACCTTTCCCAGCGTTTCCAGGGTATCGTCACCAAGCCCCCTGCCCGGGTTTCCAATTACGGCCGCCGCCATTCCCACCAGGCTGCTTATGAACATGGCCAGTAAAAGCACCACGATTATGCGCCTGAGGAAAAAACTTACCTCCCTTGAGCGGAACAGGCGGCCAAAACTGGTAACTATGGCGGTGGCCATAATAGGAATGACGCACATGCTTAAAAATGACAGGTATGCGTCACCCAGGGGCGCCAGTTTAAGCGCCAGACCCCTGTTGAATATGCCGGCCAGCACCCCGGCAGCCATTCCTATAATGATCAACCAGGGACTTTTAAACTTTTCCCATTTAAATTCGGACATCCTCCACGGCATCTGGATCATTTTACATTCTCCGCAAATACACTTTAAATCTTCAATATATGCTCTTCCCCGCGGTAATTCTCAATTTTCTGCCGGATAACTCCGCTGCTTCCGGTCATTTCCAGGTAGGTATTCAGCCAGGCGAGGAGTTGGCCGTTCTGTGGCGCAACCGCTATGGAAATGGGGTCGGGCAGGTCCTCAAGAATAATCATTTTTGCATAAACTGAAAGCTTTGGATTTCTATTGATAAAGGACCTAATCTCCCAGTTATCGTAAAAGGCCGCAAACACTTTTCCCTCGTAAACGGCCTCTATTGATTTTTCAATACTATTGAAAGGAACAATTTCAGCGTTTGGAAAACATAAACCCGCCCATTCAACATATGAAGTCCCGGCCAGAACCCCGATTCTCCCGGAGGCGTTTTTAGCCAGTTCCAGATCATTTTTATCAGGGTGTTTTTTTTCCAGTGCCGCCAACTGCAGGCGGTTTACCAGCAGGCTCTGGTGAAAGGTAACGTAGGGCTGGGTGTACCGGGTCCTCTGTGCCCGTGACAGAGTAATGCTCAATTTGGAGATAGCCAAATCCGCCTGCCCGGTTACCACCCTGTCCACCACCTCTTCAAAGGAGGCCGCCGCACGGTCAAACTCCACGTCCACCTGCAGCTGTCTGGCTATATCCCGGGCCAGTTCCACATCGATTCCCACAAACTTCCCTTCTTTATTCGTATAAAAGAAGGGCGGGCGGTCCTCCCGGTACATGGCCACTATAATCCGGCCTCTTTCCTTTATCCACCTGATGTCTGGCGGCAAAAGCGATAAACTCTGCGCTGGAAGCGGCTTTTTACCAGCAGAGGGAATGACGGCCTGCGGACCTCCGGGCTGTTCCGCCTCCGGGACCGTCCGGTCGCAGCCGGTTTCAATAAACACCGCTGCCAGCAAAATAAAAAACAGGAATACATATTTCAAGCCGATCCTTTTCATCTGGATGCCCCCGGAAAAAATTTTGGAAGCGAAGGTTAATCTATATATTCAAACTTTCCGTTCCGTATAACTTTTTTTACCACAAGGTTCCCGGTGTCGTTGCCGTTTTTATCAAATGTATGATAGCCTGCCACCCCCGGCCAGTCTTTAAAAGTGCGCATCTGTTCGGCTATTGCCCGGGGTTCGGTAGACCCGGCCTTCTCAATGGCCGCCGCCAGCAGTTTCACCGCGTCGTATCCCTGGGCCGAGTATGGGCCCGGCGCTTTACCGTACTCTTTACTGAAATTCTGAACGAATTTTTTTACTTCGTCACGGGGGGCGTCCGGATTGAAAATTGTCCCCACCACTGTACCCTCCGCGGCCTCTCCACCAATCCGGCAAAGCTGGGGGGAGTCCATGGCGTTACCGGCGATGTACCTGGTGGAAATTCCCGCCTTTCCGGCGTCGGCGATAAACTCCGCCCCGGCGGGCATGGACTGGCCCACAAAGATTGAGTCAAAATCAAGGGACTTCCATTTATTGTGCAGCCTGTCCAGGTCATTTAGATCACCATAGTAGGAAATACGGTCAACAATCTTGATGCCGGCGGCTTTCGCATGATCCTCAAATGAATTGGCCAGCCCCATCCCATAGGAATCCTCGGCATAGTAAATGACCATCCGCCTGCAGCCGTTCCGGGCGGCATACAGGGCCAACTGCCTGGTTATTTCATCGTCGCTCGGTATATTCCGGAAAACACAGCCGTATCCCTTTTGGGTAAGCTCCGGCGCAGTTGATGCCGGGGACAGCATTACAATTCCGGCCTCCTGGTAAATCCTTGACGCGGGTATGGACACAAAAGAATTTCTGTGTCCTATTACCGCCACTATTTCAGGGTTTTCCACAAAAGACTGGGCGATGGCCATCCCGGCGGAAACCGAAGCCTGGTCATCTTTTTTGATCATCCGGATATTGCGCCCCCTTATTCCACCGCTTTCGTTGATTTCCTTAACGGCCAGGTCAACCCCCTCGCTGAACATGCTGCCGTTTAACTCGAAGGGCCACGCCACGCCTATTACAATATCTTTTTTTGATTCATTGCCGTAGCAGCCGGCCAGCAGAAGCAGAAAGGCAATAAAAATAATAACTGTTTTGAAGAGTTTGTAAGTACCGGGCATGTGACCATACAACCCCCCATAATGCAATTCCAACAATTGAATGATCCTTTTTCTATTTATCCTTTATTTAGACAATATAATGCGCTTTTTAACAAATAATCCTTGCTTGCGAGACATTATAACAGACCAACCTTAATTCTCTATCCCTTTTTACCTTTAGGGAAGCTTAATTTTGAACTTTTTTTGGGGGGATTTGAGGACTGCAAAAAAAAAGCCGCGTTTCAAACGGCTTTGTGGGAAGGGAAACAGATTATCAATATTAACTGTATTTCTCTAAAAACTCTGCAGGCGTGAGTATTTTCGGCTTTTCAATCTCTATGCCGGAAAGATCCTTATCGCCTTTAATTCAAATGTCTACTGTTTGGGGAAACAAATCAATGAAGGTGCTGGCCGATCTGCTCCAACTCCCTGTGTATTGCCGAGAACTCCTGCCGTATTTTTTCCGCCAGTTCCCCGGCTCCCTCCAGGGTGCCGGTGTCGGCCAGATCCTCCAGCTTTTTACAAAAGGCGGCAAAGCAGGCGGCGCCAATAAAGAGCCCGCTGGATTTCATGCCGTGGGCGAGAAGACGGACGGTGGAAACGTCTTTTTCCCCCAGTGCGGTTTCCAGGGCGGCCAGCTTCCCGGGCACGCCCCGCAGGAAGGCGGCCAGTACCCGGGAGAGGAGCAGTGGGTCCGCCCCCACCGCTTGCAGCAATTCCGCTCTTTTTTCCTCGGCCACAAAGGAAGGAAGGGCAATCGGGGCACTATCGGCGGCGGCTTCGGCAAAGGCACTCCCCAGTGGTTCCAGCCCACTATGCCTGGCACCCGGGAGCCAGCGGGCAAGAGTGCCGGAAAGGGTCTCCAGTCTGATGGGCTTGCTGAGGTAGTCGTCCATACCGGCCACCAGGCATCTCTCCTTTTCTCCGGCGGTGGCACCTGCGGTGATGGCGATGATGGGAGTACGATTATTCTGCCAGGCCGCCAGTTTGCGGATGGCCACCGTGGTCTGAAAGCCATCCATGCCGGGCATGCGGCAGTCCATTAAAATCAGGGCATATCTTTTTTTCGTAACTGCCTCCGCCGCTTCCTGCCCGCCGGATGCGGTTTCCGCCTCCAGACCCAGTTTTTTCAGCTGCATGGAAAGCATCCTGCGGTTGAATTCAAAGTCATCCACCACCAGCACCGTCCCGGGGCTGTTTTTCCACAGGTAGGACACCGTGGTCTTATGGATGGAGGACTTTTCTTCCGATAGGCCCGGTTCGGAATCAGCGATTTTAAAGGGAATGGTGAACCGGAACAGGGAACCCGCACCTTCGGAGCTCTCAAAGCCGATCCGGCCGCCCATCAGCTCCACCAGGCGCTTGCAGATGGACAGCCCCAGTCCGGCGCCGCCATGACTGCTGCCGGCCAGGGTGTGGCCCTGGGTAAAGGGCTGGAAAATGCTGCTCTTTATTTCCTCCGGGATGCCGGAACCGGTATCCTCAACCTCAAAGGAAAGGGTGACTTGTTCCTTACCGTCTTTTTCCAGGGAAGACCGCAGGGTGATGCTGCCCTTTTCGGTAAATTTTACGGCATTGTTCAACAGGTTTAGCAGCACCTGCCACAGCCGTACCGGATCGCCCCGTAGGGCTGGAGGGATGTCGGGAGAAAAGACAGAGGTAAAAGCAAGTCCTTTTTTTGCAGCCAGGGGTTCAATGAGGCTGACAACGTATTGCTCAATCCGTTTAAGGTCGAAATCGGTTTCTTCCAGGGGAAGGGTTCCCTTTTCTATCCTGCTGAAGTCCAGGATATCGTTGATAATGGACATCAGAAGCCTGGAGCAGTCCTGGATGACGGAAAAGCATTCCCGCTGATCCTCATCAAGCTTTGTGTCGACCATAATCTCCAGCATACCCACCATCCCGTTCATGGGTGTGCGGATTTCATGGCTCATCATGGCGAGAAAATCACTTTTGGCACGGTTGGCGGCATCGGCTGTCTCCTTGGCCTGTTCTAAATTACGGGTTCTTTCCTGTACTGTTTTCTCCAGGTTCTGACTATATTCCTCCAGCCTGACGAGAGCCTCATTTCTCTGGCTGTCCAGTTTTAAAAGCTCCAGGTTCTTCTCCTGCATTTCCTCCGAGAGCTTTTCCACGGTGGCAAAGGAGCGGGAAAAGCGTATGGACAGGGCGCAGCACTGGAAGAAAATAAATACAAATACGCCGTAGTCTGCTATAAGGGGCCCCCACAGGATGTCGTTGGCCACCAGGGTATCATTAACCAACACCAGGATGACGGCTGCTGTCCCAAGGAGGAAGAATACGGCGCCTTCTCTTTTTTTGAGGAGGGTCCTGATAAGGACAACCGTTATGACAAACAGCAGTGCGGCTATAGAATAAATTTCATAAGGCAGCGCAAACCAGGTGTAAATCTTTGGCGGCGTGAGGATAACGGTCAGGCTGGAGAAGAGTCCTATCGTCCAGCCGGCTGAGACCAGCCTTTGGGGCATCTCCCGGGGATACAGTATTTTTATGAACTGGAGTAAAACCGGGATTGCCAGGTAAAACCCCAGATACTGAATAATATAGATCAAGTCCCAGGTAAGGCCGGGTATGAAGCTGAGAATGAAAATTTCCTCCGAAACGCTGGTCTTGGCGGCAACGAGCAGGCAAAACAGGGAGCAGAACAGAGGCGCCCTGTCCTTTCTGCGAAGGAGGTAAAGCCCCAGGTGGTAGACGGCCATAATAAAAAGTGCGCCGCATAGAAACAGGCTACCGGCCATCCGTTTTTCCCGCAAAAGCTGGACCTGGCTGTCAGTCCCCATTTTTATATCGGTCCAGATGCCCCCCTTCCGGTGGGTGAAATTGGCAATTTGTAGAATAATTTCAACGATTCCCCTGTCGTTTTTGAAGTTTATAAGCCGGGGAAATGCCTGGGGCATGGTTTCTTCTTTGTTTATCCCCACCTTGCCGTTTTCGGAAAGCAGCTCCCCATTTACCCACAGGCGGTAGGAGGTGGCAAAGTCGAGTATTTTGAGACTCAGCACAGGTTCTTCGGTATTGGTGTTCACAATCAGCCGGTAGGTGGCATAGCCCTCCCCCGGCAACTTTTGATCCCCGTCATCCCCAGGCAGCACATGACCATTCCATGTACCGGGGACGGTGATATATCCGGTTTCGGAAATTGCCTCAACGTCTTTAAAATCGTCGGGGGTCAAAAGCTGCTGCCAGTAGAATTCCCATTGACCTTCCAGGCTCACAATGCCCTTTTGCTCAAAGCTCCAGTCCGTAAGATCAAGGACGCCCTTCACAGCTTGTGGAAACCGATCCGTGGGAGAGAGCATGTGGCCGGATATGTAAAGGGCTGCAAATCCCAGGATGGTCACGGCCAACAGGACAAGGGCCGTTGTTTTCAGCTTTCTTGTATTCTTCAAGGGCTATACCTCCACGATGTTTTCCATAGCTCTATATTCGTAAATAGTCAAGTAGTGCAAAACTTGCAGCAGGGGTTCCAAATATACTGAATAATGAGATATACTGTCATTATAGCAGAAATATGGAGGGAAAAATAACTGTAAAACCGGACGAATACCCGGAAAGGAGGTGGGGGTTTTGGCAGGTGAAAGAATCATGATTGTGGATGATGATGAGGTTGTCCACGAGCTTCTTAGTCATCATCTTCAAAGGGAAGGCTTTGAGGTTTCTTCGGTTTACAGCGGCAGTCAAGTCCTGGATAAAACCGCTTCCTACAGGCCCGACCTGATCCTTCTGGACATTCTTTTACCGGAACTGGATGGTCTGGAGATCTGCCATGAACTTCGTAAGAAATCCGATGTGCCCGTCATCTTTATCACCTCCAGGGACGCCCCTCATGAAGTGGCGCTCGGCCTTGGCATCGGAGGGGACGATTATATCAAAAAGCCCTTCAATCCTGTGGAGGTGATTGCCAGGGTCAGGACGCAGCTGCGCCGCTACCGGCAGCAGTACAGGTCCCAGGAAACTGAGCCTGATGCCCTTGCGTTGGGCGATTTACAGATCAACCTTTTCAACCGCATCGTTGAGGTGAAGGGGAAGCCGGTTCCCCTGACCGTCAAGGAGTATGACCTTTTGGTGTTTATGGCCCAAAACCCCAACCGTTACTACAGCTCCGGCCAACTAATCGAGGCGGTGTGGAAGCACCCCCGATCCATTAACCAGAAGGCATTGATGACCCACATCAGCAACCTGCGCAAAAAGCTGGGGGAAGACCCCAAGAACCCCAGGTACATCACCACTCTGAAAGGGGCCGGCTACATGTTCAACAGGATTTAGAAAACATGCAGGACTCTGGAACAGCGATATGTTCATCTGGAGGGTGGAATTAATCCGCCGGCTGACTAAAAAATACTACCGGAACTGGAAGATGCCTAACGGCTATTGAGGCCGCTCCGGAAGATTTTTTGTAATAGTAATGTGAAATATGGACTCATTGCAGGGACGCTGGCAATCTTGCCAATTATAAGCAAAATGTATATATATAATGGTGGATAGTCGCTTGACCTGGAGTTTGAATAAACTTGAAAGAGATTATTTGCGGCGGTAGTTGCCCAGCTTTTGAAGGTATTAATATCGAAGGGATGTCCATCCATTAATGTGGATGAGGAAATCCGTAAAAGCAGTCCCACACAGAGCAAGGTCAGTATTAATACTCTTTCATGGCCAGGGTGGATGTTCACCTTTTTATAAATGAAAATGTAGTAGGCTGCAATGAATGCAAATAAAAATATTATTGAATATGAGATAAGTTGAGGAGCATATTTTGTACCTGCACTAGCAATACCTCCCCACATGCGTCCATTGGGAGGTGCCATGTGCTGAGTCGAATTCAGCTTTGTGAACTGCCCTCTTGGTGTTTGATTTGGAATATCCGGCAATCGATTTCTTTCACTGGAAAGGGAATTGTGAGGTCGAGTTCTGCTTTGGGTCGGGGCGGTATTACTGTGATAATTCCATATTGTATAAACGCATAAAAATACTGCTGATAATAGTATCAAAAGCAAGCTTATTTTAAGTATATGCTTTTTGAAAGCCACCATTGGAATGCTCCTTTGCCTCTACCTATTGGCGATAACCATTCGGATGAGTGCTATGCCAGCGCCACGCACTGGAAAGAATGGTTTCCAGATTGCTATATCTTGGCTCCCAGCCCACAACACCTTTAATAGCCTCACTATCAGCTACCAGGATAGTCGGATCTCCCGCTCTGCGCTCTTCGTATGCCACTGAAAGTGTATGCCCGGTAAGTGCTTCTGATTTTTCGATAATCTCCATAACTGAACTCCCCTTTCCTGTGCCTACATTGAAAATGCTGCTTTGCAAGCCTTGCTCTAAAGCACGGAGAGCAAGAATATGAGCGTTAGCCAAATCTATAACATGTATATAATCGCGAATGCATGTACCATCGGATGTGGCATAGTCTGCACCAAAGACAGATAATTTTTCCCGCAGCCCGAGTGCTGTTTGCAGAACCAATGGAATGAGGTGAGTCTCCGGCCTGTGGTCTTCGCCCAAACTGCCATCCAATGATGCGCCCGCTGCGTTAAAATAGCGCAAGCCCACCCATTTGATGCCATGCACCTTTCCCACCCACTCCAAATACTCTTCAATCATACGCTTCGAAGCTCCATATGGATTAATGGGAGCAAGCATCGCTTCCTCCCGGATGGGAATGTTTTCCGGAATTCCATACACAGCAGCCGTAGATGAGAAGACAACGTGTTTTACTCCGGATCTCATAGCAGCATCGAAGAAATCAATAGTCTTGACCGTGTTTTCGTAAAAATATAGTTCCGGTTTTACCAACGATTCGCTTACCAAACTTTTGGCGGCGAAATGAATGACTGATTGTATCTGATGTTCCTTAATAATATGTTCCACCAGTGCGGTGTCCGCAATATCACCTTCGTAAAAATGCTCTGCACGAACCGCATCCCGGTGGCCGGAGGTCAAATTGTCCAGCACGACCACCAGTGCCCCTTCTTTAATAAGTTCCTGCGCCGTATGGCTACCTATATAACCTGCGCCTCCTGTAACCAATACCGGTTTCATTGGACCTGCGGGAATGACTGCTTTTTTGCTTTTCATGCAATTTCACCCCTTGTTCTTTGGTACTCTGTAAAAACCCAAAGTCGGCTGCCCATATAGTTCACAGCGATGGCAACCCCTGTGGTCATAAGCTTGCTAAGCCAAAGATGCAGATGATTAACATCGTGTAAGATCAAAAGCAGACCGGATGATACCAGCAAGGAAAGCCCGTTCACGATGATAAACCTGGCAACCTCCAAAACATTAGCTTTCCGTGCAACCCTAAATGTCCACTTTCGATTGAGCAAGAAACTGTTTACTACACCGGCCGCATAGGAAAGCGCCTGGGCCAGCAAGTAAGGCACCCCGTCCATAGTCAGAAGAAAAAAGGCGGTAAAATCTACTGCCGTATTTCCTAACCCTACGGTACAAAAACGCAGGAACTGGACAATCCTGTGCTTATTATTGAACACTCCAACTCACCTCTTCCGACCTTATATTTTTAACTTTTTGCTGGTTCCGGAGAATATACAGCGGACGGTTTTTAGTTTCATCGTAAATCCTGCCGACATACTCTCCGAGGACCCCCAAAATGATGAGGATCACGCCGTTTAGCAACAGCAGGCAGGCAATAAGCGACGACCATCCGGCAACAGTACTGTCCGTGATTAATAATAGGTACAAAGAGATAACCAGATAGACAAAACTTGAGAACAAGGTCACAAAACCGAGATACGTAGCTAACTTTAGCGGTTTACAGGAAAATGATGCAATCCCATCCAGCGCGAAGCGAATCATTTTCTTCAGTGGGTATTTGGTTTCTCCAGCAAACCGTTGCTCCCGCACGTACTCGATGGCTGTAGAACGAAAGCCTACCCAACTGACCAGGCCGCGGATAAAGCGGTTTTTCTCCCGGATACTGTGCATGGCATCGCACACTTTCCGGTCTATCAGGCGGAAGTCACCGGTATCAAAGGGAATGTTTACTTCTGTCAGCGCGCGAAGTGTACGATAGAATAAAGAAGCGGTCCATTTTTTGAACAGCGTCTCCCCTTTCCGTTTAGAACGCCTGGCATAGACGACTTCATATCCTTCTTGCCATTTATCAATCATTTGTGGGATTAGCTCGGGCGGGTCCTGCAAATCGGCGTCGATAATCACTATGGCGTCCCCGCAGGCATAATCCATGCCTGCGGTAATCGCTATTTGATGCCCGAAATTGCGCGAGAAATCAAGTAGTTTCACGCTCTGGTCCGATTCAGCAAAGCCTTCGATTATTGCTGCCGTCCGGTCCCGGCTTCCATCGTTAACAAAAAGTAATTCATACGGTTCACCAATGGATTCCATGACCCGTGTCAGCCGGCGATAGGTTTCATGTACAACGGCATCTTCGTTATAGACCGGAATGATAATGGTATAACGGACGTTTCTTTTCATTACATCTCATCCCCGTTATTTTTTAAAATGGAATCAGGAAGTAACTCACTTCTTCCACTGCAGCCTTTTTAGTTGACTTTATATAATGTCCTGTCGTTCCCCATTCCCATAGGACCACCTTGAGGGCCAGCCTGGGCAGAGTTCGTTTGCCACTCTTCTTGAGGAACCTCCGTGCTGTTGGCACGTATCCAATCCATCACATCGTTGCTGCCTCTTCCGTCTCTGCCTCCGAAACCGGAGCCCGAAGGAATCAAGAAATATTTCACTTCTTTGTTGGCTACCATTTGTTTCAATTTCTCCACCGTGAGAATAGGGTCGGAACCACTAAACCCGCCCATGGCCATGACGGCTTTACCGGTTTTTATGATATAAGGCTCGGCTGTGGAGGCATCGGTAGTGGCAAAAAGGTACTTTTCCCCCGTATTATTCCTGGTTACATATTCAAGTAATTTATCATTAATACCGGAGCCCGGCCCGCCCCTCATACCCGGTCCTTGTCTGGAAATTCTCTGGCCGGGCGGTGCCTGCGCGGACGATCCTTGACTGGGTGGCGCCTGCACGGATGGTCCTCGGCCGGACGGACCAGCCTGCGGCATCATGCTGTTGTCGCCATACAGCAGCGGAGTAGCGGCCCAGTACAATGGCGCCACCAGCAGTATCAGCATTCCGGCTATTGCGGCCATCGAAGACAACTTCTCTTTCTTTGCAGCCAGGATCAATACCAGCGCCAACCCTATGCCTGCGGCTCCGATGCCGATGGACCATCCCATGCCAATTTGCTTTTCATAAGGCTGCAGTACATACAGTTCAAAAGCTGTGGCAATCAGAAGGCCGACCGGCAACAGCCACCTTTTCCAGCCTTCTTTGTCACGGTACTGGTTCCAAAGCTCCACCCAGCCTGCTCCTGCCAGCGCCGCAATCGATGGGGCAAGCATGATCAGATAATATTGATGGAAGAAGCCCGCTACACTGAAAAACCCCATCGCCGGGAGCAGCCAGGCCAGCCAGAACAAGGTCTCATTTTGTTTATCGGTGAGCAGCTTGCTGCGGCGGAGGCCTGCCAGCAAACCGACGCAGGCGAAGGCTACAAAGGGCAGCAGCCAACTGGCTTGCCCGGAAAGTTCGGATTGGAACAGACGCAGCGGACCAGCCTGACCGGTACCGAACATACCGCCGCCCCCTCGTCCCTGAGGACCGTCCCCACCGGGCATTGGACCTGGTCCTCCATTACCTTCCGGGCCAAAGCCTCCCGGCCTGTTGTTCCAGTCCTGCTGCATCTGCTGCTGACCAGACATTGTGCCCCCGTCCTGCTGAGTTTGCCGTTGCTTCGGCGCTACGCCGGGACCATTGCCCCCCCTGTTTCCCGTAAGGCGAGATATCCCGTTATAGCCGAAGGCAAGCTCCAAAACGGAATTCGTTTTACTGCCCCCTATGTATGGCCGGTTTTCCTGAGAAATGGTATCGACTACCACCGCCCAGGACGCAGATACTCCGGCCATGATCACTGTTGCCGCCGCAAGGATGGCCAGTTTCTTTTTCCACTGGCACTGGTATGCAATAAGGTAAAACAGGCAAAATGCCGGTACCACCATGTATGCTTGCAGCATCTTCATATTAAAGCCCAAACCGATCATCGCAAAGGCTCCAAGAACCCAGAAAAGCTTCTGAGTGCGAATCCCCTGGAACAACATCCAGGTTGCCAGTAGCAGTGTAAATACCAACAGGCTGTCAATATTATTCGTCCGGCTCACCGCAACTGCTATCGGTGTGCATGCCATAATCAGGCTCGCGAGGCGTGCAGCGGTTTTACCGAAAGTCGGCTTGACCAGAGCATACATCAGCAAAACGGAACCAACGCCGGCCAACGCCTGCGGTAGAATTACGCTCCACCCGTGCACCCCGAAGATATAGGCGAATACTGTCTGAACCCAAAAAGCAACAGGCGGTTTATCCACCGTAACGTATCCGGCCGGATCAAAAGAAGCATAGAAAAAATTGTGCCAGCTCTGCAGCATACTGCTTACGGCTGCAGTGTAATAGGCGTTAGCGTACTGATCGTTCCAGATGTTGTAAATATTCAAAAAAGCGGATAGTAAGGCAATGCATACCAGGGTCATATCGAAACGTTGGCCTTGCTTCGGTCTCACTGTCATGTTCCCCCTTTGATTCATTTTGTTTTATTGACTTTATGGGCAGCCCCTGTGATATCCGGGCCTTTTTCTTTTACAATAATACCCCCTAAAGCTGAATTGCCCCTTAACTGCAACTGAACGTTGCTTGAGTAATGGCTGAATATATGCTGAAAACCGCATCAATAAAAAAACTGCCAGGTAGCTCCGGCAGTTAGTTGTATCATATTATTTTTCTATCTTCACATGCAAGACATGTGTGGAGAAGATATGGTGACGGTTCTCAAAGGGCCAATCGAAAGTTTTGCTCGCTAAAAAATATTATTAAATATACCATAAAATGTTAAAATATATAAAAAAACAAAAACGGTATGTGGCTAATTTGCACACTTACCGTTTCGGCTGAAATATTGCATTGTTTTAGACATAGGCATTAAGGAAGCTTCCTGAACTGTAAACTCCCAGGTAAGTCATGTTCATGGCTGAGTACATATACTGGCTGAGATTTTGCTGGAGTTGCGATTATTACAATTAATTTTAAAGGATTTATTTTAACCACATAGAATTATTTAGTAATTTAATATTAACGACCACCATGAACTTGGGTGGTCGTTATAGTTTAGTCTCCTTTCGACAAATATTTCATTTTTAAGGGGGATAAATAATGAGGCAGTTCCAAGTCATCTTTATATCAATTCTTATAATTTTTTGTTTTGCAAGTGCCGTAGAAGCATCACCCATTGTATTAGTTAATAATAATTTGCTAAAATACGATCCCGATGCACCAACTTTAGTAGAAAATAATCGTATATTAGTTCCTCTCCGCTCAATTTTTGAAGCTCTGGGAGCAAACGTCAAATGGGATGAAAATACACAAACAGTAACTGCCACCAAAGATGATGTAGAAATAAAGATTATTATAGGAGGTATGGCATATAAAAATAATCAACCTGTTCAACTCGATGTGCCGGCCAGGATTTTAAATGACCATACAATGGTTCCCTTACGTTTTGTCAGCGAAGCCCTGGGTGCAAAAGTGAACTGGTACGAAGAATATCAAACCATATTAATATCAACAAAAGATTCTAATGCTAATAGTTTGGATAATTTAGCCACGCTCAGTAATGAAATGCTTAATAAACTATTAATTGCACATTCCCGTGAAGTAAACATAAGTATCGTCGATAAATTGCTGGTTGCAGGAGCTGATCCTAATGCCAAAGGAGAACGAACCGAATCAGTGCTACAAGCAGCTTCAGAGAATGGGAATATCGAGGTAGTCAAAGCTTTGCTAGCAGCCGGGGCTGACGTAAATTACTCCACCCCGGAGAATGGAATAACTGCCCTGTCAAATGCCGCAAGCATGGGGCATAAAGATGCAGTAATTGCGTTGTTGAAAGCCGGCGCAAACCCTAATCAATCTTCCTCAGATGGAGAAACTCCTTTGATGGGTGCCGTAGAGGGTGGCTTTACAGATATAGTTAAAGTTTTGTTGGATGCGGGTGCTGACCCAAAAGCAAAGTCGAGATATGGGGATACTGCTCTTGGTTATGCAAGTATTAATGATACGGAAATAATTATTTCCCTTCTTAAATCCGGGGCCAATCCTAATGAAACAAATTATGAAGATTATACCATTCTTATGGAAGCTGCAGCCAAGGGTAATTTATCACTGGTTCAAGCCCTACTAAATGCTGGTGCGGATGTAAACAAAAAAGATGAAGAGGGGTTAACTGCATTAACTCTGGCCAAAAAAAACAAACACACTGATGTAGCTGAGCTTTTGGAAAAGGCAGGAGCGAAGGAGTCTGATAATTATCTAACATATTCAAATGCTGCTTATGGTATAAAAATTGCGTATCCGAAAGATTGGATCCGATACTATCCTAGGCAAAATGTCATAGTTGGTTTTTATGTTTCCGATACTAGCAGCACTGATCCTTTTACCGCTCATATAGCCATATCATATTTAGATCTGGCAAAATACCCAATGACTTTGGAACAATATGCCGATCATGCCCTTGATAATACCAGGCGTTATCTTATTGGCGACATTAAAGAAATTGAAAGGGTTCCAACTACACTTTCCGGTAGCCCGGCTATAAAAATAATTTGTACTGGCACATTAGGGCAACAAGAAATAAAGATGATGGAAGTCTGTACCGTAAAAAATAATTATATTTATTTTATTGGTTATTCTGCCAAATCAAGCCGGTATCAAATGTATATAGATACTATACAAAAAATGATTGATTCTTTTGAAATAATCGAAAAGGAATAAAATATGTTATTATAAGGGTCTATCTATCAGTTAGTCAATTGACTGAAGCTAGCTATTTATTCTCATTATTTAATCAAACCGATATATACATTTACTTTTCAAAACGCAGCGCTTCGATGGGGTCCAGTGCCGTTGCTTGTTTGGCGGGATAAAATCCGAAGAATATCCCAACGGCTGCGGAAAAGCCGGCTGACAGCAAAATTGAGTATAGAGTTACCGAGGTCGACCAGCCGCCGATAACGGACAATAGCTTTGATCCTGTCACCCCCAGCAGTATTCCTGCAATTCCTCCTAACAAACAGAGTACCAGGGCTTCCACCAAAAACTGATTGCGAATGTTGCTGTCAGTGGCCCCCACCGCCATGCGCAACCCAATTTCCCTGGTTCTTTCCGTTACGGATACCAGCATAATATTCATAATTCCTATTCCACCCACCAGCAGGGAAACTGCGGCAACACTGGCCAGCATCATGGTCATCACTGCCGAGGTGCTTTCGACTGCTGCAAGCAGCTCCGCCTGATTTCGAACATGAAAATCTGCATCTTCATTATTTTGTATACCATGCCTTTCCCGGAGCAAGGTCTCAATGCTGCTTTGAAGCGAATCCATACTTTCCTGAGATTCAGCCTGCACGGTGATCTGGCTGACATATTCTTGCCCCAGCATTTTTCTCTGGGCCGTAGTTACCGGGATATAAACAACATCATCTTGATCCTGGCCCATCATGGCCGATCCTTTGCTGGCCAGCACACCCACCACTGTATAGGACAGCTTGTTAATGCGGATTTTGGTTCCTACGGGGTCTTTGCCTTCAGGGTAAAGGTTATCCACCACGGTCTGGCCCAACACCGCCACCGGGGTAGCACTGCTGATATCCTCATCCGTAAAGAAAGAGCCTGATGTGCTGGGCCAGTCTTTTATCTTCTGCAGTTCCGGCGAGGTTCCGCTGTATTGGGAGGTCCAGGTCTCGCTGCCATATGCTATAGTGGCGCTGCCGCTAACTGCGGGAGCCACGTTGGCGACCTTATCAAGCTTCGATATGGCTTTCGCATCATCCAGGGTGAGGGTATTGACGCTGCCCCCTGCTCCCCGCACGGGTCCCTGCTGCTCTTCTCCCGGCATTACCATCAACAGGTTTGAGCCCATGCTGGAAATCTCGTCGGTTATTCTTTTACCGGCTCCCTGCCCCACAGAAATCATAATTATAACTGCGGAGACGCCGATTATTATGCCCAGCATGGTCAGGACGGAGCGAAGTTTGTTTGCTTTAATACCGTTTAGGGCCACTTGCAGGTTGCTTTTAAAATTCATTAAACTACCTCCGCATCATCCACCGGATAGGCCGCCAGTTCCTCTGCGGCGTTTCTGGGATTAGGAACTTGTTTATCACTGACTATACGCCCGTCCTTTATTCTGATTATCCTGCTGCAGTGCAGGGCTATATCCTCTTCGTGGGTAACCATTACCACCGTAATCCCCTTTTCCCAGTTTAGCCGCTGGATAACAGACATTATTTCCATACTGGTTCTTGAATCCAGGGCGCCGGTGGGCTCGTCCGCAAGAACCATGGAAGGATTGTTCACCAGTGCCCTGGCTATGGCCACCCTTTGCTGCTGGCCGCCGGACATCTGGCTGGGCAGGTGATTGAGGTAGGCAGAGAGTCCGACCCAGCCAAGAGCTACCTTAGCCCTATCTTCCATGTCGCTTCTTTCGATGCCGGCATAAATCAGCGGCAGCTGAACATTCGCCTTTACGCTTGACCTTCCCAACAGATTAAACCCCTGAAATATAAAGCCTAATTTTTTATTTCTAATGGCAGCCAGTTGTTTTTTATCCAGTTGCGACACATCCTGACCTTCAAGGCAATATGCCCCTTCTGTTGGTCTGTCCAGGCAGCCAATTATATTTAGCAGTGTGCTTTTACCGGAACCTGAAGAACCCATTATGGCCAGCATCTCTCCTTCCGGCACGATCAGGTCGATGCCCCTTACCGCATGAATCAGGGTTCCCCCCAATTTATAGACCTTTTTAATTCCTTCCAGATTGATTGTGGTTTTCAATGCCCCGCCACTCCCCCTACTGTTCCTATATAAAAATCAGTTCGGTCCGCCACCGGGCGGCGGCCCTCCGGCTCCGCCAAGCATGCCCTGACTGCTTTTAGAATTATTTTTGGTGCTTGAAGAACTGGATGTTGTCTGCGCAGCCTGGCTCGTGGAACCGGTAATAACTGTCTCCCCTTCTTTTAGCCCGCTAATCACTTCATAATTGGTCAAGTCGGACAACCCTAGCACCACCTGTCTGAACTCGGGAGAGCCTGATTTGCTCTTCACTAAAACCATGGCGCGCTGCCCTTGTGCACTTTTCGTCGTTACTAAGCTATTTTTTTTCGCTGAGGCGTCCATTTGTTTAGTTGCGTAACTTTCTGCATAGGTTACAGACCCCTTGGGAATGGTCAGGGCACTTTCACGCTGATCCACTATGATGGTCACGTCGGCGGGCATGCCGGCTTTCAACTCAGCGTAATTTTTGTCCAGTTGTATTATCACGTCATAAATCTGTACATTAGACTCCGTTGTAGCAATAGGGGAAATACTGCTCACCTTCCCGGCAAATGTTTTATCCGGGTATGAGTTAACCGTGAATTCCACCTTCTGCCCCACCTGGGTCTTGCCGATATCCCCTTCATTTACCTGGGCTTCTTCCTGTAAGGCTTCAGAAATCACTTCCATAAAGCCGCCGCCGCTGGTGTTGTTGTTATTGGCGGTAGCCCGTTGGCCTTCCGCCCCACTAATCGAGCTAACAATGCCATCAATGGGACTTACCAGCCTGGCATCGGAAAGCGAGTTTTTAGCAACCTGCAACTGGGCTTTGGCGCTTGCCACCTGCGCAGATGCAGAAGCAATATCTTCCTGGCGGTTCCCTTTCTGCAAGCTTTTTAAAGACGCTTTAGCCTGTTTTAAACTAGCCTCCGCATTGTCGAAATCAGCTTTAACCTGATCAAGTTCTGACTGGGATAACGCCCCGGCCTGGTATAAAGTCTGATTTCTTTCCAGAGTGGCTTTGGCAAGATTATAACTTACCTGAGCCATGCTCACTTTTGCCTCAGCTTGTTCCAATTCTTCTTGCGTGGAGCCGTTCTTCAATAGCTCCAGCTTCGCGGACTGGCTATCATAGTTTGCCTGGGCTTGCAGTACATCCGCATCGAGGTTGCCTGTTTCCAACTCGGCCAGAAGTTGGTTTGGTTCTACTTTGTCGCCGACTTTTACATAAATCTTTTTGACTATTTCTGCGCTTTTAAAACTCATACTAATTGTTTCAACCGGCTCAATCGTTCCGCTGGCGGATATAGTGTTGGTTATGTTGCCGCGTTTCACGGTATTGGTCAGGTAATCTCCGGTTGCCTTCGAGGATCCGCTCAGGATAAAATAAAGGGCTAGCGAAATCCCGGCGCCCGCTATAATGCCAAACATTACCTTTTTCTTTTTTACGTAGCCAGTTAAAGAACCCAATCTCATAAAAAATGATTTTTTTTCGTTTTGCAATTTGGTATCCTCCTGTTAATAACACGGAAATTCGTCAGCGTAGCAAATCCATTATCTCAAGACACGAGGAGGGTTCTTTTGTCTTTGTGTCTCTGGTTTTTAAGATGCAAGAAACGTCCCCGTGTCTTTATTTCTTTGCCGTCTACTCATTGAAAATTATGTAATAAGAGTTGGTATACTGATCGTTCCAGATGTTGAAAATATTTAAGAAGGCAAATAGCGGGTCAATGCCAATCAGGATCATATCGAAACATTGGTCTTGTTCCGGTCTCATGTCATGTTCCCCCTTTCATTTATCTTGTTTCAGTGTCGTTATGGGTAGCCCCCAGTGATGACCATCCTTTTTCTTTTCCAAATAATACTCCCTATAGCTGAATCGTCCCTTAACGGTAACTGAACGTTGCTTGAGTAAAGGCTGAATATATGCTGAAAAAGGCAGCAGAAAAAACGGGGGAACGGTTCAGGTGTTTTCTTTTCTTGAAACACCTGAACCGTTCCCCCGTTTAGAATGCCGTCATTGAAGTTGGGCTAATATGAACACTTTAAGAAACATTCAGTTTATTCGGAAAGCCATATATGAAATGTACAGCCTTCTCCCTCTTGACTTTCAACGCTAACGGTTCCTCCATGGGCATCTATAATGGATTTGGTGATCGCTAAGCCTAAACCGGCTCCGCCGTATTTGCGCGTCCGGGAGGAATCGCTGCGGTAAAAACGGTCGAAGATGTGGAGGAGATGACTCTCACTGATCCCCGGCCCGTTATCTTGAACGGACAATTCCACACCGTTGTTTTTTCCAAACAAAGATACCAGGATATGACCCTTTTCAGGGTCCGTCTGCTGCACCGCATTTTGAAACAAATTTAAAATCACCTGTTTCATTTTATCCGCATCATATTTGCATTTTATTTTTGGTTCGATCGATAAGTCAAGCCTTCTGTTACCGGCCAGAATGCGCAGCTGCGGCTCCATATCCCGGATAACGGTATCCAGCAAGCCTTCCGTAAGCTCAATGTGAGGTGTGCGGTCAATTTTAGCCAGGAGCAGAAGATCATGCACCAATTTATTGAGGCGCTCCGATTCGCCATGCATACTTCTTAGCGCTTTATGCAATTGATCTGGTTGATTGGCCGCACCCCGGAGCAGTACCTCCAAAAATCCGTGAATGGAAGTTAACGGCGTACGAAGCTCATGAGAGGCGTCCGCTATAAAGCGGCGCATCTGTTCCTTGGTTTCTCTTTCCGCTGCAAAGGAGGCTTCCAGCCGCTCCAGCATGCCGTTAAAGGATTCTGCCAAACGATCGATTTCCATCTGTCCTTGCAGGGTTGGGAAACGCCGTGCTAAATTACCCGCATCGATTTGTTCCGCAGTTTCCACCATGTTGAATAAGGGAACCAGCGTTCTTTTAAGAAGCGGTAAAAAGCAAAACAATCCAAACAGCATGGCAACGAGGGAAAGGAACAAAAAAGTAAGCAGTTGACGAATAAGCAGCTCTTTGAGCGGGCTTGTCAAAGTGCTTACTTGAACGACGCCAAGCACCTGTCCGCGGTCAAAAACCGGTTGTAATACCAATAATTGTTCCGATCCCCCAGCATCAACTATTTTGTAGTCCGGTCCTGGTTTCTTCTTCACATCCAAATACTCCGGCTTATCCAACCTCGGAGGTTTTATGCTGCCGTACCCATTTTCTCCAGCATCATTAATAACTTTGTTGCCCGGCCCCGGTTTTTTCTTCATTTCATCTAAATACTCTTGGGTATCCAATCTAGGAGGATTTATGTTGCCGGGTCCATTTGGCAATACGGAATAATTACCTTCCGCATCAATAAATGCAAGGCTTGCCCCAGGAATAAAAAAGATCGGTGGGCGCATATTGCCATTTTCCGGGCTTGTGTCGAGATGCTGCCAAGCATCTTGTGGAATCGACGCGATCTGGCCTTGAAGAGTGTCAGCCCTATTTCTGTAAATAACCTCCCGCATAAAAGCATATTGAAACAGGCCAATAAGCAAGAGCAAAACGGCAAGGATTAGCAGTGTGCGGGATAACAGTTGAATCTTAAGTGAGTTAGGAGCAAAAAAAGATCTAATTCCAGAGCTTATCTTTTGGTTCATGGCAGATCAACCCGGTATCCTGATCCGCGCAGGGTTCGTATTAATTTATGGTCTTTGTCGTTTAATTTATCCCGCAACGAACGTATATACACCTCAACAATATTTTCCTCTCCCCCGAAATCATAGCCCCATACTTTATCCAAAATTGTCGTTTTACTTAAAACCAGCCCGTGATTGAGAACTAAAAATTTAAGGAGTTCATATTCTGTTGGAGACAGCTCCAAAACCCGATCATTGAGTCTGATTTCCTTGCGGCGGTCATCAATGTGAAACGGCCCAATCACGACTTCCCCAAATAAGTTCGGAAACTGATTACGGATTCTGGCATAGATCCTGGCGAGCAGTTCCTCAAAACTAAAAGGTTTTACCATGTAATCATCGGCTCCAATGGTAAGACCCTTCACCCGATCATCCACCTCATCCTTGGCCGTCAGCATGATTACCGCCACATTCTCCGTTTTTTTGAGCATCCGGCACACTTCGAAACCGTCCATTCCGGGCATCATGACATCTAGTATAGCCACATGGGGCTGGAATTGCCTCAACAGTGTAATGGCTGTCATGCCGTCCTGGGCGGTCTGCACTTCAAATCCTTCATTTTGCAGACCGAGCTCTAAAAACTGTAGTATATTCGGTTCATCGTCCACTAATAATATTTTGATTCCCTTTAATTGTTGCATTCTTGACATACCACCCTTTTATCGGGGACATTCCATCAGAGACATACCATTGGGGACATTCCTCATAAGGAGGTGTGTCCCCGTTCCTTTATTGTTGTCATTATATTTATATTATCTGGATCATAACTGAAACCGTACTGAATGAAAACTGAAAATTTGTTGAAAATCAGTATTTTCCATAATTTTGGATCAATGGGAACAACATCATTCCTTATCCTTTATTCTGAAACCAAATCCCCACACTGTATCAATTTTCAGAATTGAGCCAGCATCAGAAAGTTTTTTCCGGATTCTTTTGATCATATCATCAGTCGCCCGGGTTTCCACTTCGTTTTCAAAGCCCCAAACCTTTTCTAGAAGTTCACTGCGGCTAACCGCCATGTTTCTATTATTAGCCAGATAATAGAGCAATGAAAATTCCATTCCCGTAAGTCCTATGTTTTTAGCATTGAACTCAGCACACTTGGTATCGGGATTTATTAAAACATCTGAAATCTTGACAATATGATTACTTCCAACGCTATTTTTTTCTAATCCAATTCTTCTAATATATAATTTCTTATCCATAAATTTCATTCGCCTCTAAATTGATTCTAACATTAAAAAATGTAATTTTACTGAACAATCTTGCTGCTTCAATTTTGCCACAGTTTTGCCACAGTTTCGCTATATTATAAAAGGCAAATCCGCCGATTACTATAATGGGTTATTAAATACGATTTCACAATTAAAGGAATGCAAATAAATGGAGGTGAGATTTGTGAATAGAATTCAAACCCCCAGATGCAGGAGCACGTAAGACAAAATAACAATGAAGCTATTCCTGAATAATTTGGAAATAGAATGCATCGGGATAAGGTATCCATTAAAATTCTTCATAACTATTTGTATATTGAGTAGATTAAAAGGAGCGTGATGTTAATATGAATATTTCATCAATTTCATCTGCGTCAAGTAGCACTTATTCTACTGTGAATAATAATAATGAAGTAGCACAGCTTAAAAAACAAAAGGCAAATCTTATGAAGGAACTACAAAAACTTCAACAAAGTAATGTGATGAAAATACGAAACAAGAAGAAATCAAACTATTACAACAGCAAATACA
Organism: uncultured Peptococcaceae bacterium; assembly: GCA_964643075.1. Taxonomy (GTDB): domain Bacteria; phylum Bacillota; class Desulfotomaculia; order Desulfotomaculales; family Desulfocucumaceae; genus Desulfocucumis. The sequence continues at coordinate 186,856 of CAZXQO010000001.1, forward strand.
GCTAATTGATGCACAAATTCAAGGTGCAAGCAATACTAGTTCTACCATGAATACGCAAAGCACTGATAACAGGAAAGGACAAGATCCTTTTTTAACCGATGCAGCAAAGGTTTTAGGCACCTCATCCGACGATCTCAAATCCCAACTAGATTCGGGCACGGACTTACAAACAATTATTAAAAACCAAAATTTATCTGTGGAAGATTTTCAGCAACAGATGATTACACTTTTTAATAATCGTCACGCTGCTGACGTCGATCAAATTGGAAACATTGTTAATACAAAGATCTAATAATAAACACTATAATTAACACCACGCTCATACTTTTCAACCTTGGCAACGATTAATTCTGTTGATTGGTGTTAGAAGGTGCTGTCTTTTGAGACCCATCTCCACCCATCTCTGGCCCTGTACCTAGCTTACTCAAATCCATATCCTGCATTCTGGTCAGCATGCTTTGGGCCTGTTCTGCGGTTAATTTCCCTTGGGATACCTGAGTATCTAATTCTGTTTTCATTTTAGCTAACAATTTCTCCTTCAGTTGAGCAAGGGTCATCCCCTTGTTGCCGGCAATCTGACTTAACACCTGGGCTCTTGCAAAGTATCAAACACCTCCCTGTAAAAAAATTCATCAAGCATCTTCCTGCAAAACAACTCGACTCTCCAATAATAACCACTTCAACTGAATTTTTCCTTAACGGTAACTGAACGTTAATTGAGTAATGGCTGAATATATGCTGAAAAAAGGCATATATTGGGGATATTCCTTCTCTAATTTGTATAGAACTAGGAGCTTTATATAGTACAAGAAGGTGTGTCCCATTTCCTTAAAAAAACGGCATTCCTACACGGGTAAACCGCGACAGAATGCCGTAATTAAAACCTGACCATATGAACTTTAGATACATTTCGGTTATTAATGAAGCCAGATATATTAACGTTATCCAAAAGTCTTCAGCGTTATCAACTGTCTGATTTAAGTCCCGCCTCCGCTATACATACCCTGTTTCTGCCTTCGGCTTTGGCCCGGTAGAGAGCTTCATCTGCCTTGCTGATCAATGCATCAAGTTTTTCTTCCAAGCCGCCTTCCAGTGCAGCAACACCGAAACTGGCTGTTACGCCGATATATTGGGAATTATCAGGTAGCGGTATGCGCAGATTTTGCACCGCAGCACGCATACGCTCTGCTATTCTTGCTGACTGTTCACATGTTGCACCGGGTAAACAGGCAATAAACTCCTCACCACCATACCGGCCTACAAAATCGTATGGCCGGCAGGTCCAGGACAGGCAGGCGGCAAATTCCTTCAAAACCACATCCCCGAACTGTTGACCGTAACTATCGTTAATTCTTTTAAAACGATCTATATCCGAAAGAATTATACTAATTGGCGCCCCTACCCTTTTTGCACGTGTTATCTCCGATTCCAAACGCTCCATAAAAACCCGGCGGTTCATAAGATCCGTCAGGTAATCGGTAGTGGCGTGGTATTCGGCTTGTTCGCGGGCCTTTTCAGCCTCAACTTTTGCCTCCACAAGCCCGGTAACGTCGATAAAGGATACGATTCCGCCTGTAACCAGACCGGATTCATCCCGCAAAAATCTGGCGTTCTTGATGACCGACAAACGTCGCCCGCTCTTGGTTAATATCGTACAATGATGTCCTATAACCGGATCCTTGCGGTCCGGATCGAAGATGGAACACTCTTCCATACATTCCGACATAAACAACTGACAGTGCCGTCCCAATACTTCTTCGCGGTGATAGCCGGTTATAGAACAAAACTCATCATTGACGCTAGTAATCTCCCAATTGGAATTCACCATGAAAATTGCCGTGGCAGCTGCTTGCAATACCCTCTCCGTTAACTTCTTTTCAGACTCGACTATCCGGCGTGCTTCTACCAGATGTGTCACGTCAACAACATTGAGGAGCACCCCTGCATACTGGCCGTTTTTCAAAACCGGCTGCACACGAAAAGTCAGGTCAACCTTACCAATTCTTTTGTCGGTGTAGACAGTTTTTTTGTTTCCCCCTTTTTTTATATCAAGCATTATCTTCCTTACCTTCTCGGCGGCTTCTCCATGATGAAATTCCCACAGGGAACAGCCTAAAATATCTTCCCTGTTTTTACCAGCTAGCCTGCAGAAATAATCGTTTATCTCGACTATCCTGCCCTCTGCGTCGGCAAATACTACTCCTTCCTGCATATTCGAGATAACCGTGCGCAGTCTGACTAATTCGATCTCAACAGCTGACTTGGCCTGATAAAGCTCCTCCTCTAACCGCTTGCGCCTGGTAATATCGCGCGCTATCCCCTCAACGGCCACTAGCCGGCCATCATTATCATACAACGGGACCTGGTTAATCTCCAGCCATATAATTTGACCATCACAATGCATCCAACGCAGAGTGATCCGTCTTTTAATCTCACCGGCAATGATTTGGCTGATATAAGGCCGGTCATCCGGATGCACTCTCTTAAAAAATAAATTTGGATCACGGTAGAAATCTTCCGGATAATAGCCTCCAATCGAGGTTGTCGCCGGGCTTATATATTCAAAGCAAGGCTCTGGCAACACTTTTCGGCGGTAGACAACGTCTGAGGCATTTTCGGCCAGGCGGCGAAAGCGCTCCTCACTTTCCCGCAGCGCCCGCTCTGCCTTTTTGCGGTCAGTGGTGTCGCGAAAGGTTTCAATAGCCCCAACCAGTTGGCCTCTTTCGTCATAAAGCGGAGATGCCCTGGCCCACAGAAAAACCCCTTCCTCTTCATGTGTTGAGGGCAAAAAGATCTCGGAGTAAAGGGTATCTCCTTCCCGCCCTACATGAGGATACTTCATTTTGGTTTCCTCGTCGTCAGCCAAGACGAGATCGATCAGTGTCGGCCTGGACTCGCCGTAAAAGGGCACTGCGTAGGCGTAATTTCCCCGGCCGATTATATCTTCTTTGGGTACCCCGGTCATTTGTTCAGTAGCCTTATTCCAGGCGATGACCTTCCTTTCCCGGTCGATGACAAAGGTAGCATCGGGCAGGAAGTCAATGATGGCCGCAAGCAACTGGTGAGCGATCGCCATAGCCTTCCTGCTTTTTTGAACTTCATCGAGTCGTGCCGTTCGTTCGGTGACTTGTTGTTTTAGTTCTTTGTTCAGCTTACTAATTTCTTCTTCATTTTGTTTCAATACATTCTCTCTTGACCTTATAGCCTCAGTCATGGTCATAAAATCATTGGCCAGTTCATCGAACTCAATATAACTGTCAGACTGAAGAGTAAAATTATAGTTACCACCAGCAATCTTTTTGGTATTTCCAGCAAGTTCAAATAGCGGCTGCAATATTTTACTCAAACTTCCTGTTGCTATCAAGAAGGCCAAAACTAAAGCTGCTACAGCTCCTATTAAAAAAACATTTCTGGCTCCCCCAACCGGGGCAAAAGCCTCGTCAACTGCCTGGCATAAAACTACAGACCAGCCAGTCTCTGGAACAATAGCAACACTGGCAAGCATCTCCTCTCCTTCACCCTCCCGGCAATAATAACGATAGTAGCCCTCGTTACCATCGATACCTTGACGGACAGCAAACCTATCCTTTACATTAATTCGTTGATAAACATACGATTTTTCGGAATAAGCTATATAGGTTCCTTCCCTATCAACAATTCCCACATGACTATGACGGCCAATCTTAACCCGGTCGGCAATGACGCCGAGTGTGGCTAAATTAAGATACCCGACTATCATTCCCCGCTTAAATGGCCGGGTAACTGTTACAGTTGGCTGGCCTGTTTGCATAGAAATAAATGAAGGTGACCAGTATGGTTTGCCAAAAGCCATGGTTGACTTAAAAAAATCCTGCCCTGACATATTCATTCCGATGTAATCCCGGTTGAAAGGAGCTACATACTTTACTTCTCCGCGACGATCAAGGATCTGGATCATATCAAAACACTGATAATTATTAACAACTTTTTCAAGATAGGAATTTATCTGTTTTTCTTCAATCAAACCATCTTCCTCAATAACACCTTCAATCTGCGCTAAAATATTTTTGGGCTCATTTAAAAATTTTTCTGTCTCCTCTGCTAAAGACTTGGCAATAAGTATGTTTTTATTGCTAATTTCTTCTCCTAATCTCTCCGTCAATATATGTATGGAAAAGAAACTGATGATTAAAATAGGAACCATAACCACTAAAACAAAGTTTAAGATCAGGATATTTTTCAGCCTCGTTTTAATTTTCATTATTTAATCTATCCTTTTAAATTGTCCATCATTAATTGTAAACAAGAAATAGTTGCGCTGTGCGTCGCCATATTTATCAATTCTAAAGTCTCCCTGCAGGCCTTGAAAGATTTTTTGCCTTAAAATAATCTCCTTTATTTTTTTTGGATTGGGGTTATCACTTTTGGCTAAGGCCTCAAAAAGAACCCGGGCTGCCTCATAGCCATACAAAGCACTAAAGCTTGGGTCAGTTCCAAACCTTTCCTTAAAACCTTTTTTAAATCTCAGGTAATCTTCATGCTGATCATTTCTGTCAAAGGTATTACTAAAAATAACACCTTCTACGGCTGGACCCCCATATTGGAGAATATCGTCCGTCATTGCCCAGCCACCGGTTATTACAGGGATTTTTGACCCGGTCTTTCTAATCTGTTGACAAAACATGGCCGTATCAATTGCACCGGCTATTATCAGTATACCATCCGGTTCAGAATTTTTTAACTCACCAGTCAGATTCATAAAGTTAACACCGGGAGAAGATGTAAAGGGCCTGCCTAAAACTATCTGCCCGCCCAGCTCTTTATATTCTGATTTAAAATTACCGTACCACTCCTCAGAATAAGCTCGATTTGACAAGTCATACGCAACAGCCATCTTTTTTAAGCCCATCTTTTGAAAAGCATTTACTGCCATAAGAACTGTCGCCGTTTTATTAGGTGGTTGGACTCTGATGAAGTAGTCATCTATACCGCTCAGGCTGTTGGCGCTGGTGGTGGGGCTTATTAACAATACTTGTTCCTTGTTGACTAAAGGCACTGCCGCTATGGACATTGCAGCGGTCATGTGGCCGATGATAGCCACTACACCCTCATTTATCAGTTCCTTATCAACCTGCACTGCAACATCCGGATCCTGTTTGTCGTCTTTAACAAGAAGCTCCACCGTGTGCCCTTTAATACCGCCAGCTTTATTTATCTCCTCAACAGCCATGACGACTCCGTTCCGGCCAGATACGCTAGGATCTGAAAGACGCCCCGTCAGATTACCGACAAAACCAATTCTATATTTTTTTTTGTCGCCACAACCCGCCATTCCCGACAATAAAATAACAATAAGGAGCAGGGAGACTAATTGAAAATATTTTTTTGCGTTCATCATATTCCTCCCGGTAGTGATAACCCTAAAACTCAAAACCGGCCACATTAAAGCGTGGCCGGTTGCATCACTGGTTACCGCCGCCTCCTGATGCCCAAAAAACGGAAAGCGGTCTCATAACTTCCACAAGGAAATTTTAACATAAAAAATAACTATAACAAATATTTTTTCGATGTATTTCGACAGATATCCTTATTTAAATATCTGAAGTAAAAAAATAGTTGCATCTCTATGACAACTGATCTAACTTATTAATATCAGAACAATTACTAAAAAATTAATTCAAGTCAATCAAGATACGATGCCTCTTGATGTATGAAAATCGGAATAAGCAGCCGTGACTACGAATTAATTTTTCAATAGGTTTATGACCGAGTCAAATTCTCTTCACAAGCAGCAATTATTTTTCAATTAAATAGTACGGAGTGATCATATTGTCAACAACGATCAGGAACCTACAGGAGTTATTAAACGTAGCCGCCGGCAGGGGGGAGGCGGACCTCTACCTGAAAGGTGGTTCTTTGGTGAATGTGCTCTCCGGTGAGATTTATCCAGCAAATGTGGCGGTCTGGCAAGATAAAATCGCTTATGTGGGTGAGAGCAGCAAAATGGTGGGATCTAATACCACGGTTATTGATACCGGGGGATACTTCCTCTGTCCCGCTTTGATTGAGCCGCACTACCACCCGTGGATGATTTACAACCCTGTTAGCATGGCTGAAGTCGCTTTGTGCCGCGGGATTACCACAATGGTTTGCGATAACCTTTTTTTCTTTGTCCAACTGGGGGCACAGGGCCTATTAAAATTGATCCAGTTCCTGGATCACCTGCCGGTCAAATTTTTATGGCTGGCCCGGGCTATCCACCAGTCGCCGGACCTGTGTGAAGAAGAAATGTTTTCAACAGGCAATTTACAAAAGCTTTTTTCCGACCCGCGCGTCGTAAAACTGGCGGAAATCACTCGCTGGCCACTAATAGTGGAAGGGAATACTTCAATTTTGGAAAAGATCTGTCTGGCCCGAGAGCACCGCATCGGTATGGAGGGCCACACCGCGGGCTGTTCTTACGACCGCCTGAACGTGATGGCTGCGGCCGGCACGGAGTCGTGCCACGAAGCTATTACTGCACAAGAAGCAGCACAGCGTATAAGGTTAGGTTATTGGACGATGCTCCGCCACAGTTCCCTGAGACCGGACCTGCCGGAGTTGCTCCGGACGATTACGGAGATGAATCTGCATACCGGCAGAATGCTTTTTACCAGTGACGCTTGCGGTCCGGGCTTTATCGACAGGGAGGGGCTTTTAGACGGAATGCTGCGTCTGGCTGTAGCAGCGGGGGTAAACCCTGTTACAGCACTGCAAATAGCCACGATTAACCCGGCCACATACCTCGGGCTGGAAAAGGAACTGGGCTCAATCACCCCTGGCCGGCGGGCTGATATTCTCCTGCTGCCCGACCTGAAGAATTTTACCCCCCACATGGTCCTTTCCGGCGGAAAAGTGGCCGCAGTCGACGGAGAACTTGCCACGCCACTGGTTGCCCCGAACTGGGAAAAGATGGGCTTGCGCACCAATTTGCCCAGTCCGGATTTGCTAAACGATCCATCTTTATTCGGAGTGCCTTCAGATAAGCCGGAGGTTTTCCCGGTAGTTGACTTTGTCTCCGCCGTCATAACCAGGCAGCAGGACCACCTTTTTCAGCCGCGCGGCGGTTTCCTGGAGCGGGATGAGGATCTGCTTTACTGCACCCACATCGACCGTTACGGCAAATGGCTGACCAACGGCTTTGTCAAAGGGATGGGACGGGTAGAGGCATTTGCCTCAACATTCACTACTTCGTTCGGCCTTATGGTACTGGGCCGGGATCGTTCCTCCATGGCCCGGGCCGCCGCCGAAGTGGCTGCGATGAACGGCGGAATGGTGCTGATTGAGAAAGACCGGGTGTCGTTCCGACTGCCGCTCGAACTGGGTGGAGTAATGAGCGATAGCCCCATTTCAACGTTAACCGGCAAAGTTCATAAACTGGAAGAGTTAGCCAGGGGATTCGGCTACCCTTTCAATGATATACTGTACAGTATATTGTTTTTATCATGTGACTTCCTGCCTGGTTTGAGGATAACCGCATTGGGCATTAAAGATGTGAAGAGTCAGAAGATCATCGCTCCTCCCCGAAATTTTCCAGGCACCGGTTAACTACCCTGAAAATTAATTCTTGATATATTCATACTCCTGCTGGTGCCGCTTTAGCGGCATGGATGATTGTCGCAACTATAAAAAGAAGGTTCCCCAAAAAGGAACCTTCTTTCACCATGTATACGTAATGCAAATTTTTTAATTATATTTTATTGTTACGGAAGAATCCATATATAGTTAGAACATACATGCGACTATGAAGGACTTCCGTAACCCCTTGTGAGTGTTTCTAAAAATACCGACATCTCATCAACTCCTTTATAAATTTCCAATAAATTATATCAAGTTTCATAATATACTCAAGTTATTTTATGCCGTTATTAAAGTAAATTTATGCGACCACTGCCCACGCAAAATGCACATGCTCGCACGCATAGTAGCCGTCCGTGAGTCCCTTGAAGTAGCGTTCCTGGATATCGGATGGGTTCAAGTTCTCATGGAAACGTAAGCCCAGACGGGCGAAATCCGTAGCAAGCGTGGTCGGATCAAAGCCCGTGATCCAGGGCTCGCCCACCTGCTGCAATTTCTCTATCGCAGATTGCACGCGTGGCGCCGCTTTCCCGGGGATAAATGCGTCGGTATCCAGGTAATCGAAAACGATTGTGCTGCCTGCGGGGGCGACATTGGCGAAGGCGCGCAATGTGGCGAATACCGCTTCGCGGGGCAAGTAAAAGGTGACGCCCAGCCAGCTAAAGAAGCTTAGTGTCTGTGGGTCATACGATGAGTGTGTGAGTGCCGTTGCCAGATCCTCCTGTGTGAAATCCACCGGAACAAAGTGCAGTTGTGCTGGTTGCTCCCATCCTAATTCAGCGATGCGACGGCGCTTAAAGTATTGCGTAGCAGGATGATCGACCTCGAACACCTGAAGTTGCTCCAGCATTTCCGGACACCGAAACGCAAAGGTATCCATTCCAGCCCCAAGATTCACATACTGTCGCACCCCATGCCTGACAGCCATCTTAAGGCTGTCTTCCGCATATCGATTGCGGCTGAGGGCGATGGGCGGGAACGGTATGGCCCGCATCGACTGTGCCAGGGCGGTCGTTTGTTCAGGGCACGGCGCGGCGCTTGCAGGGTCAATAGATTCAAACAACTGCGTGAATAGCCGTTCAAGGAATACACGTTCCCCCTCTGTAATCAAACGATTGGCCAGGTAGTCATAAAAGATTTTAGGGTCATCGTGTATGGCATGGTAGGCGCGATAATAGGCGGCTGCCAGCGCGCCGAGGTTGACTTGATTCTCTTCCATTGGGAATCCTCCTATCCAATCTCCTTTTTCAGAGCATCAAAGCAATCCTTTGCATACGGTGATAACTCATGCAACTTTACAAGTTCTTCACACGGTTGTTCATCGCAAAGCACGCAGTTTTTCAGACCCTTCTTGGTACAGCAACGTCTGATCCCGCAAGCCTGGCAAAAGTCAAGCAGTCTCCCTCCCACGGCCAGACATCCGTCGCAATTGATTTCACCGGGCTTCAGGTCAAATCCATATTTCTCGGCATACATGGCCGCTGTCTTTTCCCTGGCAACGTTATCATCGTTTTTCGTAGCCAAAAAGGTTGGACAATCAGAGCAGACAAGCCCGCAATAAGCAATCATTCTAGACATGAGTATTTCTCCTCCTGGTGTGATTTTTCGGTTTGGGGATAAAACTAAATAACATTTATTGGTTGATTTATTGTATCATTGAGTTACAGTTTGTTGCAGACAAAACTTCCGATAATACTAATCACTATTTTTAATTGGATTTAAGAGGACTAAGAAAATGGAAATACGGCAATTAAAAGCTTTTATCGCGGTAGCGAAGCTGCATAGTTTTACCCGGGCGGCGGAATTGCTTGACTATGCTCAATCCAGTATAACGGCCCAGGTGGGCGCCCTGGAAAGTGAATTAAACACAAAGCTTTTTGAAAGGCTTGGACGGCAAGTTACACTAACCAAAGACGGGGAAAATCTGCTACCTTATGCCGAAAAAATTCTTAAACTGAACTCGGAGGCAACAGAATTGGTTTCCGGTTCGGCAGTTCCAAGGGGAGCGTTATCCGTCGGGGCAGTGGAAACTTCTTGCATCTACCGCTTGCCACCGTTGCTTCAGGAGTACCGAAAACTTTTCCCAGGTGTCGATCTCACCATGATGAATGGCTATCCGGACGACCTGATTCACAGTCTCAAAGAGAATAAAATCGATGTAGCATTTTTTATGGGACAGGCAATTACGAATCCTGACCTGGTGTCTGAAACCCTGCTGGATGAACCCATGGTTCTGATATCGGCTGCCGGACACCCGCTGAGTAAAAGGGTTCCCGTCACACCTCTTGACATTCAGGGAGAAACGATGATTCTATGCAGCTGTTGTTACCGGGCCACTTTGAAAAAGATTTTCGAAAACAGAGGTTTACAGGTGGGTTCTATATTGAAATTTGCCAACATTGAGGCCAGAAAAAGATGTACCATTAACGGCTTGGGCATCACCATACTGCCCCGCATAACAGTAGAAGCGGAACTTATTCAGGGAACATTGGTGGACCTTGGCTGGAACAGCCCGGATTTCAACATCATCACTCAGGTAGCTTATCACAAGGACAAGTGGATCTCTCCCGCTCTTCATGCCTTCCTGGAATTAGCTCGAGAGAGGATATAGCAGCATCAAAAAAAACCTCATTTACGTAGGCATTTTTGCTATTTTCGTTCGTCTTTACCTATTATGTCGACTAATAGGCAACTCTGGGACAAAGCCTATACCTACAACAGGGGGTAGTACCAGCCAAACTTAAGCAAACTGAACCATCCTTTATCATAGACCTTGAAGTACTTAACGTAAAAAATTCTATTCACACATCATGATTACTGCTAGAATCAAACACAAAACCCTACCGGTGCATGAGAAATAATCTTTGCAATAATGGGGAATTGCCTCTCATGAAAAGTAGTCAAGAATATTTAAAAAATCGTGGATTTATCAAAGAAACGGATATAGAGAACAATAGATTATTTTCAAACGCAGAATTGCAAAAAAGATTATACTCTAAATCACCTGTTGAAAGGTCAGTTGCAGTACGTCTATTGTCAGAACGTAATTACATTACCCACAGTGATTTCGTAGAGTGTCTATTAAAGCGTCTGAAAATAGAAAAAAGCCTTTACACTAAAATTGAAATTTGTGAGGCTCTTGAAAAAGGAAATGCAGAAACGGCAAAAAAGATGGTAAACTATTTAGGCGTAATCGGTAAGAACCAACATCACTCTTTGCCAGATAAGGTGTCTAAAAAAATCAGCTATCCTTTACCAAGGGATATTATAGCCCGTAGTTTTAGCAAAATGGATATTTCAATACTGCCCGTGTTGTTAGATGTACTTAGTTGTAAAGTAGAAAGCAAAATTTCAGAAGTGATAGATGCAATAGGATTTTTATTGTTTTATCACAAAGATTGCGATATGAAAAAAGCGTTTAAAACTCTCATAAACACGATGGCAAACTACTCTGACAATGACATTATATTTTGGAAATGTACACTTTGCCTATCGGCTTTTCATTCTCAAGACAGTATAGATATATTAAATAAAATAGCAAATGGCGATAAACCAGAGCTTATTAAAAGTGAAGCAAGTCGGTCACTTAAAATTATACGAGGAATTTAGCCATGCGCAAGGAATGCACGGGCGAATGTACAGCCGTTGGCCACGCCTTTTTGCCCTGGGGCGCCACTAATAAAGTAAGGGAGATCCCATATACCTACAACACCAGAACCACACGATGGACCTGCCCGTCGTCATTCAAATCAACGTAAGGACCCTCCTGCACGTCTAGGCCCCTAAGCGAAGTTTCCCGCCCATCAATTTCTAATGCGGTTGCTCCGCCGGACTTGCGCGAGGGATTTTTGACAGTAATGAGGTAGCGTGCGCTGCCAAAACGGTAGCTGACGGAAAACTCCGGCCATGCGCAAGGAATGCACGGGCAAATGTACAGCCGTTGGCCACGGCGGCGCAGGCCGAGGATCCACTCAATTCCTGCCTGATACATCCATCCCGCAGCGCCGGTGTACCACGTCCACCCGGCGCGCCCCTGATGCTGCTCCACCGTGTAAACGTCTGCCGCCATGACGTAAGGTTCTCCGGCATATTGCCGTACTTCATTCGGCGTGTGTGTATGATTTAGAGGATTTAACATGTGAAATAATTCAAAAGCCTTTTCTCCGTTGCCAAGCCCGCACCAGGCAACAATGCTCCAGATGACCCCATGCGTATACTGGGCTCCGTTCTCCCGAATGCCGGGCGGATAACCCTGAATGTAGCCGGGACTGGGATCCGTGCGGTCAAAAGGCGGTGTCAAAAGACGCGCAACGGAAAGATCCCTGTCCACAAGCTCGCGGTCAAAGGACTGCATCGCTTGCATTGCTTTCTCTTGCGGCGCCGCTCTGGAGATGACCGACCACGACTGGGCAATGGCATCTATACGGCACTCTTCATTGTAAATAGAACCCAGCCACGTACCGGCGTCGGTAAAGGCCCGCCGGTACCACTGCCCATCCCAGGCGTGCTCATCAATTGAGGAGGTAAGTTCATCGCGTACCTCCCGGTAGCGTCCCGCCCGCTCAACATCGCCACGCTGCCGGCATAGTTCCGTAAACCGGTTCAGCACATCACAGAGAAACCAGCCCAGCCACACGCTCTCACCACGGCCTGCAGCGCCAACCCGGCTCAGACCGTCGTTCCAGTCACCGATTCCGATCAGCGGCAACCCGTGTTCACCGAAGCGCGGTAATGCCCTGTCGATGGCGCACAGACAGTGCTCGAAGACGGTGCCGCTCCGGGTAGAGATTTGGGTCGGCTCGTAGCGTTCATGTTCACCCTCCGGCAAAGGTTCACTATGCAGATAAAGCACCGCCTCGTCAAGTATGCTGTCGTCCCCTGTATGCTCGACATACCGTCCGACAGTATACGGTAACCACAGCAAATCGTCGGAGAAACGCGTGCGGATGCCGTATTGCGTCTCTTCATGCCACCAATGCTGCACATCGCCCTCCTCATATTGATGCGCTGCGTGTAACAAAATTTGTGCCCGCGTGAGGTCTGGACGGGAGTGCAGGAGCGCCAGAGCGTCCTGTAATTGATCGCGAAAGCCGTACGCACCTCCCGCCTGGTAAAAAGCGGATCGCGCCCACATTCTGCAGCCAAGGGTCTGGTAAAGCAACCAACCGTTCATCAGGACATCCATCTCCGGGCTGGGCGTGGCAACTGAGACCTGGCCCAAAACACCATCCCAGAATTCCCTTATCAGATCAAAGGCCTGATCGCAGACACGGGTTTGGCAGTATTTCTGCGCCAGTTGCACGGCGGCGTCCCGGGAATGTTCGCAACCGAGCAAGATGTAGACTGTCCGTTCGGCTCCAGGCTCCAGGCTGAGCTTGGCCTGCACCGCGCCGCAAGGGTTATAAAGAGATCCTGTTTGGCCTGACAGACGCTCCCGGGCAAAAGCGTCAGGATTTTCCAATGTGCCGTTGCGACCGAGAAACTCATTGCGGTCTGCCGTCCAGGACAAATCTTCCTCCCTGGCGACGTTCCGCTGCGCTGCGAATTCTCCCGCAGCCGGTGGCTCGACAGACGTTTCTGGTTGCGGATATACACCTAAAAAGGCTGTGGCATCGCGAAACGCCTCCTGATATACGTTGCGGGCCAGCATGACCCGGGCAGACTCATCCCACTCCGTGGTGACGAAAGGGGCGTTCGCCGGGCGCTGTACACCCAATACCCATTCAGCGTAATAGGTGACGGAAAGGCGCCGCCGCCCGGCACTCCTGTTCTGCAACCGTAACTTGACCACTTTGACCGGATCATCATGCGGAACAAAAACGGTCATTTCCTGCCTGACACCATGTCTTTCGTGGTGAAAACGCGTGAACCCCCGGCCATGGGTAACGGTGTAAGGCTGATCAGCAGGTGCAGTAGACGAAACAGTTAAACCGTCCCCCTGTCTTGGCGTGGCAGTCCATAGTTCGCCGCTCTCTTCGTCCCGCAGATAACACACTTCAGCCGGTGGGTCGAGCACGGGGTCGTTAGACCACGGGGTCAGTTTGCACTCACGGCTGTTGCGCCACCAGGTGTAACCCGTGCCTAGCTCGGAGACCAGACAGCCGAAGCGCGGATTGGCGATTACATTGATCCATGGCGCCGGCAGATGATTGCCGTTTTTTAGCATAATCTGATACTCCCGGCCATTCGGCGAAAATCCTCCCCAACCGTTGAAAAACATCAAGTCGCGTACATCGTCCGGCACAGGCGTTCCGAACCTGTTTGACGGCGCTTCCGGCGTGAGGGGCGCCGGGAAGACGGTATCCCGCCGGGGCAGTTTGGATTGCGCCTTGAGGCTGGGACCGTCTGCCCGCAGCACGACACGGGCTGCGGCGAGCAGCAGTGTCCTGTCCTCGTCCGGCAGCTGACTGGCATTGATGATAAAAATGCCGCCGGGCACTGCGCCGCACCGGTTAACCACTTGTTCCACCGCCCGCATGAGTGTTTCCTGCAAATCCTGCTGGTATCCTCCCGCCGATTCGTTCAGAATGATCAGGTCAAAAAGTAACCCCAAACGGCGAAGATACTCGTGCCCGGTCAGTAGTTTAACGATAAACTGCATATTGGCCAGGTTCTCAACCCGTACCAGGATCATCGGCACGTCTCCGGAAACTCCGTATGCCCAGAGGCCGGACTGCCCTTTTACATTAGCAGCAATACAAAGCTTTCGCTCCTGCCGCAGCGGCGGAGTATACAACACCTGGCCCGCAAAAGCTTGCCAGGCCATGGCCTGGGCGGCAGTCAGGTGCAAATGCTGAAGTTCGATTTGACTGCGATTCCAGGCTAGTTGAAATGTTCGTTCCACCACCAGTTCCCCCGGGAAACGGCTGACAATGTCCATCGCCTCTTCCTTCGTGCCAGCCACAGCAGTGACAGCGTTAAGTTGCACCTGTGCACCAGGCTTGATGCTAAATCGCCTCCGCATGATTAAGGCAGGGTCGGCTACAGAGCCCACCGTACCCCGCAGGCGGGAACGGATTCCCTGCGGCTGGGAGAGCGTATGGCCCCGGCCAATAAAGCCGGCTCGATCGGTCTCGTATTCTACCGGTCCCAGCGTTCGGCCTGTGACCATCAGCGCATGCGCCACCCATAACGGTTTTTCGTCTTCCTGGCGGGGCCTGCGCCGGGCCAGAAGGCACTGGACATCCTCCGCATATTCCGTTTTGATGAACAATTTGCTGAAACCCGGGTGCGCATCGTCAGCGCAGGGAGGCGCCAGGGCCAGTTCAAGAAATGTTGTGACTTCGATGATCCGCGCTTCATTTCCGGCGTTAGTAAGCGTCAAACGGCGGACTTCCGCATTCCATTCCGGAGACACGCAGATTTCCAGGCTGGTCTGCACGTCTCCATCCACACGCATGAAGGTAGCCCGATCAAGGGAAAATTGCACCCGTTGTTCAAAAGACGGGACACGGCACGGCTGAAAAGACGGCGACCATACCGCATCGCGAGTAACGTCACGGATATACATGTAGCTCCCCCAATCGTCCAGCACCGGATCCTCCCGCCAGCGCGTAACGGCCAGACCTTCGTACCGGCTGAGCCCACTGCCGCTGTTGGTCACTACGGTCATAAATGTCCCGTTGGAAAGAATACAAACCTCGGGTGTAGGCGTGTCCGCGCTGAGGTATTCGCGCCGGGCACCAGTCACAGCCGGCCTCGTATCAGGCACATGTACACATGCCATGGCGGGATGTTTAATGATTTTTGGCCGCGCAGGAAGACGTTCCTGCAACAGCAATTCTGCTGCCTGCACTCGCTTGTCACGGTGAAAGCGCCCGTATAGTTTTTTCGGCGCCAGCAAGTTGGCCAGGGCGAGCAGGCTCATTCCCTGATGATGAGCCATAAAACTGCGAATAACCACGCTGGTCTGATCCTTCGGCAGCCGTTCAGACGTAAAATCTATGGCTTCGAAGAAGCCATATTTTCCACGTGCGCCAAGCTCCTCCAATTTGCGCAAATCCTCCAGCCCTTGACGCTTCGCAAATGGTATGGCAAGTATTGTCGCATACGGCGCCACAACCAAATCTTGTTCGAGGCCGCGCTTGAATCCAAGGCCGGGAACACCAAAGGCCCTATATTGATAGTTCATCCGATAATCAAAGGCGTAGTAGCCGGATTCAGAGATACCGAAAGGGACTCCCCGTTGATGCGCGTATTCGATTTGCCGCTTGACCACCGCACGGTAGGTGCTGTCCCAGACGGTGTTTCGATAGGTACGCATAAAAAGCCAGGGCATTAAATATTCAAACATTGTCCCGGACCACGAGAGCAGCGTGACCCGCCGCCCTACCCTTGTCATTGTCCGCCCCAGCGCATGCCAGTGCGACACAGACACATGACCGAGGGCAATGGCAATAAAGCTTGACAGCCTTGCCTCTGATGCCATCAAATCATATAGGATCTGATCAGGTTCACGCAGCCTGGTGTTGTAGCCTATGTTAAATAATTTGGCCTTATGGTCGTAAAGTGGACGAAAGTCTGTCCCGTTTATCAGCACCTCTAAGCGAGCGATCAGATTTTGCCCGCATGCCGGCCAATCCTCCCGGACGCTCTTGGGCGATGTTCTGCCATCTGCCGTCTTCTCTTGCGCCCGGACCCCAGCGGTCACCGCTACACCGGTTCCGGCTTCATCTTCATCTTTCAGTGCAGGCGTCAACTCCCCGGCGAAGGCAACATTAAAATCCTCCGCCTTTTTACCGCGATACCGATTAATACCTGACTGTTCGTCACCCTCCATGTCCGACTTGAGCCATTCCGCCAGCCCCTCTTTAACCGTCATCAAACAGCCGGCAAAATTACCGGAATCCACCGTTGACACGTACAGCGGAGGTAATGGTTCGAGGGTGACCGTGTCGTACCAGTTGTAAAGATGGCCTTTCCATTTATCCAGGTGCTCAACCGTACTGATGGTGCGCTCCAAACGATCAATCAAGCCGGGCGTATCGATGAACCCGAAATCCCGCGCAGCCAGCGCGCAAGCGAGATAAAGCCCGATGTTGGTGGGCGAAGTGCGGTGCGCGATCCCGTTGGGCGGCTCAATTTGAACATTATCAGGCGGCAGCCAATGATCTGTTTCAGAAACGTAGTCCTCAAAGAACGACCAAATCTGTCCCGACAACTTTCGCAATTCTTCCTCCTCAGCCGCTGAAAGGGGGCGTTCGGGCCGCTGCAAGGGCCGGTCCAACCAGCGGACCGCAAGCGGTGCCATAGCCCATATAGCGCAAAGGGCCGTGCCTGTCAACTGCAGCTCCGGTACGGTACTGGCTGCCACTGCCAGTGCAAAGAGTAATACCAGCGCGTAACCTCCGTAAATACCCAGCAGCGCAGGGTAGCGCCCGCTCCGGCTGCGTCGTTCAACTTCTGCGGCACTGACCCATTTAAGCAAATGACGTTTTGACACGAATAAGCGGTACAGGGTGCTAGAGATTGCATCCAGCAACAGCACGCTTTGAAACGGCAGTGTAATAATGGTTACCAAAACTTGACCGACTGTAGCCAGCAAGCTCCGTGGACGCCAAAACGTTCGCCTGATTGCCACCAATTGGCGGAGCAACGGTAAAAACAATGTAGCAAACACAAAAGCGAGCCATCGCCCGGGAGAGCCAGGTAAGAGGGTCAGGCCAAGCAGCAGTACTGCAAACTGCGCCGGCGGCAGTACACTGTGCCGGAGATTGTCGATTATTTGCCAGCGAGTAAGGGGGGATAAATCAACCGGCACAAGCGTTCCCCGCCGGTCGCGGGCACGGTGAAACAGCCATAGGAGTAATTGCCAATCGCCGCGCGTCCAGCGGTGCATTCTCTTTTGATAAGCGCTGAACGTGGATGGGTACTCATCGATTAATTCAATGTCCGGCAGCAGACCTGCGCGTATAAACCCGCCTTCCAATAAGTCGTGACTGAGCACCCGGTTTTCTGGAATACGTTCACACAAAACTTTCGCAAATGCATCAACATCGAATATACCCTTCCCCGTAAAAATACCCTGCCCTAACCCATCCTGGTATGGATCGGAGACGGCAAAGGCGTACGGATCTATTCCCGGATCCGCCGACCATAAATAAGCAAATCGCGAACGTAAGGCCGCCCCGTGGCTAATGCCGATACGTGGCTGCAGAACTCCATATCCCTCGATGACCCGTGTACGCGTACGGTTTAACCGTGGCCGGTTGTAGGGCAGATGCAGGGTGCCGATCATCTGCTGCGCACTTCCCAGCGGCAGTTGCGTATCCGCGTCAAGGGTGATGATGTAACGGATGCGCGACAAGATAGCTGTATCCCCGACTACGCAGTCGTAAGTCGTATCAGTCCGTCCTTTAAGCAGTTCGACAAACTCCACCAATTTGCCTCGCTTGCGCTCCCACCCCATCCATACCCCCTCGGACGGGTTCCACAACCTGCGGCGCTGAAAGAGGTGAAATGTACTCCCGCCCATGCGGGAGTACATGCAGTTTAACCCCTCAATGCTTGCGCGTGCGGCGGCAAGGACGTCAGCATCCTCTGGCAGTCTCTGCGCATCCGCATCAACAAGATCACCCAGGAGAGCGAAGTGGATATTTGAGTCCCGGTTGGCCAGGTAATGCAGTTCCAGGCGGTCCGCCAATTCCTGCACCTCTTTGACTGTGGACCAGATTACGGGAATGACGACCATAGTGGTAGCTTCAGGCGGAATCCCGTGCGAGAAATCGTATCTCAACAGCGGCCGCGACCGCCTGGCGCACTCTATAAGCCAGTGTGCCGACATGACGGCCCACTGGCTCGCGGGCAACGACAGCGCCAGCAGTATCATCGCCCACTGTACAGTAGTAAAGCTGGCGCCCCCTCCGATCCATACGGCGAAGCCGAGCAGGACGACCGCGAACAATCCTGTGAGAATGGTGAAATACGCGCCGGTGGCACGTCGCAAAATTCCTGTTTCCGGCAGATACCGGGGAGTGCTGCACATTTTCAGCGCACGCCACAGCTCCTTGACACCATCAGGTTCAAGCAGGTAGTAAGGTGCAAATGCCTGGCGCGGAAATTTTTCTAAATCTGCCGGACTGCCGGCAGACTCATCCGCCTGCTCCCGATCCACGTACGCCTGCTCGTATTCCTGCGCCGCAAGCTCGACGGCCTGCTGCGCGACCAGATTTTCCGGTACGCGCAGGCGGCGGGCCAATTGCTCAACGCGTCTTCGCAGCACGTCACGGCTTGAAAAATCAAGCAGCGGGTAAACGCCAGCGCTTTCTTCGCGCAAAGTGTGCTCAACCATACAAATCTGCTCGAACCGATCGCTCCAGTGCAGTCGCGAAATTTTGCGCAGACTTCCGATGAGGTTGCCTGTGTTCACCTGATAGGCGGCCTGAAGCTGATACTCGTAGGAGACGATTTGATCAAGGCTGTCAGGGCCATTTTCCAGTTTACAGATCAGCCATTCCCGTACTGTAGACGAATCGTCCGCCCATTCACGCAGGTGCCTGACCAAATGGACGATCAGCGGACCGGAGAGCGGCATATCCTGGCCTGCTTCTTCAAGGGCAGCCTGAAGAACATCAGGATTCAACTTCGACGGCTCTATGCGCGCTAGCAACCGTTCGACTAATGTACACACCTCCCGCCGCTCGCGGACCAGTTCCATGATTTCGGCCAGGCACCGGATTAAGGCGATGCGCATGATCAGCGGTACCGCCCACGCCTCAGCAATGTTCAAAACCGATACTTCCTGGTAAAAATTGATGTATGAAACCAGTGAGTCCTCGTCCAGGTGCCCGTCCGCATGCTTGAGATAATCAGCACAGATAGACAGTACCCTTGTCTTGCCGGTCTTGTGCAGGTGCGGCATATCCCGTAAGAAGGCTTCGGAAAGCTGGCGCCGGACGACCAGCACCTGTTCTTCGATGAACTCAGCATGATCGAGCAGCCATTCTTCAGCGGGCTGCGAACAGTTTGCACAGCCGTCCTGCAGGGAGCGTATAAACATACGCAAATTCTCGACGTCCGCATAAAACTCCCGCCACAGGCGCTTTGATGGCCTGCGTCTCACGTAAGGGTCGTGTGTCAGTGCAAGTTCATGAGCTTTTTGACGGAGCTGTTCAGTATTTAGAATCATCGGTCCTCCCGGATAATATCAGAAGCTGAAAAGTAATTTAGGATTCACTGCCATGCAATGCTACGGAATCAGCAAACAATTAAAATATTCCCCGTTAGGCTATTAATTATTAAATAATTGTGATTTGTCCTGACAAAAAACAGTAAAAGGGTGGAATTCCAGCAAATTGGATGATAGAAAAACAGAGTAATGAAGTCCCTAAGACCTATTTCAGGGGCAAAAATAAGCAAGGGGTTATCATCCAAAACGGCGATAACCCCTTGCTTTATATGCTATTTGTCCACCCTATTATCGATTGTATCGCAGAAGGCTTAACCAAGCCTGAGCAATAAACTTCTCTATCCCCGGCAAGCGCCTGTCAGCCTGTATCCGGTTCCCCATAGCGTTTCGATAAACTCCGGGTTCGAAGGGTCTTTTTCTATCTTTTTTCTTATCTTTGGGATATGCACGGCCACGGTTGCCGTATCCCCGTAGTTATCGTCTCCCCAGATGGCTGCCAGGAGGTGTTCTTTTGAAAACACAATGTTGGGATGGGAAGCAAGAAACAGCAAAAGCTCATACTCCTTGGCGGTCATCTGCACTTCCCTGCCGTTGACAGATACCTGATGAGATGCCGTATTGATTTCCAGTCCCCCGTGGGTGAGCACTTCGGAAGACACCATGTTGCCCTTGAGCCGCTCATATCTCTTGACATGGGACTTGATCCTGGCCACCAGTTCCCCCGGGCTGAACGGCTTGGTCAAATAATCATCGGCTCCGTACTCCAGCCCCCTGATTTTGCTTATATCTTCACTTTTGGCCGAAACAACCACCACCGGAATATCCAATCTTCTCCTGATGTCTTTAATGATTTCATATCCGTCCTTGTTGGGCAGCATCAGATCCACAATGACAATGTCATAATTGCCCGTGAGCGCTCTTTTCAGCCCCTGGGCTCCATCCTGGACGATGTCAGCCTTAAATCCGTTTAGCTGAAGATAATCCCTTTCCAACTCGGCGATATTTAGATCATCCTCAATGATCAAAATGCGTTTCACCGGCAGCCCCCTCCCCAACGCAGCCGGCAAGCGGAAGTGTAATCGTAAAGCACGTGCCTTTGCCTTCCTCGCTTGCAGCCGTAATTCTTCCCCCGTGGGCTTCCACCAACTCCCTGGCGATGGCCAGCCCGAGCCCGGTGCTCAATAGATCCTTTGTGCGTTCATTATCGATCCGGTAAAACCTGTCGAAAATATGGGGGAGTTTGTCTGCGGGGATTCCCGGTCCGTTGTCGCTGATTTCAATACAGGCAAAGTCACCCAGTTTCGATAGTCCGGCGCTTATGACCAAACCATTCTCCGGCCCGTATTTTAAAGCATTGCCAATGATATTCCTGATGGCCTGGTGCATTCTCTTCCTGTCCATGAGAACCGGCAAATCCTGCTCCATTTTTTCAATATATACAAGCTGCACCTGCCTTTCTGCCAGCTCAAACCTGAATTCTTCCGTCAGATCACCCATAAAAGCCCGGATAGACACACCTGCAAGCTCAAAATTCAACTTCTGCATATCTAACTTGGAAAAAAGAAAAAGATCATCTATCAGTCTGTTTACATAAACAATATTCCGATGTATTACCTGCAGGTATCTATTTTTATTTTCCGGCGGTATGTCTCCGTCCAGCATAGCTTCAACATACCCCTGCAGGGAGGTAATGGGAGTCTTTAAGTCGTGGGAAATGTTGACGACCAGCGCCTTTCTGTTTTCTTCATATTCAGACTTGATTCTTTCGCCCTCTCCCAGTTTTCGAGCCATTTCATTAAAAGAAGCAACCAGCAGGCCGATTTCATTGCTCATATCACACTCTACTCTTACGTCATAATTACCCTTGGCAATCTCCTCTACCCCGTTTTTTAAAGCTTCAATAGGCTTAAAAACTCTCTTTTCCAGGCGCAGGAGAAACAATACCTGGATTATTTCTTTCGCGATCAGCAATGCTGCAATAAAGATCACAATCTCCTTCATGCCGGCCAGTTTAAACAACAAATACAAGATCAGCAAGTTGAACAACAGAGCAAACGGGCGAAAATATCTCACGGATTTATGCATCCGGTGACATTCCCGGTGGTACCTCCGGTGCCGTTCGAATATTTCAAAAAAGTGGCTATACTCTTCATGCCTTCTCATATCAATCACCCGTCGTCCCTGTTGCATAGCATTACTTCATTATATACCCTGATATACCCTGAAAAACCCCACAGTGAAACGATCATTTTAAAATTGGCCCAAGCCCTAAAAAGAAAAACCGGCGCTTGACCGGTCAGTCTTTGATACCCTGCTCACCAGGCAAAGCACAGCTCCGCCTGCAAATTCATGTGGTGCGGATTATTGAGATCGTCTTTTTGCTTTCCCTCAATGGTTAATGTAACCTTTTCCACTTCTTTGTTCTTGTTGATGATAATGTTCAATCCGCCAGTTGAAACTTCCATGGTGGAGAATTCTTTGCACATACACTGATGGCCGTGCTCATGTTGCATTTTCTTTTGAAGCAACTTTTCGTGGATCATTTTTTTCAGCTCCCCGGGAATTTCATTAAAATCCAGGGACAGCACAGTGCTTTTATCCTCCCGTTCCTTCACTTTTAAGCTGTTTAAAACATTTAACATGCACGCCAGCCTGGACAGCTTCTCCTTGATCCCGCACCGCTTCTTGTCGCCACAGTCACCCACCTGGCCATGGTCAGGATGCTGGCCGTGACAATGGTGAGAAAACATGTGGCCCATAAAACCTTGGTGACCGGTACCGTGAGAACAAGACCCCTCAAATTCAGTGCTGCTTTCATGCTTCACCTTCTTTCCATCTTTATCCATTTCCAGGGTAACCTTGGCCTTCATCTTTCCGTCCGCCATATTTTTTTCAAATTCATTGTCCAGGCCGAATATTTTGACCTGGTCCTTGCTGCCTTCCACTTTGAGATTCCCACTGCAAGACTCCTTGTCTTTCATGGTCGTAATCACATCATACAAAAGCTTGATTTTGCTCACTACAATGACCTCCTTGTTTGTAATAAGGTCATTGTAGAAGAAACCTTTAAACTGGTTTTAAAGGTTTTATAAAAGTTTTATAAAAGTGCATAAAACTTTTATAAATTACTCCTGTTTTCGCTCCGCTCAGTGGATTTAGTTTAGCTCCACCCGTGCCAGACCTCAGGGCAATAGCCAACCGTAACCTTGTACCCGTTCCTCACAATTGGAGTTTTGAAAAGCAGCGGGTGAGCCAGCAGCATCTCCTCTTTGTCGTGAACGATATATTTTAGATTGCGTTTGGCATATTCCTTTCCCGCTGTGTCGATAAGGTTTTCCAGGCCCACCGACGACTTGACCTTGTCCAGTTCGCCTTTACTGAGACCCCGCACTGTTAAGTCAACAAAATGATAAGGTATGTTGCGTTCTTTGAAATAGCGTTCTGCTTTCCTGCTATCCTGGCATTTTTTTGTGCCGAATATCTGTATGCTCATCTCGCCGCCTTGCCTCTCCCGGTGTTTTTCAAGAAATACAGCATTCAAGCCATACCATATATATTATTGCAGTTCAGCCGGCCCTTTTTTATTCAGGTAAAGTCGTGGCTTCTTTTTTCTCGTTAAACAGAGTCGCCATCAACAACATACCTATAAAAAACAGCAGGGCCGACAATTCATACATCGTGACCAGGGAAAACTTAACTTTCAGCCAACCCGCCAGGCCTATCATGCTTGCCATGGCACCCATAAACAAAGGGGTAAGTACTCCGTTTACCCGGCCGATTAGCGCCTCTTCCGTCTTTTTCAAAATGAGTGTGTTCACTCCTATGTGGATACAGGGAAAAAACAAACCACCCAGGAATTGAAATGCCAATGTCAACTTCAGACTGGTTGATAACCCAACACCTACAACGGATATGGAACTGGCAAGCAACCCTACTGCAAGCAACATCTGGGGGGAGATTTTTTTCGCGATGCCCATCACCAGGCCGCCCCCTATCAGCATGGCTGCCCCGTATACCATCATAAGCCATTGTAAATTTTCCTTCGGCAGGCCAAGGCGTTCCACCACGATAAATACTCCCAGCGGCTGGATGACACCAACCGCCAGCCCGGCTATCAAAAAAGTGCCGCCAAGGGTTTTAAGAACCTTATTGGACCAGACATAGCGGAAACCTTCAGCCAACTCATGCCAAAAGTGATTCTCCGGCATTGCAGTTGTTTTTTGCTGATCTGGCGGGATAAAAGTCAGTGCAAAGGCTGATAACAGGAATGCTACCCCCATCACGCCAATGGAAAAGGAGATGCCGAAGGTTTGATAGACAAAGGTTCCCAGCACCGGCCCTATAACCATAAAAATGGCCATCAATGTTTGAAACATTGCCATGCTGGATTGCAATTTGTTCACTGGTAAATGCGTTTTAAATAGCTTCATAGCGGAAGGTTGTGAGAACTGCGAAAGTATAGCAGAAATAAGCGTGACGAAAAATATTGCTTGCCAGGTGCCGAAAATGCTCGCTAAAAGTACAATAATCACCGACAATGCACTTAATAAGTCACACCATATCATTGTAGTTTTTGGCTGCCAGCGATCCGCAAATGTTCCGCCGATAATAGAAAAAAGGAAAATCGGCGCGAACTCTGCAACGTAAATAAGGGACACGGCAAAAGGGTTATTATCGGTCTTTTCCATTACAAACAGTAGTATGGCAAAATTTCTGATCCAGATTCCTACTTGCAGAAATATTGCAGAAATCATAATGGCTTGGATAAATCGGTTTTGAAAAATACTGGCTGATGCGGATGAAGCTTTTGGCATTCTATTTCACCTTTTATTTACTTTGGTATCTTATTAAGTGACGATTTTTTTTATATAAAGTTCCCTCGCAGCACTACGCCATGCCTGGCATGCTTTAATAAACTTCTTTAAGCTTTCCATCCGCAGCCCGGCCCAGTAACTGTTATAATAACACAAATAAAAGGTAAAATATACCTTTTGGTAATAACATTAGAAAATTTCATAAAATATGCCACATCCCCTAACAATTGGTATGGCGCATGTTGTTAAAATGTACAACAAATAAAGCCGAGAACTCTCAACACGGCTTTTTCCCGGATGTTTCCAATATTTTGCCGTTACGATGCCACTTAAGGTGTCTTCATGTATTTATAAGCCATAAAAATAATACCCAAAGCAACGGCAGCACTAACGTCTCGAATAAGCATTTCATAAAAATTAAATTGCCCTTTGACGATATAACGCCCTACCTCCAGAATGAAATAGCCGATGCTAATACCAATAAAAGATCTCTTTGCTTGAAAAGGCTTCACTGTTCAACACCTGACTTACTAATTATTGTATTATAGCCAGTTTATCACATATCACTGGTGGTGTATATGCTGGGGCAAAAATGGGTCAGGCTTGCACTTTTGCATTAATATGAGTTGCCGGTAAAGTGCAATAATTCAAGCCTGACCCCATTGCCTTATTTCTTCATAATTATTCATTTCGCTGGTAGCCGTTATATTAGCTTACTTTTTCTTCTTTCTGATCATAATTTTCGTGTCGCTGCCGTATGCCTTTGTAGTTGGTAGGATTATCATGATTGTTAGGATTAGAATGCATAATATGACCTTATTAAATAAAGAAAAGAACCTGGTCAATTTTTTACCACTTCCCATGTTCCGGAATACCTTACACCGGCTTTATCCCCTACTTCAAACGTCCCGCTGATTCTCTTGCCGTCGCTGCTGATCACCCCGGTATACCGGGCGAAAATGCCCTGGTTTTCGTTATACATGCTTATCTGGTTGCCATTGATATTCGCCCGGGACTGCATATTTTTCTTTACGTCGATGAAAACGTATTGCCCCTGGGAGTCCTTTTCGACGCGGCTCTCAATGGACTGCGATTTGCCAACCACCCGGGCCCGCTCCATCTCGCCCTCCTTGCCCCCGATGTGCACCTTGGTGATAACCAAGGTGCCGGACCAATCTCCGGCCAGACCGGACTCCACCGGCTCCACGCCTGGTTCAACGCCGGCACTGCCGCCGGCGTCTGCCTCATCGTCAGCTGGTTTGCCTTCCTCCTGCTTTTTCTTATTAAACTCATCCACCAGCATGTCGGCTACCCGCTGCTTTTCCTGGGCTTCCCACTGGACCAGCTCCTGCTCCAGTTTCTGCAATTGTTTCTCCAATTCGGTTAGCTCAATTCGCCGCTGGCGGTTTTCCTTATAGCTATTCTGCAGCACGTCGTCGATAAAGCGGTTTTTCAAATGCTGAGTTCTCAGTATTTCAATCTCCTCAGGGGTCAAGTCGGCCGAGGGCATGGTGCCCAATATCTGATCCGACATGCGGCTGAAAAGCACTTCGCCGGTTTTTTGGGGTTCCTGGGCGATGGTAAGCGAATCGTCGAGCAGTTTCATCACACCCTCGGTGTTCTTGCCCAGATCGGAGTCGGCGAAGGGCTTAACCCCTTGCACGAACTTCAAACCGTTGTGCAGTATTTTGATCTTCTCGACGCTGGTAAACAGGCCGGCGTAGGATTCGCCGACGCCCTTGCCGCTCTTGATGGTCTGATAGGTAACGTAAGCCATCCTCCAGAAGGACTTTAACAAGTTAACCTTTATGTTTTTAACCAGGCTTTTCTTATATTCCCTTAGTTCCAGGCGCATCAAGCGGTCAATCTCCATGTCCCTTTTTAGTACGAAGATCTGAGCCTTCACCTCTTTTACCCGGTCGCGGACCTGGATGCACTGTTGCGCCTCCCAGCTTTTCGAAGTCAGGGGAATCCGGGGGTCGAGGTCGGAGTACTTCTTCCAGTCCCGGTCAAACACCTCATTATTAATAGTGCCGTCCTGGTTTATTACTCCGGCGCCAGAAGCCGTAGAAACCGGTAGAGTGAAGATATTTAAAAGAAAAACGAATGACAAAAATAGTCCGGTGACCCTGGTCCGCAGGTTTATTCTCATTTTTCAACGCCTCCTTTACTTGTTAATATCTGCCCGACGCCGCATCCTGAGAAACCAGGCGCCGGCAGCCAGGGCGATCACTGACACACCGGCTGCGGCCGGCCACAGCTTATCCCAGAGGCCAATGCCCGTTTGCTCCACCCGGGTGACGTTTTCGTTGCGATCCAGATGGGTGAGTTCATCGGGTTTGCCGTCAAAGTCCAGGTCGGCGGCTTCCACTTTCAGGTACTCCCCTTCATCGTAAACAAACCACAGGTCTTCCTTACCGTCCTTATTAGTGTCCCAGGTGGTAAGCACCAGGTTGCCCTGACTATAATACGATTTGCGATCATTTACATGGTCTTTGTCGGTGTCATCCTTGAAGATCCGGTCGTAGATTATTTCCTGGCCTCCTACCGTGATGGCGCCTGGGCTGTCAGACGCTCCCTGGCTGCTCCCTGCCAGCCAAGTCATACCCAAGATAAGGGCAAGGGCTATCCCCACAATCGCTCTCAGCCGTTTTTTCATCTCCTATCCCCTCCCGTGAGTAATTATAAATTCATTCTTTAAATGCTATATATTTTGTTTAATATTTTCTGCTGTTTCTGTTTTTCAGGATTGTCCATAAATAATTCCTCCCTGTCATCTCACTGGCATGGACATCACGTCACTTTCCAGCCTTGCCTAATCCTCAGCACCGGCTTCATCAAGTGTTTAGCTCAATTCTAACATTCTATAGTCCGAAAAAACCCAACCTGCAGGGGTGGGTTTGGGGGTAGTTTAGGAGTAGTTTTAGGGGTAGGGAAAATTGGATGCGAAGAAATTAAAGCGTTTGGGAGGAGGAAACATATAACAACTAGCAGAACTAATATGGCAAAAGCTAACGTTAAGGAAGGATGGTTTAATGAATTGGAAAGCGAGTGAACATCTGCTGCCTGCCGCCGCAGGTTTTGGGATTCTGGCATGGGTGCTCAGCTTTCCTTTTTACGGCTCCCTGGCATTTAGTCTACTTGATACCCGTGCTGTATGGGGTACCCACTCCTTTGTCCTGGGGCTTGCCATGGGGTTTTTTGTTTCTGCACTTCCAAAGTATAACACCAATTTTCCGGCTGGGGCTGCCGCGTTGGCATCCATCTGTCTGGCCTGGCTGGCAGTATTGATACCACATCCGGCAATCACCTTCCCGTTGATGTTTATTTGCGGCCTGGCAGCATCAATACCCATGCTCACCTGGGCCAGGAACCTCGGTGGGATGGAAAAACCGGTTACCCCATTTATCATATCCGTCATCCTGTCCAACCTGTGGTGTATAGTCACCTGGCTGCCGTGGAAGAATCTCTGGGCTTACTATCTGATGACCGGTATGGTATCCCTGCTCTTTATCGCAGCGACTTTGTGTTTGAAAACCTCAACCCCCATGACAACTGATAAACCGCTGCCCTGGCACAGGTTAAAACCACTGCTTCTTTTTATTGTCGTCACCTCCTGGACGGGAGGCTTACTGCACCGGGCCTTCCTACCGACCCTGTCTGATTATCCAAGCATTGCCTGGTTAAGTTTCTGGCCCTACATTGCCGCCCTTCTTCCGGCCGGTATCCTTGCCCGCCGGCGTTACGAACCTCTGGCCGCCCTAAGCCTGACTACACTGGGGCTGGCCCTGCTGGCCCTGGCCCTGGAAAACCCCGCTTTATACCCGGCATCGAAAATGGCCGGACTGATTGGAACACTGGTGGGCGCTGCCTTTGCGGACGTATTTCTCTGGCTTTCCCTGATTTACTTTGTCTACCGGGGATATCCGGGAGCCCTGGGAGTTGGTCTGGGGATTAACGTATCTGTGATCTGGCTCGTCGGCGTAACGGCTGATCTGGTATGTTTGAGCAGCCCGGTGAAATTGCCCCTGGCTGCCTTATCCGGCGCCGCTCTCCTATTCATCCTCATCCCTGTGATTCTCCCGCGGCTGCCGCTTTCTTCCCCCGACAGGCCGGTAAACGGCACAGTAAACGGTAGCGCTGCCGGTTTAAACAACGGCGGTAATCTGTCGAACCTGATCATCGGGCAGGAAAGTGGGGAGAAATTCACGGCGGCGGAAATACGGGTGCTGGAACTTCTGCTGGAAGGCAAAAAAAACAAGGAGATCGCCGAAGACCTGTTTATCTCCCTTAACACGGTAAAATTCCACGTGCGTAATATCCTGCGCAAGAGCCAATGCAGTTCACGCAAGGAACTGGTTGAAAAACTGCCGCTCGAAAACAATTCCTAGCTCTTATTCTGCTCCAAAAATTAAATACCATTGGACCACTTAATCATTGCAGACGGTATCGACGGGCTTAATTTGTTTGTAGTCAGCCCCTTCTTTATGACCATTGCATAGTGTCATGTTATTATGTATAACATTTACCAAGCATAGTTTTTTTTTAGATGAAAAAAATAAAAAAAACTATTGGAGGTAAATAAAATGGCAAAAGTGAATGATCGTATAATGTTAGGAGCAATCAGTGGGATAGTTGCTGCTTGGCCCCCACGCTTATTAAATGCGCTGCAATACAAACTGGGGCTGACAGAGTTGCGGTATGACCAAATTGCTTCACCTCTTTTTGTCACAAAGAATAAAACAAACACTCCCGGGGCAATAGCTCTTGGAGAAATTATTAATATCATGAATACAGGTGCAGTCGGAGTTTTAACCACTTACATTCTTTCTCTTACAGGCCGGGACAAAGCGATTATTAAAGGCATAGGAGTTGGGACTATGTCTTGGGTTTTTATTAATGGTCTGATAGCCGGTCTCGGTTTAAAAATCAAAACTAAAAAACCTTTAACACCCATCCTCGCTTTCCTTGACCATGCTCTTGGTGGTGCTTTAATTGGATTATTAATATCAAAATATGGTGACGACAGTTTGTTCCCTGACGCTAATATTAGGAAACAAGATAAGATTCCTGTTGTTTTTACGGGTACAGCTCAAAATGTTTCAATAGACAAAGAAAAAAATTAAGAGACATAAAAAAAGCTAAGAACGGTTTTTTCATGTCGTCCTTGTTATACTTTTACAACATTTATCCAATGAGTCAGAAAACCGTCCCCTGTTTCGCTGTATCGTCCCTGTCTCGTCTGACCTGTCAATTTAAATCTACGAATTATAATAAATTTTAGAGACTGTTACTATTTTTTAGGCATAATTTTATCGTAGGACCAACCTTTAATTCCACCCTCCAGGTTATATATATTTTTAAAACCCTTTTCTGCAAGGAATCCAGCCACGTCGGCGCTTCTCCGTCCTGTTCTACAGTAAATGATGAGTTTGCCTGTTTTGGGAAGAGCATTAAAATCACTCTTAAGCTTACCCACAGGAATGTTTACGGCCCCGGGGATATACCCCGTATCAAGCAATTCTTCAGGTTCCCTTACGTCAACAATAAATAAATCTTTTTCATTTTGAAGTATTGAGTTAAGTTCCTGCGGACCTATGTTCTGGTATTCCGGAACAGCCTTTGGCGAGCAACCGTTTATAACTGCTGCCGTAAACAATATCAGTAGTATGAATTTGCATAACCTGTATGAAGTATTAATAACTGAAGCCTCTGCCATTGATAATGCTCCTTTCGAGTGGAATATTTTGAAACTAAGTTTTTTATATAGTTAGTCAATTATATAACATAAGAGCATCAACTTTAAATGCTTCCTCTGGTCCATCTGTTTGCATAGGAACACCCGCCTATAGCAAAAACTCAAAGAGATCCAGGCTGATTAAGCCTGGATCTCTTTACGGGACAGACAGTAGCACCTGTGTATGGTCGCGGCATGAGTCAAAGAATCCGTCCCCTGACTCACTCATTATTCTGGATTATTCAAAACCGTCCCCTATCTCAGCGGGACAACCGGTTTAATGACTTTGGGAAGTGTATCGGGAATAGTGTATGTCGGAATATAGAATGTCTTCGGTGTATTACTCCCTATAACAGCGCCATTGGATGGAAAAGAAAAGGTCTCAACGGCCAATTTCCCCTGGGCATCCTTATACTGGCGGGCCAGTGTAAATTCCTGCAAAGTAAAGGAACCATCGCCATGATTTGTTACTTCGATATACCAGTGTTTATTTAAAGAAGGTGGCCAATTGTTTGCAGCATATTCAGGCAGGGGGATATCAATGCAAAGATCCTGGCTATTATCATAGCAATGAAATCTATTGGGCTGATCCCAGAATACCCAGGGTTCCTGTCCTGTTACGCCAATTTTGACAGTCAGTTTGTTTCGATATGCATTGGCCCCCCCCTTTATATTTATTCGTGCGGAGTAGGCGTATTTAGTGCCGGTACGGTCCGACGGCCCATCCTGGATGTAACGAACATCCTGGGCGTTGGCAGTCAACTCGCTATATTTCAGCCAAAAGAAACCATCCCCATTCCAATGATCTCCCCAGCTATTCAAAATTTTAAAAGCTCCATTTCCATCATGGCTGTCATCCCAACCAACAACGGTCATACAGTGTCCTTCTTTCGGATTTGGCCCTTGAACTGCCGGAAAGAGACCTTCAATCAGAAGTGGGCCGTATTTTATCATCAATAGCTTCATATTATCCACATCGGGAGTGATGGGATCACTTAGTAAAGCTACTTTGTAGTAAGCTGCTTCCGCATCATTGGCTGCAGTAGGTTGAGGCATGGTGCTAAAATCGGCTACTCCGTTATTGATGGTAGCTTTATCATAATCGGAAGGAAGACTGGCCTCTGCACAAAGACCATAATTTTCGAGCAGATTTTTGGTGTTCACAGGCCCACCATTAGCGATTTGTTCCTGACGACGGTGCAAATACCAGAAGGACAGATCCGGTGTATAAAGGCATTCCATTTCATTCTGTATATTCATGACATGGACCATGGAACGCCCGATGCAGCCACCCCAGCCATCCTGATTTCCTGTAAAGGTGATGTACTTAGAAAAATCCTTCTGGTGTGGTACATAAGTCGCTTGAATTTTCTTTAAT
Organism: uncultured Peptococcaceae bacterium; assembly: GCA_964643075.1. Taxonomy (GTDB): domain Bacteria; phylum Bacillota; class Desulfotomaculia; order Desulfotomaculales; family Desulfocucumaceae; genus Desulfocucumis. The sequence continues at coordinate 218,508 of CAZXQO010000001.1, forward strand.
AAATCTAAATCTATTGTTTTTAAAATCAAATTATCACGACTGATAAAGGCAGAATCATAGTCCTTGCTCGTCAAGGGCTGTTTTAATCCGGTGATGATCTGGTCAGGAACGCTAACCAGAGAACCGTAAAGACCTGGATAGTTGGAAGCAGGTCCCGTACCTGGTGTTGTTCCACCGCTTCCAGTCGCTGTCCCACCTGTATTGGGAGAAGTGCTGCTGACATCCTGCAGGGGAGTATTACCAAATCCAGTTTTACTACCATGAGCACTGTTTTCTCCGGTGGTAATGATGATTTTACGAGTCTGCTCGTTCCAGTCCACCTTTGCTCCCAGAGCTTCCCCCACGAAGCGCAGGGGTACCAAAGTCCGGTTGTTATAAAGTCTGGCCGGAACATCCAGCGTCTTCGGAACATCGGAAATATAGGCTGTCTTTTGGCCTATCTGCATGGTAATTATTAAACTCCCTTTAATAGCTTTAATGCTTTGTGTGACTGGGTTCCATTCTACCGTAGCTCCCAAGGCTTCAAAGATAGCCCGCACGGGCACCAAGGTACGGCCCTCCACTATCAGCGGGGTAGTATCCAAAGGCAATACTTGATCATCAACGATGACCTTAATCTCTGCAGGTGGTTCGGGTTGCGGATTAATAGCAAAAACCTGCGAACCAGAAAAGGTCATTATTAACATGAACAACACTGTCACCATAAGTATTCTGCGCACAATGGTGATATTTCTCATACAACCCCTCCATCGTTTTTTTATGGCGGAACGAACCAAGGCAACTGGATCAGGGCAAACAGGCTTAAGACTTGATCGCTGCTTTTATGCCCCAAGTATTGCGGCGGCTGCAACGCAAGCCGTCAGCAACGTCGGCCAGAAACCTTTTTTAATGTATATCAGTCCTCGTATCAAGTTGAACGGGAACCCTGACTAATCACAATGTCATTAACTTAAGGATTTTTAAAATATAAGGAGTCAAATATCTGT
>CAZXQO010000002.1:0-33228 GCA_964643075.1 uncultured Peptococcaceae bacterium
GTTGGTTCAGGGAAACCCTTGTCCCAACTGGCCCGGCGAATGCCGAGAGGCTATTGTTATTATGAGGAGGATTTAGCTTTGAAACGAAAATTACTCATATTCATGCTGGTGTTATTAATCATCATTTCCGCCGCAACACCGGCACTGGCGGAGCCTGGAGCAATATACCATGGTTTTTCAGTTGTCAAAACAGTTATTAACGGCCAGTCTGTGGAAGGTGACGTGCCCGCAGTGATTATCAACGGGCGCACCACGGTGCCGTTAAGGGTTATCACGGAGGCCATAGGAGGAAACATCCGCTGGGATGACCCCACCCACACTGTGTACCTGGACATCCCCGGGACCACCCCGATTTCCCGGCCCGTGTCCGCCTCCAGAGAAATAACAGCCGGAAATGGCGCAATAACATCTACCAGCGGCAATTTGAGTACATACGGCGACCAGGGCTTTCCGGTGGTCAAGACAGTCGTTAACGGCCGGTCTGTGGAAAGTGACGTGCCTGCGGTGATTATCAACGGGCGTACCATGGTGCCATTAAGGGTTATCACCGAGGCCCTGGGAGGAAACATCCGCTGGGACGCCGCCACCCACACCGTATACATGGATATCCCGGGGGCTGTACCGGGCTCACCTGCTTTAACGGCAACGGATGTTAAAACCATCAGAATAGGCGTAATAACATCCACCAGCGGCGATTTGAGTACATATGGCAATATAGCTTTCAATGCCTTCCGGATGGCGGTGGAAGACAGCAATAACAAAGCGGGTGATTACAAAATTGAATTTGTTACTGCCGATGACCGTAATGACCCGCAGGAAGCCGCAGCTGCAGCTAAGAAACTGATTACCGTCGACAAGGTCAGCGCCCTGGTGGGCCCGCTTACCTCAGAATGCGCCATAGACGTGGCAGAAGTGGCTAGCCAGTACAAAATACCCATGATTACCCCCACCGCCAGCAAAGATAAGGTGACGGTTAATAACGGCGCCCACAGGGACTACGTATACCGGGCCTGCTTTGCGGACCCTTACCAGGGAACGGCCGCAGCTAAATTTGCCCTGGAAAACCTTAAATTAAAAACCGCCGTGGTACTATACGATAAGGCCAATGACTATTCTATAGCACTGGCTGAGAAATTCAGAGATTATTTCACTAAAAACAGTGGCCAGTTACTGCTTTACGAAGGTTATCAGTCGGATACGAATTTCTCTGCGCTGCTGGACAAAGTGGCTGGGTTAAAACCGGACCTTATCTACCTGCCCGACTATTACCAAAAAGTCAGTGATATAGCCAAACAGGCCAGGGCCATGGGCATGAAAGCGGTCTTTTTAGGCAGCGACGGCTGGAATTCCAACAGCCTGGACATGGACGCCCTGGAGGGAGGCTATTTTACCAACCATTTTGCCGTGGACGACCCTCGTCCCGAGGTGCAGCAGTGGGTTGCCGGTTATAAAAATAAATACGGCACGGAACCTGATGCCATTGCGGCGCTGTCCTACGACGCCACAAAGATACTACTGCAGGCCCTAACCAATGCAAAATCCGCCGATCCGGTCAAAATCAACGAGGCCCTGATGAATATCAAAGATTTCCCCACCCTGTCCGGCAAAGTAAGCTTTGACGCCAACGGCGATCCGTTAAAACCTGTGACTGTACTACAAATAAATGACAGTAAATTTTTTTATTACGCCCAAGTAACACCTTAAACAAACTTTGGTTTTCCCGTCTCGTTTACTAAAAGCGGGACGGACTGTCTTATATTATTCACCGGGAGGGATCAGTCATGATCTGCCTCCCGTTCTTTGTTTTTGGTTTGGTTATGGTAAAACATGAAATTTTTGTTATGAACGTGCAACAAAAATCGCTTCTCATTCGTCTTAAAAATATGAATGTTTGTGCCCGCACATGAACGGAGGTGAAAAATCCAAAGCCCGGAACCAATCAAGATTACATTGGGGACAATCCTTCGTGAACCTGTTCAGAACTATGGATATTTCTAAGCTAAGAAGGTGTGTACCCAGACCTTCTTAAGGAGGAGAAGATGATAAGAAAAGCGCTCTATTTTTCGGTAGTTTTATTATCCGGTTCACTATTAATGTCCACTGCAGCAGCGGCAGAACAGACAGCTGCACAAATGGCAACCAAACAGGTAATCTTGACAGAAGCGGAAAAAAATGGGCCGAAAATTTCAGAAGATGAGGCACTAAAGATTATTCAAAGCGCCTTCCCGGAAATAATCGGGGATGGCAAGCCTCAAATGAACCTGGATTACGACTCCTATCAGGGCAGAAATATCTGGCGGATAAATAATGATGAAAGAATGTACTACGGACCGGGCATGCCGGCGGGCTATGATGCCTCTCTGGATGCCGATACCGGCGATATACTGAATATGATCTGGCGCAACAGCAAAACGCCCGGAGAAACAAAAGGAATAATCCAGCGGCAGGAGGCCCAAAAGACTGCTGAACAATTTGTCAAAAAGTTGCAGCCGGGACACTATAACCATCTGCAACTGCAGAAAGGCCCCGCTGAATACTATAACCCCCAGCCCAATCTTAACATTGTACACAACTTTAGCTGGCTGCGGGTGGAAAACGGTATTATAGTCGACTACGACGGCGTCAATGTCGCCGTGGACGCCCTGACGGGACAAATTGTCAACTACAACTTTAACTGGCGCCCGGACGTAAAACTGCCCGCCGTTGGAACGCCAGTTCCGGCCAAGGAACTTAATGCAAAGGCTATTAATGAGCTGGGTATGGCACTTGTATACCAGGTACCCTATCGCAATTACAGCGGGACAATTCCGGAAGCTAAGCTTATCTACCAGCCCAACACCCAGGGGCTGATGTTTAATGCCTCTACAGGCAAGGCAGTAGATAACCATGGCAAGGAAAAGGAAATAAAAGACATTAGTATGTTCGGTGATGTTCCCAAAGTAAGCGGCGTTAACAACCCCCCGGATACCCCCGGGCAAAGTATTACGGTGGAAAAAGCCATGAGTACAGCGGAAGAATTTTTCCGCACTCTGGGAATCGAAGGAGAAGTGAAGATGAATGGCGGCGGCTCCAGCGGCGGTCCTCCCTTTGGTAATCAGGAATTGTGGAGTTTCACCACTGTTCAAAAAGACAGCAGCAGTTCCTATTCCTATACGCAAGTGAGTATTGACCAAACAACCGGCCGGGTGATAAATTACAACGAATTTGGCCCGAACATGCAGGCTGACGCAAGCCCCCCCAAAATCTCCCGTAAAGAAGCTCTGGCCAGGGCAAACGAATTCATAAAAAAAATGGCCCCGGAATACAGCCCTTACCTGGCCCCGGAAAAAGATCAGATGGACATCATGTACATAAATGGCAACGAACAGGGCTACAATTTTCATTTTTACCGGGTTGTTAACGGCATTCCCTTTCCCCAGGACGGCATACATATGGGGATAAGCGGTGACGGCAAAATCAAAGAATATAACTGTGACTGGCACAAAATCTCCTTCCCCGCAGTTCCGGCGGGCGCCGTCAAAAAGAGGGACGCGGCCAGGCTGATAACATCCGCCATGAACAATTATTACGGTAATGATGGAAGAAGCGATAAACAGTTCCAGGATATAAACCCTGGCGATCCAGACTTTAACGCCATCCAGACCGGAGCTTTACTGGGTGTGTATGACAAGGGCGGGAACTTCAACCCGGAGCAGCCGGTCACCAGACTGACCCTGGCCCGCTGGATGGTGAACGCCTTGGGCTACGCCGAAGTGGCGAAAATAAACACTAACATCATCTCTTCATACAAGGACATCGCTTCACTCTCCGCAACTGACCGGAACTATATAGGTCTGGCCCAGGGTCTGGGCATCATGCAGGGTGATGAAACGGGGCTCTTTAAGCCCTCGGACAACGTCACCTGGGAGGAACTGGCGGCGGTGGTAATAAACTCGGCACCTAAAATAAGAAACAAGATGGGTACGTTGTAAACAATAAAGTCAAGAAACGTCGCAATCTCCAAAGGAGATTGCGACGTTTCTTGAGACAGGAAATCTTTACGACAGGGAACGGCTCTCGCTGTTAATAGTGAAAAAAACGGCGCAAGAGGTAAAAATGATAGCTTTTCAAATGACTCGCAAGAAAATGGGTAATCCCCCACTCTTCTTCTTGGCTCCGTCCCTGCACGGCCTGACTGTGGAACTGTTTTGCTTCAAAAGCTAACTGAACTGCCAACTTAGGTAAAAAAGCCATTCCATCCAACGGAATATTATGTTCTTTCATGTAAAAGTAGTATTGAGCCACGGCAAAATCGTCCTCATTATAGATACCCTCTTCAATAGGAATCAGCAGTTGATTTTGTTCCATGTACTGTAAAGCATCCTCGGTCAATCCGGTGACCTTAAGAAACTCTTTACGGTTGTAGGTACGGTCTCCTCCCTCCGGAAGGGGAAATTCAGTCTTGTAAAAGACTTCATATTTATTAAGAGCTTTTTCCAAGGAAGGCTCCGGACCCATACAGTCGAGAATACTTTTAATGACCAGTAAAGGAAGATGATACTTCCCCTGCAAAGTCCGGATGATTGGCAGAAGGGTAAGATAAGACTCAGGATAATAGGCCATGTTTTTTGAAGTTCTGATTGGCTCCGGAAGAAGGCCTATGTGAATGTAATGAAGGACGGTTGATTTATTGAACCCCGTCTTCTCCACCACCTCTTTCATACGAAGATGTTCTTTCACCGAAAAAACCTCCATCCGTTTTATTTATGAAGCATTTATTTTAAGCAAATTATCTTGCATGGAAGACAAATCAACCCAAGAAATTCGATCTAAGAACAAGAAATTCAATCTAAGAATAACAAAAAATACCTTGACAGTCCAGGGACATGGTCATATATTAAGTGTAAGGTTATACTTTACACTTAATATATGACCATGTCGGGGGGATTTGCCTGTGAGGAAAAATTGGGGAATAATATCTGTCTTCACCATCCTTGCGGTATTGGCAATAGCTTACCTCCTTGGGGGTAATAAAGATAAAACCACAACTCTGAGCCCAAGGGCCGTGGAAACGGTCACCGTCAAGGCGCGAGACCAACGGCCAGGAGTGAGTCTGGCCGGAATCGTCAAGCCTCTTGAGGAAGCTAAACTGTCCTTTCAGGTGGGCGGGCGCCTTCGCGGCACAGTCCTGGCTGAAGGAACGCCAGTAGTAAAGGGAACCGTGCTGGCGTCCCTCGACCCGGTAGACTATCAGGTTCAGGCGGAGGCCGCGTCAGCCCAGGTGGAGGCTGCCCGGGCAGGCATCCAGCAGGCCGGTGCGATACTGGAACAGGCCAAAGCATCCTATCAAAAAGCCCAGTTGGATTTTGACCGGATCAAGAGCCTGTATGAAGCTGGCGCCGTCTCCACGGCCCAGTACGATGACGCAGGCACTCAGTTGGCTGTGGCCTCCGCCCACTACACGGAGGCTCAGGCCGCCTACCACGACGGCGAAGGAGCCAGCGTCGCCAACTACCGCAAGGCGCAGGCCATGGCCAGCCAATCCCGGCTTCAAATCGAGCACACCGTGTTAAAGGCCCCCTTTAATGGAACCGTCCTTAAAAAAATGGGGGAAGACGGGGAAATGGTCAGCGCCGGCTATCCGGTAATCATAATCGGATCACTGGATAAAATTAAGATAGAAACAACCCTTTCAGCCTCCGAACTGAAAGAGTGGCAAGAAGAGGATCCCGTCAAGGCCACCAGCCCCGATCTCCCGGACCGGACCTGGAAAGGAACAGTTCAACGCATTTATCCGGCAGTGGACCAGCAGACAGGAACCTTCTTAATGGAAGTAAGCGTGGCAAACCAGGATCATGCCTTTAAACCCGGCATGGTCGCCCGGGTGGAAAGCCTGCGCCTTACGAAGGCGACCGTCTGGATACCTGTAGGGGCACTGGTCAAACGGGGATCGGAAGTGAATGTTTTTGTTATCCGGGACGGGAAAAGTGTTTCCAGGAAAATTACCACCGGTGAAATGTCCGGCAACCAGATTCATGTCCTGGAAGGGTTGAACCCGGGGGAAGAACTGGTGATTCGCGGCGCCCTTTACCTGCATGACGGGGATACCGTTCTGAGTCAAAAATTAACAGGCAGTTAAAGCAGTTAGGTATACAAGGGCAGTTCTTTTTCGCGAACAGTTTTATTAAAGGGGGATGCCCTGGTGCTGAAAAATGCCATCGAATACAGAAAAATTACCCTAATTTTCTTTCTGGCAGCCATGCTCTGGGGCTTATTGACCTTTTTTACTCTTCCCCGGCAGGAGGATCCGGACATTACCGTACTGACTGCCCGAGTGGTGACTACCTACCCGGGAGCCAATCCGGAAAAGGTGGAAAAACTTGTTACCAAGCCCCTGGAAGAAGCCTTTGAAACCATAAAAGGGGTAAAAAAAATAGAGTCCAACTCAACTGAAAGCCTTTCGGTCATTATGATTGAGGTTTTTCCCGGCACCGACACAAAAAAAGCGTGGGACGACATCCGCTACAAGATTGCCGAAGTCCGTAATGATCTTCCTCAGCAATCTTCGGAGCCGCAAGTCAACACGGATCTGCTCCGAACGGCCATGATGATCCTGCACCTGGAAACCCCGGGAATGGACTTCCTTCAAATGGAAGCCCTTAGCCGCAAGGTAAAAGATGAATTAAAAGGGTTACCCGGAGTGGCGGAGATCCAGCGGGAAGGAATTCCCGACCGGGAAGTCCGGGTAATCCTTGATCTGGAGCGGATGGCCCGCTTTAACCTGACCTGGGGCCAGGTGTCCGACGCTATTAAAGCCCATAACGTAACCATCCCCGGCGGCAAATTGAAAGACCAGCCTTATGGCGTGGCCATTCAGACCACCGGTGAATACATCGATCCCCAGGTAATCGGCAGCACCATCGTCAAGGTGACTGAAGAGGGCAACCCCGTCTACCTGCGGGATGTGGCCAAAGTTCAGTTGACTACCGCCGACCCCGGGGTGCTGGCTCGCTCCAACGGCACACCAGGAGTCTCACTGGTTCTCTTTCCCAAGGAAAATATCGACCGGGTGGAAACTGCCCGCAACATTCAAACCTATATCGAGAAAAACCTGGCCCCTTCCCTGCCTGACGGGGTTACCGCCCGAATCGTTTTTAACCAGGCTGTTAGCACCCAGGAACAGTTCAACCACCTTTATAAAGAGTTGCTCATCGGCATGGTGATCGTCTTCATCGTCTGTCTTATGGCCCTGCCCCCCGTCGGCGCCCTGCTGGTGGCCTTCGCCATCCCGTCGTCAGTGGCCCTAGGCATGGGACCTCTGGGGATGATGGGTCTGAGTCTACACCAGATCTCCATGGCCGCCCTGGTCATTGTCCTCGGCATACTGGTGGACGACTCCATCGTGACCAATGACAACATACAGCGCCACCTTGAACTGGGGGATTCCCCTTTTCAGGCTGTGGTACGGGGCATCCGGGAAGTGGCCTACTCCATCACCAACGCCACTGTAGCCACCATCGCTGCCTTTGCCCCTCTTTTTTTCCTAAATGGAAATATCGGCGATTTCATCTTCGCCATACCTCAGGTTGTTACCGTAACCCTGCTGGCGTCCCTGCTGGTTTCCCTCTTTTTTGTACCTATCGTGCGCCTTTACCTCTCCACCCGCCCCCCTGTTCGGGGGAAAAACCCTCTTGCGATTTTTTTCTATAGGGAAGAAGGCCTGCTGGAAGGCGTTTTTCGTAAGCTTATGGCTTTTTACAAACATTCCATTGAGAGGGCGCTTGACCGTCCCAGGCTGACCCTGGCCCTGGCCGGGATTTTCATGGTGTTCAGCCTGTCCCTCTTTCCCTTTATCGGTAAGGAGTTTTTTCCCTCCGCTGACAGGAATGAATTTCTAATTGATATAACCACGCCATCCACTTCTACCCTGGAGGAAACCCTCAGCCATGTAATGGCCGTCGAGGCCATCCTGGCCCAGCAGCCGGAAGTGGACCGATTTGCCAGTTATGTCGGCAAATCGGTTCCCCAATTTTATTATAATGAAATTAAATATGTCAGCGGAAACAATAAAGCGGCAATTTACGTCCGAACCCACCCGGGAATTGGCATGAGGAACACCAGCCAGGTGATTGACGCCCTCCGGGCCTTAGTCAGGGAAAAGGTTAGCGGGGCCAATATCCTGGTTCGCAAGCTGGAACAGGGACCTCCGGTGGGAGCACCCGTCGCCGTCCGCATCAAAGGAAAAGATATTGAAACCCTGCGCACTATTTCCCGCGATATCGAAGGCATGCTAAGGGAAATTCCCGGGGCCATTAACACAGACGACACTTTGGGGCCCGATATCTTCCAGTACCAGGTGAATGTCGATGAAGAGCGGGCCAACCGGGCGGGAGTTACCAACTATGATATCGCATCCACCGTCCGGCTACTCACTGACGGGATTGCGGTCTCTACCTTTCAGCTACCTGACGAGCAGATTAATATTGTTATGAAGGCAGCCCAAAACGGCGCCACCCCCCTAGAAAGGCTGAAGGACATCCCTGTTCCCTCCCGACTGAATGGGGCCGGGATTCCTCTAAGTCAGGTGGCTGGGGTGAAACCCGTCTGGGCAGTCAACCAGATCGATCATAATCAGTTAGTCCGTACAATCACCGTCACCTGCTATACTCAGGACCGTCTTCCTGCGGAGATTGTAAAGGAGTTGCAAAACAAGCTGAAATCCTATTCCCTGCCAATGGGCTATCAGATTGAATTCGGCGGGCAGGATGAGGAAGGAAACAAGTCCTTCTCCGACCTGGGCCGGCTTTCCCTGATGGTGATGGTACTGATCTACCTGCTTGTGGCTACCCAGTTCAATTCCTTATTAAAGCCCCTGATTGTACTGATAACCGTGTTTTTAGGAATTTGCGGCGCCTTAATCGGACTGTTTCTTACTAAAAATCCCATGGGCTTCATGGCCACCCTCGGCCTTTTCAGCCTGGCCGGAATTGTGGTTCGCAACGGAATCGTCCTGATCGAGTTTGTCATTCAGGCTCAAAGGGGAGGAAAACCCCTGCGCGAAGCCTTGGCGCAAGCTGGGCAGGCCCGCCTGCGCCCTATCCTCCTGACCATGCTATCCGCCGTGGGGGCACTGACCCCCATGGCCATTTCCGGCGGGTCCATGTGGGAGCCCATGGCCATCGCCATCATTTCCGGCCTCTTCGTTTCAACGGCCCTGACTCTTTATGTTATTCCGACCATTTATTTTCTCTTTGGCAAATCTCACGAGAATCCGGCAGACCCGTCAAAGTTCCAATTACAATCTGATAAGTGCTAAAAACTATCAAGCGCGATAAGCAAAGACATGGGGACGGTTCTCTTGTCTGCGACTTTAATATTTTATTTACCTTATCCTTATTTAAACCAGTAATCACCGCAATCTTTCTTATGGATAGATTGGTTTTTTCCCTGAATTCCTTGATTTATTTGCACCTTTGTATTACTATCAGGATTGTTTCCCAGACTCAGCATCCTTTTCAAAATCCTCATCCATCACTTCAACGTCTTCCACCAAATCAATAAATACCTCCTGAACTTCTTCATTCATACCCACAAACATATCTATTCAGGCCGCTGGTAATACGGTGAGCTCATTTCCTCCAGCAGTGCCCTGCCCCGTTCCAGAGCGTCCCCCTCAGGATAATCCTTAAACATCCTGTCCAGAAAGGCCCGGTCGCCACTTACTGCAGCCAGGGCCAATAGAGCGTCGTCCGCCATGGAGCTGTCCGGAAATTGCCGCACAAAGCTAGCGAATGTGTCCATAATCTGTTTTTTCAATTCCTTACGGTCAAATGCCGCCCAGGCATCCTCACCCCAGTTGTAAATACCAAGGTAGCTAAGTCCCTGGGAAAAGAGGGCTTTAGCCTTTAAGCCGGAAGAAGATGAAGGATTGTCATACACCTGTTTGAACAGATCCGCACTATGGTTGTAGTTAATCATTTCCCTGGCAAATGAAGCCATTTCCGGAGGTGCCCCGGTTGCGTCAGCAGCGGAGGCAGCATATCCCTGGTAGTTAACATATCCCAGCCAGTTGAAATCTTGCCGGTTCCCTTCCCACAGGTGATTGTAATAAATCATCTGGTTATTATAAATTGCCGCCGCCAAGTTGTAGAGATCAGCGGTGTTCTTTGACTTTGCCCATTTATCCTGCAACTCGGCCAGGGTCCGCGTCTGCTCTAACTGCTTTTTCACCGCATCCTTAAAACCGTATTTTTTACACCATGTCAGCACCCAGTCTTTAAATGGAGATATTTCACCAACAGCCGGCTCCGATTCCATTCTGTCCATAAATCCTTCCAGGAGACCTGCTGCCTGCCTGTAGTCGTCTTGTCTTAAAGCCTTCACCGCCAGGGTATAATCCACCAGTAAATGCATTTTTGTATCAATTTTTCCCACCGGTATATCCCTTAATTGCGCCGCCGTCATGCACACATCGGGAATATAGACCATGCGCCCGGCAACGTGATAACGAATGTCCCCGTCCGGAGATTTCATGGCCTTTTCCAAAGTATTCAAAGCATCGACCCAGTGACCGCTTATTTCATAGCAGCGGGCCAAACGGTAGGCAGCGTCATCAGCGGCCGGGTGTCGTGGAAAATCTTTAAGGAATTGTTCCCAGCCGGGAACTTCCCGCCCGGGATTATACTGGTCATCACCGTACTGCATATCATCAATCCATGAATACGGGCAGTCTTTTATTTTTCCCCGCTCAATTAAAAAATAGGATTTGCCCCGCACCTTTTCATAGGCTATAATGCCCCTAGTCAGATAACAATCGGGGTATTTTTGCGTTACCTCTTTCAAAAACTCCCAGCTTAGCAGCACTCCACCGAAGCCGGGGCTACAAACAAGACCGTTCTTGTCTACATCCTGAACCAAACGGTATTGGGCATCTTGCTGCCCCAGTTCGCAAAGGTTATACAAAGCCACTTGCCTGGAGGACCCATCTTTTTCCGACTCGGACAAACTTTCCAGCCAACCGGTCAGTTCGCTCTTATCTTCACCCTCTGAAGGCCACATGGCCATATTGCCGGCACGGTTAATTATTTCCATTCTTTCCGCCGGAGAAGCAACCTTTAAATAAAGAGCTTTCAGCCCGGCGGGATTTTTGGCCTCGCTAATGGCGTTATATAGTTGTTCGGCAGTAAAGCCGCTTTTACCGCCATTTGCTGCCGATGCATCCCTGGTATGTACGCAGTGAACAAACAAAAGCGAAAACGATAGTGTTACAGCCACAGCAATACCAATTACTTTTTTCATGGTAGCCTCCGGCAATTTAACAGTTCATACTCAATGGACGGTATACCTCCGCAAAGGTTTCGAAACACCCTGCAAGATTACAAACAGCCGTCTTATTTACTTTCAACCAGGTCCATGCTGGGTTCCACCGGCTCACTGATGTCCATGTGACCCAGCAGGCTTTCTACCTTTTTGCCCTCCACCAGGAACTGAACCTTTTTAATACCGTCCAGTTTCGCCAGGGAATTGGTGACTGAATAAATGGTCATGGTTTCACCTGCAGACCCGCCCCAGTGCTTGGTCTGTATTTCTTTGGAAAAATTTACGTTGGCCACACCATCAACCACATTAAGTGATAATAATTTTGCGCTTTCAGGAATTGTTTTGGTCAGCCCCTCTTTCTTGGGCCCCTTGATTAATTCGCTAACCACAACTTCTGCCAGACTTTTTCCATTCTCAACCAGTACCTCCCTTTCCTCGGGCAGCAGTTTTTCAGCCTGGCTGTCTGCAAAATAAAGCGTAACCATAACCGGTTTTTCAGCAGCTACACTGGGCGGTTTTTCTCCATCTGCAGGTTTCCTGACGTCGTCCTTGTTACCGCAACCAGCAGCCAGCAGTACCAGTATCAGCAGGCCCACCCAGAGCAAGGCCGAAAATCTTTTCTTTCCTCGTATTGATACTAAATTATGCATTCCTAATTCCTCCCCGCGGCAAGACCGCTTGTTTTGTTTGTGCTTATTATATACTGTGAATATTACACCATATTATATAAGCTAATACAATTTATTCTCTTCGATGAATTTTCCGTTTATTCTCCTTATGCATCACTATATATAATTTAAGCCGCCGATAGTATGATAATGAAGGTATTAACGGGAAATAAAATTTTTGTCTGATCTTACTTTAAGATGATATAATCTTATTTGGCGCTTAAGCAATTATAAAAAATTAATTTTAATTCTTTTATCATTTAGCAAACTATATATCGTATTTCATATCTGAGATAGGAGGAAAAACATTTAATGCAAATCAAACCAATCCAGGAGTTTCTTTCCAAAGGAGAAGCTTTGGCCAACTTATCAATGGCGCTATTCATAGGTGCCGCCACCGGCTTTGGGGCAATAGGCTTTCGTCTGTTGATCAGTTATTTCCATGGCGCTTTTTTTGGGGGCGGACAACATGTTTTATATTTTATGGACGAATTTTACGTGTTACTTGTTCCTGCAGCAGGCGGTCTGGCCGTGGGAGTTCTCGTATATTTTCTGGCACGGGAAGCAAAGGGTCACGGCGTTCCCGAAGTAATGGCCGCTGTAGCCTTTAAAAACGGCGTAATACGCCCCAGGGTAGTTATAATAAAAGCCCTTGCCTCTGCGATTTGTATAGGCTCGGGAGGCTCTGTGGGCCGGGAAGGACCAATCGTACAAATTGGCTCGGCAATAGGTTCCACTATAGGACAGATCTGCCGGGTACCCGTCAGCACTCTGAAAACACTGGTTGCCTGCGGCGCGGCAGGCGGTATAGCAGCCACTTTTAACGCGCCTATCGGTGGGGCATTATTTGCCCTGGAAGTTATTCTGGGGGAATTCAGCACCAACCATTTAATTCTAATAATTATTTCTTCAGTGACTTCCTCGGTGGTGGGCCGCATATTTCTGGGTAACGTGCCTGCCTTCGCCGTGCCATCCTACCCCCTGCATAATCCCTGGGAACTGCTGTTTTACGTCCTGCTGGGCGTAGCTGCAGGGGTTTTCGGAGTGATATACATCAAAACACTTTACTGGTTTGAAGATGTCTTTGAAGCAGTAAAGACAGTTCCAGAATATATAAAACCTGTGATCGGCGGTCTGATTCTGGGAGGCATTGGCTATTTCTTTCCGCAGGTCTTCGGTGTGGGCTATGAAAGTATAGAGCTGGCTATAACAGGTAAAATGGTTCTCTCCCTGACCGCAGTACTGGTCCTCCTGAAACTTCTGGCCACATCGTTCACCATCGGTTCGGGCGGCTCCGGAGGAGTGTTTGCACCCGGCCTGTTCATGGGTGCTATGTTGGGAGGAACTCTGGGGACAGTATTTCATAATTTGGCGCCGCACATAGCAGTTAATCCAGCGGCTTATGCCCTGGTAGGCATGGGCGCGGTATTTGCCGGAAGCGCCCAGGCACCCATGACGGCCATATTAATCCTTTTTGAGATGAGCAACGATTACCGCATTATCCTGCCCCTGATGATAGCCTGCATAATTAGCACCGCCGTCGGACGCGGCCTGTACCACAACAATATTTATACGGAAAAACTCAACAGGCGCGGCCAGAATATTGAAAATATCCGCAGGAAGGATTTACTGAAAAAAATCTCTGTGCGTGAGGCCATGACCGTGGAACTGGAAATAATACCATTCCACTACACAGTTAGGGAAGCTTACCTGCTGGTTCACCAAAGCGAGCATCAGGGGTTCCCCGTGGTTGATGAAAATAATGTTATTAAGGGAGTAATAACCCGCAACGATATTTATTCCGGACTTCAACAAAACAAGGAGAACGAAAACATACTTTCCGTCACTAGCACTAAGCTGATTCTAGCCCTACCCAACGAACTCATCAGTACGGCAGCGGAAAAACTGGCTAGTTTTGGCATCGGGCGTTTACCAGTGGTGGAATCCGAAAACAACCGGAAACTCATCGGCATGTTGACCAGAACCGACATCATTAACGTATACAACGCTGCTATAAAAGGAAATGATGCCACAATTCCCCCAAGGCAACAGGTTACCCGTTAATTTTAAACGAGGACGATTAGCTACAAATGGATTTCGTGAAAATTATTTTCTCTAGGGGGTACGAATAAAAATGAAACTTGTAGTTGCCATCGTCAATGCTTCCGAAGAAGCCGAATTAACCGCCATGTTGAATAAAAATGGATATCGCGTAACCAAGCTGGCCAGCACCGGAACATTTTTACGGAAGGGCAACAGTACCCTGCTGATGGGCATAGATGACAGCAGGGTCACCTTGCTGTTAGATATGCTAAAAAGTCACAGCCAGCACAAAAAGATACAAATGATCGCAGACGACGAACGTAAAGTGTTTCTTGAGAACAGCGGCATAGTCGTTCTCGTATTAAACGTAGAGCAGTTTGAACACTTTTAAACTTAAAAGCCATGGACGTCATCTTGCAAAGAGTCAATATAGGCTACAGCGTTCAGTGCGGCGGACTGCCCCTCTCCCGCAGCCTTGGCCATCTGGTATGGCTTTCCGGTACAGTCACCGGCGGCAAAAAGACCCTTTATATTGGTTTCCATTTGCCTGTTCACCTTTATTTCATTTTCGTCAATTTCCATTCCCGGGACCAATTCGCCGGGAGGATAAGTTTCCCGGAACAAAAAAACGCCGTCGACGGCAATGGTTCGCTTGTCTGTCTGCAATGCTGAAACGGAGCCGTCACCAACTATTTTTACAGGCTCCTCGCCCGTCACCACTTCTATATTGGCCTCTCCGAAAGAAGGGTGATCATCGCACATGCAAAAATAGAATATCTTCGCACAAACTTTAGACAGAAACCCGGCCTCATCCACACCCTCTCTGGTATGGTCAATGAGTGCTAGTATTTTATTTTTGAATAAAAGCCCATCGCATGTTGCGCAGTAGCTAACCCCCCTGCCTATGAGTCCCTCCTCGCCTTCCAGCATCTTTTGCACAGTCACGCCGGTGGCCAGGATTACCACCCGGGCACTATAAAAACCGTCTTTAACCAGTAGTTGAAAACCCCGGTCCAGCGGGAAAACATTCTGCACTTTTTTCTGCACCAGTTCCGTATTGAACTCCCTAACGTGGTCCAGAAATTTCTCCCGTAAATCCTTTCCTTCCACCCCGGGAATGCCGGGATAATTATCCACCTTGGGGGCTTTACTCATCTTCTGGCTATCTTTGTCCCCGTAAAAAAGTATTGTCTTTTTCTTTCTTGCAGCAGCATTGATGGCGGCTGAGAGTCCCGCCGGCCCCCCTCCCACGACGGCTATGTCATACATGCCCTCTTCTGTCATTTACATCCCCCCGGTATTTTTGTTATATTTTGCGCCTGGGGATAGAAAAAAATTCTAATATGGCAATAAGAGCATTACAAGACACTATAAAGCACAATATTTCTGCCAAATTTAGAAAATTGAAGGACATTTTTTTATTTTGCATAATATATAACTTTATTTACATACTTTAACCTTCTTCCCAGGGGGGAACTATTATGGAAATAGCAGATAAAAATTTGAGACTTACTTTTTCCCGCGCCATTGACACCATTGCCGAAGCTATTATAAATAGAGACAACACCCGGGAAATAATGCAGGCCATAGCCGCTGCAGCCGGGAATGCCCTGGCAACCGACCGCTGCCTGATTTATGATGTGGACCTGGAAAGGAACCTGCTGCTTGGGCTGTGTGAATGGATTGACCCGCAATCAGAAAATGCTGCCGGGTCGGCGGGCATGTACAACCTTGATGCTTTCGGTAAAGGCATAAAATTTATGTGGGAAAAGCAAATTTGGCTGGAAATAGCCTCCGCTTCTACGGATTTATCCTCCGAATTATTTTTCCGGCAGGCAGAGGCGTTAAACATGCTTTGCTATCCATTTATGTTCCGCGACAAAGGCTTTTACTGTCTGGTTTTCAGCCAACTACACAAGACTCGCCGCTGGCGGGAAGAGGAGTTTGACTTCCTGCGTTCGGTGGCCGGACTGGTGACCATCGCCATTCAAAAAATAAGCCTGATCAACAGCCAGCGGCAGGCAGATATGGCATTGCAGATGGCGGAGGAGCGGTTTGCCAAAATGTTTAACGCCAGCCCCAACCCGATGGCCATTAACAGGTTCGGAGACGGGCATTTCATCTCGGTTAACGACAGCTTTGAAAGGATTACCGGGTACAGCCGCAGTGAAGCAGCAGGCAATACGGTGGCCGGTCTGAACCTTATTCCAAACCCGAAAGACTTCCACAGCATGCTAAAGGCCCTGTACAAGAAGGGCGGTATTACAAACCAGGAAATTAGCCTGCAGGGGAAAACAGGGCAGCAGTACATTATCCTATTATCCGCCGAGTCAATTATGCTCAACAGTGAGAAATGCGTCCTAAGCATAATGACCGACATTACCGAACGTAAACGGATAGAAAAAGAGATGGCCCGTCTGGACCGGCTCAACCTGATGGGGCAAATGGCTGCCGGTATTGGACACGAAATACGCAATCCCATGACATCCATACGCGGTTTTCTGCAGATACTGATGGGCAAAGAGGAATGCATTAATTACCGGGAATACTTCAACCTAATGATCGAGGAACTGGACAGGGCTAATTCGATAATTACCGAGTTTCTCTCCATGGCCAAAAACAGGCCCAGCCAGCTTAAGCTTCTTAATTTGAACGACATAATAAATACCCTGCAGCCTTTAATCGAAGCAGATGCCAGAAACTCCAACAAAAATGTAAACGTGCAACTGGAAGACATGCCGGATCTGATGTTGAATGATAAGGAAATCCGCCAGCTTATTCTCAACATCGTGCGCAATGGCATGGAGGCTATGCTTCCGGGGGGCAATCTCACCATCAGAACTTTTGCAGACAGCGGTGTGGCAGTTCTGGAAATAACCGATCAGGGCAAAGGCATTGATACTGCTATAATCGATCAGATAGGCACTCCCTTTTTTACCACCAAGGAACAGGGGACGGGATTGGGTCTGGCTATCTGCGAAAGTATCGCCGGTCGCCACAACGCCGACATTTCACTAGTTAGCAGACCCGATGGCACAACCTTTTATGTGCGATTCAAGACATAGCGTCCCCTTGCGCAACTTCGCTATCCACACGATCCGGTATTCCCGGCTGTTACTGCAGCTACCATACATATCACAGCATGTCTATCTGGGGGGATAAACCTTGGCATTGCGCCGCCTTACCAAAGAACTGGTACCGGGCATGGTACTGAATGAGGATATATATAACAGGGATAGAATACTCCTTTTAGCTAATGGAGCCGTTTTAAGCATAGAAAATATACAAATTATCAAAAGGCTTGGTTACAGGGATGTTAGTATAAAAGAAAACGGCTCCGGTGAAAAATTATTACACCTGGACCCTAAATATCTGCATTTCCAAAAAAGCTACCAGGAGTCCAGGGAAGAGGTAATCAGGCTAGTAAGGTACATCAGCGATGGTAATAATATAGATATTGAACACGCCAACTGCATACCCCGCTCCATATTGAAGGAGTTTGGTTCACACAGTGATTTGTTTGCCTATATGAGCATGGTAACCAGGCTGGATGATCATACCTACGGGCACTGCATTAATGTATCACTTATATGCAGCCTGCTCTGCCAGTGGCTGAACCTGCCTGCAGATGTCACCAGGGACGCCATTGTAGCCGGGCTACTACACGATATCGGAAAAACCAGGATTAACCAGGCCATTTTACTAAAGCCTGGCCGCCTGGCAACACAGGAATGGGAGGAAATAAAAAAGCACACCATTTATGGCCACCAGATACTGGTAGACGCCAGTGCCCCGGATAACGTGAGCAAGGGTGTGTTATATCACCATGAACGCGAAGACGGCTATGGTTATCCCAACGGACTCACCGGTCCATATATACCGGTCGCCGCCAAAATAATTTCCATAGCCGATATGTACGACGCCATGACCGCAAACCGGCCATACCGGGATATAATCTGCCCGTTTAAGGTGATGGAGGAGTTTCAGCATAATTACCTGGGATCGCTGGATATAAGGATACTAATGACTTTCCTGCACAGGATAGCCGAATGCTATTTGGGCGAAACCGTCAGAATGAACGACGGGCGTAACGGTACGGTGGTGTTTATTAATCCGGTTTGTCCTTCCAGGCCGATGATTCAACTAACCGACGGTTGCATCATAAATTTAAAGTTTGAGCCGAAAATATGGATTGAATCGATTCTTTCCAGAGACCGTCAATATTATAGCTGATTGTTGATTGTTTGGTTGTTGGTTTAATACAAATCAGTTTTTGGGTATGATCATGATCTGCTCCCCGCTTGCCCCGGTACACCTAGCCACTAAGTCTCTGATGCGTGAGGCGTCCTCTGTAGAAAGATCATCTGTGCGGACAATGACGGTAACTCCCTTGCGGTCCATATAAGCGGCTGCATCCTTATAGCCCCTGGCCCTGACCAGATTCTCCACCTCTGACTCCCTGGCCATGCTCTGGCTGATGGCCAGCAGTTGCTCCTGGGCCTGCTGCCCCGTTTCCGAACCGGAACCGGAACTGCTTATAACTTCCCGTAACATTTCCAGTTGCTGCCCCCGGGCCCGCTCCCGCTCCAGACGGTATTCCACAAAAAACGACTCAGCATCCCTGCTGTCCCTGGCCATAGATTTTCCGGCGGTTACACTGTCTACTTCGCTTTTCGCACCGCCACCGGCAAATGAAGGCAGGTTGGTCTCATCCGTTTGTCCGGTTGTGCTTTTAGCAGGCCGGAACTCACCGGGCAGGCCGCTGAATCCCAGGAATAACGCCCCAAGACCCAGGCAGAACATACAGAATGCAAAGGCGGTACGCTTCTTAATAAAAATTGACATGCTTATTCCCCTTTCCTGGAGGGTAATATGACAATCTTCTGGGGCTCCACCCCAAGTGAGACACGCACGGCCTGAAAGAGATTGGCTTTAACTTCCGGATTGCCGGCCCCGTCCGCCACCACCAGCACACCGGCCACCTTTGCCGCCTGCTCCTGCTCCACCACAGGGTTTTCCCCACTGCCTTCCCTTATTAATACCAGTTGGTTGGTGTCTGTGTTTTCTGTGGTGACCCTGGTGCCGCCACCCTGGTCCTTTTCCTGGGTTGTCTTGCTCCCGGCAGTTGTGTTAATAGCATAATCCTCCCTGGTTGAGGCGGCCAGCTTTACTGTAACTTTTACCATGCCGGCCCCCTCAATCTGGCTCAGCATGTCCTGAAGTTTACCCGCCAGGGAATCCTCCTCCCTCTCCATAGCGCTTCTGGCAGCGACCTCCGAAGGGATAGCCATTTTTTTCTGCGCATTATCCTGGCCCGTAGTGTCCTTTTTATCTCCACCACTGCCCACCATCACCAACAGCGCTCCCAGGGCCATCAGCCCGGCCAGCCACCATATTTTTTTCCTGGACAGCTTGCCCCCGCTGCCGGCTTCTATTCGCTTAAACTTCTGCAATAAATCTCTAAAGTTGGTCATCCTTTACCCCCCTTATCGTTATTCCGATATATAACCTTCACCCGCTCCGGCGGGAGATTGTAAAAATTTGCCACGGTGGAACTCAATTTTTCCACCGACGGGCGTAACTCGGAAGGTATCCCCGCCTCCCCGCCATCCACTCCTCCATCAGCCGCCGGTCCTACCGTAACCGGTTTCACGGGCTGAACCACAACAGAGCCATTTTTTTCAGTGCCCTGCCTGCCTACCAGCAGCCTGACTTCTTGCACCTGGCCGAAATCCTGCGCCGAGCGGTCCTCCTGCACAACAACGTCGGCACTTATTACCGCGACATTGCCGTCCAGCCCCGCCAGGGCAGAAATCTGGCGGGATATGCCCTTTCTATATTCCTCCACGGCCCTGGCAGTATTGCCCTCGGTGAGCTTTTTTCCACTCTCAATGATGTCACTGATACCAGCCCCTGCTTGATCTTCCGGAACGGTGAATGCGGGCAAACCGGCCAGCCAGTCGCCCTTGATTACATTACCGGCAGTTTGTAGCACCGCCACAATAATCAAAAGCCCCATCACCATCTTCACATAACTGCGCAATTGGCTATCGGGGAGCAACATCTCCAGAAAAACGGCCAGCACCGCGATTACAATCAGGTTTTGCACCAGTAGCCGCAACGTTTCCAACCTGTATCACCACCCCGGCACTGTCTCAGCTATACTGAGACAGTGTTTTGTGCGTTATAGGATGTATGTTTATCTCAACATGACAGTAAGATTTCCCACCGCGACCACCACGGTGATGGCAAAAAAGAACATAAGCCCCACCACCGACACTGCTGCAAATACGGAAATAAGGCTGCTGCCCAGGCCGTTCAGACAATCCACCACCTGCCCGTCCCCCACCGGCTGGATAATGGCCCCGGCCAGCTTGTAAATAAAGGACAAACACAGAATTTTCAGCAGTGGCAGTGCCATCAACATTACTACCACCACCACCCCGGCTATACCCACAGCATTTTTAATCAACAGGGAGGAACTGACTATCGCCTCCAGGGCGTCGGAAAACATGCCTCCCACCACGGGAATGAAAGCGTCGGTGGAAAACTTGATTACTCTCAATGTCACGCCGTCACCTACCGCCCCGGCTACACCCTGTATGGCCAGCAACCCCAGGAAAACGGTGGTGAATATGCCGAGTATACCCATGGCCACAGTTTTCAGCAGTCCGGCCATGTTGGACAATTTGAGCCTGGGCGAAAGGTTCCCCGCAATGCCCAGCACAGCGGCCAAAAAAATCAATGGGAGCACGATGTTTTTAATCAGCGTCCCGATAACGGTAAGGCTAACAAAGAGTACCGGCTGAAAAATAGCCGCCGAGGCAAATCCCCCCACCGCCACCAGGAGGGTGAGCAAAACCGGCAGCAGCGCCTGCATAAAGGTAACCATCTTGTCCACCACTTCCCGGCCGGAGTTTACCGCCAGTGCAAAAGACCCCATGGCCAGTACTACCAGCACCAGATATGTCACCATATAAGTTAGCTGCCCGGCGCCACCCCGCTCAAAAGCGGAAGAGAGGTTTTGCAGCACGGCACAGATTATGGCCAGCACCACCAGCTTGCCCAGCAGTGCCGTATTAGCTACAATCTCCCGGAAAAAGCCGGCCATAATACTTCGGAACACATCTGCGGGCTTCCAGTCAAAATCTCTGTGCGCCAGTTTGGATACTATTTCACTGAAACCCCCTGGTATTGACTTTTGGGTTTCCTCATCCATAGAATTAATAAATCTGTCTATCTCCTCCATGTCCAGTTTATGCATTTGTTCATCCAGCCCCGGCACCTGAACGGGCTGCTCTGATTCTGCCATGGCCTGTCCCGGGATCAAGAAAAGCAGCGCTGCTAGTACTACAGCGAAAGATACAAGTAAGCGAAGCCATGGGGACGGTTCGAGCGTCACCGAGCGCAGCGAAGGTCCGCAGGGAAGACGATGGAACCGTCCCCGTGGCGTAGCGCCGGCCATAGCGAAATAAGCAACCTTTCGCTGTAGTACTAGAAACAATAAAAATGTTAAGCGGGTCATGCCCATCACCTCACGGAACCAGTTTTAGCAAAGAGTTCAGAACTGCTACCACTATGGGTACCGCCAGCACCAGCACCAAAATTTTAGCCGCAAATTCAATTTTTGAAGCTACCGCGCCCTCCCCGGCATCACGACAAATCTGGGAGCCAAAGTCTGCAACATAGGCAATGCCCACTATTTTAAGTATAGTGCCCAGGTATACCATACTGAGGTTCGCCCTGACCGAAAGCTCTTTCAGCACATCGATGACCGCCCCTATTTTGCCCAGCATTAGCAAGAAGAGCATGACACCCACCGAAATGCTGAGGAATACTGCCATTTCAGGCTTGTTGTGGCGCAACACCACCGCCAGCACAGTGGCCACTATGCCAAGCCCGACAATTTGCATAATCTCCAAGGCGTCACCTCCTTTATGGACTGATTGATGAGAATACAGTAACTGTGCGCTACCATTTCGCTCTCCACCGCACAAGATGCTCCCGGCACCGCCCCGCAAGTCATTCATGACGAATGCTGCAAAAGAGTGTAGTTATTTTGCCTGTAGCTTAGAAAAGTTTGAACACTGATTTAACCTGGTCAAAAAGGGTTCCCAGTTGCTGTATAACCCAGACCAGAACCACCGCCACCCCTCCCACCGTGGTAATAAAAGCATAGTCCTCCTTACCCGAACTCTTCAGCACCCAGTGGGCGGCGGCCACCAATATGCCCACTCCCGCAATTTTAAAAACAAGGTCTATATCCCCCAATGGTTTTCCCTCCTTAAACGATTAATAATGTTACTATTCAGGTATCCAGAATTCAGGAGTCAGTAGTCAGAATTCAGAATACTTCGAGATGATAAACCGTTCTCTCATTCTGACTCCTGACTCCTGAGTACTTACTAATAAATGAGAAATACCAGCGCCGCAGCCCCGCAAAAACCCATGTAATTCCATAACTTTACGTTTCTGGTGGCTTCATCCCCGGCCCTGGCGGCCTCCAGCTTTAACTGCTCTGAAGCCAGCCGCAGGTGCTTGCTCTGATCCTGACGGTCTGATATGCCCAGAGCGCTACCCAAATTGTATAAAATGGAGAGGTCGCTTTCCCTCAGGGCGCTGGCAGGGTAAAAGCTTTGCAGCGATTTTTGCCAGGCTTCGGCGGCGGTACATCCGCTCATAGACCGCAGCTCAGCCGCTGCCCCGGCAAACAGCCCCCCCATTTCCCGCCCGCCTGCCGCCGCAACCCTTTCCAGCGCCTCAGCCAGAGGTGTGGCAGCATAGGTTATCTCCGTTTCCAGCATTTGCAGGGAAGCCAGTATGGACTTCAGTTCACCGGGCCGGCGCATATATTCCCTGGCCCTGATTATTCCGGCCGCGCCGCCAGCCACAATGATCAATAGTGCTCCCGCAAGCTTAAGCATTTTACCACCTCCGGCACGGGGATATTTACCCGGTCCAACACTTTTTCCACCGTTCCCACCCCCCTGGACCTGCCGAGTTTAATGTATTTTTCAACCATGCCCAGTTTAAACAGGTAATTTAAGGCCGGCCTGGCGAATAGTTCTTCAATGGAAGATCCGTGTACCGTAAAAATAACCTTCACCCCGGCGTTTAAAACCTCTTCCAGAGCATATATATCATCTCTTCTACCTATTTCATCGGTGGCGATTACCCGGGGCGCCATGGAACGAAGCAGCATTACCATACCTTCCGCCTTGGGGCAACCGTCCAGCACGTCCGTATTAATCCCCACATCCATAGTTGGTACGCCACGGTAACAGCCGGCCAGTTCAGAACGCTCGTCCACCAGCCCCACATTGACACCTCTAAATCCCATTGCCGGTATTCCGCTGCTGATTTGCCTGATTATGTCCCTCAATACTGTTGTTTTGCCGCAGCCGGGAGGGGAAAAAATCATGGTGTGCAGCACCGTTCCCTCCTCCCGGCGTATAATGTGAGGCAAAACCGGACCGGCTGCCCCGGGCACCTCCCTGGAAACGCGAATATTAATGCCCGCAATGTATTTAACGGTCTTTATCTTTCCTCCGTCCATCACCACCCTGCCGGTAATGCCGACCCGATGCCCGCCGGGTATGGTAACAAAACCGTTTTTCAGTTCCTCCTCCAGTGCGTACATGGACGAACCGCTGACCATTTGCAGCGTCCTGTCCATATCCTCTCCGGAAACGATATATGGGTTATGGCATTTTTCAACCGGGACACCCTGCCGGTCAATAAACCGGTTGCAGCCACCCAGTACCAGAACCAGCGGCCGGTTGAGCCGGACGCGGATTTCCTCCAGGCAGACCAGCATGTCCCCGGGCAGGGAAGATATAATCGCGCGCAAATTCCGTGGCAGCACCGCCAGTATTTCCTCCAATTGATGCACTCCACCGGCCTCCCGGCCGGCGGTCAGCAGTACACAGTCCATTGCAGTCACTCCTCGCAATATTTATATTTGCTGTTATGGTAAATTATGCCGGAGGCGCCACGGTTATCCACCCGATGTTTGTCTTACATGCCTGTTGTTAATAGAAACAAAAATGCACGGGCTTTTGATTTACCCGTGCAGATTACTATAAAAGGCCTCCCTTTGGTATTGACCGATATCCCAGAAATACAGCTCATTGTTTGCCTTTTTTATAAACCCTGATAGCCGGTAGCCCTACCCCTTGGCTCATGAGCCAAGCAAAGTCTTAGAAATACAGATCCCTTTCGCCACCCGCTATCCTTTCCACCCTCGCTTCAGTTTCCCTGCGCACGGCAGGGGTGGATATCTGTGCAAGATGTTCTTTAATCGTCCTTTCCCCGGCCTCCCGGGTGTCTGGTGAGGCGTAGTCCACCAGGTATTCCTTAAAGGTAAGTATGGCGTTGGGCTGGCAGATGTCGCCTATCCGGCCTGACTTCGCCAGTGCCATAAACCTGTCCCCGGTGCGTCCCTGGCGGTAGCAGGCGGTGCAGAAACTTGGGATATACCCGGAAGAACAGACGCTCTGCACCACCTCGTCAGGACTGCGGTGGTCTTCCACGTTGAATTGGGCCGTACTTACCTCGCTGCGGGGCGCACCACCGTATTCCTCTTTATATGCTCCCACGCCGGTGCAAGATCCGGCGCTAAGCTGGGAAATGCCCACAGACAAAAGCTCATCCCTAAAATCCGCTCTCTCCCTGGTGGACAGTATCATCCCCGTATAGGGCACCGCCAGCCTAAGCACGGCAATCAGTTTTTTGAAATCACCATCCGGAACCATGTGAGAAAAGTTTTCCACGGTTACCCCATCCGCCGGCCTCATACGCGGCACTGAAACGGTGTGAGGGCCAACACCAAATTTTTCCTCCAGGTGCAAGGCGTGCATCAGGGTGGCCAGGACTTCGTATTTATAATCATAGAGACCGTAAAGCACGCCGATGCCTACATCATCTATACCCGCTTCCATGGCCCTGTCCATGGCGGTAAGGTGATAATCGTAGTCGGATTTGGGTCCCTGCGGGTGCATGGCCCTGTACGTATCCCGGTGATAGGTCTCCTGAAACAGTATGTAGGTGCCGATACCAGCGTCTTTCAGCTTGCGGTAGTCTGCCACACTGGTGGCGGCTATGTTTATGTTTACCCGGCGAATATCCCCGTTTTTCTCCTTGACCGAGTATATTGTTTTGATGGCCTCCAGTACATATTCCAGGGGGCACTCAGCGGAATGTTCGCCACACTCAACGGCCAGCCGCTTGTGCCCCAGGGATTCCAGTATTCTAATTTCCTCTTCTATTTCCGGCATGGTCAGGCGACGCCTGGCCATGCCGCCATTGCTGCAGCGATAGCCACAATACACGCAATTGTTGACGCAGTGGTTACTAAGATATAACGGGGCAAAAAACACCAGCCGGCGGCCGTAAATCTTTTCCTTCAGGAAGCGGGCGGTGTCATACATACTCTCCAGCAGGAATTCATCCTCCACGTTCAGCAGCACCGCCGCTTCAGCTGGAGTAAGTCCTTTTGCATCCCCCGCCCTGGCTATGATAGCTTCAACTTCCTCTCTGGCCGCCCCGAAACTCCTTTCCAGCAAATTATTGATCTCCTGGTCATTGATATAATCAGTTGCATAATTGTTTTTCATCTTCCCCCGGCTCACCGGCATAAGCGAGCCGCTCTCTCCCCCCTTATATGTTTGTAGCCGCAACATCTATCACCTTGCGTCTTCGAGAAGGCGCAAGGCAGACGGAAAGGGCGACAGCGCCCTCCTTAATATGCCGTGCAGATAGGCTATCAGCACCCCGTAATTCACCACCGGCACCCCGGCGGCGGCAGCCTGCATCTGCCTGTGCAGCATCTCCTTGCGGTTGATCATACAGGCGCCGCAGTGCACAATCAGTTTATACTGCTGCAAATCACCCGGCAAATCTATGCCACTGGACCACTCAAAGGAGAGTTCTCCCCCCACCCTTTGGCGCAGCCAGCGGGGTATTTTTACCGTACCTATATCGTCCGCCACCCTGTGGTGAGTGCAGGCCTCTGAGATAAGCACCCTGTCCCCGGGCCTTAACTTGTCCACCGCTAGGGCTCCCGTTACCAGCGTTTCCAGATTCCCCTTGTAACGGGCAAAAAGAATGGAAAAGGAGGTCAGCGCTATGTCCCTGGGAGTATCCGCATCCACCTTCAAAAAGACCTGGGAGTCCGTCACGACAATTTTAGGCCTGTCTGCCAGGCCGGCCAGGGCTTTTTTTAGTTCCCTCTCCTTAACCACAAGAGCACTGGCGTCGTTATCCAGAATATCCCTGACAGTCTGCACCTGGGGCAGAATAAGCCTTCCCTTCGGTGCCGCCAGGTCTATGGGCACTACCAGCACTACTGTGTCCCCCGGGCTGATCAAGTCACCCATGATACTGGGAACGGACCAGTCACGGGGGGCTGATTTGATGATCTCCCTTATCAACCCCTCAATGCCCTCCCCGGTAACGGCGCTAACCGGTACCAGGACAGAGCCCAGGGTCTCCTCCAGTTCCCCGGGGTTCAGTTCCGGCTGGAGGTCAATTTTATTTATAACCCCCACCACCGGCACGCCCTGCTCCCGGGCTCTGTCCAGCAGGTCTTTTTCGTAAGGGCCGGCGCCCTGGACGGGATCAACCACCAGGAGTATCAAATCGGACTTGTTTAGTACGTCCAGTGTCTTTTTAACCCTTAGCTCACCCAACTCCCCAACATCATCTATACCCGCCGTATCAATGACCACCACCGGTCCTACAGGCGAAATCTCCATCGATTTGAACACCGGGTCGGTGGTGGTGCCGGGCACAGGGGATACAATCGCCGTTTCTTGCCTGGTAAGGGCATTGATGAGACTCGATTTACCAGCATTCCTGCGCCCGAAAATGGCTATGTGCAGCCTGCTGCCCCGGGGCGTGTCATTCATGGTTCCTGCCCCCATGGCTATCACCAGCTTTCTTTAAGAATTCAGCAGCAACTCCCGGCCGAGTCAGCCGTCCGGGTGAAAAGATTTCATCCAATTCCTCCAACGTGAACAGCTTCTCATCCAGGATTAATTGCCTGAGTTGTTTTCCCCCGGCCGCCGCCTTTTTCACCAATCCTGAGGCCCGGTCATAACCGAGATACGGCACCAGGGCGGTTATAAAACCGTAACTGTTTTCAAGCCAGCCCCCGCACCTCTCCCTGTCAGCCTTGATACCCCGGATACACCTAGCGGCGAAGATAACCGCCGCATTGTTGAGTAATTCCAATGACTGCAGCAGGTTATGGGCTATAAGGGGCAAAAAGGCGTTAAGCTCAAGCTGGCCGGAGGCTGCGGCATAGGCTATTACCTGATCGTTGCCCATTACCTGATAGGCTGCCTGGGTGACCATCTCCGGTATCACCGGGTTTACCTTCCCCGGCATGATGGATGAGCCCGCCTGGCATTGGGGCAGGCAAATTTCCGCCAGTCCCCCCCGGGGGCCGGACGACATCAGCCTGAGATCGCCCGCGATTTTGGCCAGGTTAACCGCCGCCGCTTTTAACAGCCCGGAGACCTCCACAAAAACATCGGCGTTCTGGGTAACGTCCACCGTATTTTCTGCCCGGGACAATCCGTAGCCTGTGATTTCCCGCAATTCCTCTATTACCGTATATATGTATCCGACATCGGCATTAAGACCGGTGCCCACCGCCGTGCCGCCAATATTTACCTGGCGCAGCCTCTCCTCCACTTTGTACAACCGCCAGCGGTCCCTGGCCACGGCCTCGGCGTAGGCGCTGAATTCCTGCCCCAGAGTAACGGGTACAGCATCCTGCATTTCTGTGCGCCCCAGCTTTATAATACCGGCGAATTCCGCCTCTTTTTCCTGCAAGGCTGACTGCAGCGCCGCCAGAGATTCGCTGAGCTCCAGCACCATGCCTATGGCTGCCACCCTGAGGGCGGTTGGATATACGTCATTGGTGGACTGGGAAAGGTTGACGTGCTCCAGGGGGTGCACCAGGCTGTAATCTCCCCGGGTGCCCCCCAGCAATTCGATGGCTATATTAGCGATAACTTCGTTTAGATTCATATTGGTGGAGGTTCCTGCCCCGCCCTGGAAAGCGTCCACCATAAACTCCCCGGCCAGTTTACCGCCGGCCACCCCGGCCGCAGCCTCTTCGATGGCCCCGCCTATGGCCGGGTCCAGCAGGCCCGCCTTCACATTGGCCCTGGCCGCGGCCTGCTTAACCCGGGCCATGGCCTTGATCAGAACCGGATGCGCGGTTATCCCCGACACCCTGAAATTATCCGCCGCCCTGGCGGTATGTATGCCGTAATAAGCGCCTTCGGGAACCTCCACCTCCCCCAGAAAATCATTCTCCACACGGTAACCCATAGTGGTATTCCTCCGTTATAATAAATTGCAATGTTCAGTTACATCTGTTCCCTGTGCGGTGGTTTTGCCTCTTCTGGAAAATCCGCAGTGACCGGCCTATGCCATATAATCCGGACTGTGGCCGTAGCCCTCTCCCATCCGGCGGCCCATATCCTCCAGCAGATAATGTATTTCCCTGACGTTGGCGCCTGGCTCTAGTTCCCTGCCTACTTTGCCGGGATAGATGGCATAGTTCCTCCGATACTGCAGCGGAGTGACATTGGGCATAATTACATTGGCCCCGCATTTCAGGGCCATCCTGCGCCCCTGCTTATGTATGATTCCCAGAGACGTTGTAGCTGGCAGGTGCAGCCGGGGAAGCAAAAGACGGGCCACCGCCAGAACAGCAAGAGTAGCCTCAACTTCGCCCCCAACGCTACTTCCCAGCGGGGTGTCCGGATTCGGCACAAAAGGACCGATACCCGCCATCTCCACTTCCAGGTCCCGCAAAAGTATTATGTCCCTGGCCAACGTAACTATGGTCTGGCCCGGCAACCCCACTATATTGCCCGAACCCACCTGGTAGCCAAGCTCCTTGAGGGTGTGGATGCAATTAAGGCGCTCCTCCAATGTGGTTCCCGGGCGCAGCCAGGCAAACAGCGCGGGATCCGCCGTTTCGTGCTTTAAAAGATACCTGTCCGCCCCGGCCTTTTTTAACACTTCCAGATCACCACGGGGACGAAGGCCCAGAGACAGCGTGACAGCTACCTCCAGGCTGCTTTTTATTTCCGATACTATCCGGGCTAAAACATCCGCTGTATAATATACATCCTGCCCACTCTGCAATACTATAGTTTTTATCCCCACCCCCGCCGCATCCCGGGCTGCGGCTATAATTTCCCCGGGCTCCATGCGGTAGCGCTGCAACGCCCTGTTATCAGCCCGCAGTCCGCAATACAGACAATTTTCCGAACAAAAACTGGAAAACTCTATAATTCCCCTTACATGGACCTCATCACCCATGAAGTCCGACCTCACGGAATCGGCCAGTTCATACAGCAGTGACCTTTTTTCCGCATCCGTGTCCAAAAGGGCTGTGACGTCCCCCACAGTCGCAGATTTTCCGTCTTTAATAATTTTTTTCAGTGCATTTTCATAGCTCATTAACCTTTACCCCTATCCCCCGCCGCTTGAATCGCCCTCCGCCGGAGATCGCGAAAATCATCTTAAATTATACAACCACGACGAATTAAATGGAAATATATCATAAATGCTACAAATTGATCAGTCATTTGGCCCTTCTAAAGGAACATATCGGCAGTATGTTGCATGGGCGACAAAGCTAAACCGGGAAGAAAATGTAGGGTAAAAACAAAGGAAGCAGGGCAAAAACCCTGCTGTCCCCGGCAGAACCCCACCCTAGCGCTCGGGTTACTCTCCAGTAGAGCCCTATCCTCCAGGTGGGTAAGAGCCAATATATAGGCTAACCATTTTTTAGGAAGTAAAACCATTTACACAAAAGTATTTACACTCCCGAAAGCAGCGCGGACGAAATTATGCTGAGCTGCGAAAAATGGACAATTTGTGTTGGCACCGGATTCAGTCCCGCATTACTTGCGGATGTAATTAGGGTTGTTGAAGGCAAATGCTGAAGGAGATTACCAGCTATGATATCCGCTATTAAATCAATTTCGCCTTTTGCAATGTCCTTATCACTATAGTCGCAGTTTCAGCCCTGGTAATGTTGTTATCCGGAGTCAGCATGCCGTTGCTGCCGACTATTATATCATTCTTAACGCAGGCTGCTGCAGACTTCTTCGCCCAGCCGTCAACACCGTCTTTGTCCTTGAACACGGCAAGCTGCGCGACGGCATCGGTATCGGAAATATTGACGTCCATTCCGGCTATCTTCATGGCCCGGGCGATCATCTCCATGGCCTCTTCTCTGGTGATAGCTTTTTCGGGTTTGAATGTTCCATCACCATAACCGCTAATGATGCCGTATTCATAAGCAGTGCTCACTGCGCCACAGAACCAGTCACTTTCCTTTACGTCACTGAATCTGTTCGCCGCGCCGCTATCCCTGAGCCCAAGGGCTCTTCCAACTATTGATACAAACTCGGCACGGGTGATGTCCCTGTCAGGCGCGAAATTGTTTTCGCCTATACCCTTAATTATCAGCCTTGAACCCATTTCGTTCACATAGTTCCTGGCCCAATGGTTCTCCACATCACTGAAGGTCTTGGAATGGCCGATTACCATGTAGACACTGTTTGTAAGGCTGTTTATTTTTGCATAGTATTTGCCGTCGATTACAACTATTTTTGTGGGTACATGGGTTACAGTTCCGTCGCTGTTCAACACTACACCGGTCGTTATCTTCGTGGGATCAACACCATCGGGAATAGCAATTGTTCTTTCTACATAGCTGTTGTACCTGCTAACTTCTACAGTCTTGTCTTCATAGGTGCAGGTGACCTTGAATTCGACAGGCGGCGCTATAATTGTGTATTCGCCTGCCTTTGCACTGTTCTCGATAATTTTGACGGTTTCTTCCGGACTCTTTGAAATTTCAATTCTTACCTTGATGTCCTTGAGTTCAACATTCGTGCCAATTTGCTCTGAAACAGCGTCAATATTAATCTGTTGGGCCGGCAATGTATATGAAGCTAAATCTGTCTTGATTTCAACCGCTGCCTGCTTGCTCTCCATATTCTTGACCATCTGCCCGTTCAGTTCCCATATCACGGCGTCTGCTCCGGTATTGACGGGTATTGTTAATACAGCTTTTTCGCCTTCCGCATTAAGCTTTTCCTCCAGTTTCTTTTCATCGACAGTGACGATAGTCACCGTCTTGCCGTTTTCCGTGGTTGTTACTGCCGTTGCAGATTGCTCTTGCTTCTGACCGTTTACAAAAACATCAATGTTATCGTTATTCTGTGTAGACGTGTCAGTAGAGCTGGATGAACTCCTGCCGTTTCCGCTTATTTCTTCCACTGCAAGGCTTAAGTCTATGCTCGCGCTCTGGCTTCCGCTGTCATAAACCATGGCGGTAACAGTGGAGGTCCCCGCTGCACCGGGGATGCCGCTGATTATACCGCTGGAGGCATCAATGCCGAGCCCCGGCGGCAGGCCTCCAGCACTCCAATTGTAAGGTGTGATCCCTCCTGTAGCCGTTAAAGTTTCGCTGTAAAACGTTCCCACTGTGCCGGACGGCAAACTGCTGGTAATAATGGCCAGGTCGTCTGGCGAATTTATCGTCAGGCTAAAATTTGCGCTGGCGTTCTGTCTGTCGCGGTCGTATACCGTGGCAGCAACGCTGGAGGTTCCTGCCGACGTCGGGATACCGTAAACAAGACCAGTTACTGTATCCAGTGACAATCCTGCCGGCAGGCCGGTGACGCTCCAAGTGTAAGGCGTGATCCCGCCTGTGGCTGTCATGTTTGCGCTGTAAGATGTTCCCACTGTGCCGGACGGCAAACTGCCGGTGACAATGGCCAGGCCCGGCGGTTTTAATGTCACTGACGAGCTTGTGATCTGGGTAAGCCCGGCAACATCGAAGGCCAGTTGTGCTCCGTTGACTGCTGCCGCGTTAGTAGCTCCCAGGTTGGTGAAGGTCGCCACGCCTGCGCTGGCCGTAGCAGTCGTAATACCGGTCAGGGTCCAGGAGCCTGCGTCCTTCTTGGACGCCGTTACCACCGTCGTATTGTCATTTGTGCATGTGTTGCCGAAGGCGTCCTTTAGGGTTACCTCGGGCTGCTGAGCGAACTGCCCCCCGTTTGCCAAAGGCGCTGTGATTTCCTGGGTCAGGGTCATGGACGCCGCGCTTGCAGGTACCGGTGTTATAGAAATGGTATTGGTCTCCAGGGTATTGACGCCTGCTATGCTAAACCCTATGGTCTGGGCCGAGGCATTGTTCAATACCAGGTCGGACGACACCACGCCGTTTGTGAAGGTCACGCTGATTGTCTGAGGTAATGTTGTCAGGGCAGTGCCGTTAAAGGTCCCGTATGAGCTGTCCGGCGCTGCCGTATACCCTGATACCGTCACATTATGTACCCCATTGAACGTGGTGTCGGTATTGCCCGAATCCTTTACCGTCAGGGTTATGGCGTTGTTTGCTCCTGCGGCTGGTCCTAACGTTGCCGCGGAGGCCGTGGCCGTTTGTGCCGACGTCGGTATTGTAAATGTGCTGCTGTCCACCGCAGGTGTTCCGCTGGTGAATGTGATTGCTCCATTACCGGGTGTCGCCACGGTGCAGGTTAAGTCGGTGAAGGTTGCCACACCTGCCACGGCTGGTAATGTTGATGTGCCTCCTATTATCCATGCCCCCGTCCCGGCTTTTGGCGTTGCCACCACGTTGGCTGTTGCCGAGGGGCCTGTTGCGCAGGTGTTGTTGTACTGGTCTTTTAGGGTTACCACTGGCTGCGTTGCAAACGCGTCTCCGCTTGCCGCGCCGGGCGCCGGCTGCTGGGTTACGGTGAGGCTTGCGACCGCTCCCGCTGTTATGGTCTGTGCTACTGTGGAATCATCATATCCTGTTGCCGCAACAACCACATTTGCTGTTGCCGGGGTTCTGAGGGCGGCATTGCCTCCACCGGGCTTGAGTGTTATTTTTCCGCTGGATACCACATAATCGGTTGTTGCCGTTAACGCCGTCCCATTGAAGCTCACGCCTGTGATTGCCCCTTCAAAGGTAGCATCCGCTGCAAAGGTTATTTCCAGATCATTATCCACATCGTTGTTTGTTGTGTCTGCTGTCAATGTCTTCCCTGCATTTGACGGTATTGTAAATGTGCTGCTGTCTACCGTGGATCCGCTGGTGAATGTGATTGCTCCATCACCGGGTGTCGCCACGGTGCAGGTTAAGTCGGTGAAGGTTGCCACACCTGCCACG
>CAZXQO010000002.1:33328-190929 GCA_964643075.1 uncultured Peptococcaceae bacterium
CATTGAAGCTCACGCCTGTGATTGCCCCTTCAAAGGTAGCATCCGCTGCAAAGGTAATATCTATATCATTATCCACATCATTGTTTGTTGTGTCTGCCGTCAGTGTCTTCCCTGCATTTGACGGTATTGTAAATGTGCTGCTGTCCACCGCAGGTGTTCCGCTGGTGAAAGTGATTGCCCCGTCACCGGATGTCGCCAAGGTGCAGGTCAGGTCGGTAAAAGTCGCCACACCTGCCACGGCTGGTAATGTTGACGTGCCTCCGATTGTCCAGGTCCCCGTCCCGGCTTTTGGCGTTGCCACCACGTTGGCTGTTGCCGAGGGGCCTGTTGCGCAGGTGTTGTTGTACTGGTCTTTTAGGGTTACCACTGGCTGCGTTGCAAACGCGTCTCCGCTTGCCGCGCCGGGCGCCGGCTGCTGGGTTACGGTGAGGCTTGCGACCGCTCCCGCTGTTATGGTCTGTGCTACTGTGGAATCATCATATCCTGTTGCCGCAACAACCACATTTGCTGTTGCCGGGGTTCTGAGGGCGGCATTGCCTCCACCGGGCTTGAGTGTTATTTTTCCGCTGGATACCACATAATCGGTTGTTGCCGTTAACGCCGTCCCATTGAAGCTCACGCCTGTGATTGCCCCTTCAAAGGTAGCATCCGCTGCAAAGGTAATATCTATATCATTATCCACATCATTGTTTGTTGTGTCTGCCGTCAGTGTCTTAACTAAAGTCAACTTTTTTACACGTATCTGGTTAGCTGTTCCATCAGTTTCCTGCCAGGCTACAAATAGTTCACCGTTTAAGACTGTAATTGCAGGAGATTCAGCTCTTTCTGCTGTATCCTTGTTCAGCCCGGTTGTAGCATCTCCATCTATAAAAGTCCGGTTTGACCCGTCGTACTTCGCCACGCGAATTTGAGCTACATATAATGAACCATTCCAATAATCCTCATCCCAGGTTATATACAATTTATTATTATATGCAATAAGAGCGGGATTTTCGGCATACCCTGCAGAGTCCTTGTTAAAACCGACATCTCCACCGCCGTCAATAGTCGACCAAGTACTGCCGCCATCATACCGCCTTGCATGTAATTTAGGCGTGCTATCAGTACCTATTTCTTGCCAGGCCAAATAGAGTATCCCGTTGCAGACCTCAAGCACAGGGTTAAAAGCATCTTTAGTTGTATCATGATTCAGTCCGGTTGACCCGTCACCATCTACGAAAGACCAGGTCGAACCATTGTACTTTTCAACCCGTATTTGGCCTTTGTCTCCTGATCCCGCATCGTAGTTCTCCCGCCAGGCCGCGTACAATTCGTTGTTGTATACCATAAGGCTTGGCGTGTCAGCGTCTTTCGCAGTATCCTTATTCAGCCCGTAATCAGCGCCTCCGTCTGCAAAAGTCCAGGAGGTGCCGTCGTATTCCTTCACACGTATCTGGTATATGCCTAACTTGGCCTCACGCCAGGCCGCATACAGCTTACCGTTAAATACCGATAATGCGGGGTTTTGGGCGTCAGCAGTATAATAATGGTTTAGGCATGGGGGGGTGCCTCCATCTACCAGGGTCCAGGAAGTACCGCCATTGTATCTTTTTACGTGTATCTGGTCTTGACTTGCAGCGGTATTAAACTCATGCCATGCTACATATAGGTTGCCGTTGTAAACAGCAAGCACTGGGTTGCAAGCATTCTGCGAAGTATCACAATTTAGTCCGCCTCCATCCACAAAAGACCAGATTGTGCCATCATACTTTTTTACCCGTATTTGCGTAGTCGTTCCGATTTCCTCTTGCCAGGCCGCATACAGATCGCCGTTATATGATATCAGCGAGGGATGCTGAGCTTCCTCTGCAGTGCTATTATTTAGTCCGGTTGCACCGTCCCCGTCAACAAATGTCCACACTTCGCCGGCCGCGTATACGCATGGAACCTTGCCAATTTCTAGAAATACAAGTGCAAATATAACACATAATATCGCCGTCAAGGATGTTTTCAATAAACATCTGTTCAACATTCAAAACCTCCTTTCTCCGGTATTAGTTTCGTTTAATCTTTTAATAACAAATTGCACAATAGGTACATGGAAGATGGCGCCCGGGCGCCATCTTCCATGTGATATGCTTTTAATCTAATAGACTATCCTATATTAACTAACTCGCTCTCGTGACGGTTATTGTGTAGGTGGTTGGATTACCGCCGACCGCCGGGGTTACCTGAATGGTGATAGTATTGCTGCCCGGACTTAAATTGATTGGCTGTGATGGTTGGCCACTTGTAACCGGGGCATCGTTCACCTTTATGGTTGACCCGCTTTGTTCCGCAGTGGGGGTTACCGTAACACTGGTTACTGTGTTTGCCACACTTGCAGTATAGTTAAATTGGTCTTTATTAAAAGCGGGGTCTAAGGCCACGGGTCTTCCCATGGCAGTGAGGACAAGTCCGGACAGGTATGCCACCGCCGTCTGTTTTGTCACTTTTATCGTGTAATCTTGTGTTATTGGACCATTAGTTACTGCCACCGTTACGGTATTATCACCGGGCTGTAAGGTGATCGGCTGCGATGGCTGGCCGCTTGTCACATCCAAGCCGTTCACCTTCATGGCTGCATTGGCGTCCTGCGCA
The DNA here is from genome assembly GCA_964643075.1 of uncultured Peptococcaceae bacterium. Classification (GTDB taxonomy): domain Bacteria; phylum Bacillota; class Desulfotomaculia; order Desulfotomaculales; family Desulfocucumaceae; genus Desulfocucumis. The sequence goes on from CAZXQO010000002.1 coordinate 35,948, forward strand.
GTGGGAGTAACAGTGACAGATTCTACTTCGCTCCCCACCTTTGCAGAATAGGAAAAAGTCTTTTCGTTGAATGCCGGCTTGAGCGTGCCGCTGCTGATGGTAAGCACCGACAGGTATGGGTTGTAAGGTGATTCGTAAACCTCCAATTCGGCTATGGAAGCAACGCCATTGTTGGTATTAAGCCCTGCGGTCACGTAAACTCTCACATACCTGGCCTGTGCCGCATTAAATGTACGGTCGGTAACGCTTGCGGAATTATTCGAAACGACATCTAAATCAACCCAGGTTGAGTAATCCATACTTCCCTGCAGTTTGAAATTTTTCATATTATACTCAGATGACGACCATCCGGCTGCTCCCATATGCTTTAAGATCCATCTGTCAATCCAGTAAGGGGCGCCCAGATCCACTTCAAGCCAGCAGGGCATGGCATTGCACAGCCATCTTCTGATTGGCGCCAGATTACCGTCAACTGCTCTTGCAGCGGAAAAAGGCGAAACATAACCGCTTGCCCATGAGGGCTTGTTTAGAGCCAGGTTGTTCATTATTATACTCAATCCTTTCCAACGTTTAATGAGGTAAGGAAATTATTAGTCTCTGGATGGGTATATACCGAAAAGCGCAATATAGTAATTAGTGCCCGGCACCGGTTCCGTTCCTTTAAGGTTGGGCAGGGCGAAAGTGGTTTGGCCATCACCGCCGTAGTGGCTCCCTATTAGTGAAAAAAGTGCATTGTATTGTGCGATAGCAAGAAGCCGCCCGTCACAAAGCGCCCAGTCCATGGGCTCATATCCGTAAGGGAATAACTCGATTTGGCCAATAAATGCTTCGTCCATAATATTTTCCTCCTGTTTAATAATTTGTCCACCAATGACCCGGACTAATTTCTAGGTGGATAAATGCCCTTGAGGGCAATGCAGTAATGGCTTCCCTCCTGCTGCTCCGCGCCTCGCAGGTCGGGTAAGGCAAAAGTTGTTCGACCATCACCGCCGAACTTATTGCCTATTAGCGAAAAAAGGGCTGTATTCTGCTGTATTGAAAGTATCTGTCCGGCACAAAACGCCCAGTCTTTAGGCGCAAAGTTGTAAGGGAATAATTTAATTTGACCTAAAAATGGTTCCATGGTATTTTTCACTCTCCCATCAATTAAACAGTTAAAATTTAATAAAAACTAATTCCTGGACGGAAATATACCAGTAAGAGCAATATAGTACTGGTTATACTGACCAAGCACGGCGCTTCGCAGGTCCGGCAGGGCAAAAGTGGTTCGGCAGTCACCGCCGTATGTACAGCCCAGCAGTGAAAATAATGCGGCGTTTTCCGAAATTTGTAGAAGCTGCCCGTTACAGGGGGCCCAGTCCCGAGGCGCAAAGCTATAGGGGAACAATTGGATTTGTCCTAAAAATTGATCCATGATATTCTCCTTCCTTATTGGAAAATTTATTTGCCAATCATTGCCTTTTACAATATGTTCTACAAGCTACGATTATTTCCTGCAGCTTAATTGCGACTATGTTCCGTCACATTATTCTTTTTATCGACATATTACCTGCTGTCTTTAATTCTTTAATAAATATCCGTTTAAAGGCTCTTGAATTATTGAACTCAAAGCCTTTAAACGACTGATTTCTTTCTTGTAATCCGCCTCAGGTGTTATCTGTTAATGATAATAGAAGCTTGTGTCCCAACTATGACTCAGGGGACGTTTCCCTGACTCTCATAAAGGCTCATAATTCACTCAAAGTTTTAGAAATGCTGCAACATAGCTAACCTGAACCCTCTTTCTCTCAACTCTCTTTCCCAGTTGAAGAGGCCCCGTCCAACCGGACGGGGCCTCTTCCTTATCACTATTAACATATTTATTTATCTTATTTCTAACTCAACCCCCGGGGTAATCATGTCATACAGTTCCGACACATCCTTATTGCTTAGCCGGATACAACCCTCCGATACATGCTTGCCAATAGATTCAGGACCGGTATTCAGAACCTTTATGAACAACCACTTTGTTACCGTCTAAAGAAACTATATTATTTTCGTCCCTGTATATAATATTTTGATGCGATTGTTTTTGCTGTGGATATCGACCGCGCCCGGAAAGCAGGCTTAAAAGAGCAATAACTATAGCAGCAATCATATACGCTTGTCTCATTATGCCCCTGTAAAATGACATTGTATTTTATAAATGTATTATTAACCCGCCTGACACTGAACATCCAACCTTGTTATGGTTGAGAAACAAAACAATTTTCCAGTTTATACAAAATGCACTATCAACTGTATAATGGCATGTGTATTAATTGACTAAAAAACACCCGGCCCTGCCTATGGCAGATAACGGGTGTTTTTTAATACAATCCAATCATTCCTTTGTAACTTACATTAATCGTCCGATGACTTCTTTTTTTTCAGCACAAATTCCACCCCTATGTCAGGGTCGGTCCAAAAATCAGTCAGCCGGAAGCCCCTGGCGATAAATTTCCTGCAATTTACTATGGCGTTTTCCAGGTTATTCAGAAATGTCTCCCCCGTTTTATCACCTATATCAGGAATATTGGAAACCGTTATTTTTTCGGTTAAATATTCCTTGTCGTCTACGCTGGGCTGGACTTTTGTGTCTGACACCGTCAATACCCCCTATTAACGTGAGTTATATATTTACAACCATTATATTTAATTATATTAATAGGGGCAACAATTATCTAAATAATTTTATCAGAAAACCTTATTGATAGTTGAACTGCCAACAAGCAGCATTTTCTACCCTAAAAAGATATCATGAAAAAAGTTAACTGTTACCGCAAGAGCGGCCGGGATCACTTATGGTAATATTTACGGGTACAGCCCCCTAAACTCCATGGCCCTGACCACCTTCCCGAGTGCCAGCATGTACGCCGCTTCCCGCATGCTTACCCCATACTGCTCCTTGATCTGGTAAACCTCCCGGAAACTGTCCGCCATCCTGCTGCGCAGCTGGCGATTTACCTCGTCCTTGGTCCAGTAGAAATTTTGCAGGTCCTGGACCCACTCGAAATAGGACACCACCACCCCGCCGGCGTTGGCCAGTATGTCGGGTATAACTGTGATTCCTCTTTCGAATAGAATCTGGTCGGCCATATGTGTTATGGGGCCGTTGGCCCCTTCGGCCACCAGTCTGGCCTTTATTTTTGGCGCATTTTCCCCGGTAATCTGGTTTTCCAGGGCGGCCGGAACCAGTATGTCGCAATCAAGGGTGAGCAAATCCTGGTTGGAAACCGGTCTTCCTTCCGGATATCCCACCACGCTGCCAGTGCGGACCTTATAGTCCTTTAATTTTTCCAGGTCCAGCCCCTTTTCACTGAAAATACCCCCTCTAGAGTCGCTTACAGCTACTATCCGGCAGCCCAGATTAGACAGATCAGCCGCAGCCACGGACCCCACGTTTCCATATCCCTGTATCGCCGCCGTTGATTCGTCCAGGTTTATTTCCAGCCGTGAGGCGGCTTCCTCGATGGTGAACACCACTCCCCGCCCGGTTGCCTCGTTTCTTCCCTGGGACCCGCCTATTTCAATGGGCTTGCCGGTAACCACCGCCGGCACCGAAAAACCGTGGTGCATGCTGAAGGTGTCCATTATCCAGGCCATCACCTGGGGGTTGGTGTAAACATCCGGGGCTGGTATATCCTTCTCCGGACCGATGATTATGCTGATCTCGCTGGTAAAGCGCCTGGTCAGGCGCTCCAGTTCTCCCAGGGAAAGTTTCTTGGGGTTACAGATGACGCCCCCCTTGGCGCCTCCGTAAGGGATATTAACCACCGCGCACTTCCAGGTCATGAGCATAGCAAGAGCAGTGACCTCATCCATATCCACCTCGGGGTGGTAGCGGATGCCTCCCTTGGCCGGCCCCCGGGCAAGACTGTGTTGTACCCTGAAGCCCCGAAAAACCTCAATGGACCCGTTATCCATGCGAATGGGTATGGAGACGGATAAAACCCGTTTGGGTTCCTTAAGTATTTTCACGTATCCGGGATCCAGTTCCAATTTTTGGACCGCCTTTTCCACTTGTAGAACGGTTTCTTCCAGAAGGGTGTTCCTGCTACAAATATTGTTTTCTGATGTCGTCAATGACATCTACCTCCTATCCCACCGCATCGTGGAAATAATTATTAAATCTATTATTAACTCAGCAAGCCGAATAAATTTATTTCCCACCGCAGTATTGAGAAATAATTGCCGCCATAATCAACAAGCTTACCTACGGAGCGCCTGACGAGGCGATGATTAAGTCCGGTATGGTCCGCGAAGTATAAATCGAAACTACTATTGCCGGCCACACACCCGGTCAATTATTAATCCATTGGAACTCAACAGATAATTATTCACTCCCAATATCTTCAAATATAGATGGAAACAAGTATAACTTACATATTAAAGTTATATATATACCTCAAAAATATATACCTCAAAAATAAACAGGCCTGGTGATATATAAAATAGGCTGTTTTATATAATGACTCTTTGCAGCAGGGAAGAGTTTCACTCTTTCCCGATTCGTTAGATTCGGTTTCTTTTCAGGGATTAAATATTGCTATTAAAAATTTATCAGCATATAATATAATATATTTTTCCATCACAGGAACATTATGTTTATATATACGTCTAATGTAATGAAGTTTCAAAAAAGAAAAAGGCAAACTCGCCGAAAGACGGGGACGCAAAGCTACAGGGTCTAAGGTGCTGACCGCACTATGACAGCCTAGTTGCCATCATAATACCAACACCTTCCCTGTCCCTTTCTTCTTGAGGGCAGTTTTTGCTTCCCATACAAAGCAGGAAACCAAACTTTTCCATATTGCACTGTAGCTTTATCTATAACATTTCCCTTTTCAAACGGCTTATTTGCAGTTTCCGACATAAAACTAACACGTGAAACATTCATTGTCTCCTACTAATGAAAAGGAGGCTCAATTAAGTTGCCCAAAAGACCAAAACTTCGCGAATTGATTGCCAAAGCCAAAGACGGCGAAGAGGAAGCCCTTGCCTCACTACTCGAAAGAGTCCTGCCAATAGTCAAAAAACATGGCCAACGCATGGGCTACGATGGGGCCTGTTCAGATTTGATCTTATGGATGATAAACACTATCCGTCATTATAGGCCAAATACCAACCTGGACGAAGAAGAGATGGATTGTATTTTATTAAATAAACGCGACAACAAAAAAAATAATTAATAAATTTCTCCAACGGGGGTTATTAAACGAACCCTATTTTTCCTCTTTATATAATAAGACGATAGTAGTGAAAGATATTTTTTCTGGGAGGTGAATTGCCATGCAGGAGATGCAAAATCTGTTTACCTATGCTTCTCTTGGCACCCTGGCTGGCGCGGTAGCCGCAACCGTGCTTGTTGTCAATTTGATTAAAGAAGTTGGACCTCTTAAGCGGCTTTCCACCCGGTTTCTTGTAGTGGTAGTAGCAGAAGGAATTGTGTTTTTTACTAACTTAGCTGCAGGAAGTTTGTCATTTATTAATGTTCCTCTTTGTATCCTTAATGGTTTATTATTGGCTGCTATTGTGGGAAGCTTTCAAATAATCCATGACCGGTTGATTGATAATTCCGTCAATACGAAAGGAGGCAAAATTCTATTCAGGAGAAACTGAAACTTTGGAAACAGATTTTCCAGGTTAAAAACGGTGACAAGGACTCTCTTTTTCAACTGGTTTACCTGCTTAATCCTGCGAATAAAAAACACTATTATCGTCTTTGGCCCAATTTAGTTTTATGGGGAATTGAATACTGTTCAATGTTACCAAGATCTTTAGCTATAAAATTTTTGACGAGAGGGTTATCAAAAATGCCCCCTATTTTCTCTCTAAGTAAGGGGGCATACAACAAAGTTGGCAAGGGGGTATATACAATGACACATTACACCTGACGCCACCAGAATGTATGAAGCCGATCCGGAGGATGCCAGAATAATGGCCTGGTTTTTAACCGGCTTGCGTCGTGAGGCTTGTAGGCTGGCAAAGAAGCACCGACGGCTGAAGGAACGTGAATTATTAATTCTTGATGGACCGGTGAAATGGAATGTTGAGAATAACGGAATATCTATGGTGGATACCATTGCTGCGGTTGTTGATACTTTTACTGAAGCAGAAGAAACCATATTCATCCATGATATGCTCTCAACATTGACGTCCCAACAACAAAAGGTAATTATGGCAACGGTTATAAAAGGCGTAACAGAAAGAGAGGTTGCTTTGGAATTAGGTATGTCGCAACCAGCTGTACACCAAATGAAGGAACGTGCGCTAAACAGATTGAGGAAGAAATTATATCCTGGATGAGTACACACCAAGTTAAACCTCGCCGGGAAGGGGCAAACAGTGATAACTATTGATTTGAACAACACATCTTTTTCCAATGCGTTTATCAGGCAATATACACTCCTTCAGCATAATATGTCGAATTATACAACAAAAGTTTACTAATAGCTCACTACAAAATATTTTTTCAGACTAATCAAACAATTACTTCTATTTTTAATATTAGTTTTAATAGGTTTTACAGAATACGCCAGCTATTGTGACTTGGTAATTTTTTAGTAGCAAATACTAATAAAGCGCATCTCCGGCAGTGAACCGGTAGATGCGCTTTTTTAGGCTTTATCAGCTTTATGATACTAGTGAAAGGGGACACACCTCCATTTGGAGTCTGACTTTGAGGTCGGAGGAATGTCCCCAACTAGTCCAAATCGTAGGGCCAGGCCTGCAGGCCGCCCTCAATATATTTCACATCCTTGAAACCCGCCCCCTCGAATATGCGCTGGGCCTCGTAACTGCGTATACCCATAGCACAGAGCGCTACAATTTCCTTGTCCCTGGGCACCTCTTCTATTCTTTCCCGGATATCACCCAGTGTCACCTGCATTACTCTCGGATCGTCAATATGTTTGGGTGCAAACTGCTGGGGGGTGCGCACATCCACGATAAGAAAATCATCGCCCCGGTCCAGTTTCTCCTTGGCTTCCTGCACCGAAATGGTTTTGGCCAGGCCGTCTAGCTTGTTGCGAACAATATTGGCGGTATGGTGGGCCAAATCAATGGGCGTGGAAAAAGGCGGCGCGTAGGCCAGGTCCAGTGTCGCCAGATCATCAACCGTCGCCCCAAAGCTTATGGCGGTAGCAGCCACGTCGATACGCTTGACTACCTCGCCGGGACCTATACCCTGGGCTCCCAGCACCTTTCTGGAATCCCTGTCGACAATTAGCTTCATCAGCACCAGGCCGTGGCTGGGGTGATAATGGGTGCGGTCAAGGGCTGAATTGAGGGCAGTAATAACGTTATAACCGAGGTCTTTGGCCTGCTGTTCTCCCAGCCCGGTTCGACCGGCGTTCCAGTTGAGCGCCTTCATCACCGCAGTGCCCAGCACGCCTTTGAATTCAGTCTTTGGCCCATTGATAATATTATCCGCAGCCACCCTGCCCTGCCGGTTAGCATAGGTTGCCATGGGTAGGAACACCTTCTGGCCGGATATCAGGTGAGTATTCTCCACACAGTCGCCCACGGCGTAAATATCAGGGTCACTGGTCTGCAGATACCGGTTTACCTCGATAGCCCCGGTCCGGCCTATAGTCAGCCCGGCCTTTTGTGCTAATTTCACGTTGGGCCGCACGCCCACAGCTACGATCACCAGGTCGGCGTCCAGTTCCTCCTGATCCGTTACCACCCCGGTAACCTTGCCGTCATCGCCTTTAAGTTTCAGAACCTTATGCCCCAGCCGGAATTCCATACCCTGCTCCTCAAGCCTCAGGGCAAGCACATCCGCCAGATCCTTATCCAGCATAACCGGCAGGATCTGCTCCTTCAACTCGACTACGGTGACGAATATATTTTTTTCCCGCAGGGCCTCTGCAGCCTCCATGCCGATCAGTCCGGATCCGATGACTACCGCCTCCTGGACCCCGTCAAGCACCTCCCTGATGGTTTTGGCGTCTTCGGGATGATTAAAGCGGTAAACCCCTTTCAGATCAATACCCTCCACCGGAGGCGTGAAGGGGGTGGAACCGGTGGCGATAACCAAATTGTCGTAAGTCAGACGTGATTCCTCGCCTGTTTTTACGTTGCGTATCAGCACCTCTTTCTTTCCCCGGTTAATATCCGTAACCTCATTGCCGGTCAGCACCTTTATCCCTTTTTCCCTGGAAAAATACTGCTCGTCCCGGGCAACCCCGTATGAAGTCTGAAAGAGATGGCTGAATTCTCTTACTGAACCGGCTACATAAAAAGGCATGCCGCAGCCGGCATAGGAAATATAGGTATCCCGCTCGATAATTGTGATATCAGCCGACGGGGCCAGCCTGCGGGCCCTGGCCGCTGTTTTGGGGCCGGCAGCAACGCCGCCGATGATAACTATTTTTTTGTTTGAGGACATTTTTTTACCACCTTTCCAAAACACTGGGGTTATTTTAAAACCATGGCCATAACAAGTCAATAGTTTTACTGCAAATATATTCCGTTGGCATAGATAAAAACAGCACCCGCGCGGGCGCTGTTTCCCCTTTAAGATAAATTTGCCAGGCCTTGCCGGCTATCCGGCTGAAAAAAACTATATGTCATCTTCGTAATCCCGTCTCCTGCCCTCAAGCAATTCCGGTTCGTCCGCGGCTTCAAAGCGTTCGTCGCTGATGAAAACCACTTCGTCACAATTGGGACAAGTGATCTCCACCACGTCGTCATCTTCCATGAGTTCCGATTCGAAACAAACCGTTTCCCCGCACCTGGGACACTCCACTTCCATGTAGTCTCCGGCTCCGTTACATTCATTTTCCACCAGATCTTCATCGTAAATATGGTCTTCCAGGTGGTAAAGATCCTCGTCGATGGTTTCCAGATAATCTTCCAGCCGGTCGTGTGCTTTCTCCAGATGGTTCACGGTTTTGGCAAAATCGTTCAGCACTTCGATTATACCGCTTAAAAGCCTTCCTTCTTTGGACTCGGAGTGGATGTCCAAACCCGCCGAAAGTCCCTGCAGGTATGCCACCCTAGACTTGAGGTTCTCCATTTAATTTTTACCCCCTTTGGTAGAATAGTTTCCGTTGCCGCGTATTGACTGTTATATTATTTCTCAGACAAAGGGGTTCTAAACATTTATTTCCTAACACTATAGCGTAATATTGCTTATTACGCTATGCCCGCTACGCTTCAGGGACATGGGGACATTCATACGTTGGGGACATTCCCCGAAGGGGTGTGTCCCCTTTCCTTAGATGAGGTGTGTCCCCGTACCTTAAAACCGTCCCCATGGCTCCGCTAACCTTTAAATTACGCTGTAGTACTTGGTTTAAGCTCTTTTCAGATACTGTCCCGAACGGGTATCAACCTGCAACACGTCCCCTACATTGATAAAAAAGGGCACCTGCACCACATAGCCTGTTTCCAGAGTCGCCGGCTTCGTGCCGCCGCTGGCGGTGTCGCCCTTGATGCCAGGCTCTGTTTCAGTCACTTCCAGTTCCACGAAATTAGGCAGATCCACGCCCATTGACTTGCCCTGGAACAACAGAAGTTTAATAGTCATGTTCTCTTTAAGGTACTTAATCGCATCGCCCAGTTCATCCCTGCTCAGAGTCATCTGGTCGTAGGATTCCATATCCATAAAATTATAATCCGTACCGTCATTATAAAGGTACTGCACTTCCCGGCGGTCGATCCTGGCCCGGGGAAGTTTCTCGCCGGCGTTGAAGGTCCTTTCCACTACGCCCCCGGTGCGCAAATTTTTTATTTTTGCCCTTACGAAGGCTGCGCCTTTTCCTGGTTTAACATGCTGAAAATCAACTATCTGGCAAACGTCTCCCTCAATTTCGATGGTTAGCCCTGTTTTAAAATCATTGGTGGAAATCATATTATCTCCCCTTTTCTATTCCATTTATAATATAAGTGAGCCTTGGATTCGGAAGGGGTTATTCCCCTTCCGAATCCTTAGAGCGAACTTAGTTCGAGCTTTACAGCCTGTTGATCCCCAACCTTCGAGGATGGGGTCTTACAGGCTGTTAGCGAGATAAATAAGCCTGCAACTAGCATTCCCGGCCATATAAAAATTTTCACCATCAGATACAGCTTATGAGCTCGTTTTTGGGGGCTCCGGTAAAAATGCGGCAGCCATCCTTCTCCACCAGCACCGTGTCCTCAATCCTGACACCACCCCACTGGGGCAGGTAAATACCAGGTTCCACGGTAACCACCATGCCCTCCTCTAAAATGGCATCGCTTTGTCCAGACAGCCTGGGATTCTCATGAATCATTAATCCCACCCCGTGTCCGGTTCCGTGACCGAAATTATCCCCGTAGCCGTAGGAAGCAATAACATCCCTGGCCGCCCGGTCCACCCCGGCGGCTGTAACGCCTGCTCTGACTGCCGCCAGGGCAGCCTGCTGTGACTCCAGCACAATCCTGTATATTTCAATTTGCTTTTCGGTAGGCTTGCCCAGCACCACGGTCCTGGTAATATCCGAGTGGTAGCCGTCCAGCACCGCGCCAAAATCCATCACCACCAGATCACCGGACTGCAGCGGCTTATCCGAGGCTACACCATGGGGCATGGCGGAACGTGGCCCGGAAGCCACAATGGTTTCGAAGGCGGTGCCGGAGGCCCCGTTCTTGCGCATAAAAAACTCCAGTTCCAGGGAAATGGACGTTTCCGTTACCCCGCGCTTAACTAAGGGCAAAACATATTCAAAAGCCCTGTCAGCCAGCGTTACAGCTTCACCTATTTTTACTATCTCATCTTCATCCTTAATTTCCCTTAATCTTTCCACCAGTCCGGACAGTGGTTTAATCTTTATATCGCTAAGACTCTCTTGCAGAGACACACACTGTTCATAAGTCAGAAAATCGCCTTCACATCCCAGCACTTTGATGCCCTGTTCCGCCAGGTTTTCCGGAAGCGCTTCAAATAGAGGCAGGTTTATCCTGGTAATCCGGCACCCCGGGCACTGCCGGCTAACCTGCTCCTCGTATCTGAAATCGGTAAACATCCTGGTTTCACCGGCAGAAACCAGCAGAGCACCGGATGAGCCCGTAAAACCGCTGAGATAAAAACGGTTTTCAGGCCTGGTAATCAGAAATGCCTCTACATCCCCGGCGGCCATTATCCGGCGCAGGCGGTCAATCCTTTTATTCAACTTTCTTCCCCCTGCCTGACGCCATTTCTACAGCCGCCCTCAGGCCAAGCAAATAACTGTTCAGCCCCAGTCCCGATATCTGTCCGGCAGCTTCCGGGGCTATCACTGACTGGTGCCGGAAGGATTCCCTGGCATATATATTTGACAAATGGACTTCCACCACCGGCACTGAAACGGCAGCCACAGCATCCCGCAAGGCGATACTGTAATGTGTAAAAGCGCCTGGATTGAAAACCACGCCGTCAGAATCCGTATCCGCCTGGTGCAAGCGGTCGATTAGTTCACCCTCGTGGTTGGACTGGAAAAATTCCGTTTTCACTTTTAGCTCCAGGGCCAGTTCGCCAACCCGCTGCCTGATCTGATCCAGGGTCAGGCGCCCGTATATTTCCGGCTCACGCCGTCCCAGCAGATTTAAATTGGGACCGTTTAATACCAATATTTTCACATATACCACTCTCCAAACACACTTGGGGATATTTTACCATAGATTACGGGCCTTGCAAAGAATTCTAACGCCTGCTGGCGAAGGCAAAAAGCCGCTGTCAAAAAAAGGGCCTTCGGCCCTATCTTTATTTTAAAGGGGCTGCCGCCCCTCGGGACTATCGGTCCCTCACCCCGGATCTAAGGAAAGGGGACACACCTCTATTTGGGGCCTGACTATATGGTCGGAGGAATGTCCCCAACTGATGTAAGGGGAACGCCCCCTTACCATCCCCTCAGGGAATTATCCACTTGGATAATTCCCTATCTCTTAAAGAAACCTTATAACCGTCCCCATGGCTCCGCTAACCTTTAAATTACACTGTATTACTATAATCAGTGCCCGCTGATACTCATTTCTTTAATTAATAACGTGGGGGAGCCTCGCCCGCCGAAGAAGGTGAGGTCGCTACCCACAGCCTCCACATTTTTCAACAAATCCAGTATATTGCCGGCCATAGCAACCCCTCTGACCGGCAAGGCGATACGCCCGTTCTCTATCCACAGCCCGGCGGCCCCCAGAGAAAAATCCCCGGATATGGGGTTGGCCGTATGCATACCCATCACCTCAGTAACGTAAAAACCGCTTTTTATACCGCTGATGATTTCGTCAGGGCTGCTCTTGCCGGCCTCAATGAAAAAATTGGTGGACCCCACTTCCGGCGTGGATTTGAATGAACCCCTCACCCCGTTGCCGGTAGAAGTTACTCCATCCTTTGAAGCCGTATAAGTATTGTGCAGGTAGCCGTTCAAAATGCCCTTTGAAATCAGTCCGGTGCGGGAGGTGGGAACACCTTCCCCGTCAAAGGGAGCTGAGACAATTCCGCCGGGTAGGGCGCCGTCATCTGCAACGTTGATTAAATCCGAGGCCACCTGCACACCCACCTTGCCGGCAAAAAGGGAGCGGCCTTTCTGTACCGCCTCGGCGGACAGCGCCGGTGATAATAGCCCCAGGAAGCCCGTGGCAACGTAAGGCTCGAAAACCACCGGCACTTTACCGGTGGCGACCGGCCTGGCACCCAGCATCCTTACCGCCCTGCGGGCTGCTTCCTTCCCCACCCTGCCTGCGTCCAGATTGTAAAAGTCCAGCCTGTAATCCATGGCGAAGCCGGTCTGGCTGTCATCACCCTCCCCCGCCACCAGGGATAAGTATATGCCGCAGTATGCACCCTGGTAGCTGAGTCTGGCTCCCAGGCTGTTCACCAGCACTACCTCCACCTCAGCGTCGGCGTAGCTGGAGTTTTCAATTATTTTAACCCTGGGATCGAAGGCCCGCGCCTCTCTCTCCATGATCCTGGCCAGTTCAATTTTCTCTTCCACCGAAGCATTTTTGATGGCAGGATCGTAAAGGTCAAGGCCGGGATATGTGGCCGCCGGTTCCGGCAGAACCCGGTGGTGGTCTCCGGAAGTTCCCGCAGCGTTGGCCAGGGCCTGTCCCACCACGTCATCCAGGGGACCGGCGTTCAAATCCGAAGTGTAAGCAAAGCCCACCTGACCACCCAGCATAAGCCTCAATCCGAGTCCCGTCTCCCCGGCGAGCTTCATTGTTTCTACACGGCCGTCCCTTACTTCAATAGACAATTCTTTATTGTTATTTATATAAACCTCGGCCATACCGGCCCCTCTGCTCTTTGCCTTGTTTACAATATTCCCGGCTATCTGCAGCAGCCTACTGCTATCTTCCACGATAACACCTCCAATACCTGGTACCTAGTAGTATAATTCCATAAATGCGCTTCTATTCCTCTTGCAGCCCTGTTAAAAGAAAAACCGCCCCTTGGCAGGGCAGTTAATGAAGATGCATGCCGGTGTTAGTCAGGGCGAATAAATTTCTGGCTGATACTGGAGCAAGTTCCTGAACAGCAGCCTCAACAATCAGGGTCGGGTCCAGCAGGGCCAGTATAGCCACCCTTTCCCCGGTTTCCTGGTTGGTATAAAATCCCAGAATACAAAATTGCATGTCCTCTCCATATACTTTTCTGGTAACAATGTCACCGATTTTCATTTATTATACCCCCCAAGATAGCAACATTGCACGCCGGGGGATCCGCCGGAAAAGCAGTCCTCCCTCCAAAGAACAGGTATAATTTACAAGAAAAAAAGGCGCAGTCAAAACACGTTACCTCTTTATTAACATATGCCCCGTTAAGGGCAGTTGTGTCAGAAACCGCTGAATCCGTAATATAAGATGATGGTATTGCCACCAGAAAAAACTCCTTGTAAGTATTCAGAGTCAACATATATTGAATAAATTTACATTTTATGCAACAGACTAATATAAACCGGGGTAAAAATAATTTATGCCTCAGGATAGTTGAAGGAGTGTGAGCCGTGGAATTTTTAAAGAAACAGGTCAACACAGACTGGGATAGCTGGAAAACGTTTTTAGGTCAGGCGGTGGAATTTGCTGAGGAACTGGGGGTATCCAGGGAACGCATAGCATCTCTTGCCCGGCAGGCTGGCGAGGTGCTGGCGGAGAGCGTGCCGCCCTCAAACCCGGAGCAAAAGGCACTGAAAGAACTCTGGCAGGTGGCCGACCAGCAGGAAAAACAGGTGCTGGCCAACCTGATGGCCAAGCTCAGCACTAGACAACAGACCGGAACAGGGTACAATGTTATATAAATTCTCAAAACAGGGGGCCATTAAAATGGCCCCCTGTTTTGAGAAGAGAAACGTTTTCTAGTGGCAGCCATCTGCCACTTTTTCTTTTTCTGCATTTAATAATCTGGCTAGACAAGAATAAAGCCCTTGCTCCCAGATACAGGGAAGTAAGGGCTAGTTGTAGAAATTCTGGCAGTTGGGAGCATAGTCTAAAACGGCTAATTACCTGTCACTTCTTTTTAGCCAGTTGTTGGATGATTTCGTCTTTGTGCAGACTCACATATGTACAGCTCGGAGCTGTGCCGCATTTCCTGCATGCCATGTCATAAACAGAATTCAAAGTACCGCATGCCGGGCACGAGAAATGCTCGTTCATTTCCAGATACCATTTTTCATACCCGGCTTCTTTGATGCGTTCCTGAGATTTCCACAACTCGATTCTATGCGGCATTTCGGCTTGAAACACTCTCAACTCGTCACAAGGATATTCCGAGCACTCTCCACAGAAGTCTACTCCTTTTTCAGCAGCGCATTTTGCCATTTTACAGTTGTTCTCACAGTAAATGCATCGTTTTTCTGCCCGGCAACCTTCACATTCTAATTCTTCTATCGAACGTTGGAAACGTTCTGCAATTTCTTTAAGCCTTTCCGGATCTTCTTTGGTTCCAATAAAAAAGGTACACGCAGGACAAAACAAACCGCAAACGGCGGCCAGCCGTTTGTCCGGCATACAAAGACTTTCGTTAGTCCTCCCCATAAATTTGCCTCCATCCCTCTCAATTATTTTCGAATATCCGTCCACTCTTTGCCTGAAGGGGTTATTCCAGTTGAGGCCCTTTGCCGATTGCCATTTTGCCGTTGTAATATCTTTGCCTGATTTCTGAAGCTTTTTCCAGCCACTTGGTCAGGCCATGTTCCTTGATGCTGCATAGGTTGAACAACTTAATATTGTGTGGCAAGACGTCGGCCCTGTCCGTAGCCGGGTTTAATTTGGCGCAGGGAAATTCCGGGCACTCAAAGCAGAAGTCGAGCCCGTTTTCGGTCACGCAGGCGTAAGTTGCACATATACCGTCAGTGAACTGGCAGTTTCCCCCGACTTGTCGGCATCCCGGACATGGAACGCCGTTCCAGTTTTGCAAGCTGATGGTCTGCATTCTAGCAGCAATTACTTCCCGCAGAGAGGGATCATCCTTGACTCTGTAGACCCCGCAGTGGCCGCAATATGTTCCACACGGCGCCACCAGAGTAATATCCTCGGTTGTTTTCATGTGATCAAACCTCCTTTTTTCAGTCTATCGGTTAGACTGTTTAAGAAGGCTAAAGGTTACAAAAAAATTATGAAAAAATAGCCCATTCTTTATTTTTAATGCCTTCCCTGATTCTTTGGGCTAAAGATTCGTTGGCCGTTTCCCGGTACAGTTTTTGGTAGATATCACGCAAAGTTTTTAGTTTTATAACTTCCTCCTGTACCTGAAAAGAATTATCGGGACGGGGATTGACCAAGTGCTGTTTCGATAACCAGCCTTGGGACAAACCGAAACGAACCCACTGTTTACAGTTGCAGGGGTTTGATTTTTTGATAAGTTGACATCTGTTTTCCATGTAGCCTGCCCATCTTTTTTTAGCCCGGTGAAGCGTTGTTTTGACCGAACTTATAGAGCAGTCCAAAATTTCAGCGACGAGTTTGTGAGGTAAGCCAATAGTAATCGCCAGGCAAAAAACCTTTCGCTGGTTGGTCGGTAGGCATTCCGTCAGGCAGTGCAGACATTTGAATCTTGTTTCCCGTGCAAACAATTCGGTTTCAGGATCGTTGGCGGGATCGGGGTCGATGATTTGCTCGATGGAATAGCCTAAATCCTCAGTAAGTTCATAAATTGGCAATTTGGTTCTTTGCTTCAGGTAATCACTGGCAACGTTGAGGGTAATTCGATAGATCCAGGTGAAAAAGGAGCTTTCTGCGCGAAAGGCATGATAGGAACGAAAAGCCCGGAAAAATGCTTCCTGGGTTATTTCTTCGGCGTCATTTGCATTGCCGGTAAGTCCCAGTGCTAACCTGTATACTTTTGTTTGATTGTCATGATATAACTGATCAAAAAGTTCCATAAGTTTATCAGACATGGGTATCACCTTTTTCTTAAGTCGAAACATCCTCCAAACACTAACTGTGAAGGTTTGTAATTATGGGCGTCATCGTTTCAGTAGCGCGAATTTATCCGGATTTCCGCAGGATTCAAATACAACTCTATGCCGCTCCGGAAAAGCTATTGCACCCATGATAGGTAATTTCTTCTTCACAAAACATAAATCCTCTTTTATAGCAGTTATATACAACCTTTTTATTCAAATCCCCTGTCGCATCTTTTGCCTGCAAAGTGGCAATTCAATCCGGACTACTGTCCCTGCATTTAATTCGCTCCAAACATCAATTTTCCCATCGTGATTGTCTATGATCCATTTGGCGATGGCAAGGCCCAGGCCTGTGCCTCCGCCAGCCTTAGTTCTTGATTTATCAGCCCGGTAAAACCGGTTGAAGATATTGGGAAGATCTTCCTGAGAAATTCCGGTTCCCGTATCTTCAATACTTATAAATGCTTTTTTACCTTTCTGGTATAAATTCAGCTTGATAGTACCGCCGGTGGGAGTGAATTTAATACTATTATCCATGAAGATTCTTATAGCTTCTTTAATCAATTTTTGGTCTGCGTGAATGATCAAATTTTCGTTTTGATCATTCAAAATGTTGTGGCTTTTATCAATTAATCTTGTTTCTTTTAAAATCTCATTAATAACCTCGCTTAGCACAAAATCTGCCTTCTCAATTCTCTGAGTGTTCTTATCTCCCCTGGCGAGGAATAAAAGCTTTTCAACCAGGGATTTCATACTTTCGGCTTCACCCTTAATCGCCGCAATAGACTCTTCAAGTACCTGCCGGTCTTCTTTTCCCCAGCGATCAAGCAGATCAGCATATCCATGAATGACTGCTATTGGTGTCCTCAGCTCGTGGGAAGCATCAGAGACAAACTGATTTTGCTGTTCCACAGATTTTTGAATTCTATCCAGCATCTCATTAAATGTTCTGGCCAGGTCTTTCAACTCGTCTTTCGAACCGCTGACATCAAGCCTTTTATCCAGCACATTAATGGATATTTCTTTTACTGTCTTTGTCATGACCTTTATGGGCGCCAGGAGTTTTCTGCTGGCCTTAGACCCGAAAAAGGTTATGGAAATTAGGCCAACAATATTAAAAATCGCCAGAATAGCCACCAGGAAAAGCACATAATCTTCGGGAGGGTTATTTTGAATATAGTGCCTGAAGCTGACCGTTATACCCACACTCATCAGGCAAAAAATCAATAGAAACAAAAATACATAGGTTGTGGTAATTTTAAAGGTAATGGAAAAGCGCAATTTGTTTGTTACGACCCGGGAAAGATGATGCAGTAACCGGAAAATCACCTTAAAAATAACTGATAATACAATGAGGAGTGCTTTGCTTACTTTGAACAAGCTTTTCATAATAAGGATAATTTTATTCCTCATATCTCAGCTGATATCCCACCCCTCGGACGGTGTGAATAAATTTTTGATGATAACGGTCATCAATTTTAATTCTGAGATAGCGGATATAGACATCAACAATGTTAGTGTCACCGGCAAAATCATATCCCCATACTTTCCCCAGAATCGTATCTCTGGTTAGCACAATTTCATTATTAAGCATTAAAAACCTTAACAAATCAAATTCCTTTTTTGTTAAATCTATTGTTTTGTTATTAAAGCTCACTGTATATTTATGCATATCAAGTTTAAGGTTACCGATCTGAATAACATCGGATTTCACATGCTGTACCCTTTTATGTTTAAAAGCCAACCGAATCCGGGCCAGAAGCTCCTCAATGGCAAAAGGTTTGGTCAAATAATCATCAGCACCAAGATCCAACCCCATGACCTTGTCCATGACATCATCTTTGGCAGTGAGCATAATAACCGGAATCTCGGAAACTTGTCTCAAACGTCTTAATACTTCCATCCCATTCAGCGAGGGAAGCATCACGTCAAGGATGATTAAATCATGATTACCATGCAAAGCTTTTTCCAGACCGGCTCTTCCGTCCTGTTCCTGCTCCACGGTATATCCTTCATGTTCCAGTTCCAATTGGACGAACCTGGCTATTTTCACTTCGTCTTCCATGATCAGGATTCTTTTATCACACATGATGTACCCCCTGAAAAAGGCTATAATACAGTATATCATGCCGGCCCTGGAAAATAGGAACAGTCGTGACCCACGAACTCCAGGCAACCTATTTTCAGGAATTAAAATACACAAAAATAAACCTGCAGGAAATAAATACCGGCAGGTTTTGCTCTACGAAGCTTATTCTTATTTATGCTTTATTTATTTCTTGAGCCACTTTATTGGTAAGATTATTTACCGTATTGGAAATATTTTCTATGTTTTTGTTGATGCTGCATTCTTCCCCGTTGCTTTTATGGAACCTGATTTTGCAGCCTGTAAACAGAGCAAGGAGCAGCATCGCCACGGAAAGCGGCAGTGCAACGATGGCTAATATCAGGGCAATTGTCAAAGGAATATCAAGTTTTGTTTTCTCATCATGGGAGATGGTGAAACTGATTCTATTTAATTTTCCTACGATGTTTTTGGTCTTTTGAAAAAAAGATGAGTGTCCGCAGCAATCTTTTTCTGGCTTTAGTTTATTGTCTTCCTCCAGGTAGGCCAGAGCCTCGACAATGTTTCCCCCGCATTTTTCCAGGGCTTCTTTTGCCTCTTTGTAGCTTACATTTGCTCTTTTCCTCAACAGATCAATTTGTTCCAGGGTAATATCCATGTTTAATGCCTCCATTTTAAAATTTTGTTTATGTATATATCATAGACAGCTAGAGTTAGAGAGACATTAGTCAAAAATTAGAATTTGATTAGAAAAGTATGGAGGCGGTACAAGTGTTCGGGGATAAGCAATTTTTTGAAATGTAAAATTTAACGGACTGGCAAGCTTGACTTTTTATTGTTAGTATGCTTACATTATTGTTAGCATACTAACATACAGGTGGAGGGATAAAAAATTAAGCAAAACGAAGATGCACTGGAGCACTACCTTTCAAAACGCACATTATTTGAACTGACATCGACCTGGAATGCTCTACAAGATGCTTTCTCTATTCATTTTGCCCGGTACGGCCTTTCCTGGGCGAAATTCAATGCCCTGATTCATCTTTATATGGCAGGCGACCGGGGGTTGATTCAATCAGAATTGGGTAATAAGGTGCTGGTTTCCAGGGCTACCATCTCTGACCTATTAGACCGATTGGAAAAAGAAGACCTGGTGGTTCGAAGTACTGATCCCTCTGATAAAAGAGTGTTCCGGGTCTGCCTTACGGATAAGGCCGCCAGGATCATGAACCTATTTATTCCCTTACATAACGAATACATTCATAAAATCATGTCCTCTCTTGACAAACATGAAAAGGAAGTAGTTATTTCACTGCTGGAAAAAATCAGAAAAGGTTTGGAGTAAGTATATTATTTATGTTGAAAAGGGGTATGGCGTATGGGTATGTCTCAACTCAATAATCCTTTGGAAATATACAAGTTAATCCCAAAATTAAATTGCAAACAGTGTCAGATACCGACATGCCTGGCCTTTGCCGTTGCGGTAATCGATGGTCAAAAAGGTCTCAGTGACTGCCCTCATCTGGAGCACGATATAATTAGGCGATTTGACGGGAGAATTAATAAGCGGGTGACTGTAGAGGAGCATCATGAGCAATTACTCAATCAATTGAAAGAGGAACTTGCCTCTATAGATTTTTCTTCATCGGCAGAAAGACTGGGGGCTTCGCTTTCAGGCGGTAAGCTGAAGATCAAGTGCCTCGGTAAGGACTTTTTTATAGACTCCAAGGGGAATATCACATCTGATTGCCACGTGATCCCATGTCTGGTGTTACCATTGCTGGACTATGTTATAACGTGTTCGGGAAGCAATGTTACCGGAGAATGGGTTCCGTTTAGGGAGCTGAAGAATGGAATAACATGGATTCCGCTTTTTGAGCCATTATGTGAAAAACCATTAAAACAAATTGCTGATACCCATACCGATTTTTTTGAGAAGATTTTACATGTGTTTGATGGAAGGCTGGCAATGAATACTTTCTACTCTGATATTTCGCTCATTTTATACCCCCTACCTAGAATTCCTATACTCATTTGTTATTGCAAGCCGGAAGAAGAACTTGAATCCAAACTCAATCTTTTTTTCGATACTACGGCGGAAGATAATCTCAACATTCGCTCAATCTTTGGTATTACCGCCGGACTTGTTAGGATGCTAGATAAAATCTCTCTCAGGCACGGTTAAGAATTTCATTATTATTTGAACAGTCTTATACGATAATTAATTATGAAGGGAAGATTTTTTTGGGTATCCATATAAGGTTACCGCCTACATCTTTAAACTTTAAATCACTTACTTATATATGAACCCCTCTAAATGTAAAAGAGTAACCCATTATAATCTAAAAATAACTGAAAGGACGTGTTAATAATGGCTAGGATAGGTATAATTACCTGCTCTAACGTAACTCAAGAATTAGGTTGCGTTTCTAGCGTTTGCTTGTCGGAAATAAGGGAAAGAAAAGGGTTTTTTAAAGACTATCATCCCGATGAAAATTTAGACCTCGTGGGAATTATTAACTGTTCCGGTTGTCCTACTGTGGGTGCTCCTCAAAAAATATTGCGGCGGGTTCGTGCTATGGCGGATCTCCAGGTTGATGTAATTCATCTTTCATTTTGCATGACAGCCCTTTGTCCCTTCAAGCATAAATATGAGGAGGCTATTAAGGAAGCTTACCCGAATATTAAGGTTGTTTTGGGTACTCATACGCCTGGGGACCCTAAAGATTTGCAGGATGATGTAAAGAAGTTGTTTTGTGCCGATCAATTGACATTAGCAGATTTATATTATGAACGGCTTAAAAACCAGAGTCTCACAACAGAATGAAATTCGGTACAAAAAACTGCGAACAACTTAAGTTACCAAAAGACCCCCACTTCCAAAGTGAGGGATGAATGCCGGTTGCTACCCAAGAACACTTGTTTTCTTCCGCAGGCATGATGGATGCGCTGTAATACTGTAATATCCCTTTATGCAACACGTGAACCATCCCCGGTCGCACTCCTGCGGAATCTTATATGAAAAGGGTAAGGCCCGTAAGATTCCTGTCTTATTAACAGAACCCTACGGGCCTTACTAATATTGGTTTGGTGCGGCAGAGAGGACTTGAACCTCCACACCCGTACGGGCATAAGAACCTGAATCTTACGCGTCTGCCAATTCCGCCACTGCCGCATATTTGTTTTTCGTCCTTGCGGACAAGAAATATAGTAACATAGCCATATAGCTTTGTCAACATGGTACTTTGTGGCTTTACCCGGGACAGGCTAAAATATTTTTCTAGCCACTCTCTCCAGTTGAAGCAGGTTGCGACATTCAAATACGTGGTGGCAGTGGGGCGAGTATATCCCCATGATACTGTCCTCCCTGTCCCACTTTTCCCGGGGGGCGGGGTTCAGCCAGAGCACCCTGGCGGCGCTGCCGGCTATCTCTGCAAAGTGGTCCCTGCCGTCAGGCTTGTAATTGTTCCGGGCGTCGCCCATGACCACCAGGGTGGTTTTTTTGTTGATCAGGTGCATATGCTCCTGCCGGAACTGCCTCCAGACCTCTCCGTAGTCGGAAAAACCCGTCTGCCAGATGGAGGTTTTCCTGTACAGGTCATTGACGGATAAGTTCATGTCGCCGGCCCGGATGTAAGAGGTCACCTCCTCCACCGCCTCCACAAAGGCAAATGACCGGGTGAGCCGGAATTTGGACTGTATGGCATTCAGCAGGAGGAGCATAAACTTGCTGAAGGGCGCCACGGAGCCGGAGAGGTCGCACAGCAGCACTATCTCCGGCCTGGTGGGCTTCCTGTTCTGGTAATACAGTTTCAGTGGAATGCCCCCGGTTGCCCCGGCCCTGCGCACGGTACGGCGCAGATCAACCCGGCCGGAAGGCGCCGGTCCCCTGCGGTAGCCCAGCCTGGTGGCTAGATGCCGTCCCAGCCGCACCAGTTTCTTTTTGATTTCCTCCGCCTGCTCCAACTCCAGCCGGTCAAAAACCTGCAGCCTGGTATCTGAGCGGTAAGCAACCTCTTTCCTGGTTTTTTCCCCACCCTGGCGCCAACGGCGACGGTCAAACTCATCCGCCAACATTTTTTCCAGCAGTTTCAGATTTTCTTGCCACTGCAGGGCCTGCACTATATTATCCAGACCGCTCAGCCAGTCTTCCCCTTCGGCCCAGCCCAACTGCAATTTAAGACGCCGCAGCCATTCCAGTTGATGGTATTCCTCTTCATGACCGGCAGGCAGGTTTTCTGCTGATTCTCTGGCCAGTGCTGCCAGAGTGGTTTTGCTGCCTTTTTTTACAGCCTCAATCAGCCTGCCCGCACCCGGCTGGCGCCCGCCGCCAGCCGCTCCAGACGAACAGCCCGGGGATGCCCCCGACACACCGGGGATACCGGTTCTGTTTTCCTGTATATCCCGCCTCAGCCAGTCCTTAATTACCGCAAGCCTGGCCGCAAACACTTCCGGCTCCAGCCGCGGAGGGTTGCCCGGGTCATACTGCACGGTTTCCGTCGCCGGCAGTTGTCCCGTGCTGCCATACCAGTACAGGTGATAAAATTTGTCCAGTATGTCCCTGTCTACGGCATCTTTTACCAGCACCGCTTCCAGCGCCCATTTAAACTCCTCGCGCCCGGCGCCCAGCAATTCAACTGCTTTCAGCAAAGAGGCGATGTCCCCGGACGAGATTTTCATGCCGGCATCCTTCAAAATGCCTGCAAACTCTATTATATTATGCAGCATTCGCCGTCACCAGGCTGCAAAATTTATTAATTCCGGAAAACCTGTCCAGCATGTTTTCGATATTGAACTGCCCGTCCTGTAAGACTGACAATACTACCAATTCCCTGTCCCTGATATTATATCTGGCCTCCATATTGTCGCCGGTATATACAAACAGGAAGAAGTCATCTGCCTTGGTGAAGCCCAGCTTTTGCACCAGCATCTGGGGGGACAGCAGCAGCCGGCTCACCTTCCCGCTTATGCGCAGGCCTTTTATATTCAAAAGCTCCAGGGCCGGGGTTATTACGCCCGGGTCAATGCTGGCCGGGTCTTCCACCTGCAGGAAAACATCAATATTTTTCGCATTGGCCTGGCATTTAAACTCGATCCGCCCGGCTTTCCCGCCCAGTAACACCATAAAAGTTTCATCCTCCGCCCGGTACACCACTTCCCTGGGGCAGCGGTTGATAAAACTGCTATACGCCTCCGGCCCGACTACGGAATGACCCTCGGCCACGGCCTCCGAAACGTCCGGGCCAGGCGGAGCAGCGCCGGCCTCACCGGTGAATACCTCCAGCAGCCGGTTTAGTGTTATCTTCTCCAGGCAGGCCCGGCAGTGCCATTCGCTTTCCCGGAAATGGCCGGCAAATTTAACCCTGGCCACGGCCAGACCGCCCTGCACCATTATTTCACACCAGGCCATCAACGCCACATCCCGGGACTGCCAGGAGGGCTCAAAAAGGCCGGCCAGTTCTCCCCTCTCCAGATCAATATGCTCCAATTTATTTAAACCCGGTATAATCCGGTTGATAGGCCGGGAGGAAGCCGTAATCAGTATTTTCTGGTCTGTTACCAACTCATAAAAGGCCGGGGCAAAGGGGACTGGTCTCACAGTAAATAAAGTTTTAACCACCCTGTCCGCCAGTTCAACCCGCCGGGTGGTAAAAAACATATGGTCATCGCCTAACTGGAGCTCTGCACCTTCTGCCCGGATAATGTCCCTCAGGGCGTTAAAATCTCTTTCCTTAGCCAGAAAGGTGAGCAAGTCAGCCTTTTTATCCAGTTGTCTGGTCAGAATTTCTATCTTCATCAGTCAACTCCGTATTTTTTAGAAATTTTATCACGGAACCGGCGGGAATGGCTATATAATATATTTGTGTTATGATGTAAACGGGGTGTCTGCGGTGTTTGAGAGTGTCGACAAAGTGATGGACTCCTTACTGGCGGCGGGATATATTGCCCGGCGCAGGGTGGCGGCCACGGTGTTCCTGGCCGGTAAAATGAAAAAGCCCCTGCTGGTGGAAGGTCCGGCCGGGGTGGGTAAAACCGAACTGGCCAATGCTCTGGCCCGAACATTAACCACTGAGCTAATCAGGCTGCAGTGCTATCCGGGGCTGGACGAAAGTAAAGCCCTTTACGAATGGAACTATCAAAAGCAGCTTCTTTATATACAGTCCCAAAAATCGGACTGGCGGGAGGTCAAGTCCGGTGTATACACGCCTGACTTTCTGCTGGACAGGCCGGTGCTCAAGGCCTTTACCTCTCCTAAGCCGGTGGTATTACTCATCGACGAGGTGGACAAAAGTGACGACGAGCTGGAAAGTTTTTTACTGGAGGCGCTTTCTGACTATCAGGTGAGCATACCGGAATACGGCACCATTTCGGCCAGGCACATCCCGTACGTTGTCATCACCAGCAACAACTCCAGGGATTTGAGCGACGCTTTAAAAAGGCGCTGCCTGCACCTTTATATCCACTACCCCACCCCGGAAGAGGAAGAGGCCCTGATTCAGATTAACCTGCCCGGCATTAGCAGTTCGCTGTCCCATCAGGTTGCCGAATTTGTGGCGTCGGTAAGAAGAATGCCCCTAAAAAAACACCCCGGCGTCGCCGAAACCATCGACTGGGCCAGAGCGCTGATTACTATGGACGCCTCCGGTTTAACCCCCGGGATAGCACAAGATACCCTAAACGCCCTGCTCAAATACGAGGACGACGTATTAAGAGTAACGGAAAAGCTTGACGGCCTCATTACCTCCCCCGGAACCGGCAAAGCCGGAAGTTCCGAAAAAACGCAGCAGATACCAGCAACCGCTTCCGGAACCACCGGAACAGGCAATGGACCGGATTTATCCAGATTCAACTTCTAGGAGGCCGTTCAAAAACAAGGATGGCGCGAAAGGCGAAGCCGGACAGAGCGGAACGTACTTAGTGGTCAGAGGTCAGGGGACACACCTCCTTCGGAGGAATGTCCCCAATTAATACTGTCCGGCGAGCCTGACAAAGCCAGACGCAGTTTTTCAACGGCCTTCTAGGGGTCTGCTCACAAAACGGAAAAAATCGTACACTAACCAGATAATGGCAAGACTGCTTTTCGTCTGGCCCGCTAATATCTATCCCAAAATGAAAAAGAGCCAGAGTCCTATAAGTTTACAATCCATGCTCCTTTACAAATACTTAGTTTAATGAACTTTATGGGAATAAAAGCGCCACATGCCTATGATGATTTTGTGGCGCTTTCTGGAAATTTAACACAGTAAATGGTAATAAGATGCTCCAATAACGAAAAGTTTTTAGGCAAACCACTCAACGGCTGCGGGAATTTGAGAAAAGGCTTCCTTAATTATAGTGTCGGCACGGTAATTTTATTACAATGGCCAGCCAGCCATTGGGTTGCTACTCTCCATGGAGAAAAACGGAATATCATCGAACTTGGCAAAAACCTGGATAGCACGCTTCACCAAATTCAAAAGGAATTGCCGCTCGGTTTAGACATTCACCAAGTGGCGAACCAACCTCAAGTGGTGGAAAAATCCATTGACGAATTTGTTAAATCCCTGGCGGAAGCAATTATTATTGTACTAATTGTCAGCTTTATCAGTCTAGGCACACGTTCCGGCCGGTCGTCGCTCTTTCTATTCCGCTGGTTATTGCCGCAGTTTTTGTGGGCATGAGAATTATGGGTATCAACTTGCAAAAAATATCTTTGGGAGCCCTTATCATTGCCCTGGGGCTGTTGGTAGATGACGCCATTATTGCTATAGAAATGATGGTCGTCAAACTGAATCAAGGCTGGGGCCGGTATAAAGCTGCCTGCTATGCCTATACTGTCACTGCTTTCCCAATGCTAACCGGAACGTTGATAACTTGCGCCGGATTCATTCCGGTCGGTTTTTCCAAAGGTAACGCCTCCGAAATGACGGGCAGCATTTTTTACGTCGTTACGTTGGCTCTTCTTGTATCCTGGATCGTGGCCGCCACAGTCACTCCCTTATTGGGCTATTTGGTGGTTAAAATCAAACCGACAGGAGAACAGGTAAACGATATCTACGATACACTATTTTATCGCGCATTCAAGCAGGTCTTAGTATGGTGCTTGCGCCACCGGAAAATTGTGCTGAGCATGACAGCAGCCTGCTTCATCGCCTCGATCCCGTTGTTGGGACTAGTCAAACAAGAGTTCTTCCCGCCCTCGACCCGTCCAGAACTTATCGTAAGCCTCACGCTGCCGGAAGGCGCCTCCATGCAGGCAACGGATACAATTGCCGGAGAATTTGCCAGGCGCCTTCAACACAACCCGTTGAATTGTCAATTATAGTTACTATGTGGGAAAAGGTGCACCTCGGTTTGTATTGCCGTTTGATCCCACTTTCAACAGGAGCAATTTTGCCGAGTTCGTGATTGTGGCTAAAGACATTGATGCCCGGATCGCGCTATCCTTAAAGATGGATCAATTACTTAAAAAAGAATTCACCAGCGTGAGGGGAAACATTAAAATTCTTCAAACCGGTCCTCCTTCACCCTATCCGGTCATGCTCAGGGTCAGTGGTTATGACCATGAAAAAGTCCGCGAGATTGCAGGGAAGGTGCGCACAGCCATGGCTGCAGATCCAAACCTGTATAATATTAATCTTGACTGGGACGAAAAAAGCAAAGTTTTTCAATTGGAAATTGACCAGGACAAAGCACGTATGTTGGGCATGAGCACGAAAGCGTTAGCCTCCTCCCTCCAGGCGCAGCTCTCCGGTTCACCGGTTGCCGAATTCCGGGAAAATGATAAAACAATTAAGATGCTATTTCGAATTGACACGAACAATCACAAAGATCTTGCCCATATCCAGGACATGAACATTCACATTGGCAACAGAAAATTTGTGCCTTTAGACCAAATCGCTAAAATCAATTATGACGCGGAAGAAGGAATCATCTGGCGATACAACCTTAAGCCAACCATTACAGTTCAGGCGAATGTTGCTCCAGGAGTCACGGGTAACGATGTAACCAAAAAAATTTACGATAATCTTAAGGATTTGCGAGCCACTCTACCGCCTGGCTATAGTATTGATATCGGCGGGACACTGGTAAATAGTATCAAGAGTTCAAGAAATTTACTCGGACCGGTCCCGGTGATGTGTTTTATTATTATTACTCTACTCATGTTGCAGTTGCAGAGCATTCCCAAAATGGTACTTACTTTGTTAACCGCACCACTGGGGCTCATCGGCGTTAGCATAGGTCTATTGCTGACAGGGAAGGACATGGGTTTTGTTGTTCAGTTGGGAATCATAGCTCTGTCTGGCATTATTATCCGGACGTAATTTTGATTGACCAAATTGATTTACAGCTGAAAGCCGGAGATTCCACATGGAATGCATTTATCAATGCTGCCGTTCACAGATTCCGTCCGATTATGCTAACAGCGACGGCAGCGATTTTTGGTATGACCCCGCTAGTTTTCAGTGTATTTTGGGGACCCATGGCAGTGGCGATTGCAGCCGGCCTGCTTATCGCAACGATTTTGACGTTGCTGGTTCTTCCGACTATGTATGCGGCTTGGTATAAAGTGAAACCGGATCAATCAATTCATGCGACTAACCAGGTCGGTTCACCGTTGACAATGGATTAAAAGTATTGCGCTAAATTTTCTTATCGTTAAAGTGGCAAAAATAGCATTAACAGGCTCTACATTATCTGCTAACCAGTATGGATTGAGGTTTTTAATTACATTGCTTGACAGTAAAACGATACCCAGATATAATTGCTAATAAAAATATTGCTATAGCATATAGGTGGTTAAAATGAAATACATCACTGAAGAATCCCTTGGGTTCATTATTAACAGAACTAACCAAAAACTTTCAAACTACCTGACTCGAAGCTTTAAACCATATGACGTTACGCCCGAGCAGTGGGGAGTATTAAACCGGCTTTGGGAAAAAGATGGAATTTCTCAGAAAGAAATATCAGAAATAACCATTAAAGACCAGACAACTTTAACGAGAATATTGGACAAACTCGAACGGAAAGGTCTCATCAAGCGTCAAACCAGTCCTGATGACAGAAGAGTTTTTTTAATTTTTTTAACCAATGAGGGGCGGAGTCTTGAGGATATATTAGTGCCGATTGCCTATGAAGTGCTGGATGAGGCGTTAGAGGGTCTAGCCGAAGAAGAAATAAAACAACTGAAAGTTCTCCTCAATAAAATTTTCATGAACATTGATAAGTTAATCCGCTAAATATAACTATTATGTATAAATACTTCAACGGAAGTTGCTTAGCTGCCGAGTAGGGGGCTAATTTGGATACAAAGGATAAAATAGTTTATTGTTTTAAACAACTGTGCAAGGAGAAAGGTTTTTGTATAGCAACAAAATTTTTACAAAACGACTTGGTGGATGGAATTAATAAAGGGCACTTTAGGAGAATTAACACAACAATGGTCGCAGCATCCCTACTAGCCAGTATTTATATATGTTGAGGAAGCACTTCAAACTATAATAGATACCTTCATCCTTGGAATAGTATTAGAAAATAGAATTAGTTTAGATAATTCTATAGTTTTCTAAGAAATTTTTTTAGAGGTGAACAGTTATTGGTTAAAAAACTGGGCATAAAAGGTAGGGCTTGGTTAAAAGGGTTTCATATCTTTTTCGGTTGTGCCTGGATTGGCACAGCTCTTTCCATTGTGCTTATCGGATTTGTGAAGGGCCATACGCCTAACGGAGATGAACTGTATGCTGTAAACGCCTCCATAAAGCTTATTGACGACTTTATTATTATTCCGGCTGCATTAGGCTCTCTCATTACAGGATTGTTAATTTGCTGGTTAACCAACTGGGGATTTTTCAAGTTCAACTGGATTATAGTTAAGTTAATTCTAGCTATTGCCCAGATTCTTTTCGGAACCTTTTGGCTTGGTAAATGGGTAAATAGTGCGACGGCTATATCAGATGCGGAACGTGCAATTGCTCTTCAAAACCAAACCTACTTATATTTTAGAGAGATGAACAACTATTTTGGCAGTGTTCAGGCATTACTACTCATCATAGTTATTTTTATCTCTGTATTCAAACCCTGGGGGGTAAAAAAGGACATTAATCTTAAATAGTCTCTTAAAAAATATGGAGGTGCTTTTAAATGAATAGCAAACTAATTGAAGCTTTAAGGTTAAAGATGCAACCAGTAGCGGTGATTCTGACTAACGACAAACCGTCTGATGGACTCCACTTTAAAGAGGGTACTATGGGTGGCTGTGTGGCTGCAATGTTAGTAGGTGCAAGCAAAACAAACCGTATTGCCTACTTTAACCGGAAGGCATTTGGTTGTCCGGGAGGTGGGACAGGTCTGGGATTCGGAGACAGGTATGGGAGATTTCCTATTGATTGTCTTCTTTCAACGGGCAATAAAGAAATAGCTGCCCAAATGGGTCCAGCGGGTTCTGGGATGGCTGAAGGTGAAAGATTTTATAAGAATCCTGAACTGGCCAGAAAGTGGGTTAATTCGCTGCCGTTCACTGACGTTCCAACAGAATATGTTGTATTCAAACCTTGGGAAAAGGTTACGGAACAGGACGAGCCAAAGTTAATTGTATTTTTTGCTAACGCAGACCAGTTATCTGCATTAGTGGTAATGGCTGATTACAACCGGGGGACAAATCAAAGCGTCACTGCTCCTTTTGGTGCCGCGTGTCAATCAATACTATTTGGGTATGCAGAAGCAGATAAAGATAATCCCAGGGGGGTAATCGGCTTTTTTGATATCTCTCAACGCAAGGCTGTTGATAAGGATACATTGACCTTTACAGTACCATATAAGATGTTTCAAGAAATGGAAGCAAGCCTAGAAGGAAGTTTTTTTAAAATGCATGCTTGGCGTAAGTTACAGGAACGTCAATAATGTACACTATTCAGATGGTAGTGATGTTCAATAATGATATGGAAGAATATTTAGGAATTGTATTGTCACAAATACAATTCCTTGATTTAAAGAGAGTGGTGGCTAAACTATTGCATGCAAGGATTGATGAAATGCTACAGAAGCAGTGTTTTTCTAATGTACCGGAGGAACAGCCTGTCAAAATGGTACTTGCAAATCTAGGTGATCCCGTAAAGTTGGGGCAGTTTTATGTGTGGCTTTATAAGTCTGGTAGATTTATACTAGAAAATGCAATCCCCTAAAAATAAGAGTAAGGGGAGAGGGAGAAAAAGTGGTAAATTTCTATTTTAGCCATAAAACGATAATTTTTATTATTGCATTAATAATGCCTATTGTAATTTGCGTTATTCATTATATGGCTTTTGGGGCTAAAGGGCAGCATTTAAAAAGTAACCAACGCACTGTTATTAGGTTTAATTTAAAGGAACGTCTATTTCATTTTATCAGAAGCCTCTCTTTTATTCTCGTTGTAACAAGTGGCTTATTTGTTGTTATGAACAAAGAAAGTATAGTAACATTAATAATGCATGGGGTAAATGGATGGGTTTTTGTTTTATCATCTTTTGTTACCATATGCATATGGTTTAAAGATGCTACCTTTTGTGACTATGATAAAAAATGGTTAGGGTGTATGGGTAATTACTTTTCTAACACCCACACTCCTGCTCCTGCCGGAAAATTTAACGCAGGCCAAAAAATTTTATTTTGGTTAACAGGAATGCTTAGTATTTTCTTTATGTTTACAGGAATATTACTTATCAACGGACAGGGTAAGCAATACAATTGGTTTGAAATGGTTTTAGCTTTTCACGGAACCGCAGCAGCTTTAACTATTTCACTAGTAATAGGACATATTTATCTTACTCTAATTGCAAACCCGGGAACTTATTATGTTCTTTTTGATGGAAAGGTTTCCAAAGAGTGGGCATTGTATCATCATCCAAACTGGAAAAAAGATACGGATAACAACAAAATATAAGTTAATTGTAACAACAAAAATTATTTTATGGGTCACGCAGGGCTTTTCAGCATCCAGTGAACTTTTGTTTATTTATGTTGCACACTTTAAGTATTGTGCGACACAAGGTAACTGTTAGAGATAAAAGTATTTCCCAGACCTGCGCAAGAGGAGCGGAAATTTCCCCGTTGCGCTTTGTGTTGTGTCAGATTAAATCATACCCTAACTTGACGTCAGGATGAGTCACCAAATCGCGTCAGAATAGGGTCTGATTCTATATTTCTTAACACTATATCAACAAAGTTATAGACTTATTCCTGACACTATAGGAAATGAGGAGATGTCTATGACAGGGTAACGCATTGGCTACGTCCGGGTCAGCAGTTTTGATCAAAATCCCGAACGCCAACTTGATCAGGTTGACGTGGATCGCGTATTTACCGACAAGGCGTCCGGGAAAGACGTGCGGCGTCCGTAGCTGGAACAACTGCTTGCTTTTGCCCGGGAGGGGGATACTGTGGTAGTCCACAGCATGGACCGTTTGGCCCGAAACCTTGATGATCTGAGAAAAATCGTCCAAGATCTAACCGAAAGCGGGATTCGGGTTGAATTTGTAAAAGAGCATCTGATCTTTTCCGGCAACGATTCCCCGACGGCCCGTTTGATGCTGTCAGTGATGGGAGCTTTCGCGGAGTTTGAGCGGGCACTGATTCGTGAACGCCAACGCGAAGGAATTGCACTAGCTAAACAGCGCGGCGCCTATCAGGGTAGGAAAAAAGCCTTAAGTACTGATGAGGTAGTCGAACTCCGGCAACGAGCTCATGCGGGCTAAGCGAAAACCCAGCTGGCCCAGGCATTCGGGATTAGTCGTGAGACTGTTTACCAATATCTGAAAACGAGTGACTGAGCCATGCCACGCCGCAACCTGTTGACGCCAGCCGAACGGGCCAGCCTGTTGGCCTTTCCTACGACTGACGAAGAACTCATCCGATACTACACCCTTTCTGAACCTGATCTGCCGGCGATCCGCCAGCGGCGCGGTAGCCACAACCGGCTCGGCTTCGCGGTACAATTGTGCTACCTGCGCCATCCCGACTTCGCCCTGCCGCCTGACATGGAACCACCAGCCTGCTTACTGACTTTCGTCGGCAAGCAGTTGTGCATAGAACCGAATATCTGGGTACCACGGATCGGATTTGCACATTAAAGAGCATTACACCGACACGGCTGGCTTTACCGACCATGTGTTTGCATTAATGCACCTTATAGGCTTCCGCTTTGCGCCGCGCATCCGCGACCTAGCCGACAAGCGCCTGTATATCCACGGCGACACCAAGCAGTACCCTACGCTTGCCGGTATGATCGGCGGTACCGTCAACATTAAACGCTTGCCCCACCTCTCACCGCTCGGTTGGGAGCATATCAACCTGACCGGCGGCTACATCTGGCGGCAGGACGAGTCTGTTGAACAGGGTAAGTTCCGGCCGTTACGAATGCACGGCGAGACTTAACGGGATAGGTACCAGAACAGCTATACGCGAAACATTTACCATAATATGGTTCGCGTACGATTTTTCCCGTTTCGTGAGCAAACCCCTTCTAGCAGCAGGAAATAATTTTCACCCTGACGGTACGGTTCCTTGGCCCGTCAAACTCGCAAAAGAAAATACCCTGCCAGGTTCCCAGGTCTGCCTGACCGCCCGTCACTGGAATGTTTACCGAAGATCCCACCAGCACAGCTTTAATGTGAGCGTCTGAATTACCTTCGCTGTGCCTGTAGTCCCCCGCCAGGGGGGACAGTATCTCCAGTCTATTAAGTATATCCGCCGGCACAGTGGGGTCGGCGTTTTCGTTGATCGTCACCGCCGCTGTGGTGTGGGGCACGTAGACGCAACACAATCCCTCAACTACCCCTCTCTCGGCAATGACATCCCTAACCCGTCCGGTTATATCCACAAACTGATTCCTGGCCGAGGTTTTAATCTGAAATGACCTGTTCATGGTCCCTCCGTTCCGGCAAAAGCAAGACTACATCCTTGCTTACACCATGGGCTTTTCCATATAAACCTATAAAACGCCGGTGCTGACCGGCGTTTTATATCAGGTTATTATGAGCGTCCTTATCCTACAAGTTTTGTGCCGCCCTGAAACCAAGGTTAAATGTGAGTATTTCCAGCTTCACGGACAAATCAACGTTTCTTACTTCTACATAGTCCGGCACATTCAGGGCTATGGTAGAAAAATTCATAATGGCCTGGATATCGTTTGCCACCATAATATCGGCTACACCCTGTGCTCCGCCGGGAGGTACGGCAATAATTCCTATCCTGACGTTGTTCTCCTTAATCACCCTGGGAATTTCCTCCAGAGACATAACATCCAACTCGTTAATCTTCTTGCCTATCTTGGTTAGGTCGTCGTCAAAAACGCCCACGATGGTAAATCCCCGGTCATTAAATCCCTTGTATGTACAAAGTGCATAACCCAGATTGCCAGCCCCCACCAGTATTAAATCCCAGCGACGATCAAGACCCAGTATTTTTAGGGTGTATCTCATCAGATCCTTAACGTTGTAACCCACGCCCCGTGTGCCAAACTCGCCAAAATATGCAAGGTCTTTTCTAACCTGAGCCGGGCTTACACCCACACCCTCAGCAATTTCACCCGAGGACACCGTGATCACCCCGTTGCGATCCAACCTTTCCAAATATCTTGAATAAACTGACAACCTGGTGACTGTAGCCTCCGGAACCCTGAGTGTCTTCACCAAGCCCGCCTCCTTTAGAAGAATTTATATTCATTAATAAAAGTAAGATATTGCATAAGTGACAAATAAAGGAAAATAAATATTTCAAAATAATGTACAATGTTATGCTATTCACATGCTATGTATTTTATATCATTAGTTTAATTCTTTGTCAAATAGCTGTGGGGCCTTATAATCCGCTCTTTTTGCCGTGGTTTTTGTCTTTTTTTGTCCCCTTTTGTCCCTGTGACAGGGAGCATTTCATTAACAATCTAAATCAGCAACGTCCTAAGCACTCCATCATCTATCCCCTCTCGGGTTGAAACCTGTGTACCATTATATTCTATATTAACCTAAATATTCGATTTAATAAATAAAAATTCTTTAAATATTGTAGACTATTTTATATATTAATATCTATTATATGCAAATATTTTATCAAGTACTACATCATATTAATACCCATGTGCGTTATAATAGCCTGTCATGGCCTGTCCCAGAGCCAATCCTCCATCAATGGCGGTACCTGGCGGTGAATATACGCGCTTTTAATGTCAGCAAGATATGGATATAAATACGGACAAGAGAAAGCCAGCGGCAATACCCAGACGGGAAAAAAAGCTGTGCATTTTACAAGACTCTGGTATTAGTTCACTCCATACAACATACAGCAGCGCCCCAGCCCCTACAGCCAACATGGCTGATATTGAATAGGGGGCAACCGCAAAATGTTGCCCTATAATAGCCCCGGCAGGGATAAACAATCCCGCCGCCGCAGTGGACAGAACCGACTTTAAATGGCGCTGGCCGGCTGCCCTGAGCAGGCCGGCCAGCGCCATGCCCTCCGGAATATTGTGTATACCAATGGCCAGGGCCAGCATAATGCCCAGCTTTTCGTCCGCCTCAAAACCAGCCCCAATGGCCAGCCCCTCGGGAAGGTTGTGCAACGCCACGCCCAGCCCCAATAAATAAGCGGTTTTCAACAGCCCAGCCCCAGCAGGAAAAGGGCTTCCGGCTATTGGCTCCTTTGTACACGAACAGGTTGGACAAAGGCCGCTGACATGCAAATGAGGCAGCAGCACATCAACCATCCGGCCCAGCAGAATCCCACAAACAAAGCCAACTGCTGCGGCGCTGAAAGAGCCAATTTGCACTGCAGCCGGCAGCAGATCAATAAACACAATGGTAAAGCCTATACCTGCAGCCGCCCCTAGCATCAGGGAGAGTCCTTTTTGACCCGGACCGCCACATAAAGATGAAAACACGCCGCCCAGTGCGGTGGCCAGTCCTGATATAAGGGGAATCAGTATATAGGCAGGCAATCTATCACCCCGTTTTGTTGGCTTGCGCCGCATCAGTTAATATCTATTCCTATATGATAGGAAAATACCGTAAAAATATACCTCCAAAGGGGACCTATCCTCCCGGACAGGTCCCCTTGCATATAATCAAAGATTTTTTACTTCTGTCAGGAAGATATGGAAACCCAGGCAAAAGAGATTATATTGCCGCAATTTTATAGGCTTTGTGTGCAGCCGCTACGGTTCGTTCAATTTGCTCGTCGGTGTGGGCCAGGGACATGAAGGCGGCCTCAAACTGCGACGGCGCCAGGTAAATTCCCTCTTCCAGCATAGCTTTGAAATATCTGGCGTATTTTTCTGTATCCGAGGAACAGGCGGTTTTATAATCGGCTACCTGACCGGAGGTAAAAAATCCGCACATCATGGAGCCCACCCGGTTGAAGGAGACAGCCACACCAGCGGCGGCAGCGGCTTCCGCCAGCCCATCGGCCAGCTTTTTCGCCTTGCGCTGCAGTTCATTATAGGTTCCCGGCCTGGACAGTATCTTCAGCGTGGTTATGCCCGCCGTCACCGCCAGGGGGTTACCCGAGAGGGTCCCGGCCTGATAAACAGGGCCGGAGGGCGCCATCATGGCCATAATGTCTTTCCTGCCACCATACGCCCCCACCGGCAGGCCGCCGCCGATAACCTTGCCCATACAGGTAAGATCCGGTGTTACCCCGTAATAAGACTGGGCTCCTCCGTAGGAAAGCCTGAAGCCGGTAATCACTTCGTCAAATACGAGCAGTGCTTTATATTCCGCTGTTATTTCCCTGAGTCCCTGTAAAAAACCCGGGGCCGGGGGGACAACCCCCATGTTGCCGGCCACCGGCTCTACAATGACACCGGCAATGTCCTCCCCTTCCAGCCTGAATATTTCCCTTAGGGTATCCAGGTCATTGTATGGAGCGTTAATGGTATTGGCCGCCACGCCAGCCGGGACTCCGGGGCTGGTGGGCACCCCCAGGGTAAGTGCCCCGGAGCCGGCCTTAATTAGTAACATGTCTGCATGCCCGTGGTAGCAGCCCTCGAATTTCACTATTTTATTGCGACCGGTATAGGCCCTGGCCAGTCTAAGTGCGCTCATGGTGGCCTCTGTGCCGGAATTTACCAGCCGGACCATTTCCACCCCCGGCATGGCCTCCACAATCATTTCCGCCAGAGTAGTCTCCAGTTCCGTGGGTGCTCCGAAACTTGTCCCCATCTCCAGGCACCCCCGCAGCGCCTCCACCACCTCGGGGTGCAGGTGGCCGAGAACCAGCGGACCCCAGGAACCCACGTAATCAATAAAAACATTGCCGTCCACGTCCTGTATTTGGGCTCCTTTGCCCCCGCTGATAAACAGGGGGTTTAAACCCACCGATTTAAACGCCCTGACGGGGCTGTTCACGCCGCCGGGTATATATTCCTGGGCTCTTTTAAACATTTCCACCGAACGATCTGTTTTCATAAACGGCACCGCCTTAATTTATGTAGTTGTTAATTTTACACGAAATATTTCATGGAATTCTTTTTTAATTCCCTGCTGCTGAATATCACCTGATAATCACCGGCGCCTGTGGCCTCCGACATCCTCCGGGCAATCTCCCGGCAATCCTCCTCGGTCCTGCCGTGTACCATGGTAAATATGGTATATGGCCAGTCAGACAGCGATTTGCGGTTATAGCAGTGGGTTACCTCCGGGAAATCAGCCAGGCGCTGACCCATTTCCACAGCCCGTCCTGGCTCCACCTTCCAGACCACCATAGCGTTGGCCACAAAACCGATATCCTGGTGCCGCAGGGTAGCGCCGAAACGGCGGATAACGCCCCTGTCCATAAATTCCTTTATTTTATCAATGAGCTGGCCCTCCGTCATACCCAGCCTTTCAGCTATGGACAGAAAAGGACGTCTTTCCAGAGAAATTCCTTCCTGGAGTTCCCGCACAATCTCTTTTTCCATTTCGGTAAGCATGATTACTCCTCGGAAAGGTCAAAATTGACCCGGATTTTAAATATATGCTCCGCCGGCAGGTCAATCAGATCCACAATACCTGTTTTCTGCCTGATCTCGTCCAATAATGCCCCGATATTTTCCCGGCTTTCCGCCAGTAGGGTAAACCACATGTTGTAATCATGATCCCTCAGATAATTGTGAGTGATGCCCGGAAAAGCATTTATTATACCAGCCACTTCCGTTATCCTGCCCGCAGGCACCTTCATGGCGCAGAGGGTACCGGTGTAGCCGACTTTTCTGGAATCGAAAACGGCGCCCAGCCGCCTGATAATTCCCATGTCGATCAGGCGGCGCAGCCTGGCAATTATATCTTCCTCGTTGGTGTCCAGTACACTCGCCATTTCCCGGTACGGCTCAGGGCTGACGGGCAAACCCGACTGTATGTAATCCAGTAGCCTGGCATCCATTTTATCCAAATCCATATATCTACTATTCCCCCCGGATCTTCCCGGATTCCCTGTATAAGCACCACGGCTCCTCGGCCATATAGTCCCCGTTATAGTAATTGGCTCTGGCCCTGCAGCCGCCGCATATTTTCTGATAGCGACAAGACCCGCAGCCGCCGGTATATTCCTCCGTGCGCAGCCTCTTAAAAACAGGGTTATCCCGCCAGATTTCACTGAAAGGCGTTTCCCTGACATTTCCTACCGGCACATCCAGATAGGCGCAAGGCTGCACCTTGCCCACCGGGCTGATTATACAGTATGAAATCCCGGCCAGACAGCCCTTACTGAATCTTGTCTCAATCCCCAGTTCTTTAGCAATGCGCATGAACTGTGGCGCGCAGGTAGGCTTCAGCTCAATGCCGACCTGCTTCTGCTTCTGCATTATCCTGGTAAGCAGCGACTCGTACCTGTTGGCCCTTAGGGACTCTTCCTCTATATCCGCCCCCCTGCCGGTGGGCACCAGGAAGAATACGTGGTGGGCCATGGCGCCTATCTCCACCGCAAAGTCGGTAAGGTTCTCCACCTCTTCATAGTTCCAGTCCATCACCGTGGTGTGAATCTGGAAAGGCAGCCCGGCTTCCCTGCAGGCTTTCATACCGTCCACCGCCGCCTGCCAGCAGCCCTGCGCCGCCCTGAATTCATCGTGTCTTGCCGGGTCGGCGCTATCCAGGCTGATACCCATGGCCATAGCCCCGGACCTTTTCAGCCTGACCGCCACCTCTCCGGTAATCAGCGTGCCATTGGAGCCGAATACCGACCGCAGGCCCTTTGCCCTGGCATGTTCCACCAGGGCAAAGATGTCGTCCCTCATCAGTGGCTCGCCGCCGCTGAAAATCATTATTTTAAAACCGGCCCGGGCAATTTCATCAATCAGGGCCAGGCCTTCTTCTGTATTTAATTCCTCTTCCTTCTTCACCCCGGCATCCCGGTAGCAGTGCCGGCAGTAAAGATTGCAGGCGTTGGTTGTATTCCAGGAGACAAGCATATAGAACAGCTCCTTCCCGGCGAATTGAGAGGTGGGACGTGGGAAGTCAGAAGTGGGAATACATAAACAGTAGGAAATCACTCTGCCAATTCCCTTTAGTCACTCACTTCTAAACTCTCACTTCACACTTCCCAAATGCCAGTTGAAAGTTTTAGGAGCGGCCTTCCTGCAGCCACAAGGCCACATCCTTGGCGTGGTAGGTTAGTATTATATCGGCCCCGGCCCTTTTCATGCCGGTAAGGGACTCCAGCACCACCCGGCGCTCGTCCAGCCACCCTTTG
Organism: uncultured Peptococcaceae bacterium; assembly: GCA_964643075.1. GTDB lineage: Bacteria > Bacillota > Desulfotomaculia > Desulfotomaculales > Desulfocucumaceae > Desulfocucumis. The sequence goes on from CAZXQO010000002.1 coordinate 75,053, forward strand.
GCGGCAGCAGCCTTCACCATGGCATATTCCCCGCTGACATTGTATGCTGCCACCGGATAACCGAACTCCTCTTTAACCGCCTTAATTATGTCCATATAAGCCAGAGCAGGCTTGACCATAACAATATCCGCCCCCTCTTCAATATCCAGGGCGGTTTCCCGGAGTGCTTCCAGGGCGTTAGGGGGATCCATCTGGTAAGCCTTGCGGTCGCCAAACTGCGGCGCCGACCCGGCGGCTTCCCGGAAAGGGCCGTAGTAGGCAGAGGCGAATTTAGCCGAATAGGCCATAATGGGTATGTCCTGGTAGCCCTCCCGGTCCAGAGCCTCCCTGATAGCGCCAACCCTGCCGTCCATCATGTCACTAGGGGCCACCATATCCGCCCCGGCCCTGACGTGGGAGAGTGCAGAGCGGGACAGCAACTCCAGGGTGGGGTCGTTAAGCACCCGGCCATCCCTGATTACTCCGCAGTGGCCGTGGTCCGTGAACTCGCATAGGCAAACATCGGTAATGACCAGCAGTCCTGGAAATTCCTTCTTGACGGCCCGGATGGCCTCCTGTACCACGCCGCTGTCATCATAGGCCCCGGAGCCCAGTGCATCCTTCGTTTCCGGTATGCCAAACAACAGTATCGCCGGTATGCCCAGAGAGTTAACCTGGTCCACCTCTGCCAGCAGGTTGTCCACCGACAGATTATATACACCCGGCATGGATTCCACCGGCTTTTTAACCCCGCTGCCATAAGTTACGAATAGCGGGTAGATCAGGTCGTCCACTGACAGTTGGGTTTCCCTGACCATCCTGCGGATAGTCTCGCTGGCCCTGAGCCGCCTGGGGCGGTACACGGGAAATCTCATTATACAAACCTCCAACACAAAAAGAGTGTTAATGAACTTAAGGCTGCAAATACACAGTAACATCATTATAAGTTAATAAGTTGGGTGCCTGACCCCTAAATGCCTATTTCCTCATCCGTCAAATAGCAGGCCGGGTCGGGGGCCCAGAAATCGCCGTATACAGCCTCGGCCCTGGCCCTGAAATTGCCGTTGCACAGGTCCAGCCATTGGCACCTGGCACACCTGCCGTGCAGCAGGTTCCTGCGGTTTTTCAGCCCTGCCAGGATAGGATGGGATAGGTCTGTCCAGATTTCGCCAAATTTCCGTTCCTTTACGTTGCCAAAAGTATGATTGCGGGTAAACTGGTCCGGATGAACGTATCCATGCCAGTCCACCTCCCCGATGGCGATGCCGGTGCGGTTTCCACCGTTGCGCTGTAATAGTTCCAGCGCTTCAACAGCCCTCTCCGGGTCCTCCCGCCTCATTTTCAGGTAAAGGTATATAGCGTCGCAGTGATTGTCCACCGTGAGCACCTCTGTATATATGCCCCGGCGGTGGAAATCCGCAGTTCTTTCCATAATCAATTCAAGTGCTTCTCTGGATTCCCCGTGGGAAAGGTCTTCATCCATCATGGCGCTTCCCCTGCCGGAATATACCAGATGGTAGAAACAAACCCTCGGTATTTTCTCTTCACCGATTAGGTCGAATATATCGTTCAGTTGGCTATAATTGTGGCGGTTGATGGTAAAACGAAGTCCCACCCGCTGGCCTATATCCATACAGTTGCGAATACCCCGCAGGGCGTCGTCAAAAGCACCCTTTTTGCCCCGGAAGAAATCATTTTTCTCCCCGATACCGTCAAGGCTTATGCCTACGTAGCCCACGCCAATTTTTCGCAAATCAGCTGCCGTAGTGCGATCAATAAGGGTACCGTTAGTGGATATGGTAGGCCTTATGCCTCTGCCGGCGGTATGGGCGGCCAGATCAAAGAAATCCGGCCGGATCAGCGGCTCCCCGCCGGAAAACAACAGCACCGGCACGTTAAATTCCGCCAGATCGTCGATAAAATCAATTGCCTCCCCGGTGGTAAGCTCACCCTCATATTTTTTGGCATCGGACTCCGAGTAACAGTGCCGGCATTTAAGGTTGCAGGTGCGGGTCATGTTCCACACCACCACCGGGCCTACGCCCGAGGCAGCACCGTGCACCTGCCCGCCGGAGGTTTTATGGTAGCGCAGGGAATCACCGAAATTTTCCGAGCCGCAAAGAAGCCTGCTTATACTGATCATAGCTGTAATTACACCTGCCCTGTCACTGGTTTTGCTGTAATACTAACAGGCATTCAGAATTCAGAATATTTTGAGACGATAAACCGTTCTCTCATTCTAACTCCTGACTCCTGAGTAGTTACGTGTTTTTTAATTAAAACCCCGGCAAATAAAGAATATGGCCGGGGTTCTGCCGCTGTCATTATACCATAGTTTTTCCGAAGTGTTCCACTATCGCCTCTACCAGCCCATCTATGGTGTAGCTGGCGGACTCTATATGGACCGGGATGTTCAGTTCCCGGGCGGTATCCGCAGTTATGGGGCCAATACAGGCCACGGCGACCCCCTTCAGTAGTCCTGGCAATGCACCTGTGCCCAGCAGGCGCACAAAATTCCTTACGGTGGATGAACTGGTAAAGGTAATGACGTTTATACCGCCCTCACGGAGCAGGGTGCGTATCAGTTCCGCATCCCCGCCGCCCTCCACGGTGCGATAGGCCACCACCTCATCCAGCACGGCGCCCATCAGGGCCAAGGCCTCCGGCAGCACCTTCCGGGCTATATCAGCCCTGGGCAGCAGCACCCGGTCACCTGGATTAACCTTTCCTTTTAAACCTTCCGCAATCTCCTCCGCCCGATACTCTCCCGGCACATAATCAACCTGTAGCCCATAGGATTCCAGTTCCTCCCGGGTTTTGGGGCCGATGGCGCAAAGTCTTACTCCCTGCAGATCCCGGATGTCCCGACCCAAAAACAGCAAGCGGCTGAAGAAATATTTTACCCCGTTTACGCTGGTAAATATTATCCAGCTATAATCTCCCGCCCGTCCGATGGCCCGGTCCATGGGAGCATAGTCATCCGGGCCGGTAACGCTAATAGTGGGAAACTCCAGCGGCTCGCCGCCCAGTCCCTCAATGGCCGCTGAAAGAACGCTGGCCTGCTCCCGGGAGCGGGTAACCAGTATCCTTCGGCCAAACAGAGGCTTATTTTCAAACCATTTAAGTCTATCCCTTAAATTTACTACTTCCCCCACCACTATAACCGCAGGGTTGCTAAAATTCTCCAGGGCCGCCCGTTCCGCTATATCCTTCAGAGTACCCACCAGGGTGCACTGCTCCGGTCTGGTCCCCCAGCGGATCAGCGCCACGGGGGTGCTTTCGCTGCGACCATGCTCAATCAGCTTGGCGGCTATGGCCGGCAGATTGCCCATACCCATTAAAAACACCAGTGTCCCGAAGCCATTGGCAATACCAGGCCAATTAATGTCACTGTCATCCTTGGAGGGATCCTCGTTGCCAGTGATAATGGCCAGGGAGGAGGTAACCCCCCTGTGGGTTACCGGTATGCCGGCATAGGCAGGCACAGCCACAGCCGATGTAACACCCGGCACCACTTCAAAGGTAATACCCCTTTCCACCAGCGCCTCAGCTTCTTCTCCGCCACGGCCGAAAACAAAAGGGTCGCCCCCCTTTAAGCGGGTTACCACCTTGCCCTCCAGGGCCTTTTGCACCAACAAGAGGTTGATTTCCTCCTGTTTCATGGCATGACGTTCCGGGCTCTTGCCCACATATATAAGTTCCGCCCCCCGTCCGGCGTGTGCCAGCAGGCGAATTCCTGCCAGGCGGTCATATACCAGTACCTCGGCCTTTTTAATACATTCCAGCCCCCGCACGGTGATTAACCCCGGGTCACCGGGACCGGCCCCTACCAGGTATACAATTCCCTTATTCATTAACATCAAACTCCCTGCGTACTGTCCTCAGTATCTCACCGGCGCCCTGCTTCAGCATATCCTCGGCCAGCCTGACCCCCAGCCCGGCCGGATCACCCAGCGGGCCGGTAAGGAAGCGGCGTATTAGCAATTTGCCATCCAGGCTGGCCACAACCCCCTCCAACAGCAGTTCATCCCCATCCACCAGTCCCAAGGCACCTATGGGAACCTGGCAGCCTCCCTCCAGACGGCGCATCAGCCCTCTCTCCGCGGTGATAGCAGCCCGGGAGGAAGGATGGTCAATGGCAGCCGTAATTTCGGCCATTTCCCTGTTATCTTCCTTTATTTCAATGCCTATGGAGCCCTGGCCCACCGCCGGCAGGCTCACCTCATAGGGAATCAACTGGGTGATTCTGTCCCGCAGATTCAGGCGGTGTATGCCGGCATAGGCCAGCACGGTGGCGTCGATGTCGGTCTCCTCCAGTTTGCGCAGCCTGGTCAACAGATTTCCCCTCATTACTGCCATTTTGAAGTCGGGCCTGTAATTTAGCAACTGGGCAGTCCGGCGCAGACTACTGGTGCCGATGACGGCGCCGGCGGGCAATTCATCCAGGTTCAAACCCCTTTTAGAAATCAACACATCCCCCGGGTGCTCCCTCCGGCAGACCGCGCCTATAATCAGTCCCCGGGGCAACTCGGTGGGCAAATCCTTCATGCTATGCACAGCCATGTCTATCTCGCCCCTGAGCATGGCCATTTCCAGCTCTTTGGTAAACAGCCCTTTATCCCCCAGCTTGGCCAGGGCCGCGTCCAGTATATTATCTCCCTTGGTTTTCATCCCCACTACCCGGAATACTCTCCCCGGGTACAGGCGGCGCAGGTTTTCCACCACCCATTCCGCCTGCCACATGGCCAGCCTGCTGTCCCTGCTGCCCACCACTATTTCCTGTCTCATGGATATCCTCCAATCAGCATCCAAAGAGCAGCGCGCACAAACTTATCAAAAAGCTTACCCCCTGATGCGCCCTTTTACGCAGGAGGGAAACCCTTGCCCCATAAAGCTGCATGGGCGCCTGCCCAATAACAAGCCGGACAAACCTGAAGCTGTTTTGTAACGCCTCCGGTTTGCCCGCATTAATTTCTATAACATATTTTATTTATTTGTCAGCCGGCATGGCCAGGCACAGAGCCTTTTGCCCATCCTTCGCCTTTTTGTCCTGCCCCGGAACATCCAGTTCAAACAGGTTGTGCATGACTTCCGTATACAGGTGTCCCTCGGGGCTGAGGGCATACTCCTTCAGCCTGGTAACAGGCAAATGCAACATTTTGTTCACTATAGAGTTAGCCAGCGAGCCGATGACCTTACGGTCATGGTCGGAGAGTTCTCCCAAGCGGTTTAACGCCCGGCGCAGCTCCTGCTGCTTGATTTCCTCCCCCCACTGTTTAAGGGCAGCAATGGTAGGCACCACGAACTGGGTTGCCAGCCACTTCATGAACTCTTCCAATTCCTCTTCGATAATACCCTCGGCCAGGACGGCGGCCTTTTTCCTTTCATGCAGGTGCTGGTCCACCACATTTTGTAAATCGTCCACATCGTAAAGGGCGACGCCGGGTATGCCTGCCACCGCGGGGTCAATATCCCTGGGTACGGCTATGTCAATCATCATTATTTTTTTATTGCTGCGCCCGGCCATCAACTGCTCCATGTCATTATACCTGACCACGAAATGGGACGCAGCTGTGCAGCTGATTACTATATCTGCCTCCGCCATATAGCGGGCCAGCTGATCAAATTTTACCGCCTTGCCGCCAAAGCGCCCGGCCAGCGCCAGCGCCCTGTCGTACGAACGGTTGGACACGATCACACCGGTAACACCGTTGGCCACCAGGTGCAGGGCGGTGAGTTCACTCATTTTGCCGGCGCCGATAATCAGCACCGTACGGCCAGCCAGGCTGCCGAAGATCTGCCTGGCCAACTCTACTGCGGTATAACTTATGGACACTGAATTTTGATCTATACCCGTTTCGCTACGCACCCTTTTTCCCACCGTAAGTGCCTGCTGGAAAAGTGTATTAATTACCCTGTTAGTGGCGCCCAGAGTACAGCAAGCCTGATAGGCCTGACGAACCTGGCCCAGTATCTGGGTTTCCCCCAGCACCATGGAATCCAGGCCCGAAGTAACCCGGAAAAGGTGTCTGATGGTGTCATACAGCGTGTGGGCATAGGTGCAGTTTTTTATTTCAGATATATCAACACCGGATTTCCGGGAAAGGAAATCCCAGATGGCATTTAAGCCCTCGTCCATTTCCCTGGTGGCGGCGTAAATCTCCATTCTGTTGCAGGTGGATATAATTACACAGCCCTCTATAGCCGGGTATCCCCGTAATTTTTTTAGGGCTTCCCCCAGCGCGTTTTCTGAAAAGGACAGTTTTTCCCTTATTTCCACCGGCGCAGTTCTATGATTGACTCCTACTACTATAATAAGCATTAGTGATCCGCTCCTTTGCCAGATCAAATTGACCCTCCAGCATCAGCCGCATGGCCTGCCTGTCAACCAGGCCGGCCAGTATTGTTTTTTTGCTGGTATCATCGTCAATATTGCTGATAATGTTCTCTCTTATATCTCCTAAAAATTCCACCATTGGACCAAATCCCGGGCTGAACACAGTATCCAGGTACTCTCTAATCCGTCTGGCAAGCAGCGGGCTTTTGCCGTCAGTGGACACGGCCACCTGTAAAGATTCCCGCCGAACAACAGCGGGCACAAAAAAATTGCCGTTCGGCGGATCGTCAACCGCGTTCACCAGCAGATTACGTTCAAAACAGTCGGCGGCAACCCTGCGGTTTACCTGTTCGCCGTCGGTGGCAGCAATTACCAGAAAGACACCTTCCAAATCCTCCACGGTGTACTCCCCCGGCCTGTACTCTATGTCTCCAGATTCGGTCAGGTCTGCAAGTCCGTCAGCCAGTCCGGGGCTGACCACCCTCACCCTGGCGCCGCATTCCAAAAGGGAATGCACTTTCCTTTCGGCCACCGCTCCCCCGCCCACCACCAGGCAGAGTTTACCTTTTATGTTTAAAGAAACGGGATAACATCTCGCCAAAATTATCACCCTTGACTGGTTTATCCTGAATAAATTAAAACTTCCTTATACTTATAAAGTCTGCTATGGTAAACAAAGTATCCCTGGCCGGAATATCCGGCAGCAGGCTAAGTTCTTCCTTGGCCTTTTGGATATATTTCAGAGCAACCTTGTTGGCGTATTCCACTCCCCCGCTGGAAACTATCAACTCCACAGCCTCCTGCACTTCTTGCTCCGTTTTTACCTCTTTAAATACTATTTCCCGAAGTCTTTCTTTAAATGAACACCGCTCCAGGGCATAGATCACGGGGAGGGTTATGATACCCTGGTGCAGGTCGCTGCCTATGGGCTTGCCCAATTGTTGCTGGTCAGCCACCAGATCAAGTATATCATCGGTAATCTGAAAGGCCATGCCTATATTATGGCCGTAACGGCGCAGGGGTCCGTGAACGGAGACAGGCGCACCGCAAGCCACCGCACCCAACTGGCAACTCGCTGCTATCAAAAGAGCGGTCTTACGGTTGATACGGTAGAAATAGTCTTTGATGCTCTGGGATGCATCCAGCACAGTGGATATCTGTTGTATTTCACCCTCGCACATTTTCACGCTGGTGTCTGATAGCACCCGGGGAATAATGGGGTTGTCGTAAGTGGAAATGAGAATTAAAGATTTGCCAAATATATAGTCGCCCAGATGGGTGGATATCCTATTGCCCCACATGGATTTAACCGTGGGAATGCCCCTGCGGGTCACTGCAGAATCAACTACATCATCGTGTACCAGGGAGGCCATGTGAATTAGTTCCAGCGCCACCGCCAGGTCCAGCACCTTCTTAATGTCATAATGATAAAATTTAGCGCCTAACAAACTAAAAGCCGGCCTAAGTCTTTTTCCTCCGGCATTTATCAAGTGTGTGGCAGTCTCGGTGATAAACGGATCGGGAGCCTGTACCACAGACCTTAATTCTTCTTCCACAGTTTTTAAATCATCTCTGATTTCAGCAAAAACAATATCGAGCATATCTGCACCTACTTGTATGATAGAGCAAAGGTTTTCAGACAGTTTAATATTCTTCGGCAGATGGGAAAATCCTCCCCTGTCGAATTATACAATATAATTTAATTCCCTGTTGAAGAACACTGTCTCAAGACAAACTATTTATAAGATATATTATTTCCCGTTATAAATCAATGGCAGACACTGGCGGCGGCAGGCATTCAACAATAATTTGCCTGCAAACCATCCCCTGTGCTATAATAATTTTTGTCCATTTAAGCAGAAAAATACGGGGGTGGATGGTGCCTGGTGGTGCTCCCGGTCTTCAAAACCGGTCGTTGGGCGGCGTTCCCGTCCATGGTGAGTTCGATTCTCACACACTCCCGCCACAAGCCTTTCAGGGTTGGGCAAAATTCCCAATGGAAGCTAATTAACTAGCAAAAATATTACTAAAGATGGTAAAATAAATTTAAAGCGGGGCAATACGCGCCCCGCTTTTTTATTACCTTTAAGGGTTTTTCAATTCCAAGCCAATAATAATCCCGCCCTTTCACAGCCCAAATTATGCTGACTACCCACCGTCAGTTATATAACACCGGCAATCCCATACAGTTTAACCACTCAAATGATTTTAAAAGCAATCTAATTTTTTCCTGTCTAAATATTTTTTCTTTTATTTTGTAAAAATAGGAAGGATTTAATTATTTTTGTGAGAATATTCTATAAATATTACCGGGAGGTAAATATTGTTATTATTTTTAGTAAAAAAAGGAGATTAGACAGTTGGATCAGATGCCTCTCTCGGCGGTGATATTTGACTCAATACCAGAGAGCATACTTATATTTTGCTTTGGCATGGCTATAGTCGGGGAATACATTGACTTTAAAAAAATACTTGTTGCTTCTATAATAAACGCTTTTGCAACGATGTTTGTAAGAGCTCATGTATCAATTTTCGGCCTTCATACTATAATCGACATTACGTTTTTATTTATTTTGTTTTGGAAAGTCTTAAACTTAAAACCATGGAAAGCGTTAATCACTTCTCTAATCAGTTTAACAACATTACTGTTGTTAGATGAGATAATATTTACATCTATCTCAAGAATACAAAATATTACACTTGAAGAAATTTTAAAAGATAACTGTAAAAGAATTATATATCCTATTCCAACTTTTATTATAGGTGGCTCCCTGACATGGTTTCTTTACAGCAGGAAAATATTTTTAATTGGAGGAAGTAGAGCCGGCTATGATGATAATTATAATAAGGCACGTCTGTTAGTGGCACTAATTCTTCTGCTACAGGGTTTTATTTTATCTGTAATTATCGAACATCTTACTTATTTTGGGCAATATTCATTGCTAATTCAATTGCTTTCTATAATATTTTTTATTTTTTCAATTCTGTTTCTCATATTCTTATATGGCTGTGATAGGGGTTAGATACCGGACAAGACGATAATTTTTAATTCAACAAAAAGGAGAACCGGGGAAAAATGGATAAAATACCTTTAGCCGTAATATTATTTCAATCAATACCAGAGAGTATAATACTATTTGCATTTGGCATTGCCATTGTGGGAGAACGTATTTATTTTAAAAAAATATTTCTTGCTGCCGTAATATCTGCATTTGTATCAATGCTTGTAAGGTGGATTGTTCCATATTTTGGTTTTCATAGTATAATTGGTATTTTTGTTGTTTTCATATTATTTTGGAAATTATTAGATTTAAAAGCTTGGAAAGCAATAATATCCTCTCTTCTTAGTTTAACATTTCTAATATTGTTAGACGGTTTTATATTACAGGCAATATTAAAATTAAAAAACGTAACTGTAACTGAATTGTTTAAAGAGGATGCTTTAAGAAGAGTTATATATAGTTATCTCCACTTATTTGTATTTGGTCTTATTACATGGATTATATATTATAAAAAATGGTTCTTAATAAAGGGAAGCAGGGTAAGCAATTTTGAGTATCTTAAGAGGAAAATGACAGTGCCTTTGATTGTATCAACAGTTATTCTTTTTCAAGGAATTATTTTAGTAATTCTTAATGAATATTTTGGCTATATGAATGATTATTCTTTTATAACTAAAATATTTAGTCTTGCTTATTTTACTTTATCATTTATTTTCTTAAAATTTATTTGGTCGTTTAAAGATGAAATAGATAAATTAATTCGAAACGCAGGGATGGATAATAATGAATTTAATTTCAGTACATTCAATAGCATTGACTTTGAGTAATACAATTGCAAAGGAATTGGATTTAGATAACATGAAAAGAGCCAAAATAAGTTATGGCTTAGAAGCACTAATAGGAGCTATTATAAAATCAGTGACTTTCCTTGTTGTGTTCTTAGGGTTTGGGGTATTGAAACAGTCTTTAATTGCATTGTCCAGTTACGCAATTTTAAGAAACACTTCTGGTGGTACGCACTGTAAGACATTTAGTGGATGTTTAATTCTTTCGGCAGCCATATTTGTATCCATTGGAAAATTATCAAAGGTTTTAGCAATTAATGATTACTTATTTTATACTTTAAATTTTGTTTCCCTTTTAATTATAGTATTAAGATCACCTATCGATCCGCCCGAAAAACCAATTAAAACAAAGCAAAAAAGATGTATTATGAAGACATTATCAATAATTGTGTTGCTATTATTAATATATGCTTCTAGCAAGACTACAGAAAATAATATTAAGAATTCAATTATTTTAGCCGTGTATTTCCAGGTGTTAACCTTAACTAACTGGGATAAAAAAATTTATAAATATATCGATCAGTTTAAATTAAAAACAAAGGAGGTGAAACTAGAATGAAAAAGCATGTTTTTAAATTAATTTACGTTCTTTCAATGGTTGCGTTTTCTATTGGTTTTCATCCCACTTGCTGGGCGACCAATTATCAGCCAGAATTGCCGGACGAGCTTAAGTAAAATGTATACTCTTTTTTCAATCCTTTTTTTGTTGCTGTGAAAAACCATATTTGACACTTAAAGGCGACTGTAGCATCCTACTAGGGTATATGGAGTTACAGCCGCCTTTTGCTGGAGAATAATTATGAAATTGCAAAATACTGTTATACACAAAAGTTATATTTATGGTTTGTTTTTTGTCTTAATACAGGCTATTTTTTTTACTACGATCATTTTATCTCGTAATAATTTGAATGAGGATTTTTTATTAATATTAATGATAGTTTTAAATATATTATACATATTAATAACTTTTGGGTTGATCTTTTTATATTTAAAAAATGAAAACCAAAAAGAAATTATTAAAAAAATGGAGGAATTTATTTTAAGTCTGCCGAAAACAAAGACATGATTTTTTAAATCATTTGCAAATTATATCAGCCTTAATTAATTGCAATGAAAATAATGAAGCTCAGAAGTATTTAGAATCAATTGAAGCATCAGCAAAAAATAAATCATTAGTTTATAAAACTAATGATCTCCAGATAGGAAGCCTATTCAGTGCCTTTGCCATGAAGGCTGAATCAAAAGAAGTTCGTTTTGAATTATATGGTCTTAATGATTTTTCTAAATTTCCGTTATCTTCTACCCATGCGGTAGCTGTTTTATCAAATCTTTTGGACAATGCATTGGAAAATTGCGAGAAAAACAGTTGTATATATGTTGAGACTGAAATTACCCACGGTTATTTCTACCTGAAAATTTCCAACGATGGCAAACCAATTAAGATAATTCACGGGGAAAACTTCTTCGATTGGCAAGAACAAATATATCAAGGGAAAAGCATCAAGGGCGAAGGAAGAGGAGCAGGCATGTTAATAATAAAAGAAATATTATCACAATACAAAGATTGTAGTTTAACTGTATTGAGTAGAGAAAAACCGACCTTCATGTTAAAATTGAAAATAATTGATGGAGGTTAAGGAAAATGATTAAAGCTATTATTGCAGATGATGAACCCATAGCAATCCGATTCTTAATAAAAATTCTTTCTGAATTGCGTTCAAACATTGAAATTATTGACGAAGTTACTGACCCTAACCAAGTCTTTACTAAAGTCAGAGAAAAACAGCCTGATGTGCTTTTCCTTGATATTGATTTTAAAAGAAAAGACATAAACGGTTTAATACTTGCTGACAGAATTTTTGAGCATTTTCCGACTGTCATAATTATATATATCTCCGCCCACAATGAATTCAAGTCTGAAGCATGGGAGAGAAAGGCTGTAGTCCTGGGCTATATCGACAAACCATTTAATAAGATAAAAGTTGAACGGGTATTATTGAAAATGGCAGAATATATATCCAGAAGTAGAATAGAAATTAGAGATAAAAGCAGCATATTCCACTATATTAGCCCGGATGAAATAATAATGATTGAACGGGAGAAAAACACAAAGAATACTATAATTTATTGTAACACAAAGAAAATTAATATTTCCGGATCATTGAATTCAATTGAAGAAATGCTCAAAGGCTCGGAAAAATTATTAAGGATTAGCAGAGCATATATTATTAACATCGGTAAAATAGATAGAATATCTTTATTTAGCGAAAGTTCTTATGTGATTAAATTTAAAAATTCTGCATGTGAAGCTTATATCGCGAAACATACGGCGCATGAATTGAATTTAATTTCTAAATAATGATGGATTTAAAGACAAACAGGCGTAATCCTTGGGAATCTCAACCGACAATCCGGTTTTAATTAAAATCCGCATCCCTGGTGAAAGGGCGATATTTGTTGGATACCGCCCCGGAACAAACCATTCTTCTTGAAAATCAGTCTTATAGCCAACCGCGCTAAAATCAACCCTGCGCTGCCCTCGGTAGCAATCCGGGGAATCATAACCTGGGTATAGAGCTTCTTAAACCTTTGCAGATTTAGTAGAACATGAACCCGTCACTGGTAAATATTTAGGCGAATCAATTTGGTTGATATATGCAGCAAAAGGGTTTAAGGGGAGTTGACAGCAAGACATATTTGAAGAATTAATCGGCGCTGAAATGGATTACCACCACACATGGAAGAATAAAAAATCGCTGGCCGCCCTGTGGGATCAATGGTGTGACACTGACCATAATGATATTGAATATTCATCCCTAATAATTTGACGCGCTGGTTTCAAACTGGTATACTACCAGTAGAAATACTAATAGGAGGCTGAATCATGGCTCGACCCAAAAACACAGCACCAAAACCGGAGGTTATAGATATTGGTTTACCCTTGCCAAAGGATTTACATGCCGAATTAACTAAATATTTAGAGGAGTACAATCAAAATAACATAGGTAAAATTACCAAACGGGAATATGCTATACACTCTTTACGTGAACAACTTAAACGAGATAAAGAGGGGTTAGCATTCAGTGATTGAAGTAGATTATTGATGAAGGTAAAATGTGCCAAGTAGATGCAAAAGGTGAAATAACTTTTTTCATAAATAGCAAAACTTTAACTATAGAGGAAGTAAAAAGAGCATTGATATTTCTACCCAACGGTTTTCCCCCATTTATTATTAGACTTGCAGAAGAACAAGGCTACAAGGTTATTAAGTTAGCTCCAGAAGAAAAGTAAAAAGGAGGCTTCTGACATGCAAGAAACTCCTAACAAGCTGTACACTTATGAAGATTACTTAAAAATTAATGACGACAACCAGTATGAGCTAATCGGGGGTGAATTGATATTGGTTCCATCGCCAAAAACCAGCCACCAACGGATAAGCAGCAAGTTATACAAAATTTTAGTAAATTTTATTGACGAAAATAATTTAGGGGAGTTATTATACGCGCCCACCGATGTTTTTCTAAGTGAAACAGAAAAACCACAGCCTGACATACTCTTTATATCCGCTAACCGTTTGGATATTATTACCGAAGATAACATCAAAGGCGCGCCGGATTTAGTAATTGAAATACTGTCACCGTCAACAGCCAGCCGGGATAAAGTGAAAAAAAGCAGGCTTTACTATAAATACGGAGTAAAAGAATATTGGATTGTTGACCCAATTGCTAAAGCAGTACAGGTGTTTACCCCCGGTGAGAAAAACTGGAATCTCTTTGAAGCGTATGATACAGATGGAATTTTACTCTCCCCGCTGCTGCCGGGATTACAGATCAACTTAGTGGATGTCTTTTAAAATATAAGGAAACCCCCTGGCCGAATAAGAGCCGGGGGGTTTCCTTATTTTATTAGTCCGAAGAAAACTTTTCAGCACCATCCCTGGTTATCTGTATATTGTGTTTTATTTTATCTTTGTTGTTGATACTGTTAATATTTACTTCCCGACTTTGCCGTATTTTTATTTGCCGATGACTTAATACCTTGTATTCACAGTCATGCCGGTTTTTTTTTAGACTTGTCAGCTTTTAGTATAAAACCGGCCAAGCGGTCTAACAGACTGGGCGGGGGTGTTTCCCCGTCAGCTCTATATACCTGATACCTGTTAATTAATTCATCAGTTATACGGCAGCGTTCTTTGGCACACGAATCCTTTTCCGTCTTGAACAGCAGATCAATTGTTTTGGCTAATTCCTCCCTACTACGTTGAATCCTCTCCGCTGTCGCTATACCGCGCTGCCCCCTTCCCCTTGTTATAAGATTGGCTGTTTTCGGAGATATGCGTATTGTGTTCTCGGCACTCTTGTCTTTGCAACATCACCAGGGATAACAACCAGATTAGACCTTAACTGGAAATCACTAACCTATAACTGAAGTGCTTCATTTGGGCGCATACCTGTCTCAAGTTGTATTCTAATCAAGATCATATCCCTTAATCCGGCAAACATGTCCATGTTGGGTAGTTTGAGAAGTTCGTCTATTATACTATCAGGGATGGTGCAGATTCTTTCTTCCCCCTTTAATTTGGGGATAGTATCAACAGGGTTATCCTTTATGTACCCGTTTATGATCGCCCAACCGAAGAACGATCTCAAGTATTGCCTTCTCAAGTTATGGGTGTTTGGTTTAACCTCTTGAGCGAAATACCCATACACGCATTCTTGCAAAGTATCATCCTTTAGACAGTTAGGGTATTTTGCAAAGAATGTAATGATGTGGTATTGGTAATCCTTAATAGTTCTTTCTGATTTACGTTGTGCCTTTTTATGGAATATGAAATTTTGCAATATCTGTTCCCAAGACGAACGGTTTTTGATGGAGGCATTTTTTAATGTTTTTGCTGCTTTCATATTTCGGTAACCTCCTTGTTATTTTTTGATATTATTTTTCTGCTAGTTCAAAGTATGACTTATACCAATAAAAAAACCTCCCTGCACGTTATTACTGGATTCGCACAGTGAGGTTTACTCAAAGATACCCAACTTTTCTCGACTTAGCTCAACTCTAAAGGTGAAAAGTGACCAACGGTGTCGGGTATTTTTTCAACTATTTAGAGTGTATTGTAAATTTCTGACAGAGCCTAAAAGCCTTGATTTTATTGGGTTTTCTGACTACTGGCGTCCCAGGAGGGATTCGAACCCCCGACCTACGGATTAGAAGTCCGTTGCTCTATCCAGCTGAGCTACTGGGACGCGTATAAAATGGAGCGGGTGATGGGAATCGAACCCACGTAATCGGCTTGGAAGGCCGACGCTCTACCATTGAGCTACACCCGCTTATATAAACTATATTGTTAGCGACAACGATATTATTATAGCAAATTCGCACTGTGTAGTCAAAAAAAATTTATTGTAATATTAGCCTACAAATGAAATATGCTGGGAATTACCTTCCCGTCCTTTATTTCCAAAATTCCATAGGCCACTCCCCTGCCGTCCCTGGGGGAAGTGATGCTGCCGGGATTAAACAGCAGTAAATTTTCATACCATTCGTAGCCCGCAATATGGGTGTGGCCAAATACAACTACAGCAACATTAAGCTCTGCGGCCCTGTGCAGAAGTTTACTCAGACCTGAATGCACCTGATAAACGTGCCCATGGGTCAGCAGCAGTTTTATTCCCTCCAACTCCAGCAGTTTTTCCACGGGCTCGTCATTAAGGGCATCACAGTTTCCCACCACTGCATGAACGGGCACTGATGCCGGAACTATTATTTTCGATGCGTCCCTGTAACGGTCCCCGGCGTGCAAGAGCAGATCTATCTTCCCCATGGCTCCAACCGCCTGCTGGGCGTAATGCAACAAGCCATGAGAATCACTCATCACACCAATTCTCAAAACAATCACCGCTTCCGAAAAGTCGTCCCCGGGGCAAAACAATCGTGGTCTACCCTATACAAATATATTAGCATCCTTCAAATATTTTCCATTTACCATCTATAATGCCGTCTATTATTTCCGCCGCCAGACCGAAAGCCCTTCCCCGGTGGCTGATGCGGTTCTTTGTTTCCATGTCCAGTTCGGCAAATGTCCTGCCAAACTCCGGCACCACAAACAATGGGTCATAACCGAAGCCTCCGTCCCCTCTGGGTGCGCTACCGATGATACCCTCACAGGCACCCTCGGTGGTATAGGTCCGGCCTCCCGGCGTGGTCAGGGCAACCACGCATTTAAACCGGGCGGTTCTCTTTTCCGGGGGAACATTTTTCATAAGACGCAAAAGTTTCTCGTTATTCTCCATGTCGTCCCTGCCTGCCCCGGCAAAGCGGGCCGAGTGCACCCCCGGCGCCCCGCCCAGATAATCAACCTCCAGGCCGGAATCGTCGGCCAGAGCAATTTCCCCGGTGTGGAGGGACACGGTCAGCGCTTTTTTTAAAGCATTAGCCTTGAAGGTATCCCCGTCCTCCTCAACCTCCGGAACCCCGGGAAAATTGTCCAGGGACAGCACCTCCACCCCCAGGGGGGACAGCAGTTCCGCAAGCTCATTAACCTTCCCTCTGTTACGGGTTGCCAACACCAGTCTCATTCATGCCACCAGCCTTAATCTTTTTAGCCACCTGCCCCAGAGCCTGGTACTGATACTCCGTCAGCTGCCTGATACCGTCCCTGGCCAATTCCAGCAGGCCATCCAGTTCTTCCCTGCTAAAGGAAGCCTCTTCCCCTGTTCCCTGTACCTCCACAAACTTACCGGCGCCAGTCATCACAATATTCATATCCACCTCGGCAGCGGAGTCCTCTTCATAGCATAAATCCAGCATCAACCGGCCTTTGACCCTGCCTACGCTAACGGCTGCCACCATATCCTTCAACGGCATCTTTGCCAGCCGGCCCTCTTCCACCAATTTATTCAGAGCGTCCACCAGGGCCACAAATGCCCCGGTAATGGAGGCGGTTCTGGTGCCCCCGTCCGCCTGGATTACGTCACAGTCCAGGGTTATGGTCCTTTCACCCAGTTCCTCCAGATTCACAACCGCCCTGAGCGATCTCCCGATGAGCCTCTGGATTTCGAAAGTTCTTCCACCTATCCGCCCCCTGGCCGCCTCTCTTTTGTTTCTGGTGCCCGTGGACCGGGGCAGCATGCCATATTCGGCAGTCACCCAACCCCCGAGCCCCTCCAGTTTGCGGAACACAGGCAGTTTTTCCTCCACCGTGGCAGTGCAGATTACTCTGGTATTACCCATTTCGATTAGCACCGAGCCCTCGGCGTAACGGTTAAAGCTTCTGGTTATTTTTACCGGCCTGAGCTGCCCGGCTTCTCTCCCGTCAATTCTGTCCAAAATTTAACCCCTCTCTTTGCTTTAAGCTCACTGCAAGTACCCGGCAAAATTATTCACTCATCCTTTTACCGGGTAATCACGGTAGCTTATAAGGTATGATGAACAACGCAATTGATATTTAAACCGGCAGGAAGGAATATTGTCCGGCATAACTGCCCCCGTCCTTAATAAACAAAATATGTGTCTCCCTCCACCGCCAGCTCAACTTTTTTTCCATAGCCTTCCCGGGCCTGGGCGCTCAATTCCTCCAGGTCGTAATCAGGATAAAAATGGGTGATAATCAGTTCCTTGGCCCCCGCCCTCTTAGCCAGTTCCCCTGCCTGCCTGGCAGTCATGTGGTTGCCTTTCATATATTCCACATCCTTATCCAGGCCGCTGGCCTCGCAAAGCAATATATCCGCCCTCCGGGCAAAGAGCTCCAGTTCTCCGGTGGGTGAGCTGTCCCCGCTATACACAAAGTATCCCGAACCCTCTACCCCCACCGCATAGGCGGGCAGGGAATGCTGCACCGGGAGCAGGAAAAACCTCACCGGGCCTACCTCAAAAACACTGGCATCAACTCCCGGGGGAACGCTTTCCCGGGGTAAATCCTCAATGAAGGTCGCCTCAAAGGCATCGGTATAGCTCGCCAGTTCCTTAGCCACAGCTTCCGGCTGGGAAGGAAGGTAGAGCGGCACCTTGCCTTGCTTCAGCGCACCACTGCGCAGTGCCCCGGCGATAGCGTGGCGCAGGCAGGGTAAATCAGCATAGTGGTCCGGATGCAGATGGGTGAGCACCACGGCCCGGATTGTTTTGTAATCGAAAAAGTGCCCCATTCTGCTAAAAGCTCCGTGCCCCACGTCCAGCAGCACATTGGCGGCCCCGTCCTGCACAACATAACCGGAACAGGAGCCGCCAACCCGGGGATAGGGCGCCCAGCAGCCCAACACGGTAATTCTCATGACGTTTCCACCTCCTTTAAAGCCTCCGCGCAACATCCCAATGCTCCGGCAAAATCAGGATGTTCCGGCACCACGACGGGTATATTTAATTCCCGCTCCAGTATGGTGCAAATAGCCCCGTTTTTGGCAACCCCGCCGGTAAACACCAGCCTGTCGCCCAACAGCCGGACCAACATGGGCTTGATCCTTTTGAATATGGTATAATTCACTCCCGCCGCCAGCGAGTCAGTGGAATGACCCTCCACCACCTTGCCGATTAATTCCGTTTCTCCAAAAATGGCGCATGTGGAGGTTAACTCCACCGGGTTCAAGTGGTGGCGGGAGAGCTCTTCCATGTCGATGCCCAGCACCGCCGCCATGTTTTCCAGGTACCGGCCGGTACTGGCAGCGCATTTGTCGTTAGTCATGAAATCTGTCATTTTTCCGTCCCTTACCAGGGCTACCTTGCTGTCCTGCCCGCCCAGATCCAGCAGAGTAAAATTCTTTTCCCCGGTAAGATAAGCTGCGCCGAGCATATGGGCTTTTATTTCCGGAATGATCCGGGTACTTTTCATGTTTATGGCCTGTCGCCCGTAGCCTGTGGCCACCACGGCACCCATTTCCACCCCCGCCAGGCCGGGCAGGCCGGTTAAATCCAAAACAAGCTGCCCGTCCTCCAGCCTGCCCCTTTCCCGGTAAAATTCTATGGTATTGAATTTATATAGACCCACTGGGGTTTCACCATTCATCAGCGCTATTTTTACATTCCTGCTGCCCAGATCTATACCGCAATACATTAACGCATGCCCCCTGCCTATTTAAGCATCTCCAGAAAGGAATCGATTCTCATCCTGGTACGGGCGTCCAGCCTGTTGGGCTTATCCCCTTCCAGGGTAAGCACGGGCATTTTAATTTTCTCCCTGACAATTATATCCTCAATCTGCCGGTAACAAAAGCTCTGGGCGTAGTGAATCAGTCCGTCCAGTTCCCTGCGCTTTATTTCCGGGATAATATCCTCCAGGCGGTAGAAAATACCATAAGGGTAGGTGTAAAGTCTGTACTGCTCCACCAAATCGTCCACGTCATAGGGCATGGCAAACTGCCGCTGGGTTTCATTATACACCACCCTCGCCCCGCGCTCCTCCAGGTAGTCATACAAATCGTCCATGATGGGCGGAACACCAATGTAGCCCAGCCTCAATTTTTCTTTTGCGGCCGCTTTCTTAGCCACTTCAGCCAGGAACTGATCCGCTTCCCTGGCGAAGGCTTCCGGGTCGCCCTTAAAATCGCTGCAGTTCACCTGCCAGAGATGATTGTCCCGGCCGCTCACATGGTTTTCCCGCCAGGTCAGCCCGTCAATTCTGTGCACCCTTTCCCTCACCCGGTCAAGCCTTTCCTTTGTCCTGTATACCTGCCCCCAGTTGACCCCGAAAAATCCCATCATTTTTTCCATCTGCAGCTTTAGCAAATCGTAATCCCTGTCAAAGGGGAATGCAAAGGGAATCACCTGAACACCGGCCAGTTGCAGTGTTTCCATCAGGGCATGGGTATTGCTGCAGTCACCCTGGGTAACAGCGATGATGGTCTTTATGCCGCCCCGCAGGGTAGAGCTGTAAAGACCCTTTATCCAGGCGCACACATTCCTGGGGTAGCCGGCAATTTCGGCTTCTTCTACCAGCATCCCCGGGTTGGGGTCGGTTATGAATATATTATTCAAATCCACCGGCACCCAGCCGGCAGCATACACAATCTCCATGGGCACAGTTGTGGTAATGCCAACTTTTTGCAATATCAACACTCCATATACAGGATGTTTATCTCTAAGTTGGGGACATTCCATCGGGGACATTCCTCTGAAGGAGGTGTGTCCCCTTTCCTCTAAAAGATGTGTACACCCTTTCATCTAACCAGAAAATACCCAAAAAGAAACCCTTTTTACAAGGGTTTCTTTTTAAATTATTACATTCTTTTCTCACGCCGGAGAAAATTAAACTTCTGTTTATTTCCCAAAATAGTCTGCTATGCCTTCAGCAATACTTTTGGCTGCCTTATCCTTGAATTCTTCGGTCTTCATCATTTTTTCCTCGTTGCTATTAGAAATAAAGGCTACCTCTACCAGAGCGGCCGGCACATCCGAAGCTTTTAGCACAACAAAATCAGCCTCCAGTACGCCAATATTACGGGTACCCAGCGCTCCCTGAACACGGCTTTGCAGCTTTTTAGCCAGATTAGACCCTTCAGCCTTAAGTTGGTCACCACCTGTGGTAGGAGTACGGACGTAATAGGTGGTGGTTCCATCAACACTTCTGTTGGGACTGGCATTCATGTGAATACTAACAAAAGCTGCAGCTCCTGAACTGGTGGCCATGGCCGGCCGGGGATACAAATCAACAAATGTGTCATCTTCCCTGGTTAATACTACATTGGCTCCCTTTTGCCGCAGATATTCGGCTGCCTTCAGGGCTATATCCAAAGCTACCGTTTTTTCCTGCAGCCCCGTAGAACCGATGGCCCCAGGATCCTTGCCGCCATGTCCGGGATCTAGTACTATGGTGCTGCCAGCTAGTGTCTGGCCCGGCCCCGGCGGGCTCAATTCCAGCAATAATGTTTTTTTGTCATCGGAAAGCTTGGTAGAATTATAGCAGGGACCGTTCAACTCTAATACCAACCTCACGGTGTCAGGACTGTGGCTGTACCAGCCCAGCCGGGCATCGCTCACCAGTTCCGTTCCGGCCTCCACATTTTCAGACAGGGTTCCGGGCTGGACACCCTCCAGATCAACCACCAGGCGGTCAGGGCCACTAAGTCTGAAAACGGATACATTGCTTATAGGTGCCATGGACTCCACGGTCACCCCAGTTTTTCGCCCATCCTCCTTAATTAGAATGGATTTTAAAGCTAAGTCCGTGTTAGCCTGATTGTCCGTGTCATTCTGTTCCTCCGGTTTGGTAGTATCTCCCTGTTCCGGGGGCTGAATAGACCCACTAGCCTGATCTTTGCTCTGTTCCGGGGGCTGAGTAGACATACTGTCCTGGTCTTTACTCTGTTCCGAGGACTGAACAGACCCACTGTCCTTGCTCTGTTCCGCGTGCTGCACGGTATTATCGTTAGAGGCCGGTGGTATCACGCCTCCAACTAATTTATACCCGGGTACATTGGCTGGCGATTTGTTATCTCCTTCCGGAGTCGGTTGCTGAGGGTCGTCCACCTCGGTCAGCCATGATACCACCCAGCCGTAGTATCCGCCGGGCAGCTTTACCTTATACCAGTAAGATGACTGGTCAACCAGTGGCAGCCTGTCCCCCATGCTGGCCCTGGAAACCACGTCATATTCCGTACCAGGCCCGCTTCTTATGTTGACATTAGTACCGTTAATTACTGCCTGCCCGCCGGAAGCCACCGTGGAGGTCTTGCTGGCAGGAACTACAGGTGATGGAGACGGCGTTGCAGGCGCTCCGGTTACCTTTAACAGGCTTCCGAACATCCAGCCTGCTCCCGACGGTGTTTGTACCTTGTACCAGTCACCCGATTTTTCCAGCACCTGAAGGCTTGTACCCCTGTTGAACTTGCCTGTAATTTTATTATTTGTTCCCGGGCCGCTGCGTACATTCACCACGCTGCCGCTGACCACAGCCTTCCAGCCTTCAGTTGCGGCGGCGGGGGCAGGCGCCGGGGAAGGCGTGGTGTTTGTCTGAACAGCAGGCTTATTAACAGTCACAAGCCAGGATGCAACCCACCCGGTGGAGCCGGCGGATGTTTTTATTTTGAGCCAGTCGCCTGGTTTGCCCAGTATTTGCAAAACAGCTCCCTGTTTTAATTGTCCCGCCACCTGGTAACCCGTGCCAGGACCGCTTCTCATATTTAAAATGGAACCCTTAACCACAGCCTGGCCTGTAACAGCCGGAACTACGGGTGATGTTGCTTTGGCCTGTCCAGCGGTGGAACCGCTGACATTCACAAGGAACGCGGCAATCCAGCCAGCAGATCCTCCGGGCAGCTTGACCTGATACCAGTCACCGGATTTCCCGGTAACTACAAACATATCTCCCCGCAGGGCAGATCCGGTTATTTTGTGGTTTGTTCCCGGTCCCGACCTGATATTCACTGAAGAGCCCTTCACCACAGCCTGCTGCGCAGCCAGTACCAGTACCGGCGAAACTGTGAGTACTAGCAATGTAATTAATAAACCAGTTATATATTTGCCAACCCGCCATCTCTGCCCCATATCCGTCTCCCCTGACAAAATTTGCCGTTCTAAAAAAATAATCTACTTTTTTGACGGTAAATGAAGGCAATAAGTTCCCAAAATAGCATATTTCTCTACTTTTTTTTTGGCATTTTCAGGGCTCTGCACCGGAGCCGCATAAAAGGGCTTGATGCGGGGGGATAATTTCTAATATGTTGACTTTATTTGCCGGAGGGAAAATCATTTTGCGACCGAAATCAACTTTGTTCTTTTTGCTCCTGGCTATATCATTATTGCTGACCATATCTTTTGCTCAGACTCGGGCAGAAGCTCACGCTAATATTTGCCCCTTTAACTGCGAGGAATCCCGGGAACTTACCCTACAAAACCCGGCCCTCACCGGAGAGGATGTTCTCGGAGTTCAAAAAATGCTGCACGGGCTGGGTTTTTTCAACGGTCCCAGCAATGGTATTTATGACCAGCACACATATCAGGCAGTGAAAAATTTCCAGTTAAGTCAGGGGCTTTATCCAGACGGGGTGGTAAACGGGAAAACCTGGGAAAACCTGGGTAGGGCCGCCGAGCCGGTTAGCAGTAAGGTGTTACCCCCTCCCAGGGGCAAGGTCAGTATAATAATTGACACCGACAGGAGAAAACTTACCGTGTTTTCCGACGGCAGGCCGTACAAGACCTTCCCTGTAGCCCTGGGTAAACTTGAAACCCCTACACCAATAGGCAGCTGGAAGGTGGCTCGCAAGGCCAGGAACTGGGGAACAGGATTCGGTACCCGCTGGTTGGGGCTTAATGTGCCGTGGGGCATTTACGGCATTCATGGCACCAACAAACCCTACTCCATCGGAGGCTACCAGAGTCACGGCTGTATTCGCATGTTCAACAGCCAGGTGGAAGAAATGTTTCCCTGGATACCGGAAGGTACGCCGGTAATTATTGTGGGCAATCCCTTTAACTATATGGAACCCACATACAAAATACTTAGAAAAGGAGATTGCGGGGCGGCAGTAATGGAAGTACAGAATGCATTGCAAAGGCTGGGTTATAAAATAACTGCTGATGGCGTCTGGGGTCAGGAAATGGAAGAGGTTGTTATAAAATACCGGAAGGAAGCTCATCTCCCCTTCGATAACTCGGTAAATGCCAAGGTTTATCAATCCCTGGGACTGAAATAAACTGGATTGCCGGGCATTGCGAAATAAGCAATATTACGCTGTAGTGTTAAGAAAAACCCGGCTTTTGCCGGGTTATATTTTTTCAGGCTTAGAACCAGTATCTGCCCCAGCCGGAATAGCCTCAGGCTGGCCTTCAGAAACCGGTGCGGGCCGGCGCCGGGCAGCTGGGCGCTTGGCCCTGTTCTTTTCTTTAAGCACCGGCACAACCTTCATTACGTACCAGAAGCTGATTCCCAAACCGGCCAGGATACTGACCGCCGTTATTGGATCGAAAGCCATTACGGACAACGCCAGCAAGAAAAAAACTGCTATTGTTAAAACGGGTACGGCAGCACCTCCCGCCACAATATATGGACGCGGCATTCCGGGTGACTTTTTCCTCAGCACCAGCACAGCTGCCCCGGACATGGCATACACTATGGACTCCATGGCCGCCGCCGTGTTCAGCAGCACAAGATAGCGCCCGGTAATCAGCACCAGCATGGATACTATCAGTGCCACCGCCAGCACCCCCAGTATCGCAACCCACGGGGTAAAATAGCGCATACTTATTTTGCTGAACACTTTGGGTAGCACGTTTTCCCTGGCGGAAGCATAAAAAAACCTTGATACACTGATTAACCCGGCGTTAAAGGTGGTAATGGAAGAAGCTAAGCATAGCGCCACTGCCCAGATTACCCCAGCCTCGCCCAGAACATATCTGGAGAAAACCAGCAGGGGCACCGGTGAGCCGGCTATGGCCTCCCGGGGCACGGCAGAGGTGATGGCCACGGTGATTAGCGAGTATATAATGCTTAATAGCCCCACCGCCACCAGCATACCTCTGGCTATCAGGCGGCTTTCGGTAACCTCCTCCGCCAGCGGGGTAACCCATTCAAAGCCTACGTACAAAAAAACGCCTACTGCCACAGCGTTAATTACCGGAACCATGCCTCCCGGCGCAACGGGGGTGGTAAACTTAAAGCCGGTATGGTAAAATCCCACGAAGGCTAGTACAATCAGGGAAACCATCAACCCATAGGTCACCACGTCCTGGAAATTGCCCGCCAGCCTTATTCCCCGAATGTTCATCAACGTAACCGCCACCAACATAAAAAGTATCCAGACCACCGGGGCCACCGACGGGACGGCCTCGCTCAAAACATTTCCCAGCACATAGCTCTCGGCCCCCACCACGCACATAACTACGAACATATACAGCAGGGAAACCGCCAGGGCCACCGTGTCCCCGAAGGCCCGCCCGAAATACAGTCTTATGCCTGCCGCCGAGGGGAGCATGCCGTTGAGCTCGGAAAAGCAGGCACCCGCCCCCAGGCAGAGTATACCCCCCATCATAATGGCGATCCAGGCGGAATCCCCGGCCAGGAAGCCGGCCATCTGAATTGCCGCCACAAATGACGAACTGGCCAGAGTAAGGCCAGCACTGGTGGCAACTACAGTTCTTAGAGTTAGGACTTTCTTCAGCTTAATCATCATTCACCCCAGATAAGTAAAGATATAAAGTCCAGCCTGACTATATCATCCTCCGAACCCATAATCCTCAGGGTTCCGTTCATATATGGCTCCGCGGGAGTTATGTCCCCGTAAAACATATTGGCCAGGGTTTCACTATCAGCCAGCACGGTTAAATCCGGCTTGTTCGCAGATCCCTCCCAAAAACGCAGCTCCCCGTCTTTTAACTCCAGTGTGTGGGCGGATTCTATATCCGTGGTGAGCACCTGGATAACCCGGTTCCAATCCCTGTTCATTGACTGTAGTCTTTTGTTGGAGTTGTATCCTTCGGCGAAAGCCTTCAGACTATCGGTAATTTCCTTATGTGTGGCCATTTTTAGTACTGTCCCCCTCGTGCTGCCTGACCTTAATTCAATTCCACAATTCTGGGCCGAAAATCCAAAAGCTCCAGCAGTTTCAAATATTCTTCCGTTGTTATATCCTGCCATCCCTTTCCTGTAATAGCCACCAAAACAGCCTCCATAACGTTGGTACCGAAAGAGCGGCCCTCCAGTTCAGGGGTCGTGGTCACCAGCGTCCCGGCTCCGCACCGCTTTAAGAAAGCTATGTCATCCTGAGTGGTAGTGTTGGTAATAACAGTCTGTCCTGATAAATCGTCCGGCATATATCTTTTTACCAGGTGAAAATCACCGGCCAGAATCTGGGCTTCCCGGTAATAGTGGCCAAATTTTTTCACTTTAACATCATTCCTGGTATCCTGTTTTTTCCCGGTGGGGTATAGCATATGAAAGGGCAGTTTGACCATTTCGGGCAGCGCCTTGCGAGCTATTTCTTCCAGCTCCGTCAGAGTTTTTATGGGATATGGAATGCCTGCTGTAAATATAAGGTCACCGTAAGTCACATCACAATCCAGCTCGACAAAAGCCTCGGCCATGCCAAAGCGGTCCACGGCGCTCACCATCAAAACCCTCGACCCTGGAGGTATCAGGTTGCTGTGTTCCCGCAGGTAGTATACCGTTTGTCTTTCCAGGGTATCTTTAAGGCCGCTGCCGTCAACCACAGGTGTTTTGTTAACCGCTTCCAGCAGCCTGAGACCGTCCTTTACGGTATATCTGGTCTTTCCGGCATAAAGGTATACATCAATACCCCCAAGGCCTATGGCATCCACACTTCCGTCCAGTTCTTCGAGCAAGGCCAGAGCCCGGTCGATATCACCGTCCGTTCCCTGCCGGCTGATTTCGAATTCCTCTCCCAGCAGGTTAACCCGCACCCGGTGATCCCGCAACGAGGAACCCAGGCTCACGCTAACCACCCTTTTCAAAAAAAGCACCTCCTATTAAGGAAAGGGGACACACCTTCTTAGTTGTCCTAATTCCTTCTTTTTTACACTATTCACGAAGGAATGTCCCCAACTTATGAAAGGGGACACACCGAAGGAATGTCCCCCCAATCTGTGTTAAAAAATTTTTCCTAAACATTGTAACCAAAAATGCCAAGTATTACAACCGGAATAAAAAAGGGGCTGTTTAGTCTAATAACGTGTTCTTAATTTAAATAAATTCTGAACATAATATGATGAGTACAAAACATTTCCCATGTTTAATGTTATTTATAGCTGGAGGTGCCTCATGAAAAAAATACCACTCCTTGCAATAGCTATTCTTATAAGCTCATTATTATTGCTAACACCGTCATTTTCCCAGAACCAAACCTACCCTCAGGAAAGCACATCGGACGATTACAAGATATATAGGGATTTCAAGGATATGGAAAAGCCCTATCAAGGCCCCCTGCCCTGGGAAAAGGACGCATTATTTTTGGAAGCTGTTAAAAAGAACAATACCCCCGTGCTGATGGCAGCATATAAAGCTACCCTTCACGATCCCATATTGTCGGAAGCTTACAATATTTCCCTAGCGGCGGACCAGTTGGCGGGCACGGTGGTGAAGCCTGGGGAAATATTTTCACAGAACAATGCCATCGGTCCCTATGCCCGTCACCAGGGCTACCGTGACGGACCCACCTATGCCGGCAACCACCTGGTAACAACGGTGGGCGGCGGGGTATGCAAGATCGCTACCATGCTGTACAATGTGGTAACTTTCAGTGATCTGCAAATAGTCATGCGCAGTTCACATTCCATGATTGTACCTTATGTGCCGCCGGGACAAGACGCTACGGTTTATTACGGCGTAAGGGATTTTCGCTTTTTAAATGATACCGGCGCCCCGGTGCTAATCTGGTCCCGTAAAGTCGGCAACTCACTGTTCATGGCGCTATACGGCGGGAAAAAACCGCCCCGGGTCACCTGGCACCACAAGGTCATAAAAAGAGCGGCATTCTGGACGGAATACCGCTTCAACCCCTCACTCCAGCCCGGCACGGAAAAAGAAGTAATGCCCGGCATGGACGGCTATATTGTCAAGTCGTGGGTAACAGTGGAAAAACCGGGCGGGACAGTACTCACCAAAGACAAGGGAACGAGCTATTATAACGCCTTCCCCCGCATAATGGAACGCGGGCCGCAAAAAGGCTAAACTAACTTTCCATCACACGGACGGTATTTAGTGCGGGATCGGCGCAACCCTGGAAATGAACGCCCAGATCCCTCATGGTCAGCAGATACTCTATAACCTCCCGGGTTATTCTCTCTCCGGGGCAAATTACCGGTATTCCCGGTGGATAGCAGCTTATAATTTCGGTGCTTATCCTGCCCACGGTATTTTCAAGGGGCAGAGCATTCACCGGGGAGCCAAATGCTTCTCTGGGTGAGACCAGCAGCTCCGGAATATCCGGCAACAGATAAAAATCGGTTAAATTATTCTGCCAGGCCGTACCGGAACAATTTTTGTCCGGCATTTCACTCATTTCCCGCAGTGCCTGTAGCAGGTATATGGCTTCTTGCTGACAGTTGCCAGAGGTAACTATTAGAAGAATATTAAATACATCGGACATTTCCACCTGAATATTCCGGTTTGCCCTGAGCCACTGCTCGGCCCACAAACCCGTTACTTTCAGGTTCTTTACGGAAATAGTTACCTTACAGGGATCCAGACCGGACACCCCGCTTTTACCTATAATCTCTACGCCAAAGGATGACAGACCCTGTATTTTATTACACTCCGTCCTTATGTAACCGGCCAATTCCAGGGCATGTTGCACTAATTCCCTGCCCTGTACCGACATCTGTGCCCGGGCGGCATCCAGCGAGGCTAAAAGAAGATAGGAGGTACTGGTGCTCTGAAGCAGTCTCAGGGTGGCCTCCAATCTCTTTCTGTTTATCAACCTCCCCTTTAGATGCAGCATGGACGCCTGGGTGAAAGCCGATAGAATTTTATGGGTCCCCTGAACTACGGCATCCGCTCCGCAATCCATGGCGGTGGCAGGCAGTTCTTGGTGGAAATTAAGGTGTGGTCCATGCGCCTCATCCACCAGCAGGGGAATTCCCCTTGCGTGGACTATCCTGGCTATGGAAGAAATATCCGATGTTATACCATGATAAGTGGGATTGACCAGCATAACCGCCTTTACATCAGGGTGATGGTCCAAACACCTGCTTATACTCTCCACTGTAACTCCCAAAGGGATATTATATTCCCGGTGATATTCCGGCCTAAAAAAAACTGGTACAGCGCCGCTCAAAATAATACCGCTCAGTATTGAACGGTGCATATTGCGGGGAACCAAAATGCTGTCCCCGGGATTACAAACTGTCATCACCAGGGCCTGTAGGCCGCAAGAACTTCCATTGACCAGAAAATAAGTATAATCGGCGCCAAAAGTTGCAGCCGCTATCTCCTGGGCCTCTTTAATCACCCCGTAGGTCTGGTGCAAATCATCCATTCCCGGCACATTGGTAACATCAGCCGCAAACACAGTTTTTCCAAGGAAATCAGCCAGTGCATTGCCGGCCATCCCTCCCCCCTTATGGCCGGGCATGTGAAACCTGATCGTCCTTTCATCTATGTATCTTTTGAGGGCGGATAGTATGGGTGTTTGGCTGGGTGTGTTCAATGAAATCTTCACCTCGCTGAATCAATATACACCCTGTATATGCCGGCATCGTCCAGGGTGACACTGATCGAACGAGTTCAGCAGCTTCCTCTCCTAGTTCATGCTTATACAGATTAGCCCTGCGGTAATCAGTGCAACTCCTATAATCTGGTAACCAGCCACCACCTCACCCAGGAAAAAATAGCTCAGCAGCATGGTAACAATAGGGGAACAGGATAATACCAGAGTAACATCGTTGATGTTGCCCTTTTTCAGGGCGGCGAAATAGGCCAGATCCCCCAGCAGAGTGGCGAGTATAGCCTCAATACTGATAAATAGCCAGAACAGCGGCGGCACTTCCAGAAAATGATGAAAACCCCTGGTGCCTATTAACCACCCCATTACGATGGTGCCGGCAATGATGGTTCTTATGGTAAGGGCTGTCACAGGATTAACATTGTACAGCCCAATTTTCCCAAAAAGCGGGGCAAGTCCCCAGCACAGCATACCTAAAACAGCATAAAAAAAGCCATCTTGTACCCCCTTTCCGGAAAGCTCCCAACTGTCCGAACAATATTCTATATGCCTTAATTACCAGGAAAAGAACATTCTGGAAAGAGTCACCCCGCTATACACTTCTGCACTTTCGGTAACATATTTTATTTTGCCCAGGGCAACCTATAACGGGAAAAAAGCTAACGGGGGATCGCGGAATTGATCAGTAAAAAAATTTTTTTGGTTCTGGCCCTGGTCTGTTTGGTAAATTTGGCCTGGTGCGGTATAGCCTGCGGAAAGACGGCGGGAATTACCAATGATGTGCTGTATATCTATGAGCCTGCCCTGGCGACAGCCACCAAGGAAAAACATGTCAGGAAAGCGGATATTGCGATAACGGCGGCCTCAGCAGTGCTAATGGACGCAGATACCGGGCAGGTGCTCTACGCCAAAAACGCCAGCAAACCAAGACCCATCGCCAGTACCACCAAAATAGTAACCGCCCTGGTCGCCATACAGTGCGGCAATTTAAAAGGAACCGCCACCGTCAGCAAGCATGCAGCCAGTGTGCCGGGCAGCAGCGTTTACCTGCAGAGTGGTGAGCACCTTACCCTGGAAGAGCTTTTGTACGGGGCACTGATGCATTCGGGTAACGATGCCTGTGTGGCCATCGCGGAACATGTGGCCGGAAACGAAAAAAACTTTGTTAGCATGATGAATCAGGCAGCCCGCCTGCTGGGAGCTGACAACACAAATTTCAGCAATACCAACGGCCTCCCGGACGAAAAGCACCTCTCCACCGCCTACGACCTGGCCCTCATCACCAGATACGCCCTGGCCAACCCGGTATTTCACAATATAGTGTCGACAAAAAACCACCTTATCAGCGGGCCGGGCGGCCGGAGACAACTGAGCAACACCAATCAAATGTTATGGGGCTACCAGGGGGCCGACGGGGTTAAGACAGGCACCACCAATGCCGCCGGCAAATGTCTGGTGTCCTCCGCCTATCGTGATGGCCGCCGCCTTATAGCCGTGGTCCTGCACAGCGGTGACCGCTATGCAGATTCCTCCAGGCTACTGGATTACGGCTTTGAAAACTTTTACAAAATCGCTGCCGTTAGGGCAGGGGATACTGTCTCGTCGATAAAAATCCAGGACGGCGATACTCCGGTGGCTCCCCTCACCGTGCTGAGGGATCTTTATGTCACTGTACCCAGGGATAGCGAAGAAGTTATAGAGAGGGAGATCTTTACTGGAGACATGCTTGCAGCACCGGTGCAGAAAAATTTTCCGGCCGGTAGAATGCAGCTTTTGGCAGGCGGCAAACTGGTTGCCGAAACGGCCCTGGTAACCGGGAAAAATGTGGACAGGCTGCCCTATTACCGCATAATCTGGAACAGAATAAACCTCCTCCGGGAAAAGCCCGGAGGCAAAAATACTGCCTGATTACCCAGCATATATTTATGTTTATCCATTGCATATTAAACATTGTTCCGGTTCTTTAATTTACGCATTTCCTGTGAAGATTAGATATAGCAATACAGCGTTGAGAGAGATTATGAGCGTAGTTATCACACAACCAATTATATTTGTCAGTGGCTTATTTACCAAAGCTCCCATAATATCTTTACGTCTGGTAATAAGCATTAAAGGAATGATCGCCAGAGGGAGGGCAAAACTGAGTAAAACCTGACTGATGACCAATGCCTTAATAGGGTTTATACCCAGAGCTATTATTACCATAGCAGGAACCATTGTTACCAGTCTTCTGACCGTCAGGGGGATATTCAAATTAACAAAGCCTTTCATAGTTGTCTGTCCGGCCAGAGTGCCTACCGCTGAGGAGGAAAGGCCGGAGGCCAGCAGTGCAATGGCGAAAGCCCCACTGGATAGGGAGCCAAGCAATGGGGTCAGGGAATGGTGTGCTTGCTCAATAGAGTCTACTTCCATTCCCTGAGTAAAAAATACTGCAGCTGAAACCACAACCATTGCCGCATTAACCAGGAAGGCAATATTCATGGCTAAAATGATATCCATTTTTTCAAGCTTAAAATGTTTAAATTTTTGGCTGTCTGTTTCTGGCGTTTTTCGACACTGGACTAATTGCGAATGTAGATAAATAACGTGAGGCATTACAGTAGCCCCAAGCATCCCCACGGCAATCAACACGGCCTCTCCATTGGGAAGCGACGGCATCAGGGTATGAAAGCCAACCTGAGCCCAATCAGGTTTTGCCAGAAATAATTCTATGCCATAGGCAATACAGATTACTGCAACTAAAATGGCGATAATAATTTCCACGATCCTCTGACCGTACTTCTCCATGTAGATAATGAAAAAAGTTAGTACACCTGTAAGGAAACCTGCGTATACCAGCGAGATATGGAATAACAGATACAAACCGAGGGCACCACCCAGAAATTCCGCCAGGTCTGTTGCCATTGCCGCAATTTCAGCCGCACTCCACAAAAACCAGTTAGTCTTTCTGGAAAAAACCTTCGAGCACATTTCCGGAAGATTTGCTCCAGTCGCTATGCCGAGTTTTGCAGAAATTGTTTGAAGAAAAATCGCCATCAGGTTACTCCAAAGGATGACCCAAACGAGATTATAATTGAATTTTGACCCGCCGCTAATATTGGTAGCAAAGTTACCAGGATCGATATAGGCAACACTTACTATAAACGCCGGGCCAAGGTATTTTAAGAATTGTTTCCAACGGCTAAACACTTGTGAACGATTATAGGTTCTAATTCTACCAATCTCATACTCCCTTGCTGGTGTATATACCCCTTCAATTTCTGCCTCCTCCAACAAAGTCAAATACCCTCCTTTTCCTCTGACTAATTTTTTTTCACTGGTTTAAGATATGAAGATTCGTGAAAAATGGTGAGGAATATAAATCAGCTCATGAGCATAAATCTTTATAATACCTATAATTATAAAAAAACCCGGCGGCGCTAATCAGCGGCCACCGGGATACATTATGCTAAAGTCTATTTAAATCTTGGGCTGCGCTTTTCATAAAAAGCCCTGACCCCCTCGGCAAAGTCGTCTTCCGACAAGGCCAGCAGCTGAGAGGATGCCTCAAGCTCAATCTGGGCATCCAGGCTGCTGCTCATACTGGCCTTAAGCAACATTTTTATCCGTGCCATTGCCCTGGCCGGGCCCCGGGCCAGGGAGCGTGCCAGGGCAAGGACCTCATCGTTGAAGCGTTCCTGCTCTACCACCCGGTTATATATGCCCAGAGCTAGTGCTTCCCGGGCGTCCAGCACGGTCCCGGTGAGCATCAACTCGACGGCCTTCTGATAACCCACCCTGCGGGCCAGGTACCAGGATGTCCCGCCGTCCGGTACCAAGGCAACATTGACGAAATTGGGCGCAAAACGTGCTTTGTCGGAAGCAACGATAATATCACAGGCCTGCGCCAGGGCTGTACCTGAACCGGCAGCCACGCCGTTTAGCGCGGCTATCAGCGGCTTCCTGAAGTTCTCCACGGCCTTGATAATCATGGCGACACTGTCCAGTATTTCCCTCTTTTTTCCTACGGTGTCTGCCGCCTCCAGTACAGACAATTCCCCCCCGGCGCTAAACGCCTTGCCGGCACCGGTAAGCACCAGCACCCTGACATCTTCATCCTTTTCCGCCATATCCATTGCTTCTTTCATTTCCCGGGCAAGTTCATTGTTTAAGGGGTTAAATTTTTCCGGCCGGTTCAGGGTAATAAAAGCTACCTTTTCTTCTTTCACCTCATAAATCAATGTTTTAAATACCAAATCACACAACCCCCCTCAAATAGTGCGAATATTTAATCATTATAATAACACAAAAAGGGCCTTCGGCCCTATCTTTATTTTAAAAGGGCTGCCGCCCCTCGGGAGTATCGGTCCCTCACCCTGTAAAAGGAAAGGAGACACACCTCTCTTTGGAGCCTGGCTCTAGAGTCAGAAGAATGTCCCCAACTATGGTAAGGGGAACTCCCCCTTACCATCCCCCTATAAATTATCCACTTCGATAATTTACTATCTCTTAGTGAAATTGTTCAGCTAAAGCTGAACATCGGGGCTTCAGATGGGGATTCTATCCCATCTGAAGTGAAAAGAGAAACCCCCACTTATAGAAGTGAGGGTCTAAGAAATCAGATAAACTTATACAATCACTACCTTATACTCCCGTAGCCAGGTGTCAAGCTGCCCCAGGTAGGCCATAAGTTGCGCCTCTCCCATGAGCTGGCCGAACCAGGCCGGGTTGAAGGCCGAGGCCCCGTTAGTGGCAATGTCCCTTACCGCATTGACATCAATCAAGTCTAGCAGAGGTGATGTAGAGTCATCAAGAATCTGTAACAGCCATGACCTCACAGCCGCCAGATAGGAGGGGTTGTGCGTCTTGGGATAAGGGCTCTTGCGCCGCTCCAGAACATCGGCGGGAAGCACATCAACCAGTGCCCGCCTTAGAATGCCCTTTTCCATATCCCCATATGTTTTCATTGACCAGGGTATGTTCCACACGTATTCCACCAGGCGATGGTCACAGAAAGGTACTCTTACCTCCAGGCCGACGCCCATGCTCATACGGTCCTTGCGATCCAGCAGGGTGGGCATGAATCTGGTAATATTCAAATAAAATATTTCCCTGATGCGGTTTTCCCGGCTATCCTCGCCCGGCAGGCGGGGTACCTCGGCCAGGGCCTCCGAGTAGCGCCCGGCCACGTACTCTTCCGGCTTTATTTTTTCCACCACCTCGGGGGTATAAAGCCCTGCCTTCTGTGAAGTCATCCTGATCCAGGGGAATGTTTCGGAATTCAAGATATCTTTTTCCCGGAACCACGGGTAACCACCGAAAACTTCATCAGCGGATTCACCGGAGAGGGCTACGGTGGCATTCTTTTTTATTTCCCCGCAGAAAAGATACAGTGATGAATCCACGTCGGCCATGCCTGGCAAGTCGTTGGCTTTGACAGCGTTTTTCAGGGCTTCCACCAATTCGGGAGTATCGACATATATATAGTGATGTATGGTTCCCAAGAAATCCGCCACACGTTTTACCCAGTCAGCATCATTATTGGGCTGAAACCGGGTGGGGGTAAAATTCTTATCGTTATCCACATAGTCAACGGAATAGGTATGGATTTTATCCATGCCTGCGCGGCGGAAAGCACCGGCCGCATAAGCGGTAATGGCACTGGAGTCAAGCCCTCCGGAAAGGAAGCAGCATACCGGCACATCGGCCACCAGTTGGCGCTCCACGGTATCCTGCAAAAGCTCCCTTACCGTGGCGACGGTTTTTTCCAGGCCGTCGTCATGGGGCCTGCTTTCCAGGTTCCAGTAGCGGCGCAAATGAACCCCGTTGCGGTCATAAACCAGGCACTGGCCGGGCCTTACCTCGGAAATCCCCCTGAATACGCCCTGGCCAGGTGTCCTGGAAGGTCCCATGACAATAATTTCCGCCAGTCCTTCCGCGTCAACTTCCGGCGAAATATCCGGATGGGCAAGCAGGGCCTTTAACTCAGAGCCAAATATAAATGAGTTGCCCCTGTGCGTATAAAATAGAGGCTTTACGCCAAGCCGGTCCCTGGCCATAAACAGCCTTTGACCCGCCTCATCCCAGATGGCAAAGGCAAAAATACCATTAAACTTTTCAACGCAGGCGGTGCCCCATTCCATATAGGCAATGAGTAGAACCTCTGTATCCGAGTTGCGTGTTAAAAATGTATGACCCCGGCTCTCCAGTTCCCTCCTTAGTTCCAGGGTGTTGTACAACTCCCCGTTGTACGAAACAGTATACACCCTCTCCCCCCGCCTGCGGGTCATGGGCTGGCCTCCCCCTTCCGGGTCAACCACCACCAGGCGCCGGTGGGCCAGACCGGCGCTCTTCGACAGCCACATCCCCTCCGCGTCAGGCCCCCGACAGGATAACGTCTCCGCCATGGCAGCAAGAATACGCCCCTGCTGATTCAAATCCTTATCCCAGTCTATCCAGCCGGCAATCCCGCACATTGTTGGCATTTCCTCCCTTGTTACGTTTTCTCCCCGGGGCCGGCGTTCCCGGCAACCCTGGGCTCATTGTCCGGGACCCCGTTGTCCCAGGTGATACGGCCCCGCGTCAGGGGCGGCCACCTGTTAAAACAGTATGCAGGATAACGCCTAAAATCGACTGTTCCAAAAAAATAAACGCAGCCTGATTGCTGCGTTTATTTTTCACAAAAACCTTTTTGCAATTTCTCCATTTTTAACCGTTAACCAGTATGTCCTTCATCCTGTCCATCATTTTTACAGAACCTTCCTCCTTGCCACCCCCCGCCGCCGGTCCGAAGCCAAATCCCCCTGCTATGTCGGTTAACACTGCTTTCAGCGCCTTCATGCGCCGCCGGTAGAACTCTTCGTGGCCTACCTGATCCGGGTCGATGTTCAGCCTTTCCCGGAGCATATCCGGGCCGAACAGCAAAGGCGCCATCATGGATGCCACGGCGTCGGACATCCAAACCTTGCTTTGCAGCTCACCGGTACAATAATTTATAACATCCATATAAAGGTCAAATAATTGATACATCTTCAGAGCATCAGCATCGTCCAGCCAATCCTGAATCGTCCAGGTGCGCCCGCCCCTGTTACCGAAGCAAAAAGGCTGGCGTTCCACCATGAAAAACATTTCCTCCAGGCCCCCTCCCTCTTCTGGAGATTTGGCCCTCACCGCCCTGCCCAGGGGATAGGTGCGGCAGTTCCTTGATCTAGCCGGATACACCCTGCATTTCCCGTCCTTTAACATGAAAGCGCAAGGGCCCTTCTCTGCGTGCCTGAACCTGGCAAAGGGCCAGCCATACCCACGATCTATTTCGTAAATGCAGTATTCTTTAAGAAAGTCCCTGCCCGGCATACCCAGGTGACGGGCCATTATTTCCACATCCCAGGGGTCCAGCATAATACTAATGGTGTTGCAACAGCGCCCCATACAGTCGTCCTGGCACTCAAAATTGAATTGATGGTTCATCTCCAGCCCGGTAAGACTGCCCTCTGCAAGGCTTTCCAGTAATTCCCGACGATATTTTTGCATTTTTATCTCCCTTTCTGTTCGCTGCAGAAAGTATTCTACGCCCCGCCCCTACAGACCTTTGCCAGGATTACAAAACAATCGTTAAAATCTTGCCCGCAGCCCAATAGGTAAAAATGCTCGAGGGGCAGTCGTGAGACTGCCCCTCTATGTATGGAACGACATAGATACACCCCTGTATTCGTTTTATTGCTCCATCTGGCGAGCCAGAAAACCGGCTGCTGTTTCCGCCAGCTTGCTTTCCAGATTACCCATCACGGCTCCTTCCCTGGAAGCAATGATCACCGAACCAATGGGGTCACCTCCGGAAATAATGGGCGCTATAACCGCAGTATTGCAGACAATTCTCTCGTCGGCGGTTATGATAACGTTATCCGTAAACATCTGAACCTTTCTTTTTTCCATGACATCTTCAACCACCTGGCCAATGGTTTTGGATGTAAAGTCCTTGGCGTTGTTTCCCGCCACGGAGACCACGTTGTCTTTGTCGGTAATTATGGACAGATGTCCCAGGGCTTCATACAGCGATTCGGCGTATTCCTGGGCGAAGGTACCCAGTTCCATAATCGGACTGTATTTCTTCAGCATGATTTGCCCGCCCCGGTCAACATATATCTCCAAGGGATCGCCCTCTCTAATCTTCAGGTTCCTGCGCAATTCCTTGGGAATGACCACCCTGCCCAAATCATCGATGCGCCTGACGATACCTGTAGCCTTTGCCATTTTTATCCCCCTTGATAAGTATTTATCTTAATATACCCAAAACAAATATTATTAATTTATATGTGAAGCAAGCTGTTAAAAGTATAAATAATATCGCACTCCGTCCCAAATACGGGGGAGTGCGAAGGAATTACAAATTTAATGTTTTATTTTTGCCATTATTTTACCAGCCTTCTTAAAATCTATACCCGACAACAGCCAGTCAATACCGAATTTCAGCAATTCAACTTCATCCCCCAGGGCTTTTTCTATCGACTCCCGGGGAACGTTAAAGGCATAGTGGAAACTTTTTCTGGATACAAATTCCCTGAACAAATCGATATTGTAGCAGGTGTTGTAAAAAACATCCACCACCTGTCTGTCCTTTTCCTTTTTCCCGCTCATTTTTATGGCCAGGGGTATACGGCCAAACTGCTCTTCCACAGGGTCATAATTTTCCAGCCCCTGGTCTTGCATCCACTCCAGCGCATCCCATTCCCTATCTTCCATCAGCCCATGGCAAAAGGAAGGGTCAAAGGCAATGCGAAAGGCATCTTCCCCCCTGATATCCAAAGGCGCCATGCGGCATGACCAGGGACGATGGCCGTATATGCTGCAGCCACCGGGCGTGACGAAGGGGCAAACCAGATTGGCATCCTCCCGCATCTTTATAATAACCACAGGAAAACCGCTATGTCCGGCAATTAAAAGCACGGTATATCGGTCAAGGAATTCCCACGAAGATATATTGAGGAGATTTTTAATTCTCAGCACATCATAAGGGGTAAGGAAAATATTTATATCCCGGCAGCATTTACCGAAACACTCAAGACCCTCATGACATAAAAACCTGAATTTGTCCCGGGCCGAAAACGTACCCTGCCTGACGGTCAGTTCACCAGGTGCATCCACAGGCAACCCCCTCCTCCCTTGCCCCGGCGTTCAGTAATAAGGCCCGGGGCCCACACTAAGACATTATATATTACTACGAGCGGGTTTTACAACTGCTCTATTAACCAAGCCTTAAGTAGTGCTGCGCTTCGGAAGCATACGTTGGGGACATTCCCCGCAGGGGTGTGTCCCCGTACCTTATAACCGTCCCCATGGCTCCGCTAACTTTTAGTTTACGCTGTAGTACTAGCTGTTATTTGCTGTTTTAATATATAATAACTATAAATACAGCTGTAACCGAAAACATCCTGCACCGGGGTTTTGTCCCGGTCGAAGAAGAAGACGAATAACTGATTGTGAATTAAAGGAGATGGGTTCAGATGGGCAAAAGAAATGAAAACATTAAGAAAATAACCAAATCCATATCCAATATAGAAGCCAATAATCCTGAACTGGTGGAAAAGCTCAGGTACGAACTGCTTTTAAAAAAGGCAAAAAAATCTGATCCCAAAGAAATAGCCGATGTACTGAGGCACTGGCTGTTGTCCAAATAGGCATTCAGAACTCTTGCAAGAAAAGTATAACAGTCTGTAAGAAAGGCAAGGCACATTTACTAGCTGCCCTGCCTTTTGGCGTTCACTATTTGAGTACATCCAGCACAACCTGCCGGTGGTAAGGGCCGATTATCTTTAGCCCACCGATATCATCCCGGGCCGCCCACATGTATTCCGTATGCTCGTGGCTCAGGGTGATCACCGGCCTGTTCGAGGAGCTTAGCCGGCACAGGTAAAAAACACCGAACCTCTCTACCCCGTCTGGAAACATCACCACATAAGTACGCAACAGTTCTATTTCATCCTCTATTTCCAGCCCGGTTTCCTCCCTCACCTCCCGGCGAAGATCGGTAACGGGGTCACTGGCTATGTAATGGCCGCCGGGCAGCCCCCACAGCCCCTCCACTCCTCTACCCTGATAACTGGAATAGCGAAGCAGCAACACCTGCTCCCGGTACACAAACACCACGTGCTGCATTACGGCCAAAAGTTTATGTTCAAACTTCTTCACACGCTTTCCCTCTTTACTTAATCAGTTCCGTGGTCTGTTCGTCAGGCCAAAGGCGAAGGCAGCGGCGGCGTTTACACCGATCAACTCTTCCATGATTTACCCCACCTGCTTACGGTAGAAAATACTTCTTTTATATACCTACCATATGAATATAATACTTTCGCCAGTTGGTCAACAGGATTTTCCACCCGCCAGCTTTTTTGCTCGGCCACACCCAGTATAATGCCTGCCATGCGGAACCAGTATGAAAGATAACGGTAAAAAGGCATAAAAAACACTACCCACCATATTTTGTACAATTCCTTACGGTAGGATTTGGCCACACCTTTGTAAACCACCCCGAAATTAACACACTCCAACAGTATATAACAGACAAACATACCCATCATGGCTATAATTACAGTGGGTAAAGAATAACCCAAGAAATATAGAAAGGGGATGAGAAATGTCCAGGCCAGGCGTGAAAAAGCCAGAGTATGATCGGATATTAAAATGCGGCCGGTAAAATCCATCAGCGCCCCCCAGCCCAGTGGAACATGCTTGTAATATGTGCTCAGTACCTCAATTTCACCCCGCTGCCAGCGTACCCTCTGGGAGTATAGTTGGGCAAGTGATTGGATCGGCTCAACATAGGCAATGGCTTTTGTAACGCAACCAATTTTGCCCTTTTTACTTTTGACTGCATTTCTAATATGAAATGTCAAATCGGTATCTTCGGATACGGTTCGCTCCTGGTACAAAAAAGACTGGAGCATAATGTCGCGC
This sequence comes from uncultured Peptococcaceae bacterium, assembly GCA_964643075.1. Classification (GTDB taxonomy): domain Bacteria; phylum Bacillota; class Desulfotomaculia; order Desulfotomaculales; family Desulfocucumaceae; genus Desulfocucumis. The sequence goes on from CAZXQO010000002.1 coordinate 115,248, forward strand.
CTGAAGGCTGAAAAGGCCCCGGACAGGGTAAAAACGGTGTTGGTCAGAGTCTGGTAGCGGCGTCCGATATCAAAAGCTATAAGGTACTCAATAACCTCGCAATAATTAATGATATCCACAAAACCAAGGCCTTCGCCCAGCACTTTGTCCACCCGGATGCTGCCGGTGGCGGCCACCAGGGAAGGATCGTCCTCAAAAGCCCTTACCACCTGCAACACCGCGTCCCTGTCCAGCCATGTATCAGCATCCACATTAATCATGTAATCTCCCTGACCGGAGTACATGCCGGCGTTAAGGGCTATGGATTTACCGGCCCGCTCCAGAGAAGTCCAAATCACCGCCAGTTCCCGGTGTTCCTGCTGAAATTGCTGAAATATTTCAAAGCTGTTGTCGCTACCGCCGTTGTTTACACAAATGACCTGCATAGACTGCACCGGGTAACTCTGGCTTAAAATGGAATGCAAACATTTATACAAAGTGGTTTCCGAATTGTGTACCGGAATCACCAAGGTTACCAGTGGAGAGTAGGAAGACTCCCTGGGCGAATCGTTTCCATTTAGCGGATGTACAAATAGTTTAAGCAGATACACAAATGCCGTGGTAAAATCCACCAGCAGCGGCATCAACAGCCATATCCCCCAGAAAACCAGAAAATTTACAGTCCTATCCCAAAGCATATCACCCATTTTCAACTTGCTCCCTGTTTTTTTTCAAAGACGGTCTCGTGAAAACATTCCAATAAAGGCCTACTACCAACACAAAAAAAACCAGCCTGCCAAAAATCGTATGCGCGAGAAACATCATGTTTCGCCCGCCCCAATGAATCAGCACAATAACTGTCACAAGCCGTAATATATTTATCAAATATACCGCGGTAATCCCCGTTGTGACATATAAAAACTTCTGCCTGCGGCCATAGGCAGGATAAAAAAGAAGCAATCCCGCAAATATACACATTTCCAGCAGGCCGGAGTTTTCTATGTCTATATCCAGAGTGGTCCAGCTGTTATCAACGTCAATTAAAACAAGAAGAGTGCCGGGTGATTTATCAAAAATATAAGTTTTTATATCAAAGCAACTTAACATATTGTGGATTGCCAGTCCCGCCAGATGTTCCAGCCCCTGCTCCACCGGGGAACCCCTAATAAGAAAAATTAATATGAAGGTCAGGCCTACCGCAGCCCATACATAATAAAAGATCCAAATGCGGTGACGGCAAAAGATAAAAGCTATAATTAGCCATATTAAAAAAATGACGGCAGTATCCTGCCAGCTTTTTACACTAGCCGGGAATGGCGCCCACAGGTTGTCACCCCGTCCGGGCAGGCGATCGCCCCGGTTATCGGCATCTGACAAATAAAATCTCACCGGCTGAGCAGGATATATATCAAGGGTGGACATGGGCAGGTCAAATTCGCATTTTTCTCCCCCTCCAGCATAACCCTCACCCCAGTTACCATGGTAATTTTTCAGCAGTTTGCCGCTAATGGCATGTATCTGTACCTCCACCAGACCGCTTTCCGGATGGTCAGGTCTATAAATAATCTCGACATATTTATCTATACTGTCCTCATATTTACCATTGTTGTTGATGTCAAAATAAAGCCTGCAGGTTAAATCAGCGGTGGGATCGGCTGGTGTATATCTTTCAATCATGAAATATAGCTTTTGCTCGTTCTCATTTGTTCCCCAGGAGATCAGTTTAAAATCTTCGCCCTCGCCGCCGTCGCCCCGCACATCATCAAGGGATGCCCTGCCTTCCCAGTCGTTGAATTTACCGTCCAGCACAAACGGGGTTTCCGCCCACGCGGAGGATGAAAAACAGCAAAAAAGCAAAGCTGCCAGCAAAGCTCTTATTAAGCAGAATATTGTCTTCATCCAGCCACCTCATTTGTTTTTCTTCGGTAAAAATAAATAACCACTACCAGAAACCCAAGAGAAATCAGTGATATATCTGCCCCCCAATAATAAACCGGTGTTTTATACAAAGAGATGATTATTTCGTGGGTGCCTGCCGGCAGGTTGATCTGCAGGAGGTTTTCAAAATTTTGAACGTCCCAGGGTTTTCCATCCACAAAAACTTTTATTCCATCCATAAAAGCCACCGGAAGAATCACTTCTGTGTTCTTGTCCGCATGGCCGGTCATAACATAACCGGAAGCGGTGGTACGGTAACTTAATAGCTGAATAATACCGGATACGTTATAATCAGTTTTCAAACCGAAAATATCCCCTACCAGCCCTACGGCTGCAGGATCTCCCGTCAGCAAGGCGTGATAGGGAATGCTTCCCCCCAAAAACCAAATTTTACTTGCACCGACTTTTTTATAGCCGTAAACCGGGGCACTGTTCCCGTAGTATTTAAACTCCATCTCCACATCGTCCAGTCCCAGGGGAACATATGATTTCCAGGTGGATACAGATGAGGAGAAAGGTTGCAGTTGAATATTACCCATGCGGCCGGAAATATTTAGCCGCCCCTCCAGATTTACCGCCTCACCGTAGACACCAAGGAATTCCGGCTGTTTGGCCAGCACATTTAATGGCATACCGGCGAGTTCGATATACACCCGGCCACCGGATGCCGCATATTCCGCAACTGTTTTTTCAGCTTTCGCCTTGGACCGCCATTGGGCCCCGGAATAAATAACCATTGGATATTCCGCCAGCGTCTCAGGGGAATAGTCATCTATATAAGGGGAAACGCCCATTTCCACGCCGGGAAATTGCAGGGCAATATTACCGGCATACTTACCCACCACCAGGCAGATATTTTTCTTGGCAACCAGATATGGACGGTCATAACCGTGCCAGAGACTAATCCCTGCAAATACCGCCCTCCGCCTGTATCCGGCCTGCATAGCGGCATTACTGAAGGCCCGGGGATCCCTCACCACATCATCCTTTACGATCAAATCTGTAGCACCGAGATTAATACATGATCTAAACAAAAATGGATAATACTGCTGCTCCAGACCGGTATTCAGGAGCATAATGTTGCCGGATGTCACCGCGCCCTGCCAGGCCCAGCCGAACACCTGCTCCCGGCCGGCAGCAGAATAAATAAATGACGGGGCTGAATAAAGCCTGCTTAAATCAATGGTAGCGACGCGCCAGCCAGGCGTTGATTTCAATAAATCCGCGCTCTGGATTAAATTAAAAGATTTTGATGTGGTGAAAGCCAACAGCTGCACGGAGAAAAAACAATCAACCATAAATATGGCAAAAAGGGCAACTGCTATAATGGAGGTGGCGTATTTTGACCGCAAAAATCTGACTTTTGTTTCAGGCAAATAACCAAAACTGGCTATCATCAAGGCCAGCGCGGCAAAACTGCTGAAACGCAGCGGCCAGAGGAGCTGGCTAAGAGGCAGAATTAAATATAACAGACGCGCCGTGGGAAAGGTTATTGTAATAAGAAAGATCCCGCAGACAGCCAAACTTTTAGCCCATGGTGGTTTAGCAGACCAGGTTAAAATAACTGCGATCAGTGCCGGCAGTATACTTATCCCCCAGTAAAAGGCTTCGCCATCGCCAAAACGGTAAAGGGGATTGAATGATATGGCTGCCGGAATAAAATTGATGGCGTCCTTCACCGCTTGCACATCCATCCCGGCGATCCCGCCCTGAAGGCTGGGCAGGAGCCACCAGGCGGAAGTCAACACTCCCAGGAAAAGAGCCAGCGCACCCCTCCAGCAGTCCTTCCAGTCACAGCCCCGGAAAATCCATAACAGAAAGGCAAAAAGCATTAACCCGGCACAGTAAACAGCACACATCATAGCATGGCATAAAACAAATAGATGAGCTAAAACTGCCACGGCAAGGAAGCTTATGTAGTCTTTCTTTTTTTCCAACACCTTAAGAAAAAGAATAAACAATAGCGGTAGCAAGGCGGTGGTTAGTACCCTGGGCAGATTGCCTTCCTGGAAAGCAACGTGCATATTATCTATCCATACAACCCATAATGCGCCGCCCGCCACTGACTGCCACAGCCCCATTTTACCGGCAAAAAGGAGCCAGAAAAGACCACCGGTAAGGGCACATAAGAATAAATAATAATTACCCGCAACAAAAATATCACCTGTAGCTGCACGCAGTGCAGCCAACAGGTAATAGGGCAGCGGCGCCCAGTAACGGAAAGGCTGGCTGCCGTTGTACCAGTATTCGGTGAACTGTGGGTAGTAATTGCCCTTCAGCACTTCCTGATATAAAAACTCCGCTTTATAAAGATGGCCCCAGGTATCAACACCCCAGGGATAATACCGGTCCGCCGGCGGAAACAGAACATTATAATAAGCCCCAAAAGCCACCAGGGCGATAATACATATCCCGGCAAAATAATATACCGGCCGGTATTTACGCCGGACTACCGGCCCGGTATTTTGGCTCTCCGGAATCTGCGCAGACGCTGCCTCAGCCTGTCCGCCACTATTATCTTCGATGGCGCCATGCGCGGGCTCCTCCTCCGTCGCCGCTATTTCCCCGTCTGGTTCCGTACTGCCGGCTTCCTTTAATTCCTTTTCATCCATTTCATCAAATTCAATATATCGGCTGGTTACTTCTATCCCCCTGGTGGGCGTTTCCCAGACGGTAAGCTTCCCCAGTCCAAAACCTCCACCCGCCAGAGCATCCTCCAGGCGGTTAAAGAAATACAGGGCCATATTTTCTGTTGAGGGCTGGATTTTATTAAAGGGAGAAATTTGGTTAAGCACCGTGTTTTCGTATGTTTGAAGCACCTGTTTGACGGAGTCGAAGATACTGGAAAATGCCACCATTTCGGGGTTTAGCAGCGGCACCTTTATTTCTATTTGAATTTGCCAGGAATGGGCGTGCACAGGCCCGGCTTTTTGGCCGAAGGAAACAAAATGCCTGGCATTAAGGAAGGAAACCAGTTTGATGGTATATAAAGACTTGTCCGCTGCATCCGGGCCTGCCCCGGTTATAGCAACAGTTTGCCCCAACCCGGGTGCGTCAGCGGGTGTAACGCCGGTATTTATAGTTACTGCTGCTGAATCATTACTGATTAACCTGTTGTAAAGAATGTACTCATTTTCCAGGGAGACAATCTCCCGTTCTATTACGCCAATTTGCTCTTGTTGCGAACACACAGCCGCACGGGCCATGGCCAGCGTTTTTTCAGCTTCAGCCCGGGCTTTTTCCTCAATGCCCGATGCTATGCTGTTGCTTTCCGTCAGAGCCGCGTTAAAATTACTTAAAGACTCCTCCCTGGCGTCTATTAGCTCAGTCAACTGCTGGATAATCAACCTGTTAACTGCAATCTTTTCTAATAAATCAGCAAATTTTTCGTTAAGGTTTTCATCCTGGTGGATAACGTCACCCGATCCGTACTTTTTGTCAAGGATGATAATCCACCCCTTTTGCTATACTCTCAGCTGTTAATTGGTGTTAAGTTTTCTCTCGGTAACAATTATAGTAGGCGAAAATGTCTTTTCGTTGGGCAGATCTTTCATTTCTTCAAGTGAAAATTTATATCTATCCAGTATCTCTTTGAATTCCGTTTTAAATCTTTCTACTTTCATCCTTAATAATTCAAACTCCCGGACTTTTTCCCGCAATTCTTCTGCTGACTTTTCCTCCATCGCCCGGGCTCTCTCCCGGGCTTCCTCTTCAATCCTACAGGCATTATTTGTTGCCGTAAGCATGACCTCCGCAATGATGTGCTCCCGCTCTATATAAGTATTTAACTGTTTTTCCAGTTGGGCAATCCTTTCCCTTGACCTAATCAATTCCTCCTCCGCTGCTGTTATCTTAACCTGCAGGGTTCCTTCCTTTTGCCGGTATTCGGCGTCAATTCTTTGGATTTCGCTTGCGACTTCTGCCGGGTTATAGCCCAACAAAGCCCTGCCGAATTTTTTCTCCATTTTCAGCCCTCCCAAATTAAATATACCATTTGAAAACAATGTTTAATATTTGGGCCTTATGTCCTATTACATAGGGACATTTTACCTATTTATATAATAACAAGTAGTATATTGCAAGCTATTTATAGGAATAATCGGGAATTTTTCATGAAATTAACGTATAATCATATAATTAGTAATTATTTTTGTTCTAGCCGTAAATAATTTTGGAGTACATAAAAACTATCCTTCCTGCGCTCGTGGTAAGAAGGCTCGTCCCAGTTGGCCCAGTTATAAAAAAGGGCTGGCTTTAGCTGGACTTCATTTTGTATATCGCCCCGGGATATACAAAATATATTTATCCCGGGCGAGGAAACGCTGCTCATACCTTTTAACTGTTTTCTGTATGGATAGGCCCATACCTGGTGGCTGCTGGGATCAGTAAACCCCAGCAGCATCCATGGCAAACGGACTTCTAAAACCTTCCCGTTTGTGTAATAATCCGCCAGGCTATTGTAATCCTTTGCCTCCGGGTTGGTGTTGCCGCTAATAAGCTTGCCTACAGTAATCTCGTCAAAGGGTATCTTCCGTTTGGACGCCGGTAAATACAGTCCCTTGCTCAGGCATAGTTTCCAGGGCAAAAAGACACCGTTATCCTCCCTGGCCCAGGTAGGGTCCCAGCGGATCATCTTGTTCAGGTAGCCGTAAAGATAAGTATGCTGGTCGTAAGCGCTGGCAACCTCAAGCCCGGCAGGACCGGGGACCTTTAAATGCAGAAGGAACTCAATCCCCTGTGAAAATGCTATGGAAGTGCCGGCCACATGCATATTTCCACCGGGCACAGTATCAAATCCCAAATATATGTCCTTATCTCTCCAATTGTCACTGTCTGTCGCCTGCAGGGCCAGATAAAGGTAGGCCTCATCATGGCTAACCATGAGCTTGGTCTTGCCATCCTCCAGTATGACTGTTTTCGGTTTGTCGATTATATCCCAGTCTCCAGTGTCGCCATCCAGAAAAACCTTTGTCCTGGCACCTGGTTCAACAGCAATAAGCCCGAAATTTTCTTCATTGGTAAGCCTGTTTAACCACATGGGCCGTCTCTCTCCGGGAATCTCCAAATCCAGGGTGTTCCAGGTAAATTTAAACCACTCATCCTGCCAGGAAAAAAGAATTGCCCCCGCAGCGCCTGCATCTTTTATCGCCCGGAACATGGATACATCCATTTGACCCTGCTCTTTCTCCGTATGCATGCCCTGATTACGTCCCAGCGTGCCTCTGTGGGCCATACCCCGGGAGGAAGGGACCCCGAATTCCGCAACCATCAGGGGCATGCCCCGATGGTATTCTTTCAACTGGCGGACATAGCCCTCATATGGCTCACTGACACCGTCTTTGTTTATATATTGCCGGTAATCCTGCTGGTAAACAAGGCTGTCCGGATAGTAAGGGTATACATGATATGAAGCGAAATATCCTGCCTGCCAGAGATTGGTGGGAACGATATGAGTAGGGTCCACCGACACCAAATCCTCCCGTGGAAATGGCTCGTTAGGGTGCTGCAGGGGATCGGTGGTCACCCAATTTACAAAAGTCACCGGGTGCTGCCAGCCTGTTTCCGACTCAGCTACGGCTAGATTCTCCAGAGCGGCGGCCAGCCAGGCCTCAAATGGTTCGGACTGTTGCACAGTTGCAAAAAATTTACCCTGGAAATTATTTTTAGCAGCGTTTTTTTGATTGGTACCCTGCACCATATATGGGTCCCATTCCGAGCCAACCATCCACGCCAGCAGGTAAGGCGCTGCATTAACGGTATAACTGCCGTAGGCATGTCCTTGACGCGGAGAAATTTCTCCCCTGCCGTATACAGCCCGGACGGCCAAAGATATTTCTTCGTTGAACTGGGTTGTTATGGAATCAAGATAAGCATCCTGCTTCTTGATCAGTTCCTCCTCCGGCGGCCAGATGCCCTGAATGAACCATAGTTTTCTTTTGGCAGATTCGTTGTGATCGGCCAATGCCCTGTAAAAGTCCGGCGGAAGTATGGTGTAGACCCTCACCAAATCCACCCCAAGGCTTTCCATGTCACCGAACCAGCGGAGGTAATCATCATAGCTGGGGCTTAATTCCCCCGGGCTGTGGCCCGGTGTTGTGGCTCCGAGATTAACACCGTACCAGAAATGTTTTTGCCATTTCCCCTCTGCATAGCAAAGCAGATTTTCCCCTTCAACCCTGCTCACCATACTTATGCCGTTTTGCTTATATACTGCCTTTTGAGGCAAGAAAGAGCAACCCGTTAACAACAGGGTAAATATTATTAAATTCATGGCTACAAGCCTTAAATTAGCCAATAATTCCCACTCCATATCTTATTTCAACATGTAATACTACAGCGTAATATTGCTTATTTCGCTATGCCCGCTACGCCATGGGGACGGTTCCATCGCTTTCCCTTCGGTCCTTCGCTGCGCTTCAGAAGCGCTCGAACCGTCCCCATGGCTTCGCTAACTTTTAGTTTACGCTGTAGTACTAATTAAGATATTTAAATAAACAAGAAATCATTGCAATATGGACCATTATTCATATTTAACATGATTTTCTTTTCCTTTTTTCATAAATGATTAGAACATGTATAATTTTAATATTAACCCAAAACTAGTAAAAAAACCACCTTATACTTACCAATGGTAAGATAAGGTGGTTTTACCATGTTTAAGATGCCATATTGCGCTTAATATTTAACAAACTATACCTGCGCGGGGTCCGTCACACCGGCATTGCTTTTTCCCCGCCGTCTAAACACCCTGTCCTTTAGTGATTCCAACAGGCTGTATATAACCGGCACCACGAACAAGGTAAGGCCGGTGGAGGATATAAGGCCCCCAATAAGTGCCACCGACATTCCCCGCCTCATTTCCGACCCGGTGGATAAACCTGCGGCCAGGGGCAGCATGGCCATCACCATGGCCACGGTGGTCATGAGTATCGGACGCAGCCTCACCGAGCCGGCCCGGATCAGGGCGTCCTTCACCGCCAAGCCGCGCTTTCTCAGGGTATTGGTGAAATCCACTAATAAAATAGCGTTTTTGGTCACCAGCCCCACCAGCATGATCATGCCGATCATGGAGAATATGTTCAGTGTCTGGCGGGTAAGCGCCAGTGCAAGCATCGCGCCCACCATGGCCATGGGCACGGACAGCCAGATAGTCACGGGCAGCAGGAACGACTCGAAAATAGCCACCATAATAAGGTAGACGAATATGAAGCTCAGCAGCAGGGCTATGGACAGGTCCTTTATGGAGTCCTCGAACATTTTCTGGTCGCCCTCAAAAACTATATTAGTGTCCGAAGGGATTTTCTTGTCCTTTAACTTTTCCTTTACATCCTTTACCACATCCCCCAGGGTTCTGCCGCGCAGGTTGGCGTTCACCACGAACATGCGCTGACGGTTCACCCGCTCAATCTTTTTCAGAGCGGCATCCTGGCTGAATACGGCCACCTGGCCGAGTTTCACCTGCTCTCCGGCGTTATTTGCAACAAGAAGGTCTGTAATGTCCTTAACGTCATTACGGGAGCCGGAGTCTGCAATCAACCGCACATCATATTGGTCTTCACCATCGCTGTACTTGCCCACCACATTTCCGTTGATATAGATACCCAGCATATTCATAACATCACCGGTTAAAATTCCATGGGCCGCGGCGGCGTCTCTGTCCACCATGATATTGTATTCGGGCAGGCCGCTTTCAATGGACGTGCGAACATCCGTGGTGCCCGGGGTCTCAGCCACTGCCTGCCTGACCATATCCGTGGTTTGTTTTAGCCTCTCCAGGTTGAAACCCCTTATTTCCAGCCGCAAAGCCGCATCCTCAGCACCACCGAATAGAGATGTGAGCACTATGCTAGACTCCATACCCGCCTTATTATCGGCAATTTCCTTTACTTTCTGTTTTATAGTGTCATTCTTTTCAGCGCCTTTTTCCTTTAATATTATTTTTAGCTCAGCAATGTTGCTGGAGGTGCTCTGGTCATATGACCCGGTGGTATACCCAACGGTTGTATACACGCTTTTTACCCCGGGCAGCGACCTTACTTCACCCTCTATGCTATTAACCAGTTCGTCCATTTTACTGAGGCTTGTACCCGGGGGAGCGGTAAGCTTTAATATAAACTCACCCCGGTCCACCTTGGGCATGAATTCCGTTCCCACCATACCCAGGGGAAGCATGGCGAAGGAGGCCACAAATCCTGCAAAGGCACGGCCAGAACCGTTCTCTTATGCCCCAGTGCCCAGCTAATGCCCTTTTCATAGTCTTTTGAAAGCCGGGCCAGAAAACTTTCAAAAGCTTCCCAGGAGCTTGCCCAGCACCGTTTTCTCACTGGCCCCGCCCAAATCCGAAATCCGTGACGCCAGCAGTGGAATAAGGGTAACTGCCACCAACAGCGACATCAGTGTAGCGCACACCACCACCAGGGCGAATTCCCTGAATATTTCCCCCACTATGCCTGATACCAGGGACACCGGAAGAAATACAATGATCGGGGTAAGAGATATTCCCACCACGGCAATACCTATTTCCTTGCTGCTCCGGATGGCCGCTGTAACCCTGTCCGTTCCCTTTTCCATGTGCCGCTGTATATTTTCCAGCACCACAATGGAGTCGTCCACGATTATACCCACCACCAGGGCGGCTCCCATGAGGCTCATAATATCCAGTGAAAAATTAAAAAGGTAGACGAATATAAGGGTGCTGACCAGCGACACAGGAATGGAAAGCAGTATGATCATGGAACTCCGCCAGTTGCCCAGGAAAAGGAAAATAACCAGGGCAACTATAATTATGGCCAGGCCCAGTTCCTCTTGCACCCCTGTCAGCGAATCTTTAATAAAATCCGCCGAGTCGTAGGCCAGCGCCACATGGACGTCTTTGAAATCCCTTTCAATCTCCTTTAATTTTTCCTTTATTTCCGCGCTGGTCTCTATGGTATTGGCATCAGCTCTTTTAGAAACCATCAGGCCGATACCCGGCTCACCATTCAGGCGGACATAACTTTCGTCGTCCTTGAAGGTGTCGTTAACCCTGGCCACATCCCGCAGGTACACCGGCCCGGCCTGGGTATCGGCCACCACAATATTCTCCAGTTCCCTGATATCGGAAACCTGCGACTTAACCCTCACCACGTAATTCCTGCCGTTGTTCTCCACCTTGCCCACCGAGGCGTTTTTGTTATCACCCTCCACCGCCGTCATTACATTTAAAAGAGAAAGATTATAGGACTGCAACCTGTCCAGTTGCACATCCAGGTGTATCTCCCGCTCCCTGCCCCCCAGCAGCATCACCTTGCTCACACCGCCGACCTGTTGAAGCCGGGGCTGAATATCGTTTTTTACCAGATTAAAAAGCTCCGCGGGAGGCAGGGAGCCGGTAACCGACAACTGGACTATGGGAGTATCATTCAAATTAAACTGCATTATTGTCGCAGGATCGGCATCCGCCGGAAGCTGCTTGATTTCAGCGTTATATTTCCTCTGCACCTCGTTGACCGCCTCATCCGGATCGGCACTGAACTCGAATTCCACCCACACTACGGACATGCCTTCCTGGGAATAGGACGTAATTTTCTTCACCTTGCTCAGAGAGGACATGGCGTCTTCCAGGGGTTTGGTAACCTTGCGCTCCACATCCTCCGGCCCTGCTCCGGAATAAGGAACCATGATCATAACATAGGGAAATTCCATCTTCGGCAGCAGGTCCGCGGGAATACGCCCGTAACTGAAAATCCCCAGCAAAAAGAGCGACAGAAAAATTACGGCAAAAAAGGAGGGCCTTTTTAAGGATAATTCGGTTATTTTCATATTATTCCCCCTCTTTTACCGCTGCACCGTCTTTTAACCGGCTCTGGCCGAAGGTTACCACCCTGTCGCCGGCTTTCAACCCCTCCAGCACAATGATATATTTATCGTCCATGTCCCCGGTTTTAATCCTGCTTTGATACGACTTGCCGTCCCTGACTGTAAATATATCCGCCATTCCTGCCTCGTCCCTGGTGACCAGCGCCTCCCTGGGCATCAACAGGCCGCTGATGCCCCCGGTATGCAGTATGACGTGGCCGAACATCCCCGGCTTCAGAAGTTTCGGGGCGTCTCCCTCCAGGGCAAATTCCGCCTCATAGGTCCTGCTGGAAGGATCAGCCTGACTGTTAATAGATTTGATCCTGCATACAAATTCTTTACCCGTATATACGGCAGTGGTAAAAACACCCTTCTGCCCCACCCTGGCAAGCTTCTGCTGCTCCGCCGTGAGGCCGGCCTTAATAATTAGGCTGGCGTCATCCACCACGGTCATCAGTTTGCTGCCCAGGGAAACAGTTTCCCCCTGCTCCACAAAACATTCAACAACACTGCCGGAAAACGGGGCTGTTACCGATGTATCACTCAATGACTGAGTGGCCCGACAATGCGACGTTATACGCCACCCGGGCGGAGTCCAAGGCGTACTCGGAAGTTTCGTACTCCGATTTTGATACCGCCCCCTGTTTATACAGCTCCTCAATCCTGCCGAAATCCTTCTCCGCCTTGTCCAGAGCCAGTTTATCTGCTTTTATCTGCTCCAGGGATTTTTCCACGGCAAGCCTCTGGTTATCGCTTTCCAGCGTAACCACCGCCTGTCCTGCCTTTACCCGGTCGCCGGCCCGGGCAGTCAGCGAGTTTATGGTCCCCTGGGTCTTGGCGGTAAGCACTACTTCCCTCTCACCCGCAACAGACCCGCTGACGGTAAGTGAAGGTTTTATAGTTCCCTCGGTGGCAACCGCTGTTTTAACAGCTATCTCAGACTCAGCGGAATTATTGATTTCTCCGGCACCCTTTCCGCCGCCGCCCGTTTTAGCAACCGCATACCAGACAACCAGCGCCACCACCACAAGTACCACCGGAATAATTATCTTTTTCTTTTTCATGGCCATCTCCCTTTCCCTTACTTGCTCCATACTACAACAGATTCATGTTCCCGTAATATACAGCCAGTAAACTACCCTGTCCAGGCATATCCAGCCACTTATCACCGCCTTTTTGAATAGGTAAATTTTACGACCTCATTCATATTTTGTAATTTTTATTATATGCTGCAATAAAATTATTTCAATAACTAAAATATTTATGACCCGTCTTATTTTTACACCATAAAACCCGGGACTATAAAAAAAGCCCGGATATTATCCGGACTTTCATGTTTACGGTAGATCTTAGTTTTCAGCTTCCCGGCGCGGGGGGCGCGGGCCTAAATACTGATAGTAGTTGCACTCAACCCGGCCGTTATAAAGCTTCCTCTTTTTGTCCACCGCCCTGCCAAACAGTTTGGCAAACTTGTCGTAAGAGGTTATAACGAAACAGGACCAGGAATCCAAGGTATTATACAAAGCGCCAAGTTCCCTGTACAGCTTTTCCACCGCCGGGATCTCGCCCATACGCTGACCGTAAGGGGGGTTTGTTATAATGAAACCGTATTTATGGCTGGTACGTACATTAGCTACTGGAATCCTCTGAAAATGAACGGCATCCTCCACCCCGGCCTCCCTGGCGTGATAGCGGGCCAGGCTTAATACCTCTTCATCAATATCAGTGCCATATATTTTCAATTGGGCGTCCGGGATTATAGCACCATAGGCCTCTTTTCTGGCTTTTTTCCAGTACCCCCCATTAATATTAGGCCAGGACTCCGCCGTAAAACTGCGGCCAAGCCCGGGAGCAATGTTCTGGCCAATCATTGCTGCCTCAATGGGAATTGTTCCTGAACCGCAGCAGGGGTCCATAAGAACCCTGTCCGGGTACCAGCGGGCTATGGAAAGCATCCCTGCCGCCAGTGTTTCCTTGAGCGGCGCCTGGCTGGAAAGCTTGCGGTAGCCTCTTTTATGGAGGCCGGGTCCGGTAGTGTCGATAGTTAGCGTGGCGGTATCCTTAAGCAGCGCCACCTCGATGGTATAGCGGGGGCCGGTTTCCTCAAACCAATCTTTTTTATATTTTTCTTTCATTTTTTCCACCACGGCTTTTTTAACAATGGCCTGGCAATCGGGAACGCTGTGCAATTGCGATTTTACTGACTTTCCCTCCACCGGAAAACAGGCATTTTCCGGCAGCCAGTCCGGCCAGGGCAGAGACTTGGTTTGCTGAAATAATTCCTCAAAGGTTGTTGCCCTGAACTCACCCATCTTGACAAGAACCCTGTCTGCGGCTCTCAGCCACAGGTTGGACGTGCAAATGGCGCTCTCGTCCCCACGAAAGGTGACCCTGGCATTTTCCACAGTTATATCTTCATAGCCCAATTTCTTTAGCTCATATGCGACCACTGACTCCAGCCCGAATGTGGCGGTGGCGATTAGCTCAATATCTGCCATTATATATGCTTCCTTTCGGTTTCCTCCAGCATACCCAAAAAGACTGCTACCAAATGCGGATCAAACTGCGTTCCCGAACACCTTTTTAATTCAGCTACCGCCTCCTGGTGCGTCATAGCCTGCCGGTAGGGACGGTCACTGGTCATGGCGTCATAAGCGTCTGCTATAGACAATATACGGCATTCCAGCGGGATATCCTCGCCGCTGAGCCCCAGGGGATAGCCCTTGCCGTTCCACCATTCATGGTGTTTTAGTATCAAGTCAGCCAGCACCGCCAAATCCGGCGAAGACTGGGCAATGCGGTGGCCTATTTCGCAATGTCTTTTCATTTCGTTATATTCTTCCTGATTGAGAGGCCCCGGTTTATTTAATACCCGGTCCGGTATACCCACTTTGCCTATGTCGTGAAACTGAGCAAATAGCTTCAAATCGGTTAAATTATGGACAGACATGTTACATACTTCGGCCAGGCCCGCAACTAAATTTTGCAATCGTTCAACATGTCCCTCGGTTATAAAATCCCGGGCCTCCAGAGCCTTCATTAGGGTTTGGACGATGGAACTGCGGGCGCTCTGGCTGCGGTGCAGCTTTTCCCGGTACATGTTGTTGTCCGCCTCTTTGAATAATTCGGTCAGGCTAACATATTCCCCGTAAGTAGTAGCGTAACCAACCGATATACTTAAAGGAAATTCTATATTGTGCTCATTGTGCGCATGCACCGCTGACAGTATTCTCTCCCGTGCCTGCGCCACAGCAGCCCTGTCAATCCTTGGCAGAAGAACGGCAAATTCGTCCCCACCAATCCTGGATACCATATCCCCCTCCCTGAATGCACCTTTAAGAACAGTGGCTGCCGCCACCAGCATGGCGTCCCCTCTGTCATGGCCCAGAGAATCGTTAATCAGTTTAAGCCCGTCCACATCACATACAATAATACTCACCAGAATTTTCCCTTCCATCTCCACCCGCCTCATCTCCCGCTCAAAACAGGCGCGGTTGAACAACCCTGTAAGTGAATCGTGATAACTCAGATGAATCATTTTATCTTCCATTATTTTGCGCTCGGTCATGTCCCGGATGGTTTCAATGGCCCCGGTAAGATTCCCCCCGGTATCATATAAAGGCGAGGCCATGCCGGACAGATAAGCGCCTTTACCGTTATAAAGCTCCGGAACGAAGATTTCAGCATATAGGGTGTTCCCTCTTCTTTCGATGACATTATATTTTTTCTCTAATTCCGGAATACTTTCAATGATCAGGTCAATTAATAAAGGTCTCGGTCCACCAAAGAAAGGCGCCCCGTAAGCATAATCTCCCCAGCCTATTATATCTTGCTTGGATACACCGGTAAGTTCCTCCATGGCCCTGTTCCAGGCTATGACTTTTTTCTCGTTGTCTACGACAAAAGTGGCATCGGGCAGGAATTCTATAATATCCAGCAGCCGGCGGTGAGCATTGATTAATCTATCCTCGGCTATTTTGCGCTGGGTTATTTCCCTGGAAACAAAGATGATTCCAGCATATTCATTAGCATTATAAATTGGGTTACCAATGGTTTCCAACCAGAGATACATTCCTTTGGCGTTTTTATAGCGGTATTCAGTCCTATCCGCCGAATGAGTCCTGATAGCCGCCCGGAAGACTTCTATAACATTATCTAAATCTTCAGGATGCACAAAATCACAAGAATTTCTCCCCACCAGTTCCTCGGGCATGTAACCCAGAACAGTTTTTACCGAAGGGCTTACATATATTATTAACCCCGAAGAATTTATCTGACTGATCATATCCCGCATGTTATCAGTAATCAGGCGGAGCCTGGCCTCGCTTGCCCTCAAAGCTTCATCCCGGCTCTTTTCCACGGTAACGTCCCGGAAAACCAGAATGACCCCTAAAATTTCTCCTCCTGCGTCCCGGATGGGCGCCGCGCTGTCCGCTATGGAACAGATATTGCCATCCCGTGTGATCAATGCTGTATGGTTGGCCAGCCCTACAATTTTGCCTTCCGTCAAAACCTTTTGCACCGGATTTTCCACCGGTTCACCGGTTATTTCATTAATTATGTTAAAAACATCCACCAGCGGCCTGCCCACGGCGTCCCTGCAGCTCCATCCGGTCAGGGTTTCGGCTACTGGATTTATTAATGTTATAATACCATCCGGGTCTACCGCAATTACTGCATCCCCGATACTGGCAAGAGTCACAAAAAGCCTTTCCTTTTCCAGCAGCAGCTTTATTTCAGACTGCTTTCTTGCAGTAATGTCGATGCCCGTACCGATTACATATTTTACCATACCAAAATCATCCAGCAAGGCAGTGTTTGACCAGGCAATAAGCCGTCGCTCACCGCTTTTGGTCAGCCAGTAGTTTTCAAAATTATTAGGGAACATGCCCGCCCACAAACTATCAAAAACGCTCCTGACGGCTTTCTCATCTTCAGAAGGTATTAACAAATCCCAAAGGTGCATACCTGCCAATTCATTGTATGAATATCCGGTCAATTGCTCACAAGCCCGGTTGAAGCGAACAATGCGCCCCTCCCCGTCAAGTACCACAACCATAGCCCACACCGTTTCAAGTATAGCCGAGACAAAGGCCCGCTCCTCTTCCAATATTTTTTCGGTTTCTCTCTGTTTGCTTATGTCCTCCGCCAGAATCATCCCGCCGGTTATTTGGCCGTCTTCAATAATCGGCGCGGCATTAATTTTGGACAACCTCAGACTCCCGTCCTTATGAATCAGAGGAACTTCGTAGCTCTCAGAAATGCCCTGCTTCAGCCGCGCGGCAATCTTGTTCGCCACCTCAGCGCGATATTCTTCGGGCAAGAAATGAAAAATGTTTTTGCCAATCACTTCCCCGGGGGTATAGCCGCCTACTTCCAATACTTTATTATTGGCATAAGTTATGAAGCCATTACTGTCATAGGTACAAAAATACTCATTCATATTGTTAATGAGCGCATTGAGGTAATCAACTTTCTCTGCCAGTTCTTTTTTGCTTTCTCTGAGCGCCGCCTCAATACTTCTTTGCTCCGAAATATCCAGCAACTGTCCCAGCAGTGCCGGACATCCTTCAACATCTATAACAGAGAAAAAGGCCCGTACATGAATTATATTCCCACACTTGTTAATCACCCGAAAATCATAATCTTCCTTCATACTAACCCCTGCCAGGCGCCGGGCGATATGATCCGCCACCAGTTGCCGATCTTCGGGATAAATAAGGTCAAGAAAATTAATGCTTAGCAGTTCATCCTCGCTGTATCCGGTAATTTGAACCATCTTGGGGTTTACCATCCGAAAGGTTGCATCCTGAAATATGTAGATTGGCAACGGAGAGTAATCGAAAATATATTTAAAATATTCTGCTCCCAATTAAGAACACCCCGCGAAGGTCATTTTTTACCTCTATTATACAATGTAGTAACAAGTTATTTTACAAATTGTATTTTATTTATACAACAAAAGCAATTATTTCAACATTTTTCGCGAGAAAAAGAGTACATTAATTATGAAAATTATATCCAGTGCCTATTCTCTTCATCGCTGATGCAAACACTTTTATATAAAAAATTTTATAAAAAACCCCATGTCAATTTTTTTCTTTATTGACAGAATAGTTGTTTTTTTTTTAATATAACAATAGTAATATTAATTCTTACTAATTTAAGGTAAAAAAAGGGGGGGAGATATTGGGCATAACATTACGCTTGACCATTCTGTATGTTATTATTCTTTCAGTTGCGCTTGCAGTGTCCGTTTTCGCTATCGTATGGCAGTTTGACAGCAATCCTATAGTAGGGATAGCTGCAACAGGAGCTTTTAGTTGCCTTCTTGTTGGGGGTGCTTTTTATTTTTTTACCCGCCCACTTGAAATGGCTCTGGCAGAACTGGTAGACTGGGCTCTCCGGGTAGTGCGAGGTGACTACAGCTGGGAAAATACATTAAATGGCAAGGGTTTTATAGAGCTGGCCGGGGCTGCCGATCGCGTGGCCAAGTTTAATAAGGGTGTAGCCCACACGATAACAACAGTGGAAAAGCATTCGAAAACCCTTTCCGGAGCAGGGAGTATGCTTCTTTCTAACGTCGACCAAATAAGCACAGGCGCTCAGGAACAAGCCCGGCAGGCCCAAATTCTTCTGGAAGGAATGGAAAAAGTGGCATCCTGGGCCAAAGAGGCATCTGATATTGCTCCCCGCGGCATTACTGCCGGAGAAATGTCCCATCAGGCTATGGAAGAAGGTATGCAGTTAATAGGCGATCTTATAAATGCAAACGGAAATATACAATCCTATATTAATAAATTAAGTAACTTTTCCCAACAAATTGAGAAAGTTATTCAAGTATGCGAACAAATTGCCAGCAAAACTAATTTACTGGCTTTGAATGCCGCAATTGAAGCCGCCCGGGCTGGTGAGCACGGACACGGTTTCGCAGTTGTTGCCGGCGAAGTACACAAGCTGGCAGAACACAGCAAGTCAGAAACCGCAGAAATTGCCACCCTTGTAAGCTCCATACAACAGGCTGCCACTTTAGCCGGAAATGCGATCAGGGAAGGAGATAGTGTAACAAACAAAGCAGCCCAGGAATTTGATATGATAAAACAGCTTGTAGGAGAAATGCTTACCGCCATTGAAAATATTTCCAATATGGCTAATGAACAAATGGAAGGCACCAACTTGATGGTAGAAATACTGCAATCCATCTCTGCCATAACCGAACAAACTGCTGCAACTTCTCAATCAACGGACGCAACAATACATGAATTATCTGAAATTGCCTCCAAATTAATGCAAGGGGTGACATTGTTCCAATCAAGTATAAAAAGTAACTAGATGGAGGTTGAAAATCTTGCAAAAAATCAGAACAAAATTTTCACTCGTCGCCGGTCTTCTGACATTGATGGTGTTTATTTTTGCTGCCATCGGTGCTATATTAAGCAAGATGCTTCTCGTCACATTGTTGAGTGGTTTTGCAGGCATAATTCTTACCGCAGTCTTATTTTCTCTGTATGCAAAGAAAACCGCAAATAATATAAATAAATTTAACGACGCTGGAGATGAACATATTAAGGGCAATATCACAACACCATTGTGTATGCGAACAGGAGACGAAATTGAATCGCTTTCCTGCAATACGGAGCAAGCAACTAAGGGACTTATTGGTTGCTTATCCGTGGTTAGACAACATAATGAAAAGTTAATTGATAGTTCAAGCCAAATTTTTGCTTCGATAGAACAGATAAGCAAGGGGAGCCAGGAGCAGGCTGGACAAATTAGTGAATTACTCGAGAAAATTACCAGTTTGGCAGAAAAAGCGAGACATTGGTCGAATAAGGCCAATTCCACGGCTGATCTTTGCGACAAGGTTGACGATAGCGCAATGACAGGAAAAGATATGCTTGCCAATCTTAAAAAAGGAATGGAATTAATTAATGAGCGTACGGCTAGCTTGGAGACAAATTTGATTCAGATCAATCAAATTACCAACGTTATCAACGACATCGCCGACCAAACCAACCTTCTGGCATTAAACGCGGCAATTGAATCCGCCCGCGCCGGAGAACAGGGGCTTGGTTTTTCCGTTGTATCCGATGAGGTCCGTAATCTGGCGGGAAATTCAGTTGAAGGGACAAAAGAAATCATTAACCTTGTAAGCTATATTCAAGCCGAAACTCAAAACGCAGTACAAGCCGTAAATAGCGGCATAAGTTTGTCAGAACATGTAGGACAGGCTTTTTCTAATGTGGTAGGCTATGTTTCGGAAACCAAAGAGGTCGCCGATAAACTATCAGAATTGGCCGAAAAACAGGCTTCAACCATCGAGGAAATGGTGATAAATACCCAGATCATGAACGATCAAGTGCAACAAAGAGCGTCTTTATCTGAAGCAGCGGTATCAAAATCTCAAGAATTCAATTCCATTAATAAAAAATTAGACAAAATGATGAAGCTATTTAATTTTTAAGTAACGCAAAACTTTATGTAAATGGTTATAACTACAATAAAGGAAATGACCATTTATATAAAGCATAAAACATACATGGGGACGTTCCTAATGTCCTCTTTTTACTTGTTGTGCTATAAAAACAGTATTTGCTGAAATCCCCAATAATCGAGCGATTTGTCTGTAGCCTGTTTCTTCATTATCTCCTTTGATAAGTGGTGCATCCTTTTCAATAGCCAAAGCAGCCGCAAAACACAAACTGGCTGTTCTTAGTCGAGCAGGCTTCTATATTTTCCGTATCCTTCCTTCTCAAGGTATTCCTTTGGGATGAATCGCAGAGCAGCAGAATTGATACAGTATCGTGAACCTGTCGGGGCCGGCCCGTCGTTAAAAACATGGCCGAGGTGCGAATCTGCTTCTTGACTTCGGACTTCAGTTCGAACCATGCCGCGGCTCAAATCTTCCTTCTGGATAATACTTTTCGGCTGAATCGGCCTGGTAAAGCTTGGCCAGCCGCATCCTGAGTCAAATTTATCTTTAGAACTGAAAAGCGGCTCACCAGTAACGATATTAACGTAAATGCCTTCACGTCTGTTGTCCCAGTATTCATTACTAAAAGGCGGTTCCGTAGCATTCTTTTGCGTTACTTCAAACTGCAGCTTAGTCAACTTCCTTTTCAATTGTTCTACCCTGTTATCTTCTACTTTCCCCCAGTGCTGTCCACTTGAAAACCACCCCGCTCTCTATGCGTCCGTATTAATCTGTAAGCATTGCAAAGATGTAATCATAGCATACCCCTTATTTGCGGAGCAAAAACTGTGGCAAATGATGCCTTTATTGCATCGGTGGATAACTAACTGCAATGGAATTAAAAAACTCCTTATCCACTTAAACATTGGACATACAAACATCTTCTTGTTCGCTAAAAACTTTTAAGAAAATGAGTAAAATTTTCTGGAAAGAAAAGGGAAGGATATTTTATAAACATGAAGAATCTTCTTCTAGCGATTATAATATCGAGGGATTGATTTTAATTGGTTGAAAATTATAGCAGAAAACTTTATCTCCGGGAAGAATATATGGCACGTATTAACCTGGTCTTGGATTATATTGAGACAAACATGAACAAAGACCTCTCTCTAAGCAAGCTTTCCGAAATCGCAAATTTCTCCCCATATCATTTCCACAGAATTTTCAGTGCTATAGTGGGTGAAACCTTAAATCAGTATATGCAAAGGATTAGAATTGAAAAGGCGGCCACCCAGCTTATTAACAACCCCAAAAAGAGCATTACAGAAATTGCCTACGACTGCGGTTTCTCGAGTTCAGCCACCTTTTCCAGGGAATTCAGGGAAACATTCAATATATCTGCAACTGAATGGCGATCGGGTGGATGTTTTAGAAACCGCAAGAATTGCAAAACGGAAAGCAAAGGAAGTCAAACCCACAGCAATATACGTAAAGAAACTGATTTCTCCTCCTATTATACTGATGGTATAACACAAAACCATGTAGGGAGGATGATCGATATGAAAAATGAGAAGCAAGTCCAGGTCGAAGTAAAGGACATCCCGGATTTCCATGTTGTTTACCTGAGGTATATCGGCCCTTATAAGGGGGATGTCCAGCTTTTTGAGGGACTCTTCGGCAAACTGATGCGCTGGGCCGGCCCCAGAGGGCTTTTGAATTTTCCGGAGACCAGAGTTTTAACCGTGTATCATGACAATCCGGAAATTACCGATGAGGACAATCTTAGAATCAGTGTCTGCATTACCGCTCCGGAGGACACTCCCGTAGACGGGGAAATAGGCAAAATTATTATTCCCGGGGGCAAGTATGCTTTCGCCAGATTTGAAATTGCCACTGAAGAGTACCAGGAAGCCTGGAATATGGTATGCAGCCTCTGGCTGCCGGAAAGCGGGTACCAACCGGACGACCGCCCCTGTTTTGAGCTCTGTCACAACAATTACAAGGAACACCCGGAGCAAAAGCACATCATTGATATCTGCATACCGGTTAAGCCGTTGTAAAAATAATGAGTCAGGGAACGGTTCCCTGACTCAGCTAATTTATTATATAAACAAATTCACATTGGCTTCGTCGGCTTCACCCAGGTACGTACTCCAGGCCGTCCATGAGTTCTTCCTCCCTGATGCCCATCACGTCCATGGACATAGTGCAGGCGATCATCCTGATGCCCTGATCTTTGGCGGTCTGAATTGATTCCGGCAGGCTGCTGCAAGTTGCATTTTTGACCTAACCAGTTTTATTGGTGGGTCTTTTTTGTTTTTTTGTGTGAAGATGGACAGCAAAAAGGACCCTAATTTACTCTTTATATAGTAGCGGGGAAGTTAAATTTCAAGGAGGTGTAGTGATGCACGATACTTGACGATTATTTTCTGTTGCTTGATTCTCTTGCATGTGTTCTTGATGAGTTAAAGATGACCTCTTGTTGCCGATACATCAGTAGCAAAAAGTAAAATAAGACGACGATCCTGGGATAGCTAAACCAAGCTTGAAACCGCTATAAAATTAAAGGCATCACAACCTATGGTTCTCAAGGATGAAGGAATGCGCTTAAGCGAGTTGAGATAGTATATTGTCCTGGACGAGCCCACCAGCAAGTAGAGCCTCATCCAGGACAATCAATCGCCCAGTACCCGAAGGCAAGGGAAGATACTATTTTTATTTTATTCCCTCCTGGGCTTTGGTACAACAAAAAAAGTAAAGAAAAAAGGAGGTATTTATCTTGTTCACAATATATGTATATAATCCTACTTTAAACAGCATTGAAATATATTCCAGGGGCAATTCTGATGCTATGCCATATATTACAGGAAATACTTTGACAGTAGGAGAATTTCGTGCTAACTCAACTTCGTCAATATTATGGACGGATAAGAGAACAATGGATGCTTGGAATAATTTCCGTAGTTATTGGGGGAAGCCAATATATGTTGGATATGCCTTTAAGCGGATATGGGAAGGCGGCCATGCCAATACGTCTCAGCATTACGCCGGAACAGCTTTTGATACAGGACAGAATTTGAGTAGTACCGAAAGAGAGAAACTCAGAACTGCTGCAAGTAATTCGGGATATTGGGGATATGTGGAGCCTGCTTCGATTGCGCCTACATGGGTACACTTCGATAGACGTGAAGGATCTCCTGCTTGTTCTGGTGTAGGATATCCATTGGTAAAAAAAGGTGATAAAGGTGTATATGTATTCGTTCTACAAGATGCACTCACAAGACTTGGATATACAGGTTCAGGTTTAGATGGAATATTTGGTTCAGGTACCGAAACAGCAGTTAAAAGCTTTCAAACAGCAAAGGGGTTATTATCTGATGGTATTGTAGGTTGTAATACTTGGAATAAATTAACTTCGTTAGCAAATGGAATTGCTTAAGCTTCAGCTGTTAATGAATTGAGGAGATAGAATATTCTATCTCCTCAAACACAACCCTTAATTTTCAGAATAACCTAATGATTCGCCTGTATCTTTCCAACGCCATTCATTAAAAATTATTTGTTGTATCGGTGTAAAAACTTCAGCGCCATCAAGATTTACATAATAATAAATATAAAAATAATTATTATTATGTTTTCCTAAAATAGCATAGATATTTTTCCAGTCATTTCTATTTTCATTAGGTCTTTCCGATAAAAACCATGAAGAAATTACCCATTTGGGTAGTTGTTTATCAGTCTTTTCCAAATTAGGGTGGCTGTTTAATAACTTCTTGAATTCATGCTCCGCTTCCTGCTGATTTATACCATTTTTCATAAACAAAATTTCTATCTGCCCATATTTTTTATAATTAATCCTCACGCTATTATCGGTTGATATGACGGACCAATTTTCTGTAGGAATGTAAGATATGAAGGGTAAAGATGTAATATTTAACAGCTTAAAAGTTTCTTTGTTTGGAACACCTTCTGATTTCCATGTTATATCCTTTGTTTCAGGATATACTTT
Organism: uncultured Peptococcaceae bacterium; assembly: GCA_964643075.1. GTDB lineage: Bacteria > Bacillota > Desulfotomaculia > Desulfotomaculales > Desulfocucumaceae > Desulfocucumis. Next base: position 139,424 of record CAZXQO010000002.1, read on the forward strand.
GGAGTTTATTTCATTATTAGTTGTGCTATTATTTGAGTTGAATTCGTTGTTGGATGATGATTTACCGCTCTGATTTTGCGCTTGTGCCGGGCTATTTTTCGCATGATCAGAATTCATTGTTTTTGGAGCACTCGAACAACCAGAAACACTAATTGCTACTACCGCAAAAAATAGGATTAGTGAAATAAGTGATTTCCATTTACTCAATTTATTCTCATGCCTCCTTAAAATTATTAGATACATGTTCTCTCGCCATTAAAGATATCCATAGCCACGTCAATAAACATGCAGCGTTCAACCTGCAGGATATCCTTGCCCTGGATAGAAAGATCAATTTCGTTGTTTTTCAAGGTCTTTTGCATTCGCACTTTATCCAATGCTGCGTTTACCAAAGCACGATAGAACCTGCCAAGAAATGCGCGAACTTCTTTCGGTAAATATAAAATTGAAGAAAAACACCCCTGTGTAACCTCCTCCGCATCGTTTTAATACCTAAGAACCGACCAGCAGGTTCTAATAGACTGCTCTCATCTAAACCTGAAAAATTGCTCTTACGTCCGCTCATCTTTAAAGTATACGATTAATTTCCTCGGTTTATCCACTCGGTTCACTCCCTTCTATATGTATAGACGTTGGAAATGGAGAAATCGTAGGATCGATTATAAATTTTTTTGATTTTTTTGTTGGTAATACTTTCATGCCAGGATACCGTCTGTTAATTTAGAGAGGATCAAATTCCTCGTGCGCCGTGGAATGGGCATTGTTGAAATCAGTCATCTCACCGGACGTGGCAAAAAAGTGGTAAAGCAGCACCTGGAGTTTATCAAGCAGTATTTCCCGGAACTTTTTGAAACCAGGCAATTGCCGGACAAATGTCCGGACACGGGTGCCGGGTGCTTCCCCAAAACGAGCAATGATAAGGTTTTTGATGAGTCAGGGGACGGTTCCCTGACTCATCTAGTTTATTATATAAACAAATTCACGTTTGCTTTGTCGGCCTCGCCCAGGTAGGTGGCCACACCGGCGTACTCCAGGCCGTCCATGAGTTCTTCCTCCCAATCCCTTTAGTTTATTCCAGGTAGTAGGTCCAGACCAGGTAAACCGAAATGTCCTCTATATTAACATGGTCATAGGTTGCCTTTTGCAAATTATATATCAACTTATCAAAATTTATTTTCGATATCGGGGTACCGTCTGTCAGTTTACACCATACACATATATATTAATACCATTTATGTCATATGTAGACATTTTTTGTTATTGCATTACCTAGATTGATCATTATAATAAATAATAACATATTAATCCATAACATCCATATAATATATATATTTCCAAGTCACTTTAACTATAGCTAGAGTCGCTATTGTAACGTGATCAACAAAGTAAAACACTGAAAACGTTGTTCCTCCCATTGTTAAAAGATGGTACATGTTGGTATTATATGCAACAGTCCCTCAATCGCATTTTTGCAATGCATGGGCTTTTTTTGACAGTAAGTCGCTCTCTATAATAAGATCAGACATTTTATGCCATTATTGGTAAACTCATCGAAATATAAAGACACAAAGCTATGGGGTCTGAAATGCATTTTAATTATGACAACTCGAATGACGCTAATCACATTTTTGACCTGACCAGTTTTAGTGGTAGGTCTTTTTTGTTCTTTTGGGAGGTGATAATGTGGAAAATTTAATTATGCTTCTCCTGGTACGCGGCCAGTACAGTGGCTATGACTGGCACTTGATTCCATTAAGGAGCCAGGTTTTTGGAATCGCTTATCAACCCGCTGTCTTTTGATGATAGTAGCTGTATGAGCTAATTACCATTACCCAGTGTGAAGAAAAAATTTTTTGTGATAATAGGCAGCAAAAACACCCCCAATTTACTCTTTATATAGTAGAGGGTAAATTGGAGGTGAGATAATGGAGCGTTCCCTTGACCTTTACTCTGAAAATCCCGGCACACATAGCCATGATCCGGAAGAAGCCCGAATCAACGCATGGTTCCTGGTCGGTTTGCGCCATGAGGCCATCAGGTTGGTAAAAAAGTACAGGAAGCTGGAAAATCATGAGTTGTTGATCCTTGATGGCCCGACAGCGCAGAACTTCGATGACGAGGTTTTTGCTGTGGTTGATACTGTTCCGGCTTCCGTTGATGTCTCCAGTGATGCGGAAGAAATGGTCCTTATTCAGGAAGCGCTCTCGTTGCTTACACAGCAACAACAGAAAGTAATCAGGGCGACAATCCTGGATGGTTTAACCGAACGGGAAGCAGCCGACAAGCTGAGCCTATCGCCGTCAGTAGTTAATCGCTTGAAAAAACGAGCTTTAAACAGGCTAAAAAAATATTTTATCCTGGACGAGCCCACCGCCAAGTAGAGTCTCATCCAGGACAAATAACCACCCATACCAGGAGGCAGGGAGTTATTACTGCTATTTTAATTTCTCCTTGCTTCAAAAGTAAAGAATTTTCTAAAAAAACTTCAGCAGGTAAGTAAATGCGTCTATAAAATATCTATTGGTACAGACTATTGAACTTCAAAGTATTATCCAAGGAGTTTGAAAGCTATGGGGTCAAAAATGTAATTTACATTATGACAGCCCGGCTGCCGTTAATTACATTTTTGACCTGACCATTTTTAGTGGCGGGTCTTTTTTGTTCTTTTGGAGGTGATAATGTGGAGAACTTGTTTACCTATGCTTCTCTTGGCACTTTAGCCGGTGCAGTAGCCGCAACTGTGCTCGTGGTTGATTCCATTAAGGAGCTTGGTTTTTTGAAGCGGTTTTCCACCCGTTGTGTTGTGGTAGTGGTAGCTGAAGGAATAGTTTTTTTGGCCGATATCGCTGCAGGAAAATTTACGGTAAAAAATATTCCACTTTATGTTCTTAACGGTTTGTTAGTGGCGGCTTCTGCTATGGGAAGTTACCAGGCAGTTAGTAAGTGGTTATTTAGTAGTTCAGATAAAACTTAAGGAGGTTTGATGCCTTGAGCGAGAACTCAAGCTTACAGGAATTGGTTTTTAGAGCCAAGACCGGTGATACAGAAGCGCTTTCCCAGATAGTATACAGGTTTAATCCGGCTATCAAAAAGTATGGTCGTCAATTAGGTCACTTTGATATATGCTCTGATTTAGCTGTATGGATAATAAATGCTGTTTACCACTATAAAGTATAATTAACAGGATTTTTTGACAGGGGGTTTCAAAAAGCCTCCTGTTTTTTCTTTATTTGTCAAGGATTCTAATTAACGTTGAGACATGGATCGCTCCAGCTTTGTGTAAAAATATTTTGCAGTGATGGGCAGCAAAAAGACCCCTAATTTACTCTTTATATAGTAGAGGGGCAAAACAAGCTGTTCCTCTGGCCGGCCGGCCAAAGAAAATAAAAGGAGGTGTTTGCGTTGGCTCAATATGGTCCAAAACCTTTTTACAATTTCTCATATACATTAATATCTCCCCCCGACCACACGCTTACTGTGGCTGGAGGCAGCAATGTATCGGTAGCCTTTTCAAATATGAGCGGTTCGGGATGGAGCTTTGGAGTAGTATTATGGAATCCAAAAACCAATCGTCATACTCCCTGGCATACAGTGACTTCAAGTAATCCGTCTACCGTGTTTACAAACATGTCCGCTGGAGAATATCAATTAGTTGTTCACAATGGTGACTTTAATACTTGGTCCGGTGAACTCACCATCTGGTACACCAGTTAAATTGGCTTGATAACTAATGGCCTGCTCATCTACAGTGAGCAGGCCATTTCTTTAACTCAAATATACAAAATTATTGTTCACACACATTAAACACCCAGTGTATTACGACACTCCTCTCAGATACCAGCCAGTTTAAATACAGTCGGAAAATTATTTTAGGATATTCTAAATCAAAACATCAGTTAAGTGGGACAGTAACATCAAGTTGTGGTATATTCGGAGAATTTCCTGTTACACCCTCTATAAGCAAAGTTGGTTCAACAATAATAAACTTCACGTTATCCGGCGGAGTTTTACATTGGATTGTTACGTCGTCCCAAACTTCTTCATTTCCGACTTTTGTTGAAGGTTTATGGATGCCAATGAACTCCCCGCCAATGCCCTGGCGGTTTGGCGTAAAAACGCCAAAAACCATGCCGTTTAAAGGCATCTTAAACTTTAGTCTACTATTCATCCGTAAAGGCTGGCGTACTTGCATCAAGATGTCAGTATATATCGGCCCTTTAGTTATCTTGTTGACAGTGATCGTGATTCCGTTATAGGTAGTGCTTGCATTCTTTGGATATACAGTTTTAGTAGCCTTATTAATCGCTTTACTAGAAACCGGAACAGATAATGTCCAGTTTCCTTTTATTTTACCCACCTCATGAATTGGAATCGTCAGCGTACCGCTCTGGGGTGCCTGCTCATATAACAGGTTACAACTAACATCACCACGGTACATATTTGTTGACACCAAAGAATCCCCGCCCTGGGCACTTTCAAAAGAGAGTGGTTTACCGTTCAGTAGAATCTTTGTCCCTGCAAGATCAACCTGAGTAACATTAATAGGTTTGTACCCTTGTGGCACCTGAATAGCATAGATTAGATATAACCGCTTGCCATCATAATAGACTTTTGGCACAGATACGGTAATTCCCTTGTCGGTTATCGACGGATTAGCATCCGACGCGTATTGGTTGCGTTCCGGGATGCAAGTAAACGAGTACAACTTGCCAATAATCGGTATTTTTTGCAGCGCCTTGGCCATTACAGGTGAAACGAATCCTGAAGCGCCAATCGCCACGATTGCCAGTATTGCGGCACTTGCTGTGTATACGAACAGCCGGCGTTTCCAATTAACCTTTCTAAATGTTCGCTTGTGGCTTTGTTTTACCTGTGCCCAGGTTATCTGGGTTACATTAATGCGTGCAGCATCTTCCATTAATGCCTCATGAAATATATCAGACATACTGAACGCCTCCTTTGGTATCAACCCTTTTACCTGCTTCCTCATTATTAATCTCCCGGGCAAGAACACGGCGTGCACAATTCAGGCGATATTTAAGCTTGCCCAGTTTCCATCCGGCGGCCTCGGCAGCCTCGGCCTCCGTGCATCCAATAAAATGCACTAGGACAATGGCGGTTCTCTCGCCATATGATAGCTGTCTCATAGCCCCGTCGATAAGCATGCGGCGTTCAACCTGCAGAATATCCTTGCCCTGGTTGGAAAGGTCAATTTCGTCAATATTTATGACAGTCTTCCGCTTACGCACTTTGTCCAGCGCTGTGTTTACCAAAATGCGGTAGAACCAGCCACGGAATGCGCGTACATCTTGCAGCTGCTGCCTGTGAACATAGAGTTTGATAAACGCGTCCTGGGCAACCTCCTCCGCATCGTGTTGGTGCCTTAGAATCAGCCAGCAGGTTCGAACAGCCTGCTCCCAGCTAAGCCGGAATAATTCCTCGTACGCCCGCTCATCTTTAAGACACACACGTTCCATAATTTCCTCCGGTATATCCACCCGATTCACTCCCTTCTATTAGTATAGACGTTAGAAATGGAGAAATCGTAGGATTGAATTATATTTTTTTTCATTTCTTTTTTTTCGATAATGTTGAGAACTTATTTACCTACGCTCTTTGGACTTTAGCCGGTGCGGCAGCCGAAATTGCGCCTGGATGATTCCATTGAGAAGCTTGTTTTTTAAAGCGGTTTTACATTCTTAATAATGTGGTAGCCGAGGAGTGATAATTGAGGAGTCTAATTAAACTATGAGCTACTTACCGCTACCGCTGTGATACCGGTAAAAATATTGTGATTGGTGGGCAGCAAAAAGACCCCTAATTTACTCTTTATATATTAGAGGGGCAAAACAAATTGTTCCTCTGGCTGGCCGGCCCCAAAAAACATATTGAAAGGAGGTGTTTGTGAATGACTCAATATGGACCAGTACGGGTAACAATAGGAGACGCCTGTATACCCAATTGGGATCATAATGCACTTCATGTGGCTAATGGCACTAATGTGAAGGTAGCCATTTTAAATGTCAGTAGTCCGGATTGGAAATTTTGAATAGCCTTGCGAATTTTATGAGCATAAGCAATGCCGTTGGTTAGCTGACATCAATATCCTGCATAACTTTTTGGCGGAAACGCCTCTTTTACCGTGGCCAACAAGGTATACGTCCAAAAACCAGAACATCCAACTTTGTATGAGTTTTATGCATTATCGTGCCTGCTGTCACTGATGTCTGGTACCTACGAGCCTTACATTCATAGAGTTTTCGGGTATCAACGTGATAGAGATGTTGGTATCCACACTTTGGGCAGTGAAACCCTTCTGACCACCGTATTTGAAACAAATGTTCACGACAAGCATTCTCATCGGGAAATTTATCTCTGAATTTCAATAGATTCATTGTTTCTTGTTGTGCCATAGCTCCCACCTCGAACTATATTTGCTTTAATTACAACAAACACATGTTCCCGAGGCAATGCTTTTCTGTGACAACTTAATACTCATGTTAAGTATTAATAAACGAAAGGAAGTTTTAATTATGGATACAATGGTTAAAAAGACACAAGAATGGCTGAATGCTACATATGGGAAAGACTCTAGATTTAAAGTAATTGACCCAGTGGATGGGATTACTGGATGGACAACCATCTACGCCCTTACAAGAGCTTTGCAGATTGAATTAGGTATTATTGCCACAGCAGATAACTTTGGAACTACTACACGATCCAAATTTACAGAAAAATATCCAAATGGTGTAAAGCAGCAAGCAGATGAAGATACTCAGGAAAACAATATCTATGCAATTATTCAAGGTGCATTATGGTGCAAGGGCTATAGCACAGGGGCTAGTGAAATTACCAAACATTTTTATGGTGGAACCGGAAGTGCAATTAAGTCTTTGAAATCCGATGCGGGACTTCTTTCACCGAACTCAACTGTGACAGTCAATGTCATGGCAGCTTTGCTGTCGATGAACCAGTACGTAACACTTATTCTGCTAGGTGGAACATCTGAGATTCGAGGAATTCAGCAAAGACTAAATAGAAAATATGAAAGTTATATCGGTCTTGCTCCCTGTGATGGGCTGTATGGACGTGAGATGAATAAGGCATTGATTATTGTGTTACAAGCAATAGAAGGTTTAAGCGTGAGCTTTGCAACTGGTAATTTCGGAGATACAACAAAATCTTTATGCCCACTTCTGCCGGATACCCAGAATAAGTTAACCGCACAGAAAGAGGCGGATGCTATTGATTTATTAAAATATGCCTTATGTTGTAATGGTTATTCAATCAATTTATCAAGTTCTAGTTGGGATGACACATTAGTAAATATTATAAAAAGGTTCCAAACTGACATGTTGCTGCCAGTTACCGGGGCAGCTGACATAAATGCATGGATGTCCTTACTACTAAGCAAGGGAAACCCGGATCGAAGTGCATCTGCATGTGATACTCGATTTGAAATGACAACAGAGCGAATAGCATTATTAAAAAGTAAAGGTTACAAAATTGTAGGAAGATACTTAACTGGAACAGATTTTAAAGTTCTAAGAGCAGCTGAGCCAAAAAGAATTTTGGATAATGGGATGTCATTTTTTCCAATCTATCAGGAATCGGGGTCTGATATTGCCTATTTTACGGCACAAAGGGGTATTGCCGATGCAAATAAAGCAGTGCGTACAGCAAGGAATTTTAGAATCCCTGAAGGGTCTATACTCTTTTTCGCTGTTGACTTAGATGCACAAGGCCCCCAAATCATCAGCAACATATTACCCTACTTTAAAGCATTGTCGGAAAATATAGACACTGCTTATAAAATAGGTGTTTACGGAACAAGGAATGTGTGCACAAAAGCAACTAGTGCAGGGTATGCAATTACAAGCTTTGTAAGTGATATGTCAACAGAATATAGTGGAAATATGGGTTTTAAAATGCCTGCAAATTGGAATTACAATCAATTTGCAGAAATTTCAATGGCTTCTGATTGGGCAATTGACAAAGATGCTTACTCTGGAAAATTCCCACCGGTAAAAGCATTAGAGCGGAGAGTCTATGTAAAACCTACAAAACCTTCAAATGCTGGTAAAACAACAATATTAGGTATAATGGACAAGATAAAAGCATTGGAAGCACTCTATGCCCCCTATTACGTTCAATTGTCATTAGCTACTGGTGGACAAGGAGTGATTACACCTCAGTTACTAACCATAGGTGTTACCAATTTTTTAAGAAGCATAAAATATGGTAGCACAACATGGGACTTAACTACCCTTCGTCCAATTGATAAATCATTTATCCAATATGTGAAAGATAAGAACATTGGATTATACAATTCTGTTTTACCGTATATAAGTACAGATGACAATGATATATCCGATGGACAAAACGGACTACTGGATCTTGCACATCTTGCTGCAACACTTGAGTGTTATATTTCTTCACCTTTTGTGCCTGATTTCTGGACAGGTTGGGGAGGAGACTTGGCAACTGCAATGGCAGATACCACAAGTGTCTATAAGGCTAATCCGATCAAGAATATTCAAGATATTGCAGATTTAATTGTTGGTGGAAGTTCCCAGTTTAATTATTCTGACATGTGTGCAGATGCTGATGCAATAAAAATTGCGAGTTTAGCAAACAATTCAAACTCCACTACAAACCCACTATCAAATTCATTGAACACTTATTATACGACTTATGTTCAAAAACGCTATTCATATTACGTTCCTGACATTAATTGTAAGGAAAATCTTACAGCTTTAAAGGAAGGTATCCATAAAAAAATTAATGGTAAGTTGGAATGGGCTCCAAAGGCAGGACTAATGGTTCAGAAGGGAAACAGTCCATCAACTGAAGTAAATATAGCCTGCTGTAATGCATTTGCAAATTATATTTATAGTGAGTTAGGGTAAAAAAATGAAGCCACCAAAAAAGGGTGGCTTCATTTTTTTTTAACCTGTTTTAAATATATAATGAATTTAATTAAGAAGCTTCCTGCAAGAAAACTTGCTGTTTGAAACGCTGCTTGGCTTAAAAGGTACTGGGTTTTCAAATCGAATTTAAATAAGTCAGGTTGCCATAACGGAAAAAATGAAACTACTTCAACGAAGAATAATAATACCGTCAATAATTCAATTTCTAAGCCCGATAGTTTATACTGATATTGGAAATACATACCATAGATGAACGAAACAATATAGAAACCAGCGGCAAACATAAACAATCCAAAAAACCTGAACAGCACTATATGTACATCCTCTGAATTAGGTTTATCAAATGCAAATAACATTCCTATAAATAATCCATTAAACACCAAATTGAATAATAGAAACTTCATATAATATGGAATCGATATTTTTTTCATCACTTAAAATCCTCAATGTATAAATTTAAAAAATCGTGTCTTGACATTAGTGGTCCATAGTATCAACTGTCCATCAGAAGAGGTAATTTTGGTCAAACATTAATTGATTGGAACAACAACATCTAATTGTGATATATTTGGAGAGTTTCCTGTTGTACCTATTTTATTAAAAACAGGTTCTACAATAATTGATTTTATGTTGTTCGATGGGGTATTACATTTGATTGTTACGTCCCAAACTTCTTTATTATTGATCTTCTTTGCAATTTGGTTAGAAATATACTCTCCAAAGCCTATGCATTGGTGGTCCGGTGTGAGAACTAAAAAAAGCATGCTAGCAAAATCCATCTTATGTTTTGGCTTGCCATTTGCCTGTAATGGCTGGATTACTTGCATTGATATAGTGGTATATACCGGCCCTTTGCTTACCTTGTTGACTATGAGTGTGATTCCGTCATAGGTACTACTTGCATTGTGTGGAAACTCAGACTTAGTTACCTTATCTATAGCAACACTGGAAACCGGAACAGACAACGTCCAATTTCCTTGTATTGTACCTACTTGGAGAATAGGAATCGTCAGTATACCGTTCTGGGGTGCCTGCTCATATGACAGGTTCCAATCAACATCACCACGATACATATTTGTTGATATCAAAGAATCCCCACCCAGAGCACTTCCAAAAGAAAGCGGTTTGCCATTCAGTTGAACCTCATTATAGGGGATGCTAATCTGTGGATAATCTGTAATCGGTTTGTACCCTTGTGGCACCTGAATAGCATAGATTAAATCCAACTGCTTGCCATCGTAATAGGCTTTTGGCACAGACACTGTAATCCCCTTGTCTGCTGCCGACGGATTAGCATCCGACGCATACCGGTTGAGCTCCGGGAGGTAAGTAAACGAATATAATTTACCAATGACTGGTATATTTTGCAGCGCCTTGGCCATTACAGGTGAAACAAATCCTGAAACGCCAATCGCCACGATTGCCAATAATGCGGCACTGGCTGCGTAGATAAACAACCGGCGTTTCCAATTAATCTTTCTAAATGCTCGCTTGTGGCCTTGTTTTACCTGTGCCCAGGTCATCTGGGATACATTAATGCGTGCAGCATCTTCCATTAATGCCTCGCGGAATATGTCAGACATACTGAACGCCTCCTTTGGTATTAACCTTATTTTTATCTTCCTCATTATTAATTTCCCGGGCAAGAACACGGCGTGCACGATTCAGGCGATATTTGAGCTTGCCCAGTTTCCATCCGGCGGCCTCGGCGGCCTCGGCCTCCGTGCATCCAATAAAATGTACGAGCACAATGGCGGTTCTCTCGCCATATGAGAGCTGTCTCATAGCCCCGTCGATAAGCATGCGGCGTTCAGCCTGCAGTACATCCCTGCCCTGATTGGAAAGGTCAATTTCGTCAATGTTTATTACAGTCTTCCGTTTGCGCACTTTGTCGAGCGCCGTATTTACCAAAATGCGGTAGAACCAGCTACGGAATGCGTGCACATCTTGCAGTTGCTGCCTGTGAACATAAAGCTTGATAAACGCTTCCTGGGCAACCTCCTCTGCATCGTGTAGGTGCCTTAGGATCAACCAGCAGGTCCGGACAGCCTGCTCCCAGCCAAGCCGGAATAATTCCTCGTACGCTCGCTCATCTTTAAGACATACACGTTTGATAATTTCCTCCGGTATATCCACTCAATTCACTCCCTTCTATAAGTATAGACGTTGGAAATGGAGAAATCGTAGGATTGAATTGAATTTTTTTTCAGATTTTTTTGTTCTGATAATACTGTGTTTAAACATTTACATGACTGGGTAGCGTAGCATTTTTGAGGTGAAAAAGTGAGAAGAGAAGCTATGGTCTTTTTAGCCGTAGCTTCTCTTGCTTTTCAGAAGTGTCTGTACTTGGCAAAATACGAGTGCAGAAAACAAAATCCAAAATGCAATAGTATTTTTATGCTTTAATTAGTTACACTTAACCCATATGTAGGGCTTGAACATGGAGCCTCTACGGGCATGATTCCAGACAGTAAGCGGCAGGAGGATGGTCCTGCCTGGCAAAAAGTAGCCTATCATGCCCGTCTCTCATCCTCACGTTAAATTAACCCAAATATTCAAGTGAGTCAGGGGACAATTTCCTGACTCACTATAAACTTTATATAAACAAATTCACATTAGCTTCGTCGGCCTCGCCCAGATAGGTGGCCACACCGGCGTATTCCAGGCCATCCATGAGCTCCTCTTCCCTGATGCCCATCACATCCATGGACATGGTGCAGGCAATCATCTTGATACCCTGATCCTTGGCGGTTTGAATTAATTCCGGCAGGCTGGTGACATTTTGCTGCTTCATCACCATTTTCATCATGGGCGCTCCCATGCCGCCGAAGTTCATTTTGGATATGCCCAGTTTGTCGGCCCCCCTGGGCATCATCCAGCCGAACATGGCCTGTAAAAAGCTTTTCTTTGTCTTTACCTGCACCTTTTCCGGTTTCCTCAGTGTGTTCAGGCCCCAGAAGGTGAAGAACATGGTTACTTCATCGCCCATGGCCGCCGCGCCGTTGGCTATAATGAAGGCGGCCATGACCTTGTCCAGATCGCCGCTGAATACGATGATTGTTTTCTTGGTAGTTTCCACACCCAATCCCTCCCTTTAGTTATTCCGGGCAGTAGGCCCGGGCCAGGTATACCGAGATATCCTCTATGCTAAGCCGGTTATGGGCGGCCTTTTGCAGATTCACCAGGCAGATGGGACACATGGTGACCACCTTGCTCCCGGCAGCTTTTAGCTGCTCCACCCTTCTCTCCGCAGCAGCCACGGCCTTTTTGGGATACAGTGACTCGGCGGGGCCGCCGCAGCATAAGGTGAACCTGCCTGCGTCGGCAGGCTCCCTCACGGTTACACCGGCGCCGGCCAGCAGAGTCCTCTGTTCGCTGAATACATTCTCATACCTGGCGTAGACGCAGGAGTCGTGGATAACCACTTCATCCCCCAGGCTCCTCAGCGCCCCGGCATGCCGCTCTGCCAACACTTCCAGATAGCTTTTGACGTTCAGGTCGTACCCTTTGATTAAGGTGGGATACACAGACCTCAGCATATTGGTGGTGTGAGGATCTACGGTAATCAAGTTTTTAACACCGTAATTTTTTAAGTTTCTATATACCTTGCGGGCATGTTCCTCCAGCACGTCATCCATGCCCAAGTCATAAACCAGGGCTCCGGAATACAAATCGTCTTCGAACATATAGCCCGGTTCCACCCCGGCCTGCCGCAGCAGCCTGGCAATATTGATCAGAATATCATCAAAACGCTTCTGCACGGAGGACTGGGGTATAGCCATCAGGCTGGATATATTGACGAACTTATTGACAAACCTGCCCACCCTGGCGAAATCGGCCAGGGGTGAATCTTCGATCATGCCCTGGGCCTTGTTCATGCTGGCTATATAGGGAATGAGCTGGTACATCAGGCCCGTGTAGATCACGGTCTCCCCGCCCCTGGCCAGGCCGAGCCCCCTGGCCCATCTGGTAGCGCTGCCAGCGGAAATGGGCAGTACGGAGTTTCTGATTTTCAAATTGTCCGCTAAAATTCCTATAGTATCACCTGTCGGCAACGGCATAGTCGTACTCCCCTTTAATTTCAGGCATTCAGAATTCAGTACTCAGAATATTTCGAGACGACAAACCGTTCTCTCATGTTGATTCCTGTTGTTTTGCCGGCTCTTCCATTCTGACTCCTGACTCCTGACTTCTGACTCCTGATTAGTTACAAATTATATACTTTCTTATTGAGGTAATATCTTAAAGAGCGGACATTTTCCGCTATATGCACCCCGGCCGGACAGTTAGCCTCGCACATTTTGCACAGCAGGCAGGAGTATATGGTTTCACTATTTTTCTGCACCTTGCCTTCCAGACCCAGCAATACGTATCTGAACAATTTACGTGGCAGAAGCTCGATGCCCATGGGGCAAACCGCGCTGCACACCCCGCAGTTCATACAGGCAGAGGCGTTAAATGCCTCCGGCTTCCCGATTTCTTCAGCAAAATCTGGATTTACCAGCGCCATTTATGCTCCCTCCCTTGCCACGGCACCGTATTTGTAATAACCCTCGTCCGAAAGCTCCTTTTCGGAGACGTAACCGTACTTGCGCAGGCCCATGACCCAGTACATCACTTCGTAGGCTGGGTTGCCCAGGGCCTCCGCTATTTCCGGCACGGTCAGGGGGCCATCTCCCAGCGCGGCCAGTATTTTATCCCTCATGAGCATTTCTTCCCGCACTATTTCCCTTACAGCTCTTTTCTCACTGCTCATTTTGGCATGTCTCCTTTAGCAAAGCGTCAATCATCGACCTGACCTGTGCATCGGTATATCCTTTAAGGTCAATGGCGTTGGCCAAGCAGAGGGGGACACAGCCACCGCAGCCCTTGCACAGTGCCCTGTTTATGACGGCCACGCTCCTGCCCTGCTGCTGCTCCATTTCGATGGCCGCATAGGGACAGGTGACCACACACTCTCCGCAGCCGTTGCACAGATCCTGATGCACGGAAGCTATAAGAGGCTCCAGGTTCACGTATCCCTTTTTCAATATGGAAGCGCTCTGGGTAGCCGCCGACAGCGCCGAGGCGACGCTTTCCATGGAATTTTTGGGGCCCTGGCAGCTGCCGCAAATATAGACGCCATCCACCATAGTTTCCACCGGCCGAAGTTTGGGGTGTATTTCATTAAAGAATCTGTCCCGGCCCAGGGGAAGCTTCAGAACATCCACCAATTCCGGACTTTTCCGAGGAACCATGCCGGTTACCAGAACCACCACATCAGCCTTTATTTCAATCTCTTCCCCAAAGGTCAGGAGGTCTTTTAAACTTACCTGCAGTTTTCCGTCGGAAGTTCTTTCCACCACCGGCGGCTCGTCGTCAGCGAATTTAAGAAAATGTGAGCCCATTTCCCTGGCCTGGCTGTACATTAATTCAAATTTACCGTAGGTTCTCATGTCCCGGTAAAGGTGGTACTGGTGCATCCCGGGGTTTTTCTCCAGGGCCAGGATGGAGGCATGCACCGCCGCATTGCAGCAATAGCGGGAGCAATACCGGTTGGCGTTCTCCACATCCGGCTGCTGTCTGCTGCCCACGCAGTAGATATATGCTACATTTTTAATTTCCCTGCCGTTGTATACCGGCCTGCCTGCAGAGGAGTCCAGCAATTCTTTGAATTGAGACAGGGTTAGCACCCCGTCCAGCCCATAGCCGAATTCCTCCTCATGCGGCTGATATGCGTCAAACCCCGTAGCCACGATGATGGAGCCCACGTTTACGCTGATGGTGGTGTCTTCCTGGCCCCGTACCCTGACAGTCACATCAAAGTTGCCTATGCTGCCGGACTTCTCCATAATTTCCGCATTAGTATAAAGGGTTATGTTCTCCCTTTCGTTTACCTCGTTAACCAGATAGGCAATCAAAGATTTGCCGTCTTTGCCATGGGGATACATCTTACCCAGCTTGCCGACCCAGCCTCCCGCCAGGGGTGATTTTTCCAGCAGGTATACGGATATGCCCAGATCAGCCAGCCCGATGGCAGCCCTTAGGCCGCTTATACCGGCGCCCACCACCAGCACCCGGGGGACAGTTTCGATAATAATGGGGTCCAGCGGCTCGGTCAGGGCCGTTCTGGCAATAGCTCCCCTGACCAACCGGATGGCTTTATCCGTTGCCCCTTCCCTATCATCGGTGTGCGCCCAGGAACACTGCTCCCGGACATTCACCTGGGTATACTGGAAGGGGTTAAGCCCCGCCCTCCTGGCAACATCCCTGAAAGTGTGCAGATGCAGCTTGGGTGAGCAGGAGGCCACCACCAGACCATCCAGATGCTGCTCCCGGATATCGCTGACCATCTCCTGCTGGGTGGCATCGGAACAGGTGAACATGGCCGTTTTGGCCACTACCACGCCTTCGCCCTCCACAGCCTTTCTTACTCTTTCTACATCCACATAGTCGGAGATATTGCCGCCGCAGTGACAAATATAAACTCCTATTCTCCTGTCGCTCATTTTTGCATCCTTGTCCTTTCCACATAGGCTGCTGCCTGGGCTGCAGCCGAGCCGGCATGGAGTATGGAATCGGGAATATCCCTGGCGCCGGAGGCGGTCCCGGCCACGAACACGCCCTCTATGCTGGTCCTGCCGGGATTGATATCCTCGTCAACTTCCCTGACAAATTGGAATTCGTCCGCCTCCAGTTTCTCCCCGGCAAAAAGGTCGAACACCTCGGTGTTTGGCAGCAGGCCCACCGAAAGGACCACCAGATCGTGCTCAGCCCTGGATACCTTGCCACCGTTGTCTATGTCTTCGTAATAAAGTGCAAGGTTGCCGTCTTCCACTTCTTCTATTTTGGCTACCCGTCCCTTGACAAAATTTGCCCCCATGCCCCTGGCCTGCTCGTAAAACTCGTCATAGCCCTTGCTGAAGGCCCTGATGTCGATATAATAAACGGTTACGTCCGCCAGAGGCAGGGCACCCATAATAAGCTGGTTCTGTTTCACCGAGTACATGCAACACACCCTGGAGCATAGCTTGTTGTTTACCGTCTGATCTCTGGAGCCGGTGCAAAGAATATAGGCAATATTGTCCGGAACCTTGCCGTCTCCGGGACGGAGCACCGTATTGTAAGGCCGGGTTGGTGCCAGCAGCCTATCCATCTGCATGCCGGTGATGACATTTTTATGCTTTCCATAGCCGTACTGGGGCTTCGCGTCAGCCGGAAAGAGTTTGAAGCCGGTGGATACGATCACCGAGTTTACTTCCACTTCCAGTTTTTCTTCCTTCATGGACATGTCGATGGCGTTAGCAGGACATTCACCGATGCACTGGCTGCATTCAGAGCAGACCCCGCAATCCAGGCACCTCCCGGCGCTGTACCTGGCCTCCTCCTCGGTAAGAGAGGCTTCCGTTTCGCTGAAATCACAAACTTTTTCTTGTAATACCTCAATACTTTCCACCGGTGGCAGCACACTGTATTGCTTCTGTCTGTTTATAACCTGTTTTTTGTCCACTGCGGGCAATCTGTAATCGTATTCCGCGCCTTTTAAATCCTGACCGGTCAGATAACGGTGGATGAAGAAAGCAGCCCTTCTGCCCTGGCCCACGGCATTGACAATCATGGACGGGCCGGTGACCACGTCCCCCCCGGCAAACACATAGGGAATGTCTGTCTGCAGGGTTTCCGGATCAACACTGATGGTTTCATTCTTATTTAATTTAATGGCACTGCCGAAATTTTTGGTATCCGGAGCAAGACCCACTGCAGTAATGACCATGTCAGTTTCTGTAACATACTCTGAACCCTCCGCAGGCACCGGCTTTCTCCTGCCATCGGCATCAGCACCGTCAAACTCCATCCTGATGCTGACGGCTTCGGCCAGTTTACCGTCCCTGCCGGTGAATTTTACCGGCGCGGTCAGGTATTGAAATTCTACGCCCTCTTTTTCAGCGCACTCGATTTCCCAGTGGTGAGCCGGCATTTCCTCCCTGCTCCTCCTGTACTGAACAATCACCTTTTTAGCTCCCAACCTTACGGCGACCCGGGCGGAATCAATGGCTACGTTGCCCCCGCCCACCACAATAACCGTTTTGTCCTTAAGGGACAGCTCTTTACCGAGGTTAATATCCCGCAGGAATTCCAGTGACGATACCACGCCATCCAGGTCTTCCCCATTCACGTTCATTTTTCTTGTTCCCTGGGTGCCGGTAGCCAGGAATACGGCGTCAAAGCCCTGTTTTCGCAAATCACCGATATTTTCAACCCTTACCCCGGTTTCTATTTCCACGCCCAGTGCGGTTACGTTTTTAATATCCCTTTCCACTACCTCCTTGGGCAGGCGGAATGAAGGTATGGCCAGCCTGAGCATGCCCCCCGGCTGTTTTTCGGCCTCAAATATTTTCACCCCGTAACCCTGCCGGGCCAAGTGGAAGGCGGCAGTGAGCCCCGCCGGGCCGGAGCCGGCTATGGCAACCTTTTTACCGTTGGATTCAGCCGGAACTACTGCTTTGGATTCGGCATTCCCGGCATAATATTTATCCGCGATAAACCTTTTCAATCTCCTGATGGGCAGGGAGCCCTCTATTTCACCCCTGGAGCACTCCCCTTCGCAGGGGGCGTAGCAGGCCCGGCCCAGGCTGCCCACCAGCGGCGTTGTTTCCTGCACCAGCTCATAGGCTTCCCCATATTTCCCAGCCCTCACCAGGGCAATGTAGCCGTGGGCCTTAATGCCCGCCGGACAGGTATGGGCGCAGGGTGAAGATCCCTGTTTTTCAATGACCGCCTTTTTGGGAACGGCCTGGGGAAAGGCTATATAGGCCGCCCTCCTGGATACCATATCGGAATTGTACTGGTCCGGAACCGCCACGTTACATACCATTTCACACTGACGGCAGCCGGTGCAGGCAGTTGAATTTACAAAGGTTGGCTTTTTCCTTATTTTTATCTGGAATTTGCCCTCTGCCTTTTTCTCAATCTGCTCCACCTCGGAATAAACCAAAGCTGTAACATTGGGGTGATGGATAGAGGCGGCCATTTTGGGCGTTGATATACAGCTTGCGCAGTCCAGAGTAGGGAATACCTTGCTGAGCAGAATCATTTTTCCGCCGACGCTGGGCTCCTTCTCCACCATGAGCACCTTATAGCCCATGTCGCCAAGCTTGAGGGCCGATTCCATACCCCCGATACCGCTACCGACAACAAGCATATCGTAATTCATATTGCTATCCCTTCCTGGCAGGTCCTAAATTTTTTAGCATGTTGTAAAAATCTTTAATCTGGTTGGTAAATGGCTCGGCACATACCGAGCAGATGGCCGACATTCTGAGCCGCTTGGGTTCATAGCCTTTTGCTCTCAGCAGTTCCTGCGCCTCTTCAGCTATTTTGGCCGACCTTTCGGCACAGTCCGGCAGGTAGGCGCACTCCTCGCCATCCGAGGCTATGAACACACCGTCAAAGCCTTTTTCCATAGCGTATAGTATCCACTCGGGCTTTATCCCGCTGGTGCAAGGCATACTGAAAACCATGGCGCTGGTAGGATAGTGCATATGGGAACTGCCGGCTAAATCGATGCCCGGGTCAGATATGTTGTTTGTGGAGAAAGCAAGGATCCTCGGTGCATAATCCTTGCTTTCATTATTTGTAGCAGCCATTTTATTTCGCCCTCTTGACATATAGCTTAAAAGTACCGGCATCATCAATCAATCCGAGGAATTCATGACCTGTCTTTTTGCACCAGGCCGGAATGTCCTTCTGGGTGCCGGAATCCGAAGCCAGAACTTCCATTACCTGGCCTTTACCCACTTCAGCAATGGCCTTCTTGGCGGCCAGTATGGGGCCCGGACACGATGTACCCCTGGCGTCCACCACTTTGTCTACCTTAATGTTCTTCAGTTCGTCAATTGTCATAATAATAATTCCTCCTCCATATTTAATTTCTCAGTCTCCGTGCTATACCCCGGGCAGCTATACTATACCATGCCGGGGTATACATATCGCCCTTCTGTAGCACAAACTCAGTCCAACCAACATCTACCGGCATATTATATTTTTTACCTCTACCCGTTGGGGTATTTTTTCAATATAAAATTAACACAGGGAGGTACTCAAGTCAATATGAATTTTCATAATTTTTTAGTTGACAAGTATCTTGTCCATGCAATAAATTAATTATATACCCTATGGGGTATCAAAACCTGTTGGAACGATTTGCAATTTGGCTACGGCATCCCAAAAAGGAAAAGAAAGGCAGGTGGTTATATTTTTTAACCCACGAATTTCGCTATACTAATTCAATGAGAATAATTAAGAAATTATAAAAGGATAACAAAGGGGAGTTTTATAATGAAAAAAATACTTAAAGAAAAAAGATCAAGATTGCAAATGCTTACCTGGATCGGGCTACCCCTGGTAACGGTGGGCGGATGGTTTTACCCGCTGTTGGGATTTCTGCTGCTGACCTGTATGCTTGGGTCGGTGGGCATAGCTGCCTTCAGGGGCAGGGCGTGGTGCGACTGGATGTGTCCCAGAGGAAGTTTCTTTGACCTTTTTATTAAACCAATCAGTATAAATAAAAAAATACCGGCTTTTTTCCGCCACAAATATACCCGCCTGTTCATGCTGGGCCTTATTCTGACTATGATGGGAACCCAGTGGTACCTTGCCTGGGGCGACCTGGAAGCAATGGGCCTGGCCCTGGTAAGAATACTTACGGTAACCACAGCAGCGGGCATCCTGCTGGGCATTTTCGTTCAGCCCAGGGTATGGTGCCATATCTGCCCCATGGGCACTCTCGGACATATGCTTGCCAGCGGCAAAAACCAGCTTCAGATTAGCAGCGACTGCGTGAACTGCCGCCTCTGCGCAAAGACCTGCCCCATGCAGCTAGAGCCGTATAAATATAAGAGCGACGCTGTAATGGGCAACAACGATTGTATCAAATGTTCCTCCTGTGTGGCCGTCTGTCCCAAAAAAGCTCTCAGCTTTAACAACTGCCCCTCTGGAGGCACAGGACTGGAAAAAAGCGCATAGAAAAGCGGGCTGCCATTCCATTCTGATGAATGAAAGCAGCCCGCCGCCTCTACCCGTTTACAGCCTGTGCTTACTGCATAAAGCCGGGATTATAGGGGAACTGGGTCTGATAATTTATAAACTGCTGGTGTGTTTGCTGCAGTTTTTGCGCATCTTCCGGCTCCAGGGTATACCAACCCTTCCTGAACATGAGGTTGAATACCTCCCTGGCCTGCCCGTGGGTCTCCAGCAACATATTCGCGACGTCCCTGTGCAATGCCTGATGACTGGCCTCCCTGGTAAAAACGTTGAGGCCGTCGGTAATATACTTCAGGCCGGCCAGTGTCTCGTTCACCATATCCCTGTCGTTCATCTGCGGGCCTTTTACCTGTGCCGATAGCCCGGACTGAGGGTTCTGTATCTTATTTTGCTGTTGCATTACTGACCTACACCTCCCAGGCGATTGGCCGAATTGGCCGGATTAACGTGATTTAAAATTACAAGATAGTGTTTCAGATGCATTTGCCCCGTCCTGTCCAGGACCATTTGAATTTCCGGGTCCCTGGCTTCCCTGGCAAAGTGAAAACATTTCTTCATGGCAGTCAGTTCCCAGGACAGTGCGTCTTTCAGATAGAGGTGATCTTTGGTGGAGATGACCCTTGGAGGCTCAGGCATTACCGGTTGCTGCTGAAACTGGTTCGGTTGCATAAACATGTTCATCTGCAATTTGATATTACCACCCTTCCATTTTTACTATATTATTTCAGGAAGGGCCTGTTTTTATGAGCACCACAAATTTCCAAATAACATTCTTGCTTAAGCTCAACAAGAATCTTGGAAAGATAGTCAGCACTGTCTCCCAAAATTCTGACAACTAAACCAAACCTTTTTGTTTTTGTTAAACCAAATTCAATATCACTTGACTTTTCTAAAATACCAAATAACCGTTCAAGCAATTGATCATGAAAATTATCATAAAAAAATGCTAATGTTGCTTGATGTGAATAACCCTCAAAAAAACCAATACCTTCAAGAAACTGATAACCCGGCACAAGCACTTGACGATCAAAAAAAATCAAATCGCCTAGATAATAAACCTTGTTACAGTTTCTGTATTCTTTAAACTCAAAGCGCTCCCCTCTCTTCACCCTCCCGCAAGCAAAGACATCTGAATACATATATGCAGAACCACTATTCAAAAAACATTCAGAATCAGATTGAAAACTTGATCCAGCATAAGGAATGGCAGGTTTTTGTGCATAGTCCAAAAAAGCTCCTTTCGCTAAAAAAAAATGATTAAACTGACTTGCCTGACCTTCTTGCATACGATGGATCTTAGTATAAGACTGGCCATGCAATGCAATCCTTGCACCAACACCTAAATCAAGCCTTATTCGATAACAATCTCCTTCCATGATACCAGCAGAAGCACTCATAACTATTATATTCATGATGTCTTTTTTTTCATCCCAAAAAGGTTTTGCTATTTTGAATGGAGCAGTAAAAAAACAATCCTCTAAAGATGTCATACCATTTATATTTTCAGCCTTAATATACAATTCACTGTCTTGGCCAAAATTATTAACCATAATCATAGACCTTCCAATAGTACACCTTGCTTTATCCATTTAATCACATCATCAAGACCTTCATTAGTATTAAGGTTGGTGAAAATGAAGGGTTTTTCACCTCTCATCCTTTGCGAATCCCTGGCCATAACTTCCAGACTTGCCCCAACATAAGGCGCCAAATCTATCTTATTAATAACTAACAAATCTGTCCTGGTTATACCCGGTCCACCTTTGCGCGGTATTTTATCCCCTTCGGCAACGTCAATGACATAAATTGTCGCATCAGCCAAATCGGGACTGAAGGTTGCCGACAAGTTGTCGCCTCCACTTTCTATGAATAAAATTTGAATGTCCGGAAAACTCCTGATCATGTCATCAACCGCTTCCAAATTCATAGAAGCGTCTTCACGAATAGCTGTATGTGGACACCCCCCGGTTTCAACACCCATGATTCTCTCCGCTGGAAGCAAGCTGTTTTTCACTAAAAACTCTGCATCTTCCTTTGTATAGATATCATTTGTAATCACGCCTATACTGTAGTTGTGTGCTAATAACCTCGTCAAACGCTCAATCAGCGCAGTTTTGCCGGAACCGACAGGTCCACCAATCCCGATCTTGACGAACACCATAGCTATTCCTCCCAAAAATTATGATATATACAATCTTGTATACAATCTTTCATGCTGCATGGACCTCAAATCAAAGCCAACAGAGCAAATCCCCAAACTGCTCTCCGTTAACGTCTCTACTTTATCGATGATCTGTTGAAAAATTGCCTGGGCGCCAAACAATATCTTCTGCCCATCTTTTTGACTTAATGGCACCAGCTTGGCACAGTTATTAACAATTTGAGAAGCTGTACTATAGGTCACCGCCGAAAGAGCAAGGTTTTTTTCTATATCTAAAAGTTTTGTAGCCAGGCCGTAGATTACGCTATAATGCCCAGCACATTGACCACTTTTAACCCTCTTCTGATATGCACTGAACAAAGGATGTTCTTTTAATACTGATTCTACAATAATTGAAAGCCGCGCTCCCAATTTCGTACTGGCCATTCTAATTTCCCTCGGGGTTTTCGCAGCACAAATAATTTTTTCCAAATTACCTATCCCATCCAAATTGGCTGTACTGGTATATTCCCAGGCAAGTTTAACCGCCAGCAAATCATTATAGAGGAAATTGTTCAGAAGATAACTCTCCAAATATTTCTTTGCAGAGCCGGCATCATGGACAATGCCTTTCTGAACATAAGTCTCCAAACCAAATGACTGGGTAAACCCGCCGATGGGCAAAAGCGGGTCACTTATCTGGAGCAGGCAAAAAAAAGGATGAGTCTTAACTTCTGCGGTTTTAGGAGTGTCCATGGGAGTGTCCACGCGCATAACCACCTATGGGTGTTTTTAATTTAGCATTTTTCACATATGCCGCAAAACCATATTTCCCAAGCACATTAAAAAGTGGCGCGTCAAAGGGCGTAAGCAATTCTCCATCTTCCATAAATAAAGGAGCATGTCTGTTGCCAATCTCATAACAGGCTTTTGCCATTTCGCTAATAGTTTTCGGTTTAAGTGCTATACAATCACAAGGCAATATTTCTACAATCAAAGCCCTGTGGGCATCATGCCATAAAATATCACCGTCACGCAAAGGGTGTCCTTCATGATTACGAATCCCTACCTCCAAGCCATTGCGACTTGCTTTATGCAGCACTTTCTTCTCAACTTCATACCATTCAATCGGAACATAATCACGCTCTATGTCACCAAGATCCTGCTCATTTAGATCATGGATAATATTTCCAATAAGCACAGGTTCACCTCTTTGGGAAATTAGAATAAAAAGTACCTCTGAGCCAGAGAAAGTGTTTTAAAAGGTTCACAGGTTAATTGTTCCCCATCAACTCTCACTTCGTATGTTTCAGGATCTACTTCAATATTCGGCGTGGCGTTATTTAAAACCATGTCTTTCTTTGATACATTTCTGCAGCCAACAACAGGCACAACTTGCTTCTGAAGTTTTAATTTTTCAAGAGCTCCCGATTCCAGTGCTGCCTTGGATACAAAAGTCAGACATGTGCTGTACCTGACCCGGCCAAAAGCGCCAAACATGTTTCTATAAATCACCGGTTGCGGTGTAGGTATCGATGCGTTGGCATCTCCCATTTTGCTGGCGACAATAAAGCCTCCCTTGAGAATCATCTCTGGCTTAACACCGAACATAGCCGGTTTCCATAAAACAACATCAGCAACTTTACCTTTTTCCAAAGAACCTACATAATTAGCCATACCATGTGTTAATGCAGGATTAATCGTATATTTGGCTATGTATCTCTTCACACGGAAGTTATCATTCCGATCACCATCTTCCGGTAATGGACCTCTTTGTTTTCTCATTTTATCAGCAGTCTGCCATGTTCTGATAATAACTTCGCCAACTCTGCCCATGGCCTGGGAATCAGAACTCATCATGCTAAATACTCCCAAATCATGCAGAATATCTTCTGCAGCAATGGTCTCCGGCCGTATTCTTGAGTCGGCAAAGGCAACATCCTCCGGCACATTACTATCCAGGTGGTGGCAAACCATTAGCATATCTAAATGTTCGTCAATGGTGTTAATCGTAAAGGGCATGGTTGGATTTGTAGAAGATGGCAGCACATTTGGCAGTGCAGCAATTTTGATAATATCCGGTGCATGGCCACCGCCGGCTCCTTCTGTATGATAAGTATGAATGGTCCTTCCATTAATTGCCCGCATGGTTTCTTCAACAAATCCTGCTTCGTTTAACGTATCAGTGTGGATAGCAACTTGAACATCATACATGTCAGCTACCTGTAAGCATGTATCTATAGCTTTCGATGTTGTTCCCCAGTCTTCATGTAATTTTAGTCCCATTGCTCCAGCTTCAACTTGCTCAACCAGCGGACCTGCAAAGGATGCATTCCCCTTGCCCAAAAAACCAAGATTCATAGGAAAGCTTTCAGCAGCTTCCAGCATTCTATGGACATGAAAACTACCTGGTGTGCAAGTGGTAGCGTTAGTACCATCTGCCGGTCCCGTTCCTCCACCGAGCATTGTTGTAATGCCGCTGTATAACGCCGTTTCAATCTGCTGGGGACAAATGAAATGAATATGTGCGTCAATTCCGCCCGGCGTGGCTATCAGCCCTTCACCGGCAATCACCTCTGTTGAGGCGCCAACGACTAAATCCGGGGCCACCCCGTCCATAACATCAGGACTACCCGCCTTACCGATACCAACAATCTTGCCATCCCTGATACCGATATCACCTTTAACAATCCCCCAAGAATCAATTACTACGGCATTGGTGATAACCAAATCCAAAGCACCTTCCTGCCTTGTGGCTGATGGCGATTGACCCATGCCATCTCGAATTGATTTACCACCACCAAACTTACATTCATCTCCGTAAACTGTAAAATCATCTTCAATCTCAATGATCAAATCCGTATCAGCAAGTCTTATCCGATCTCCCTTTGTTGGACCATACATGTTTGCATAAGCCTTACCTGTTATTTGGTAGCTCAATTATCCTTCAACTCCCTTAAAGCCTAATTTTTTTGCTTTTAAAAGAGCATTCTGCAAAACTTCTGCGTCTTTGACGCTGCCGCTCGTCAGGTCATTCAACCCATGAATGATAGCGTTACCA
Source organism: uncultured Peptococcaceae bacterium (assembly GCA_964643075.1). Classification (GTDB taxonomy): domain Bacteria; phylum Bacillota; class Desulfotomaculia; order Desulfotomaculales; family Desulfocucumaceae; genus Desulfocucumis. Next base: position 164,577 of record CAZXQO010000002.1, read on the forward strand.
CCAACAGCGACCAACTCAACTTCTTTCTCTTCTCCAGGTTCAAATCTCTCTGCTGTCCCAGATGGAATGTTCAACCTCATGCCAAAGGCTTGACTCCTTGGAAAAGCCAAACATCGATTGACTTCAAAGAAGTGATAATGCGAACCAACCTGAACAGGTCTATCGCCAGTATTTGAAACTTCGAGTACAATTCTCTTTCTATCGCAATTCAAAGTTATGTAGTCATTATTAATGAAATATTCCCCAGGTATCATCAATCTACTCCCCTTTATATTAACGGATTGGATTATGAACGGTAACAAGTTTTGTACCATCGGGAAAGGTTGCTTCAATTTGAATTTCATGGATCATAGCAGCTACTCCTTCCATGACATCATCCTTAGTTAGGATATTGGCGCCATACCGCATCAATTCAGTAACAGTTTTACCGTCCCTGGCAGCTTCAAGCAACTCTGCACTGATCAAGGCAACCGCCTCAGGATAGTTTAGTTTAAGTCCCCTTGCTTTTCTTTTACCAGCGAGCTCCCCTGCAAAATGGAGCATTAATTTCTCTGTTTCTTTTGGAGTTAAATGCATTAACCATCACCTACCCCGATTAATATAACTTATATAGCTATTTTAGCCTGAATCTTTTCAGGATCAACATCTTTTGTCTTTCCCTCCAGAACAATGCAACCCTTATCCATAACATAAAAATAATCGGCGACTTCTAAAACAAATTCAATGTATTGCTCCACAATTAGCATTGAGATATTGCCCTTACTTTTTAGCTTCTTTATAACTCTGGCAATTTCTTGTATGATCGATGGCTGAATACCTTCTGTCGGCTCATCAAGTAAAAGCAGCTTTGGATTCGATACCAGTGCCCGGGCAATTGCTAATTGCTGCTGCTGTCCACCGCTTAAATCGCCGCCTTTTCTTTTTAACATCGTTTTTAATACGGGAAAGAGTTCATAAATACTTTCATCTAAAGCACTGTTCTTTCTATCTCTTTCCAGCCCCAGCAGCAAATTCTCATAAACACTTAGATTAGAAAAAATATCCCTTCCCTGAGGGACATAGCCAATTCCTTGTAATGCCCTGTTATAAGTAGGCATATCGATCATCTCTGTGCCAGTCAGGGAAATGCTGCCATTAGGTGTTTTTACAAGACCCATAATGCTTTTCAGAAAGGTAGTTTTACCAACACCATTTCTTCCAAGCAGACAAACAACTTGCCCTTGTTTAATTCTTAAGCTGATATCTTTTAGTATAATGCTTTCAGCATAATAGGCGCTTAAACCACTAACATCCAGCACTTCACTCACCGCCCCGGCCTAAATAAACTTCAATAACACGCGGGTCTTTTTGAACGTCCTCCATATCACCTTCGACCAAAAGTGCTCCTTCATGAAGAACTGTAACGGTATTCGCGCACTCTTTTACAAATTCCATATCATGTTCAACAACCACCACGGAACAGTCTTTAGCAATTTCCTTAAGCAACTCGCCGGTCTTATCCGTTTCCTTCCTGCCCATGCCAGCCACAGGTTCATCTAAAAGCATAATTTCCGGCTTTTGTACAAAAAGCATGCCTATTTCCAGCCATTGTTTTTCTCCATGGGACAAGGCCGCCGGTTTCTCGAATCTCTTTTCATACAAACCAGTTATTTTGAGCACATATTCAATTCTTTCCATCTGCTTCTGACTAAGCTTCGAAAAAAGTGTAGAATAAATAGTTCTTTTCTTTTCAGCTGCCAGCTCCATATTTTCAAAAACTGTAATACTATTAAATACAGACGGAACCTGAAATTTCCTACCAATACCACGTTCAACAATTTCATGTTCAGCCAACTTTGTTACATCATTATTATTTTTGAAAATTATTGAACCGGCGACAGGCTTAACACGCCCGCATATGGCATCAAGTAAAGTAGTCTTACCGGCGCCATTCGGTCCGATAAAAAAATGTATATTCCCTTTTTTAACAGAAGTGCTTATATTATTGACTGCTTTAAAGCCATCAAAACTAACTGTCAAATCTTTAATCTCCAAAACTTTATCCATTAAAAACACACCTTTAAGTTTTTTTTAAAATCCTTTTACTATTCAGTATTCAGAATACTTCTAGACGATAAACCATTCTCTCATTCTGCTACTAACCTGACAACTGAATAATTACTAATCCTTCTCAGCTACAACTTTTGCGACCCTGGCCAATGTTTCATGGCCGCTTACATTCTCTGTAACACCAAATATTTTCGCCAAGCTTTTTTTCATTTGATAATAACTACCAACCAGCCCCGAAGGCAAGAAAATAACAACTACTATAAAGGTAATGCCGATAAAATATGACCATATATCAGGAAAACTTTCGCTAACTACACTTTTTAATGAATTGACCAGCACTGCTCCAATTATGGCGCCAGTTAATGTACCACGTCCCCCTATGGCAACCCAAATTACCATTTCAATGGAAGGCACAATGCCCATTTCTGCAGGCGATATTATACCAACCTGTGGAACAAAGATGGCGCCTGCCAGGCCAGCCAGGCCAGCAGAAATAGCGTAAACAAATACTTTATAAACTGTTGGATTGTATCCTGAAAAACGGATCCTGTTTTCACCATCTCGAATAGCGACCAATACTCGACCAATACGTCTGCCGACAATAGATTTGCAAAACACATATGCCGCTAACAACAACGTAACTGCACTATAATAAAGGACAAGTTTAGTTGATGCATTGGCAAGGGAGAAACCAAAGATAGTTTTTAAGTTGGTTATACCGTTTGTTCCACCCGTGTAAGCTTGTTGGCCAATAAATAAAACAACAAAAATCATTGATAGGGCTTGTGTTAATATGGAGAAATACACGCCACGAATGCGATTTTTGAAGGTTAAGTAGCCAATCAAAAAAGCTAATAGCACAGGAATAAGAATTGACATCGTCAATGCAAATGGCGCAAAAGCAAATGGCTTCCAAAACCAGGGCAATACTTCCTGTCCGCTCCAGGACATGAAGTCCGGTATCTTCCCGCCACTCGATTCCAGCTTGAGATACATCGCCATACAATAGGCTCCCAAGCCAAAATAAACTCCATGTCCAAGGCTCAAAATCCCCGTATAGCCCCAAATAAGATCAGTACCAAGAGCAAGTATGGCATAGGCCACAAATTTACCAAGCAGATTGATTCTAAAGTCTGATAAAAATAACGGCGCCAGACATAATAAAACAAATATTATGGAGATGGCCATATTACGTTTTAGTATGCATTCCTTAGTTTTTGCAACTATCCCGATCAAATCAGTACACCTCCATTTACTCATCTAAGGTCCGGCTGGTGATGTTAAAGAAACCCTGCGGCTTCCATTGCAGGAATAAGATAACCACTACAAAGACCAGTACCTTGCCAAGAGATGCGTCAGTTAAAAACTCAAAAGTTGTTTTTCCCAGGCCAATTGCTCCAGAACCCGCAACAGTACCTATAATTCTGCCCACGCCGCCAAGCACTACAACCATAAATGTATCAACTATATAATTCGTACCAAGTGTTGGTCCTATGGAACCGAGCAATGTAAGTGCACAGCCTGCAATACCTGCCAGGCCGGAACCAATGGCAAAAGTCATGGCATCAACCTTCCGCGTATTAATACCGAGACTTTCCGCCATGGTACGGTTTTGCATAACTGCCCGGATCCTTCGTCCACCTTTTGTTTTGTAGAGGAAATAATAAACACCGCATATACAAAGTGCTACAAGCAAAATGATAAACAGTCTCTTATACGGCAGCTGCAAGTTTCCCCAAACAAGCATACCACCGACTAACCATTTGGGACTTTTGACATCAACATTAGGAGCCCCAAAAATACTTCTTGCCAGTTGCTGCAATACAAGGCTTACCCCCCAGGTAGCTAATAAACTATCCAGAGGTCGACCATAAAGATGCTTTATGATTGTAATTTCCAGTAAATAGCCTATAAATGCCGTAACAACAAAAGCAGCAGGTAAAGCAAAGACAAAATAACTGTCAAAAACGTTTTTATCTACATATGCTATAAAAATATTTTGGGTTAGATAGGTCACATAAGCCCCGATCATGATCAATTCACCATGGGCCATATTAATAATTTTCATTAAACCAAATGTAACAGCCAGGCCCAAAGCAGCAAGCATCAAAATGGAACTTACGCTAATCCCGTTAAATATTTGCAGAACATAAGTTTCCATAACCCCAATCACTCTCCGATTTTTTAGCCTGTGCAGGATGTTTTCTGCATCCCGCACAGGCTAAACTCTTATACTGATTAGTTACTTAAATCTTTAGCCCAGTCATAGGATTTCAGATAGGGATCTGGTTTTACAGCTTCTTTTGTACTCCAGATTTCCTTAATCGAGCCGTCTGCCTGTACCTCACCAATTCTCACAGGTTTCCACAGATGCTGGTTCTCCGGCTCAATTTTAACTAATCCTTCAGGCGCTTGATACTCAAGTCCTTTAGCAGCTTCTCTAACTTTGTCCACATCAGTAGTTCCAGCTTTCTCCACTGCTTTAGCCCAGAGATAAACTCCATCATATGCTGCTTCAATAGGATCGTCAGTCACACGATTCTCACCATATTTTTCCTTGTAATTCTTGACAAATTCTTTGTTTTCGAGAGTATCTGTGGTCTGGTAATAATTCCAAGAGACGAGCTGGCCCTTCATGTTGTCAGCGCCAATGCCGCGAATTTCTTCTTCCGCAACACTTACTGAGCAAGTAGTCAGGTCTTTTGAAGTTATCCCAGCATCCTTTAACTGCTTAAAAAAGGCAACGTTGCTATCGCCGTTCAATGTGTTAAAGACAACATCTGGTTTAGCTGCTTTGATTTTGTTGATAATAGTACTATAATCCGTATGTCCAAGGGGTGTATATTCTTCCGCAACCAATTCCCCACCCATAGCCTTAAGCTGCGCCTTAATAATTTTATTAGCCGTTCTCGGGAAAACATAGTCAGAACCAAGGAGAAAGAACTTTTTGCCTTTGTTTTTCAGCAACCACTCAACAGCCGGTACTATTTGCTCATTGGGAGCAGCACCTGTGTAAAAAATATTTGGCGAAGATTCCATCCCCTCATATTGGACAGGATACCACAAAAGTCCATTGTTCTGTTCAAATACCGGCAGTACTGCCTTACGGCTGGCAGAAGTCCAACAACCAAAAACAGTAGCGACATGATCATCTTGCAAAAGTTTCTTGGCCTTCTCTGCAAAGGTAGGCCAATCTGAAGCACCATCTTCGACTATAGGTTCAATCTTCTTACTAAGAACACCACCGGAAGCATTGATTTCATCAATAGCCATCATTTCAGCATCTTTTACCGATACTTCGCTGATAGCCATGGTACCGCTTAAGGAATGCAAAATACCAACCTTGATCGTGTCACCAGCATCTTTTGCAGCTGGCGCTGCTTCATTCGAACCTCCAGTTTTCGCAGTCCCGCATCCTGACAAAAGCATCGACACAGCAAGCATCATAGTAACTACAACAGTGATGCCCTTCCTAAACTTTCTCGTTGATACAATTCTCATTTCTACAACCACCTTCACTTCTTTAATTAAATCCAAGATTACCAACACACATTTCATGGCCATGAAAGTAATGTGGTTATGATGGCACACCAAATAAACGCAAAAAGGCGCTATGAAAAATCACATTCTATCATCGAATGCGTTTTCATAGCGCCTCAGCTATGCCTGATTTCATAGCACCTTAGCTATGCTTGAATGACTAACCTTAGTCATCACCTTGCCATCATTTTTAATATAATACACTGAAAATCTATGAAATTTAACCCCAAATAACAGTAATTTCACCCTAAAAATCCGTAAAAATCAAAACAGTTTTCCCTTTATAAACTGCCAAGGTCATTTTCCATGTGCAATCAGACAAGATTACGGTGTAATTTTTTTAAATTCGCTAGGCGTGTATCCGGTATATTTCTTAAAAAGCCGACTGAAATAATCTGGCTTACTATAACCCAATTTTTCACTCACTTCATAGTTTTTCAATTCTCCTGTACTAATAAGATATTTAGCATGTTCCATTTTGACTTTGGTTACAAAATCATTAAAGTTACAGCCTGTCTTCTGTTTAAACAGTTTACCGATGTAATCTTTGCTAATGCACACCTCATTGGAAATGTATTCCATCCTAATATCCTGCTCAACGTGTTCCACCACATAAGCGCAAGTTTTCCTAACCACACTATCGGCATGATGTAATTCATATTTTTTTATCACTTCCAAGCCGTTGTTAATGCAATCAATAAAGTTTTGCTTCATCAATGCAATTGATTGAGCCTCCGTCATATCATATGCGAAAGTATTGCCTTCAATTTTTTCTAACCAGGGAAAGGTACCGTATATTTTTTCACTAAGATTAGTAAGCAACGAATTCAACAAAATGCCTATTTTTTGTAGATTATTTGCGTACATTTCCCTGGTTTCCATAAAGGTGCTTTCTATTTCTTCGGTAATAAGAGAACTGCCGGATAACAAGCAAGCTGCAAGTTTTTTTTCACGCTTTTTGAGATTATAGATTCTGGCGCTTTCTGCAAGTTGCTTATCCTCCGCTCCTGCTTTAGCTCTATCTAAGTATTCTTCATCTAGATACCCTTTTGCTCTTTCTAAAGCTTCGCTAAGCAAATCATCATTTAGAGGTTTGGTCATATAATCAAATACTCCCAAGCGTATACCTTGTTTGGCGTATTCAAAATTAGTATGTGTACTCAGAAAAATGACACAAATTTGCCATTCCATGCTTTTAAGCTCATGCATAAACTCAATGCCATCCATACCAGGCATTTTGATATCTGTAATAATTAAATCAAAATGATAAGATTTTAGCTTTTGCAAGGCCTCTTTGCCGTCACAAGCTTCGTCAGCGATGGCAAAGCCATAGAATTTCCATTTTTTAAACCGCTTAAGCATATATCTTGTTGACCTGTCATCATCAACAATTAAAACCTTATACATCCTTAATTTCTCCTATACCTGATTCATCACAATGATCTTTTCCTATTCTCAACATAAGCTCTTGCAAATCTGCTGCTGCTTCATGGAAATTATAGGACGATATATTTTTATCTAATCGAACATAATTTTTTTCCTCTAAGTTTTGCTTAAGTTCATTTTTACATACTTGAAACAGATTTTTTGCCTCAGCATCTCCGTCCTGCAACAAAGCAAGCAGATCCATGAGGACCTTATGCACATCCCCTAAATCGACCCTGTTTTCTTCTTGTTCTTCAATACTAATCACATTACCTAGCAGCGTAGTGGTATAATCAACAAGTGTCTGAAGTTTTACCTTGAAATTATGAATGGCTTGTTCAAGTTGATTTTGATTATTATCTAATATCGCTTTTTCTAATGTTACGCTGGCATCCTTCAAGCCCATTGCCCCGATATTATTGGCAATGCCCTTGATTGTATGGACAAGCATTTTCGCTTCTGTCAAGTCACTTGAAGATAAAAGATCCTCAAGTTTATTTGCATCTTTACTATGGTTGCTGATAAACTGCATTATAATTTCTCTGTATTTCCCCTTATTACCACCTAATCTTCTCAGACCCTTTTCCCAATCAAGACAAGCTTGAGCATCTGTTACTTCTCCGGTACATTCATCAGTCAATTCCTCCAAGTCTTCGCTAATAGCTTCGATTTGAATATAGCTCTGCAAAATACCAATAAGTTTTAATGGATTTAAAGGTTTAGTCAAATACCCGTTCATGCCTGCTGCTTTAGCTTTTTCAGCCACGCCTTCCACTGCATCCGCCGATAAGGCGATAATAGGCAGCTTCTCAGTACCCTTTAAACCTCTTATGCGGCGTGTTGTTTCGTATCCATCCATCTCGGGCATCCGAATATCGATTAAAATAGCATCGTAAAAATTTTGTTCAACCCTTTGCAATGCTATAAAACCGTTTTCAGCTGTATCGGTGTCAAAACCTAATTGATCAAGAATTTCTTTAGTCATTTGCAGATTAATGAGATTATCCTCGATCAGTAGAATTTTTTTCTTAGCAAATATTTTTGCTAATTTTGCCATTTCAGCTTTTTCTTGCTCTATAGGAATACTGTCTGCAATTGCAAAATTAGCTGTAAAACTGAATGTCGACCCTTTCCCTATTTCGCTTTCCACTTTTATATGGCCGCCCATGAGTTGAACCATTTTTTTGCAAATAGCCAACCCTAAACCTGTACCACCATATTTTCTTGATGTTGATGCATCCCCCTGGGTAAAAGCTTGAAAAAGGGACTTTTTCTGTTCTTCAGAAATGCCTATCCCGGTATCAGTAACGTTAAAGCGTAAATTAACATAGTTTTGCTCTTTTTCCAGCAATTCCACCAGAATATCTATGCTCCCCTCATGGGTAAACTTTACGCTATTGGCCAACAGGTTTAAAATCACCTGTTTGAGTCGCACAGGATCTCCTTTTAAATACTGTGGAACATCAGGTCTGATGTTTAAATCAAGTTTAACCACCTTTAGTTGAGCTTCAAAACCAACCATGCCGCAAAGATTGTCTAAAATCATAAATAAGTCGAAATCAACCATCTCAAGCGTCATCCTACGGGCTTCGATTTTTGAGAAATCGAGAATTTCATTAATAATGCCCAATAAATTATTAGCCGCCATATCAATCTTATCGGCGTACTCTTTCTGCTTTGAAATCAAGTCGCTATTTTTCAATAAATAGGTGTATCCAGTTATTGTATTTAGCGGTGTCCTAATTTCATGACTCATGTTTGCAAGAAATTCACTTTTGGCACTGTTGGCACGCTCAGCCTCATCTTTCGCAGTTTTCATAGTTTGTTCCGCTTCTTTTCGTTTAACCAGTTCATCTTGAAATGAGCTATATAAATCATTGAACGTCACAGCAAGCAGTTTAAGTTCATGCGAGCCCCCGGGGATAAGCCTGAAACCTTTATCACTAAAAGAAATATCTTGCAATAGCTCAGTATAATTCCTGATTGGATCGTTTACTTGCGTAAAAAGAATTCTAATCAACAAGGCAACTGCACCAATAATAATTCCGGCAAGTATTGCTTGTAATAATGCTGCTCTTCTGGTACCCTCACGGGCAACTTCCAATTCAGCGTCCAAACGTGCATTCATAACTTGTTGGAATTTATCAATCGGGCTCATGATACTTTTCTTATCCGCGTCATACTGAGCGTCAAACATAATAGCGCGTGCTTTAGCAAATTTTTCCTCTCTGGCCAGCTGCTGTTCTTCTTTTATTAAACGATAACTGGCGACTTCAGGAACCATGTTAACTTCTTTTTCTCCCAGACCTTCTAAAACCAACCGCATGGAATGTCTCTCAGTTTCTACAAGGTCATCGGAATGTTTTTTCGCCTCTGCCAACAAGGCCTTCTCAGCGGGTGGTGAATTAAGTTCACCAAGCCGTAATATAACTTTATCTCTTGTTTTAGTTATATTGATTTCTTCCCAGTACTTATTTAAATGGGTGATATCTTTAGTTACAGCATATTTTCTTGCCTCTTCTGTCAAATAATCAGAAGCGTTCGCCAAATCCATACCTAGTTGTTTGAATTCTGTTCTTCTTTTTTCTGCAGTATTGTAAGCGTTAATACTGGAATTCATATATAAAATACTTGCTCCCAGCAATATTGCTATAAGAAAAAATATTCCTATAATCAAGGCATTAATGGTTGATTGTTTTATGCTTATCTTTGAGTTCACATTCAGCACCCCAGACATCTCTGACATACTAGATATAGCCAGCAAAAACACTGAGCTTGACAAAAAACATGTCAAAAATTATAAAAGGCAAAGAAGTCGTTTTGCGGGCTTCGCAAAACACAGCTTCTTTGCCTTTTAGCTTCTTTGCCTTACAGCTTCTTTGCCTTAAAAGTTATTATAAACTACAATACCAGCGTTTGCAATTGTCAAAACACGGATCCAATTATTTCTCATTGCCCGGTGGTATTTAGCTGAGCAGACAAGTCAAAGCAGTTGCATACGATCCTTTTGACAGGGCTGACGTGGCTTTAAAAAAGGGGTTGTTTTTTACACGTTCCTTCGTTTAATATTTAATCATCTAAAATATATACACGGAGCTGAAACTCTTGGAAATAATCCAAAAGAAAAATCAACCGGAAATATTACTGGTTGAAGATACACCGGAACATATTGAAGCAGTTGTAGCAGTACTGCACGAAAACAATTTCAGGATAAGAATTGCCAAGAAATGGACTACTGCTCTGGAACTATTAAGTCATCATCAACCGGATTTGATTCTATTAGATATTTATATACCTGAAATGGATGGCTTCGAACTGTGCAAAACTATTAAAAGTAACCGTCATTTTAGCAATATCCCAATTATATTTTTAACTGCCAGAGACGATGAAGATAGTATTCAGAAGGGGTTTGAATTAGGAGCTCAAGACTATGTAGTAAAACCCTTCAAGACCTCTGAACTGCTAGCCCGTGTAAAAACACATATCAAACTAAAGCAGCAAACTGAATCGCTTAAAGAAGCTAATCGTGAATTAGACAGCTTCTGCTATACCATATCCCACGATTTAAAAGCTCCTCTGCTATCAATTAATAAGCTTATTGAATATCTTATTGAAGATTATCGAAACAAGCTGGGTAGCGAAGGACAAGAGCTAATTACTATTATTCAGGAAAAATCCGTAGAAGTCATAGCCATTATTGATCATTTACTTGAATTCTCAAAAATGTGTGAAATACCAATGCAACATGAAGTTATACAGCTAGAGCAATTATTTCATAATGTTTATAACGAGCTTATTCAACTACAAGGTCAGCGACATGTAAAATATATTCTTAAGCCTTTGCCTAAAGTAGCTGGTGACCCTGTACTGATGAGAATACTTACTTCGAATATACTTACTAATGCATTAAAGTATACACGCAACAGGGAAATTGCCATGATCGAGATTGGCTATAGTGAGCGCGAAAATGAATACATTTTTGCAGTGAAAGATAATGGTGTAGGCTTCGATATGCGTTATTCAGCTCGACTTTTTGGAGTATTCCAAAGACTCCATTCACAAAATGAGTTTGAAGGTTCAGGTCTAGGACTCGCTATATGCCAGAAGATACTCCAAAGGCACAATGGTCATGCGTGGATGATTGGTGAAGTTGAGAAAGGTGCTACTTTTTATTTTAGTTTTCCAAAGCAAGCGGTACCCGGAACGTAACCATATCCTGGCCATGCCCAGTCATTTTTTATCTCCCTAACAGTATTTCAGATTATAATAGACATCGTTGCTATCCACAGATATAATTCTTTCTTCTTTGATTGACAGTAGAATATCGTGAATTGTTTTTAAATCGCCAAACTATAATGTCAATGACATCCAGATCATTTCTGGACAACATTTTTTGAAAGTCGGTGTAAATGCTCTCATTATTTAGATTCAGGCGCTTTGCCCAGTTATGGGTTTTTTGGGTTTCCAGGTCACAGAGAGCAACAATCTCATAACGATCCGTCAATTGCTGATATGCTGGATAATGCAAACGTTCGAAGGCCATACCCACGCCAATAATGCCCACCTTAAGTTTCTTCATATCTGCCACCCCTCTTAATAACTATTTTTTCTGGCTTCTTCTATAATATAATCCGCAGTTCTTGCCGCTATGGTCATGACCGTTTCTGTGGGATTACATCCCCCGGCGGTCACGAAGACGCTGGCACTGCATATATAAAGGTTGGGAATGTCATGACTGCGACAAAACCCGTTTACCACCGAGGTTGACGGGTCATTGCCCATTCGGCAGGTACCCATCAGATGACCGGTGTCAGGAACAACAAAAGCAGGCTCACCGCCCATTGCTTCCAGTATTTCTTGCGCTTTTCCAACACCGTGCGCTATTACTTTGTTGTCGTTCTCGCCGTAACTAAAGGTTACCAGTGGACGGGGCATCCCGTATTCGTCCTTTTCATCACTCAACGTTACAGTATTATTTAAATTGGGCAGCACCTCTCCCACCAGAGTAACCTGCGCATAAAAATTGAAATCCCGCATTATGTCATAAAGTTTTTCTCCCCAGATGCCCACTTTGGCAGCCAGTCCTTTAGCCAGGCCCAGAGGTCTGGAGCCGTGAGCGTTTAACGTATAGCCCCTGACGAACCCCCTGGATAAATCGGTTTCATAAAATTCCTGGGTCGCCGCAAGCACAGGGGTTCCCTTGTATATGCGCACCTCATCGTGAAACTTGCAGTAAACGTCATATCCACTGTGGGTCATCAGAGCCTTGCCTACCATGCCGCTGCTGTTGGCCAGCCCGCTGGGAAACAGGGGACAGGCCGAATGCATCAAAAGCCTTGGAGTTTCGATACAGTAACCCGCCAGGATGATGATTTTGGCCTTTTGGAAATATTCCTTACCATCATGCACAAAGGTAGCGCCGGTTACTTTTCCAGCCTTATCCACATGAACCTGTGTCACCATACAATCACTGAGCACTTCGGCGCCTTGCCCGATAGCCTTGGGGATATGGTGAATCAATGTGCTGAATTTGGCGTTGGGCTTGCAGCCCTGGTTGCAAAATCCTCTGTTAATGCAAGGTGGCCGCCCGTCAAAAGGGGCTGAATTAATGGCCAGCGGAGCCACCACGCTCCTGATACCGAGTTTCTCACAGCCTTTACGGAAGATCTCGGCGTTGGCACTGATGGGTTCCCTTTCCGGATACGGATACGGTCCCTGAAATGGGCCCCAGGGAAAATGTTTAGGGCCTGATACTGCTATATCCCTCTCTATTTTTTCATAATAGGGTTCCAGATCCTGATAAGTAATCGGCCAGTCATCCGCCACTCCGTCCAGGGTTTTAACTTTAAAGTCACTTTCGTGAAAACGGTAAAACACACCGGTAAAATGTACAGTGCCGCCGCCTACACCCCGGCCGGAATTGTTGTGTCCCATGACCAGGGGGTCGTTGCCTGCCACCAGCCGGGTATCATTCCAGGCCAGGCTCTGCATTGACAACTCATCACTGGCGAAGTCGGTTTGAGGATTCCAAAAAGGTCCCGCCTCAATAGCAACCACTTTAAGACCGGCCCGGCTCAACCCGTAAGCCAGTACTCCACCGGCCGCCCCCGCGCCTACTATACAAATATCCGCCTCGTCACCGTATTTTCTTTTATCCAGGTGATCATAACGATGGCCATCGTAGTGGTCACAGTTATGTTTCACAAAATCATGACTCTTTGGCATCGCGCTTCGCCTCCCAGGGATCAGTAAGTCCCATTTCCACGCGCACATATCCGCGGGGGTACGCGGGACCGCCGTATCCTATTTCCGACCAGACAGTCGGGTATGAATAGTAGGCGTTTACTATTTCAGTGGCCAGCTTTTTAAAAAACTCTTTTTGGGGTATACCCTGCCAATCTTCCGACGTCATGGCCTTTCCCCGGGCAAGATCATCCAGAATAGAGAACTGCTGTAGAACATCAATTTTAAGAAAGGAGGCTCCATATTGTTCTTTTGCCAGATTATCGGTAGCTTTTAATCCCCGGCGCACAAGAATTTTTTGCTCCGGTGTACCCACCTTGCGCTGATCTTCTCCCATGGGGGAAGAAAGTGTATTATCCAGGTGGTGGACAACGTAATCCAGTATTTCCTTGCGCTGGTCATACACAATATGCCTGGCTATGGCATAAATCATTTCTGCTTCGTGCTCGTTCAGAAATTGATTTTCAGGGAACGGACCCAGGCGCTTTAATACTATCTCCTGGGTATGTTCATCCCATTGATCTTTTTCATTTAGCACATCATAGGACAGATACCTTGTCCTGTTTTCCTGCATTCTGTTACCTCCAGTACAGGGCAATCAAACCCAGTATACTCATGGCTGCAACCATCATGGGCAGAGTAAGCGGCGGACCGGTTAGAAAATTTTGCGATTGCTCGTAGCCACCAACACGCTGACCAATGCCGTTTACATGCAGGGCAGAACCGGTTATCCCTAAAACCACTCCTGCGTAAAATAAAACCAATAGCACGCTACGCAATGCCGGCGCGTTATAAAAAACTAAAAGTATGGATAAAAGCCCAAGCACAGGCCCTCCCACCACCGGGCCATACATGGCCCGGTGCCTGAAATTCTGGCGGTAGTGAAAAAGGGTTACTTGCAGAGAAATCATCAGCAAAGCAATCCCGGTAAACAATAAAATAACCCGGGTTATCGGCCAACCGTCCCACATATACAAACCTCCTGACACTCCAAAATATATTTAATTTAGTAATTACCGGCATTGATAAATAATATCCAATAAATTAATTCTTTCTAATTTTTATGAAATTAAAGATATTAATTGGGGCACCATACAATAACATTATTTCATTACAGGAGGACTGAGCTTGGGACAAACTGTTGCACAGCTTCTATTAAAGCTATTGGCGCAATGGGGCGTTAAAAACATTTACGGAGTTTCCGGGGATGCCATTTTACCCTTTATGGATGCCCTGGGAAAACAGGAAGAGATAAAATTTATCAGCACGGCCAGTGAGCAAGGCGCTTCTTTCATGGCCGGCGGGGAGGCCAGGATGACGGGCAGGCCGGGAGTTTGCTTGGCTACAGAGGGGCCAGGGGCGATTAATCTGTTAAACGGCGTGGCCGATGCTTATCGTGACGGCATACCCATGCTGATTATCACGGGGCAGGTTGTAACATCCAAACTGTCCACCAACACAAAACAATATTTCGAGCAGCAGCAGTTATTTGCTCCGGTGACAGGCCTGACCACACTCCTTACCAGGCCGGAATCAGTAGCGGCGACCCTAAAAATAGCTTTTGAAAAAGCTGCGGGAGACAATGTGCCCTGCCATATTTCAGTACCTAAAGACATCTTTTTAAGTCCGGCCAAAGATTATGATATTCCCGAGTTGGGTTACCCTTGTCCACCCGGTATTTCCGGAAACATTGAAGAAGCAATAAAAACCATAGGTTATTGTTATAAACCCATTATTATCACAGGCAAAGCTGCCATTGCTTATAAGGATACGGTTTTCCAGTTGGCCTGTAGAATTGGAGCGGGAATTATCCCGGCCCAGGGTGCCAGGGGAATTTTCCCTGACACGGAAGATATCCATTTAGGCGGGCTGGGCGAGGCGCATATCCCGCCTCTTTTACAACAGTCTGACTGTGTTCTGTTGATCGGGGACAGCCCCTACGAACACAAGTTTATACCGGCTCATGTCAAAATTATCCATATAGATACCCGCCCCCAAAATATAATAGCCTACCGTTTGAGACCGTTTGCGCTAACGGGAGATATGGCTCTAATCTTAATGGAGTTGCTTGAAGGTTTATCAAAGAAAACACCTGATTCTAACTGGCAAAATGAAATAAAAAAGCACCATGATAACCGGCTGGAAATGATCCGGAGTGAGGCTAACTTGTCGGGAAAGCCCATTCCCCCACAAAGAGTGGTATCACTATTAAATGATATCCTGCCGGAAGACGCTGTGATCGCTATCGATTCGGGTGAGTTCATGCACTGGTTTGACCGGGGTTTCATAGCCAAAAGTCAGAACGTAATTATTTCTGATTACTGGCGGTGCATGGGAAGCGGATTGCCCATTGGATTAGGCGCCAAGGTTGCAACTTCTGAGAAAAAAATCATAGTATTAACCGGCGACGGCAGTTTTATCATGACTATGCAGGAAATAATAACTGCTGTCCGTTATTCTTTACCGATAGTTGTAATCATCTTTAACAACGGCAATTATTTATTGGAAAAGCACAGGATGCAAAAGAACGGCATGATTCCGTTTGGGGTTGATGTTAGAACGCCTGATTTTGCTTTGATCGCCAAAGCCTGCGGGGCAGAAGGAATTAGGTTGGAAGAACCGGATATGCTAAAGGACGCGCTTGGAAAGGCTATAGCGCTTGACCGCCCGGCGGTGATAGATATTATTGTGAGGGATGAACAGCCCAGATTTATTTGATTATCACACACGGATTGTTAACAGTCCCTTTTGGTTCCCAGGCATGACTTAAAGCCCGAGAAGATATCATTCCGAACAAACCCGGAATGGATAAAAAGATTTGAATGTTTAATGAAATTTAACTCATCCGCCGGGAAGTCCCCGCCCTGAACTTGCCTTGCTCACGAAGTGAGAGCGAAGGGCGGGGTGGTTCACAAAGCGTTATGCCACTAACCCCATATAAAAGATAATAAGTCAGGTGCCTTACACCAGCGCTTCCATCTGGTCCAGGAGTTGACCGAACAGGCTTAGAGCTTCCTGCACGGGCAACGGTGTAGCCATGTCCACTCCTGCCCCCTTCAATAAATTCAGCGGATAGTCAGATCCTCCTTTGGACAGGAAGGACAGGTAACGGGATACCGCCGGCTCTCCCTCTTTCATAATCCGGGAGGCCAGGGCCGTGGCCGCTGAAAACCCTGTGGAGTATTTGTAGACATAGAAAGCAGTGTAAAAATGAGGTATGCGGGCCCACTCCAGATCTATGTCTTCGTCCACCACCATCTCCGGACCGTAATAATCAACGTTTAACTGCCGGTATATTTTCCCCAGGAGTTCCGGGGTCAGCGCCTCCCCTTCCTCAACCTTCTGGTGGGTAACTTTTTCAAATTCCGCAAACATGGTCTGCCGGTAAATGGTACCCCGGAACTGTTCCAGATAGTGGTTTAGCAAAAACATCTTTCTATCCCGGTCGGTTACCTTATTCAGAAAATAATTCATCAGCAGCGACTCGTTTACCGTGGAGGCAACCTCGGCGGTAAAAATAGTGTAATGAGAATACACATAGGGCTGTGCCCGGTATGAATTATAGGAGTGCATGGCATGCCCCATCTCGTGGGCCAGGGTAAAAACGTTATTTAAATTGTCCTGATAGTTCATTAAAATATATGGATGTACGCCGTAGGGTCCCCAGGAATACGCGCCGCTGGTCTTGCCCCTGTTTTCATACACATCCACCCAGCCGGAACCAAGGCCGGAGGTCATGGTTTCTGCATACTCCTTGCCCAGAGGAGACAGCCCCTCCTGGACCATGCGCACCGCCTCGTCATAGGGTATACCCCACTTTACCTCCCCAACCATGGGCACGTAAAGGTCATACATATGAATCTCGTCCAACTGCAGCATTTTCTTGCGCAGACTTACGTAGCGGTGCAAGGCACCCAGGTTGCTGCGCACCGTCTGAATCAGGTTGTCATAAACCTCCACCGGTATATTGTCTGCAAAGAGAGACGCCTGCAGGGCAGACCCGTATTTACGCACGCCGCTGTAAAAAACGTCCTTTTTTACACTGGAGCTATAGGTGGTGGCGATGGTGTTTTTCAACTTGCGGTAAGAACTGTACATAGAGTTGAAGGCGTCTTTACGTACCCGGCGGTTTTTACTTTCCATCAACTGGGTGTAACGGCCGTGGGTGACTTCCACTTCGTTTCCCTGGTCATCCAGAATCGAAGGAAAGGTCATATCCGCATTATTTAGCATCCTGAAAACATTGGCCGGAGACTGCATCACCTCGCCCGACCGGGCTATGATTTGCTCCTCGGCGGCAGTGAGCACATGGGGTTTTTGCCGCAACAGTTCCTCCAAGGCAAACGAATACAGCGCCAGACCCGGCTCCTCCTCCCGAAAACGCTCCAGGGTCTCCCCGGGTATGGCCAGTATTTCCGGCACCGTAAAGGAAAGGGCCGTCTCCACCCTGGTGCTTAAACTGTCCGCCCGGTCCGTCAGCGCCTGATAGACGGGGTTGGCGTTATCCTCATCCCGCCGCATCCGGGCGTAGGTGTATACTTTTTCGTTAATTTCCTGGATCCGGTCCTCCAGCTTAAGGGCATCAAGTAAATTTTGGGCGGACTCACCCAGTTTACCCCGGTACGCCTCAATCTCACCGGTCATCTTCTGCAAATCAGCAAAATCCCGTTCCCATGCCTCATCTCCGGGATATATATCTTCCAGCCGCCATTTGTACTGGCCGGGGATTTCCTGCCGGGAGGGCAGGCTGCCACTTTTCCGCATATTAAAATCCTCCTCATTATTTCGGTTCTCTTTACTCACCAAGTCCATACACAACATTGGCCCGTTCTTATATAAATAGTATATTTCCCTATATTGTTGCCTGAACACCAGATTAATAGGATACTGTCACCTGTTGTTCTTCCATATGTTTCCCTTTATTCCCTTCTTTATGAATACAACCGGTTAAAAAATAAAACTGAAGCGCCACCGGCCTTCAGTCTTGATAATTAAATGTTTTCCTGTATCATTTTAATAAGAGCTGACCATCTTTCCAAACATTATCGTAAATCAACCTGCCTTATTTCGATTTAAATTCTCGCAACCTCGTAAATTCTACAAGAGAGTCAAGTGTTTTTAATGTAAACACCTTTCCCCGTGTGGCAAGCATTAGTTTTTTCATGTCCTCTCGACGGACACCGAACCCGCATCCGCCAATACAAGCGATAACTTCAAATTTGGGTAAGTTCTCGGAACTTCCTATCAAACTTATTGAAGCAAGGTGTTGTACCGGTGCTTGTATCTGCCTTATCTAAACGATGAATTTTGTCCTGTCCAACCTCTGGAACAGGTAAATTAAGCAACTGGCAAGCTGTATCCACCAGGGCTACCACACGTTCTTTTGCAACACGGCCACTGTTTAATGCCGTCAAAGGTGACTTGCGAATGTTACGATCTAAATTACGAACAAACCCCTGAGACACTTCAACACCTGTCCGCTGTGTTGTTACGTAAGCCCACTCCGGTGGAGTGAATCCAAGCATTGTCCGTAGGATGATAATTATCATTGGGTTCTGGAAAGCCGCCTTCGTTACATGCCCGGCATCTATGTTTTGAAACCCATTTGTTGCTTGTTTTAGGGATTCATACCCTCTCTCAAACATAGGATAATTAACAAACCCATCCCCCTTGGGCAAAACGAGGAACTCTGATTCAAGGCAGGAGAAGACAGCGGAGATATACACGTCTGGATTAGCTTCGAGTTCTGTAAAAGACATTTCAAAAGGAAATTTCATCTTCTTCTCCTCCATAATGTTCTTGCTCTTCACGAGCCAAAGATGTTTGATAGGGGAAAGCACTTAACAAATCATCCGTAAGATGCCTCACAATACCGGACCAACCACCACTTCCCACATTTGAGCCCCTATACCCATTCGGGATACCTAGAAGATTTGACTCACACTGCACAAGGCCTACCGGAAAACCATGTACAGAAAATATGTCTAACGATTTCAAGGCCATTGTATCGTAACGGCAAAGCATGTTCTGGTAGCGGAGCAGGTCGGATAAATTCGTTGCCAGCGCATTTCGAATTTTATCATCGGAATGACTGGAAATAAACCGGCAGCTTAACTCCAATCCCAATAATTGACGATCATTAAACATTTCGCGGTAGCGCCGGTATCCCCATCGATGAAGACGATCAGTTTCATCACCGGGCGGTATCTCATCGTCAGGTACAAAGCCAGGAAATAACCGAGCCCAGGTCTCGGAAGCTTTCTCGTACTTGTCTAAATCCTCCCGGTCAGGTTTTTTGAAGAATCTACCTTGATGGTTTGGCTTACAGGTTGGGCAGTGATACTCTATCGCTACCATGCGGTGTTGAGGAGCGCCATTCATAGCATTGGGGTAAGTATTAACCTTACCGCAGTAAGGACATGCGCAGCGGTTGCGATTTGCAGGCCCGTTTAGTCTTAAACCTGCGCCACAATTATGACAGTTCCCCGGATTCTTCCGGTCTTCTACCTCATTCATCTCGCCGCATGCAGAACAAATAATCACGTTTTTCGGATGACGCCGGTTCAAGGCAAGTAAATACCCAGGGTACATATCGAAAGTCTCCCCGCAGCCATCACATTCAAGAGTTTTAACCCAAATGAAATATTTGACATGGGCATTGGGAGAACCGCATTTCATGCATATGGTTTTATATAAGGAACCGACTTCCTTCTCCAAATTGTTTTGTAAAGCAACTGCTGCTTCACGATAAGCTTTTAAATCAAGGTGTTCAATCTCTTGGCGCACAATCCAATAAGACATTGGATTAATGTCGTAGCCGACGATATCACAGCCAAGGCGATTAGCTTCGATAAGAGGCGTACCGCCACCCATAAACGGATCGGCTATTTTAATGTCATTAAGGTCCTGGGCTTTATAAAAATTGTCTCTCAAACTACCTTCGGAAAACTCAGACAGCAAAAGCCCCCGGAACAAAGTACCGGGGCGCCTGGCAAACCACTTATGTACGGCGATAATTGGACGGTAATTCTGCTGGATCTGCTTTTCATGAAGGGCTAAATCAGAAATAAATGGAATATCAAAGTTTTTTTCAATCATTATTTCCTCCAAAGAATCTACATAACTATGCATAGCTTAAATTATAGGTATCGTAAAAAAAATTGCCTGTTTTCAACCCACAGTCTATAACCAATTATAGTTTCATATTTTTTCAGAACTATTAATAATATCTCTTGGGGGAAAATAGATACGAGCTAATTCTATATTTAAAGTTCTCCTAATTATATCACGATAACGATTTGTTACCTATACTATTCCCTTGGAAGCCCTATAAGCCATAACCATATTTTTTAAATTAGAATGTTATCAGGTAAATCATTATAATCAGGTCCATATTTCAAGGTATATATATTATAACTATTTAACCAATCTTTTTCTATGTTTGGATGAATGTTTTCAAGTGTAACTACGTAATGGGGGTTAAGGGCCTTTGTAGTAACGTAAACATTTTCCAGAATCATACTTACGTCAGGGTCATTCAACCCACATCCTAAAAATAAGACAGTATTAGTTATACATAATGCTGACAAAATTGTATAAAACTCAGGATACAACCTTTTAGCCTCAAAATATTGTCGTTTTGTAAAAATCATCTTTCCAATATTATCTATAGTACCATGAGCCTTTATTATTAGTCTTTGATTGGACCTTATGGAATCAGACAAATTATCACTGTCGTAATAGGTAATTATAGAATGTCCATCGTCAAAACAAGATTTATCGTAAATCTTATCAAAATTGGTAGTAATAACAATTTTCGGATCAATGTCTACTATATTTCTGTGTATCTCGTTTAGTTGATAGTTTGGTTCCTAGTATTCTTTTTGCAGAAATCTTGAATATGTACCATTGTCAATATTATCATAAATACATTGTAGAGCAAGTAAAATTTCTGCAAATTTTTCAAAAAACCTTCTAAGACTTTAAATCTATAGTAATAGCTAAAAAAGTTAAATCTAAAAATGAGCAATCTTTAATAACACAAAACCGGCTCCCGCGTTTGAACGGGAACCGATTCGTTATTTTTGTTCATTCTATTTCTTCACCTTCACCTCACAGGCTTGTATTCCGGGATCTTAGCAGTGGGGGCGGCGGAGTTGGTCAACTTGTTGATGGCCACCTCCGGGTAGTGGAACGAGGTAAATACAATCCCCTGGGTTCTTTATCTGACACCCTGACGGTCACTTCCACATGGCTGCGGCGCGAGGGTACCTCTACCTTATCCCCTGTCGCGGACACCAACTTCTCGGCTCGGCACAGTTGACTTGCAGGTATTCCTCACCTAAGCCACCTCCAGTGCACTGGTGCGCTTGGTCATAGTGCGTGGTACACGCCTACGCCCAGTGCTGAGGATGCGCAGGTATTCCTTGTTGAGCATTTCATTGGGTGGAACTTACTCAGTACCCCGGAGGAATTTGCCACTACGCAGGAACTTAGTACTGGGGTGATTCGTCTACATGAAGGCTACTGCAGGCTGTAACAAGATAAAAAGCCCTGACGGGACACCGACAAGGACTGCTTGTTAACTTCTGGCCTCAATCATGTTTTTTATTATACTGTTCCAAAAATGAGTTACTGCTCCAACGGCCCTCATACCTTTGTTAACGATGCCTGCTTTCGGAACCGTATTGCGCTTCTCCACCGGTTCGCTGCGATGGTCGATAGTCCCGAATTGATAATAAAGTTCAATCCATTCCTCGTCTCTCATATCTCAGTCACTCCGGGGGCCAGTTAGTAAATATCCGATGGAGAAGACCGGATTTTAATATCAGATTTCCTACCACAAAGACAAGTGGACTTCGCCCGCCCTACGAGCACTTCTGGATCTGGCAGCAAAATTGATTAAATAAATTTTCCCTCTTTCATCCACCCATCCACAAACCCCGCTATTTCCTCCCAGCCGGGCTCACCGATTACCCAGTGGGCATGGTTTTCAAACTCCTTGTACGTGGAAACTGCCCTGTATTTTTCCGCCACCTTTTTAACCACCGGGGCCGGCGTTATTCTGTCTTCCGAACCGGCTACCATCAATACGGGGCATTTTATCTTATCCTCCTCCACCGCGGATGCCCGGTGTATATCCAGAAACCACGGCCCGATCTGCAGTGTGACCAGCCCCGACTCAAAAACCATCCTGTCATAGGCTTTTTTCCGCTCTGCCGGGGGCAGCTTGTGCATCACCGCATAATTGGCGGCATCGTAGGAGAAACGGAACGATTTTCTCCAAAACCTGCCCCTTACCATAACCCCAATGAAACTTTTCAGCACCGAGTATTTTAATGAAGATATGCCATATGGCGGTGCCGGGGTCAGCAGCACCAACGCTTTTCCCAGATCCCTGGCCCCCAGGATCTGGGCCAGCAGTCCGCCCATGGAGTGCCCCATGAGCACCGGTTTGCAGTCAAGCTTTTTGATGTCCTTTTCCAAGTCCTCCACATAATCCAGCAGGCTGGTGTTACCCAGGCGGGGGTCGGGTTTATCCCCGGGATTCATATCATGATAGCGCAGTGTAGGGATAATGCATTTATAACCCCGGGCCCCGAAGAACTTTTCGTAATTATCTCAGCACCAGCTTCCCCCCATCATGCCGTGAATCATGTAAATGGTTTCAGCCATCTTACCACTCCTGTTCCGGTAGCTGCTATTTAATCCGCATCTCCATATTTTACGCTATCATTATATATCAACCTTACCGGTAATTACAGGTAATCCCGTCATACAATGCACTCTGCCAGACGGCATAAAGGTTGCCGCCTTTATTACCGAAAACATCTATAAAGTCACTTACACAAATCCCCAGGTTTATGCCTGTAGACGGCTTTATATTTATCCAACCATCAGACCTTATCGCACCGGAAGGCAGATACAGATGTTATAATATTTTAATAGGATAGGTGATTAACGAATGAATATAAATTGGACAGATATAATCCTGAGGCCGGAGACCAGGATTTACAGCACCACTGCTCCACCGACGGCGGAAAAAGATTTGAATCTACAACCTGGCCAGATATATCAGGGGAAAGTAACCGGCCGGATGGGAGATAATCTGTACACGGTACAGGTTGACGGCAAAAATGCTACAGTGCAGTCAACCTATACCCTGCCCGAAAATACCACCATTGCCTTTGAGGTGGAGGGGCAAAAAGACGGCCAGTACATGATCAGGCTGCTAGACAGCGGCCCTGCGGTTCAGGATAAGCTACTTCTTAACACAATGCGACAGTTGGGCATTCAGGACACAACGCTGAACCGGGCCTTAATCCGTGAATTTGTCGCCCAGGAACTGCCCCTTAGACCAGATATGCTGAAACAGGCGGAAAAAATGGTGCAAAAACTGGGAGACGCCACGCCGGAGAATATATCGACAGCGGTGCTCTCACTAAAAACAGGTATTCCTGTGGATTCCAGAGTAATGGAAGCGCTACGTTCGTTCCTGGCCGGGCAGGAAAACGTACCACAGGGAAGCGAGCAACAATTATCCGTGCTATTGCAAAAACTGGTGAATATGCTCGGCGGAAAAAACGCTGCGGGACAGCCTGATGGCAATATCTCCCCAACCGGAACAAATACCGCACCGATGTCCCTGTCCGGGGAAGGCAGCACCGCCATGCAACGGGTCATGGATTTACTGCAGTCTATGGTGCTGAAACCGGATGAAGGGGCTGCAAAACTGGCCGTACAACTTCGCAGCCTTATCTCCGCTCAACTGTCCTCTACCGGGCCGGAACAGGCAACCTTGTCACAGGCCGGGTTAACGGGTGTCACCGGACAGCCGGATATTGAGGACACCCCACTGAACCATACCTTGGTCCAGGGTTTTATATCCCGGGGTATTCCGGTTAAGGCCGAACTTATCCAAATTGCTGGGCAAATGGTGGTAATGCTAGGTGCAGACACAGCAAAAAATGTAGAGACGGTGCTGACTGCATTGCAAAGCATTCTTCTGCCAGAAGCGGAAAACAGCAATATATTACTACCTCTCCAAGAGGATTTCTCTCTTGCTTCACCGGACGGCACCCAAAAGCTGGCTGAGTTTATGCAAAAGCTATCGGCAGCGCTAAATTCTTCACCGGATACAGACCCAGCTCAAAACCCCGCCGATCTGTTAAAAATACAGCTTTCCCCGGAAGGAAAGCAAATTATGGCCCGGCTGCAGGAGCTAATGCAGACGGCTACCCGTACAGTCAATGCTCTTTCACAGGATATCCCGGAAAATAATGTTCTGCTGGAAGCTCTGAGACAAGCGTTGGTTGCGCCGGGTAACAGGTCTACTGTCACAACAGATATGCAGAAGAAAATTTTTACACCCGGCTCAAACACCGTCCAGGCAGAAGATGCTTCAACCCGCATCTTTAGCACCGACAAGCAAGGAAACATGAATAATACCGCCCAGACTGCGGCCATTAAAGAACAATTAACAGAATTAGCAATGCCCAGGGGCAGGGCTTTTAGCGAATTGCTGGAAAATTTCAGCCAATTGCTACAGGAGGTGCGCAAAGCGGTACAGGAGGCTGGTAACCCGCCCCAGGCCCGGCAACTGCTGCAGGAAGGAACGATGATTGAACACCAGATGGCCGGCCACCAGATTTTTCAGAGTTTCACCAGAGAATACAATCAGCAAAACTACCTTTATTTCAATATACCGTTTATACAGAACGGGGATAATGAAACATGGGGACAACTGCGGATAATCAGGGAAGGTGACCGGAGCAAAGCTGTGGATCCCGAGAATTTTGGGGTGGCCATGCTATTAAATACCGATAATATAGGCACCGTGCTGGTGGAACTGAAGGTCAGGGGAAAAAATGTTATTGCCAGCGGGAAAGTCACAGAAGACTGGATTGCAGATTTGCTCACCACAGCCTGGCCTCAACTGCAGGAGTCGCTTGACGCGCAGGGCTATAATCTACAGCAATGCAATTTTAAGGTAGGACAGTTCAGCAACAACCTACAACCCAGTTTAACTCCTCCAGCGGAAACTGGCTTCAATCTTTATTCCGTGAATATAACAGTGTAGAATAACTGGTAGCGGACGGTGATTTTTTACCATGGCACTAAGGGCCCGGAAGGGGTATCATAATATTGAAACAGGAAGAAAAAATAAAAAAGGCAGTAGCGCTTCAGTATAAAGAAAAAAAAGATAATGCCCCCAAAGTGGTGGCATCTGGTAAGGGCCGTATGGCCGAGCGCATACTGGAACTGGCCCGGGATAATGAAGTGCCGGTACACAAAGACTCTACCCTGGTAGATATGCTCTCATTCGTGGACGTGGGCTCAGAAATTCCCCCTGAACTTTACAGTATGGTGGCAGAGGTGCTGGTATTTATTTATAATGCGGATAAAAAAGCAAAAGATAAATGATAATGCATTTTTTACCCTATTACCTTTCTCCGGTCCGGTAAGACTGTATCATATTATAAACAATCATAGCACTATCCATTTTCATGCCTGGGACCAAAATTCTCCACCGTGTCTCCGAATCCTACAGTGCCCGTAAACCAATGGTTGTCAGACAAATCAAGAACGGTAAGAAGAACTATGTTACAACAATGATGCCCCAGCCATAACCATGGCATGAAAATAAAGAATCAAGATAGACATGGGGACTGTTCTTGAAGGGGCCAATCGGAAGTTTTGCTCGTGAAAAAGGCTCAACTGGCGGATATTCGCTGCCTGACTATTCTTTATGCATATATATAATATTTTTAAATTCTTCTAATGATTTTATATTTCTAAAAGCTTCCTCTCTTAGTACAAGTAAAGCGTAGCGTTCGTTAAGTTTGATTGCCATCCGAAGATTGACAAGAGCCTCCTTATCTTTATTCTGCATAGCATAAGCAAGACTTTTTACATAATATGCTCCCGCATTTTCAGGCGACAATCTTAAGGCTTTATTGTAGCAGGAAATTGCCTCATGATAATTTTTCATCGCATAATAGCAATCACCTTTGTTGATATATAACCATTCATCAGTTGGATTAATTAGGGCTTGCTGAACCGATCCTCATTTCAACAAAAACAACCTTATGATGGT
>CAZXQO010000003.1:0-172570 GCA_964643075.1 uncultured Peptococcaceae bacterium
CTCTTATTCTAACATCTACTTGGAGGTTATTTACACAAAATCTGAAACGGTCTCAGAAGGCCAAATTGAAAATTACACAATATCACCACCCGCTCCCGATAACTTATTAGCAACCGCAGGTGAAGCCCAGGTTAGTCTTACTTGGGCAGTTTCGGATGCTACAAGCTATAACGTTAAAAGGGCCACAACTGCAGGCGGCCCATATACCACCATACAAACTGGCGTTTCTTCGAATTCCTATACAGATAACACTGTAACAAATGGGATTACATATTATTACGTGGTTACTGCTGTGAATGCCGGTAGTGAAAGCGTAAACTCTAACGAAGCAACCGCAATTCCACAGCAAACCATACAGGCACCAAGTGCGCCATCAAATCTATCCGCAACAAGTGGTAACGCGCAAGTAAGCTTATCATGGGGTGCCGTTACGGGTGCAACCTCTTACAACGTAAAAAGAGCCACAATTACAGGTGGCCCATACACAACAATGGCAAGTAGTGTAAGCTCGGCAACCTATACGGATACCTCCGTAACTAACGGAATAACATATTTCTATGTGGTAACCGCAACGAACTCAGACGGTGAGAGTAGTAATTCTAATGAGATGTCCGCTACGCCGCAGGCACCAACATCAGAAGGAAGCGCTTTACTAGTGGTTACTATGGAAAATGGCGCCGATCAACAGTATAATTTATCCATGACGCAGATCGATGCATTCATTAACTGGTATAATAGTAAGGCAAGCGGCGTGGGACAACCATATTATTGCATTAGTGCAACTCCTCTTGCACCATATACCAGTAGAACAGATTACCTCATTTTTGATAAGATAGTCTGCTTTAAAGTAAGTCAGCAATAGTTATTTAGTTAAAGAAAGCCCTGCTCTTCGGAGTAGGGCTTTGACTTTCCTCGGTATGCCGAACAGTTATCAATTTATAACATATCCCAGTTCACCGGTGTCCCACGCTTTACTGCTTGCTTGACTTTCTTGCCGAGCAGCATGTCGTAATACTTGGGCGCAAGACCAAACCCAGGGCGGATAGACCGCAGGTTTTCCGGCGTAAACTTTTCCCCTACCGCCATATCTTTAACCACATACAATGAGCGCCGGAATTGCAGCGACTTTTTTTCTTTTTCTGAAGGCCCATAGCTGACTTTGCCCAACGCCTGCCAGGCCCTTTTTGTTTCTTCCACCAACAGCTTCATCTCATCAGGCTCCAGGGAAAATGCGGCGTCTACCCCACCGTCGGCACGGGACAAAGTAAAATGCTTCTCAATAACCGTTGCTCCCAGCGCCACTGCCGCCACCGCCGCACCGATCCCCAGCGTATGGTCGGACAGCCCTATCTCGCAGCCGAACAGTTCCTGTATGTGCGGTATGGTTAAAAGGTTTGAATCTTCCGGACCGGCCGGATAGCTGCTGGTACATTTCAAGAGTATTAAATCTTTGCAACCAGCCTCTCTTGCTGTGCTTACTGCCTCGTCAAGCTCCGCCAGTGTAGCCATGCCGGTAGACATAATTATTGGTTTACCCGTGCCGGCTATCTTGCGGATAAGAGGCAAGTCAATGTTCTCAAATGAAGCAATTTTATAGAACGGTACATCTAAGGTTTCCAAAAAATCAACTGACGTAGCGTCAAATGGCGTACTGAACGGTATTATCCCTAATTCACGGCAACGATCGCAAATAGGCTTGTGCCATTCCCAGGGGGTATAGGCTTCCTGGTACAATTTATATAAAGAAGTCCCCTGCCACAGACTTTTTGCATCGCTTATGTAAAACTCCCGTTCGTCCAGGTCAATAGTCATGGTATCAGCGGTATAGGTCTGCAGCTTCAAAGCATGCGCCCCCGCTTTTGCCGCCGCCTCGGCAATGCTCAGCGCCCGGTCCAGCGACTGGTTGTGGTTGCCGGACATTTCCGCTATTATGAAGGGAGAATGTTTAGTGCCAATAATCTTGTCCTGAATGATTACTTCATTCATTATGATCACCACCTTAAACCATAGTACAGGAAATTAATTCAAAATCTCTTTTTTAAGTATATCAGGCCCTCTCCAATACAACCAATTTCAAAGGCGAAAAGTCGCCAAGAGCAGGTAACTTGGAAGATAATTTATTGATATCAGACATATAGTCTATTTTTTCACCGGAGGGAGTGAGTAAGGCATTTATAGTTCTTGAGATAAGGTAGTAGGCACTTGCGAAGCTAACTGTTTTAATTAATTTAAAATCATCTCTAATTGCAGAGAAAAAGTTTTGTTCATCGATATAGATATTATGCCATCGAACTTCAATATCAGGAAGAGAAAAACTCCTTCTTACTTGATTAAGGTTTTCCAATGGCTGCAAACAGTTTTCAAACATTAAATATATTCCTTTGTCTTTAAGGGCGGTTCTGATATGGCGTATTGCTAATATTTGATTTTCTATTGTTTCAAGATTAATCAAACATCTATCGGATATAACAATATCAAAGTGATTATACCGAATACTATTATTTTCTAAAATATCGCCAACAAAAAAATTAGCTTTACCCTTTAATAACTTAGAATTTTCTAGAAGTAACTGTTCTGCCTGGCTTATCATTTCTTCAGAATAATCCATTCCATAATAGTCAATATTTAGCTCCTTAGCCAATTCTATCCCTTTTATTCCATTACCACACCCAATATCAAGAACTTTACTGCCCTCTGGAATTAATTGTTTCATTTTTACCAGTTCCAATTCGAAAGCTATCGTATCCGGTGATGTAGCAAGAGAATTTTTACTATATTTCTTAGCTTGTTCATCCCAAAATTGTTTAATCTCTAAAAGATGTTCACTCAATTTATTTCACCTAACTTTATACTAGTTTTTATATACGTAAAAGCTCCTTTATAATCAAGTGTGTTCCATAATTTCTCTCCCCGGTTAAATTTAACGCAACTCCTCCTAATTCTATCAAAGAATCAGGATTTCTCGTTAATTCTTTTACTACAACAGCTATGTCTTCAGCATTTACATCATTATGCCACCCCAGGTTTACTATCGCGCCGGCCTTAGCAACAGCAGCAGTCGTAGCAAATTGATTCATTGCAACAACCAATGTTATAGCCGGCAAACCCAAGTAACAACGCTCCAGGGTAGTGGAACCACCAGCCCCAATTGCCAAATTAGCTTGGGCCATTAGTTCTGCCATATTATTTATCTGGCAATGCAAAGCAACTTGCGGCATATCCTGGCAAAAGTCTGCGATTTCTTCTTGGTGTGGGTTAGCGCTGCCTACTACCACATCTACGGCAATGTCCGGCCGGTCAAGCATTATTATCGCCTTTAGCGCCTTCAGCGTCTCATTAGTCATATCACTGCCGCCGAAAAAGACCAGTATCTGCCGCACAGTGCCGTCCCGCTGTCTGAGGTTCCGCCGCTCGCGGTAAAACTCTGGCCTGAGAAGCGCATAGCAAGGGCCAAGGAGTTTGACAGTCTCCGGCGGCACCAAACCGTCGTAGCGCCTTTCCATGTCCTCGTATAGGTTCTGGTCTAACAAGAGGTCGCATGCATGAGGACGATCGGCCAGGTCATCAATGACCATTATTTTTTTTGTATATGGGCGCAGTTCTTCTTCCCACCACACATCAAGGGCATAATGGTCAACTACCAGCCAGTCGACCGGGCGGCCAAAATGCTTTTGGAGTACTGCTGCAGTATCCGAGGCGTCCTGTTGCCAGGTTGTCCCCAGCCAGGCGGCATGTGGAACCCGGTCATAGCCATCTGGTCCGTCCGGACTTTGGAGCAAATAGACCACCTCATGACCTTTATCCCTAACCAAACTACCGATTTTGCCGGCAAAATCCCGGCAAATAAAGAGCGTGCGCCAACCTTTTTCTTTTAATGCGTCTGCGAGCGTCAGACAGCGCATAATATGGCCGCTGCCTATCTCCTGAGAGGAATCGGCGCGAAAGACGATATCCATTGTATGTCACCTTGGCAATAACTCATTATTTTAAACTTTCTTCTGTTCGACATGGGCATTGATAAAGTACCAGTCGGGGCGCCTGTCAAATAAAGCAAGAATATCTTCAAGTGAAAAATCAGGCTTATTAGGATAAAGTTCCTTAATAATTTTTTCTATCAGTGCGAAATCGTCCTCTGTGTCCACTGTCCAGCGGTGCCGGCTTTCATCTTGCCGATATAGCACATTTTTAAACCTAAAAATTTCGGGGTGATTATATATATAGGGTGTAACGTGTTCCCGCTCCGGCTTAGCTGCTGCTTCCTTAAATGCCTGCTCCAGGGCAGCGAAAGAAAATGCCTCGGTATCCATCCCCCGCGGGTAGGTCCTCACCAAAGTATTTGAAGCGTAATCGCAATCCCCGTATGGCGTCAATGCGTCAATCACTTCGTCCACCACCACCGGGTCAATCAACGGACAATCCGACGTCACCCTGACTACGATATCAGCCTGCGCTTCGCAGGCGGCATGATAGTAACGGGAAAGCACATCCTCTTCAGAACCGCGAAAGCAAGTGACATTTAACCTCCCGCACAGTTCTACGATCGGTCCGTCCGTAGCATTTACCGTAGTGGCAACGATTACCGCATCAGCTTTTTTTGTTTTCTTAAGGCGCTCAATATGATAGGCCAAAAGCGGCTTACCCGACACCTCTTTAAGCACTTTGCCCGGCAGCCGTGTCGAAGTCATGCGTGCCTGGCTGATAATCACCGTTTTCATTCCAGCACCTGCCTTAGGATCTTGACCACGTATTTCTGTTCTTCTGCAGCCAGAGAATAATACATTGGCAGACTAACCGCTTCCCGGTAATAACTTTCGGCTGCCGGAAAATCTCCCTGCCTAAAACCAAGCCTCTGGTAATAAAGCTGGGTATGGACCGGAATATAGTGAACATTGACGCCTATCCCCCGTGCCCGCAACGCGTCAAAGACTTCCTGCCGGCTTTTTGCGGTTTGGCCGGCAGCGACCCGCACGACATACAAGTGCCAGGCCGACTGGCCGTCCGGGTCCTGCCAGGGCAATACGAGCGGCAGACCGGCCAGTTCCCTATTATACTGTGCGGCAATTTCAGTCCTGCGCAGGACAAACCGGTCAACTTTGCCCAACTGGCTTAATCCCAGGGCGGCCTGTATATCAGTCATCCGGTAGTTATAGCCCAATGTCGTTTGTTCGTAATACCAGCCGCCAGGCGGCTCATTTTCCATCCGGGCCGGGTCGCGGGTGACGCCGTGGCTGCGCAGCAAAAGGAGTTTCCGGTATAAATCTTCGCGGTTTGTCAATACCATTCCGCCTTCGCCGGTGGTGATGATCTTTACCGGATGAAAACTGAATACTGCCATGTCTGAATGAGTACAGGAGCCAATCGGACAGCCCTTGTATCTGCCGCCAATAGCATGGGACGCATCTTCAATTATAGTAATGCCATATTTACGGGTTAATTCGCCTATTTCGTCCATGCAGCACGATTGGCCGGCAAAATGTACCGGTATGATAACTTTTGGCGTTTTCCCCTTTTTAGTTGCCTGAGCCAATTTATAGGCCAGCTTTTCCGCGCTCATGTTATAGGTGCATTCATCAATGTCGACAAAGTCGACACCAGCGCCACAATACCGGGCGCAGTTTGCCGAGGCTACAAAAGTATTGGGCGAAGTCCATAGTACATCGTCCGGACCTAGACCGGCCGCCATACAAGCAATGTGCAGGGCGGAAGTACCGCTGTTAACGGCAACGGCATATTTAACGCCGCAATAGGCGGCCACGGCTTTTTCAAACCGTTCGATTGCCGGACCCTGGGTTAGAAAGTCGGAGCGCAGTATATCCGCAACGCACTGAATATCATCCTCGCCCACCGTTTGCCGGGCATAGGGGATATTTTTCATTACACTAACTCCTTTATTTCCTCTATCGTTAAGTAATGCGGGTTGGTACCGGAACTATATTCAAAGCCTTGGGGTACAGAAGCTCCAGCCTCCCCCAGCGGGTTTACCGCATAGTCCACCGGCGCATGGAAAGTAATAGACGGACGAATTACGAAATGATCGGCAAACTCAAGGGTTAAATGGGAATCGTCCGCCGGGCACATGATTTCATGGAGTTTTTCGCCCGGGCGGATACCGATAATTTTATGGGATACCTCCGGTGCAATAGCTTTCGCTAAATCGACAATACGGCTCGATGGTATTTTGGGAACAAATATTTCGCCGCCCCGCATCCGGGCAAAGGATTTTAAAACAAATTCAACTCCCTGTTCCAGGGTAATCCAAAAACGGGTCATACGCGCGTCAGTGACGGGCAGTTCTTTGGCCCCTTCAGTAACCAGTTTTTTAAACAGCGGCACAACAGAGCCCCGGGAGCCGACAACATTGCCGTAACGCACGACGGCAAAGCGGGTGTTCTGATTACCGACAATGTTATTGGCGGCGGTAAACAACTTATCGGAGCATAATTTGGTCGCGCCGTACAGGTTGATCGGGTTAGCAGCTTTATCTGTAGAAAGAGCAATTATTCTTTGCACCTTGTTGGCAATGGCAGCCTTAATTACATTTTCGGCACCATAGATGTTGGTCTTGATACATTCCATAGGATTATATTCGGCTGCCGGCACTTGTTTTAAGGCCGCGGCGTGAACAACATAATCAACCCCCCGCATGGCCTGGATTAACCGCTCACCGTCCCGCACGTCGCCGATAAAAAAGCGCAGGGATTGGTGAAAAAATTCTTGTTGCATTTCATACTGTTTAAGTTCGTCACGGGAATAAATGACAACCCTTTGAGGGTTAAACCGCGCCAGAACAGCACGCACGAACTGCCTGCCGAAAGAGCCTGTCCCACCTGTTATTAGAATGGATTTATTATTAAACATAGCTACACCGCTTTCAACTAAATGTTAATTCATCTGTCCGGTTGCCGCAACGCCCTCGATCTCTTTGTTTAACGCCTTAAACGAAGGAATGATTTCATAGAGAAGGACATCATTGAGCCAAACCCGGTCCTGACTTTCCATGGCTTCCTGCAGCATAACGATTTTCCTTAATAAATTCTGCTGCTCCGAAATAAGCTGCTCCGCATTGAAATACCAATCCTGATGTTTATTCAAAGCATTCAAAGTATCTACAATAAACTGCAAACCGTCCATAAGTTGAGAAAAATTACTCCAGGTATCCTGGCTCGCCCCCCGAGAAAATTCATCGACTATTACCTCTATTTCCGGAATGGCACGCACTAAATAATCCTGCATTGATATTACAGTGTCGTCTATTAACTCTTTTAAAGTATTTGTTATAACAACAATTGTTTTAATATTTTCCAGGTTTGAAATTATATATTGGTCGTAGTCCTGATACACTTTTATTCCGTTGATTTCCAAACAGCTTAAGCGGCGATCCGACTTAGCCAGTATTTGATTAATTTGCTCAAAAACTTTTTCAACCGCCGCAACTTGGTTATCACATTCAAAGACATTATCCAATATTTTAATTTGCATATGTCTACTCCTATTTTAAAACATAATCGCCGTCTGCTTTTTCGCGCTATCGTAATTGGAACGTCAGCAAGAGAATTTTTCCTAACACTGTTATTTAATATTTTTCGTCTTCAAAGAAGCGCAAATTAACCACCTGCCTGTCTTGCTTTCTTCTGCTGAACATGCCGGTTAATGGACTGCATTTGTGGATTCTGCTGCAAATAACGGGTTATGTCATACAAGTCAAAGGCAGGCTTTACAGGATACAGCGCCTCATAAATATTTCGTATTAAAGTGTAGTCTTCCTCGGTATCAAGGGTTAAACGGTATTCGGGATGGCGCAGAAAATGCGGCGCCTCTACGTTAGACAGATGATATCTTTCAGGATGTTCATAAAAATATAACGAAACATGCTCGCGCACAGCCGGGTCGTTAATGGTCTGTTCAACGTGCCGCAAATCCCTGGTCCGGAATACTTCCACACTAAAACCTAACGGATAAGTTCTGACCAACTGGTTAGCCGCATAATCAATGAATGGGTGCTCCACCATACGTTCGATAACCCGGTCAATCGTCTCACAATCAATAAGCGGACAGTCACTGGTAATCTGTACAATAAAACCGGTGTCATTCGCTTCGGCTGCTTCCACGGTCCTAAGCAGAACATCTTCCTCACTGCCCCGGTAATGCTTAACCCCCTGGGACATGGCCGTTTCCGCCACCACATCGTCAGTTTTATTCGTCGTAGTGGCAATCACAATTTCATTTAAATACTTCGATCTTTTTAGTCTTTCTATCAACCGTGCCAAAGCAGGTTTTCCCGCTAAATCCATTATCACCTTCCCCGGTAAACGGGATGATGTCATGCGCGTAGCGACAATTGCATTAAATTTCATTTAACAATGCCTCCCTGATAAATCCGGCCACTCGCTCTGTGGAACGTCCATCCAACCAAATCAGGTTCTCCGGCAAGTTTATATTTTTGCTATCTTGTCCGTCAATGCCGGTACTAGATAATAATTCTAAGTCCTGATAGGAACCGGCCAGCCTTGTTAAGCCAAGTTTATTCGTAATACACATATCTGCCTGCCGCAAGCCAGGCTGATAACTTATTGCCGGAATCCCCAGAAGCACAGCATAGAGCAGCCCCATTGTGTTCATGCCGATAATCAGGTCATACTCCGGCATGATATCGGTTAAATTGCCTTGTACTGCAATATCATGGTACTGCTGTTGAAAACTCAGATCATCTTTAGGATGAAATTTAACATGTAAGGAATAGTTGCCCTTTTCCCGCAGCGCCCGGATACAGTCATCCAACGTCTGCCGTTCCGTATAGCCCAACTCTCCGCCATACAAAACAGATAGCGGCTGGGAAAGAAATAATACTTTCTTATGTATTCTGTCTGGGCAGCATTGATTTTTTGGGCGGGCAGCATATTTATCCAACCCGGGATGTCCTAACGCCTTAATAATCCTATATGGCACACCTGCCTGCACTGCCTCTTTCGCCGCCAGTTCATCCATCACGATATAGTGGTCCGGATATACGAATCTATCTGAATCATCCTGAAATCGAATCTTATAATTTGACCAATAATCTAAAATGGAAATGGTGGGTACCTGTGCTTCCTTGCAGGCAGCTATCGCCTGCAATTCCAGGTTATTGCCCCAGCTTGTTCCGGTAACCAGTCCCGACAACTTTTCTTCTTGAAGAAGCGAACGGATAGTCTGCAGCACATCCGGGCCGGAAGCGCCATACAATGGATTCAGGTCCGCCGCAGGCCCCGAACAGTAAAAATTCAGTGATACTGACTCTTGTTGCAATCTTTGTGCAACAGGAAAAATAACATCGTATCCGCCGGGGTCATGAGCAACAATGATTATTTTTTTCATATTCATAAAGTTCTTCTCTCGCCCGCCACACCTTGTCAATCGCTATCAGAAAATCGTTAATATCCTTCTCGCAATAAGGCACACGACATACATCCGCAATTACGAGTTTTTCTGCATACATTTCTTCTGCTGCAGGGCAAATACCTTTTTGGTAATACTGAACAGGTTTTTCAATAAACGCAAACGGATATTGCGTTTGATTATATACCTTTTTATGCTGATACATTTTCAATAAATAAAGCGGCTTCACATAACCCTCACCAAGGGGAAATCCTTCCGCTTTCATCGCCGCCGCAAAAGTTGAACGCTTTATGCCCCATATACCCTTTTCAAACTGAATAGGATAAACATAATAAGAATGCGTATAGCCTTCCGGCACGGTAACACCTTTTAACCCTGCGAAATTATGAAGTCCCCTGGTAAGTTGGCCGGCCAATGCGCGGCGCAGCGTCAGAAAGCCGTCCAATTTTTTTAACTGCTCCATTCCAATAGCCGCATGCAGTTCAGTCATACGGTAATTTGACCCCAAGACTACTGTTTCGTCATCATTAAGGTCATCCACAGGCACTTCGCCGTGATTGCGAATCAGTTGGCAGCGATAAGCCAGTTTTTCATTGTCCGTTAAAATAATGCCGCCTTCACCACTGTGGATGACCTTGTGATAATTAAGGCTGAAAATTCCCAGGTCGCCAAAAGTTCCGGCCTGTTTTCCGCCAATGCCGGCGCCGGGGGCCTGCGCATTATCTTCTATCACATATAAACCATGCTTCCTGGCCAGTTCTAATATCTCCGGCAGATTACCGGGCAAACCGAATAAATTGGTCACAATAACGGCTTTCGTCCTTGGCGTCAGCCATTTCTCGATTTCACCGGGATTTAGATTATAAGTGTCTGCGGAAATATCGACGAACACAGGCACGGCATTATTCATCAGAATCGCACTGGCAGTAGCGGACATTGTATAGGGAGTAACCAGCACTTCATCGCCCGGGCCAATCTCACAGGCAGCCACCGCCGTATGCAGCGCCGTCGTCGCCGAGTTAACCGATATGCCATATTTTGCGCCAAATTTACCGGCAAACATCCGCTCTATTTCCATTACCCTGGGACCGCCTAAAAATTGTTCCCCGGCACGAGCCAGAAATGCGGAAATATTGCCGGAGTCCATAACCTCGACAACCGCGTTTTTTTCCTCTTCTCCCATGGTATTGGTCCACGGGATGGCTTTCCCCCGGACAGGAGCGCCTCCCAGCAAAGCTAATTCAGTCAATATATTCCCACCTTTTCTACGGAACAATTATTGTTGCAGGACCGCAGTAAAGTTTCTGCCACATATAAGGGATATATACCATCATCAACCGTACAGACGGGCTGTTCAAGCCCATCCAGCACCTTAACCAGGTGGTTAACGGCACTTCCCAGGTTTGCTTCTTGCAAAAGCCCGCTTTCATGCCGTTCTAAATGAAGACTTTTAAATCCGGAGAACAGAGGATGTTCTCCAACTTGATAATAAAAAACATCATCACCGCTATTGCGCACCTCTATCTTGCCTTGCGAACAGTAAAGATCCATTTCAAACAAATAATATTGTTCATCATCAAAGGCTTCGGCAAACCCTGATATTTTTTCACTGCTTCGAAATGTAAAGGTAAACGAAGGATCACTATTATTATCGGAAGATGTTTTCACTTTATTAATAACCTGAACCTTGTCTATGTGTCCGGCCCACCAGTGGATTAAATCAAACAAATGCGCGCCTGTATTATGAATACCCCTGGTATAGCGTGCATGTATTTTTTGCAACACACCATATTTTTCACTGAAAAGATGGGTTTTAACCCGCTGCATCCCGCTGTTCCAGCGGCGGGAAAGATTAGGAACAAGCAGGCAATCAGTATTCCGCAGCTGATTTTTCAATAAAATTGCTTGTTCCACCGAACTGACCAAAGGTTTTTCACAAAAGATCACTTTGGGCCTTGATTTTTCCAAAATAGAACGAACAGCAGGCAAATGATGCGCGGGAGGAGTGCAAATGCTGATCACATCCACAGCATGATTTTGCAAAAGTTCATCCATACTCTGATAAAACTTTACATTCGGCGCTATTTTCCGTAAAGCATTGCCTTGCTCCCTTCTCTTATCTGACGCGGCAATCAGTTCAAAGCACGGATTTAGCTGATAAGCCAAACTATGTGATGAGGGCCTTTCTCTTTTGGGGTCAAAATCATAAGTCAGGCCAATCTGTCCTAGACCAATAACAGCCGCTTTATACCGACCCATTAGCTTACTCCTCCGCTTTTCTTCCTGCCAGCCATTCACTGTACAGCAAACTCAAATTGACACAGTCATGATACCGGCCTTCGCAGAAATAAGCTTGTCTAGCCACTCCTTCCCTGCTAAAGCCCGCCTTCTCAAAAGCGCGTATGCAGCCGGTATTTTGATCAACAGCTCCCGCAGCCAGGCGATTTAAATTCAGCCTCTTAAAACAATGCTGCGATAGTAATGCTATCGCTTCAGCAGCATAGCCTTTCCCCCAGCAGTCAGTCTCACCAATAATAATTCCTATTTCAGCGGAACGAAACACATTGTTGATAGAATTTAAGCTGATATTGCCAATATGTCTGTCCTGTTCTCTCTGCACAATGGCCAGAACGACATCTGTTATGCTCGTGGCCTGATGCTCATAAAAGGCTTTCATAGACTCGTAGCTGTTAGGAAAAATACCGTGCCGCATCCATTTCGTGACGTTTTGGTCATTAAACCATTGGAAGTAGTTCCCTTCGATATCTTCCATTTCGAGTCCGCGCAAATAGATTCTATCGGAAACTAAGAAAGGATGACACAAGACTTTTCCTCCTGTCCGGCGATTATCTGTTGTCTCTTCTGTTCAAGAATTTCTTTGGCGTTACTATACTCTTTTATTATTAAATCTGTACTGTTGGCGATCACAAACATTAAATTATGCTGCAAAAAGCGGTTCCGCCGCACATTTTCCTGCGTCAGTGCGTTACCAATCTTTTTTACGTGTATAATAGTAGGAACTATGATTGGCGCATAGTAGGCTTCAATAGAGTCCGACGTAACTATCCTGCGAACAATTTTATCCCCACGCTGCATTTTAAGTACAATCTTTTCCAGCCGATCCTCATTACAAGCCCGGGAAAGAGTTTTTTCGACTTTAATCAGCATTTCCATATGAGACAATGCTGATTTTTGGATTTGATTTAATAAATTCAAATCACGCTCAAGGTGCTTGATCAGCTCATCATATTTTTTAAGTAGTTCACCGGTACCCATCTTTCTTTCCGGCAGATGCTCCACCAGCCGCTTACCGATAGGTGTGCGGCAATATTTCTCAATAACCTCCTGCAAAGTCATGAGCGTTGTGCCTTTTATATAAGCGCCGCCTTCGGTGGCATCGATCACTTGCAAGCCGGGGTTGCTAAGAATCTGCATCTCGTACCATTCTTTAAATAGTTTATAAACAACATGGGATTTGAGTAAATTGCCCTCATGGTCTTCCAGGTAAACATCTGTTGAATCACGGTCATCGTTGGCGCCTTCATAGTCCGTATGCGTCAGATCGCTGTGTTTTTTGCCGCTGGTATAAGCCAAATCCTGGCCAACCAAAATAATCGGATTGCAGCCGGCCTCCCTGGCTGCTGCAAAAGCTACGGTCGCGCAGGAAAGACCAAGACCGACAAACTTGAATTGTTCAACCGCTGTCAGCCAGATTTTCTCAAAACCCGAATCATTGCGCGACATAATTACAGTTTTGCCCACATATTCTTCATATATTTTGGGCCAAAGAGAACCAGGCGCCAGCAATACCAGGTCCTTGGGAAACTTTCGGCCTTTATAATAAAAAGTATAGGTCGGTTCGTCCCGTTCAATACTGGCAATGGCGTCAGGCTGAATGCCATGCTTTTCACAAGCCCTCATACTGGCGTCACAGGCAATAATTAAAGCTTTGCCATTAGCATTTTTTAGAGACCGAATATTTTTATCAAGCGAAGGCCCGGCAGCTACGATAATAGCCGGGATATTTTTATATTTTCCTCTTATGTCGTCAATGGAGTTGCTTTGCATAATCGCGCCGGTATTGTGGCACATGTTGGCAAACCCTACAAATTGGTCCTCCAAATCATTACCGAAAGATATTACCGCATTTAACAGAACTTTGGCGATATGCTGCAAAGCATTGTTGTTTTTGTCGGCATAAACATAATAATTCGGCAAAATTACTGCTTTCATGTTGTGAACTAAATTATGAAAATTAAGGAAAGGTAAACACAACGCCATCTTACCAACCTGCTGCCCATCACCAAAAAGCAGCACAAACTGACCGCTTTTAAAAAGATTTGAAAGATCAATATGGGTTAAAGCATATTTTACAACATCAATATTGTGTTCGACAACAACTACCCTTGTATCCGGGGATATTTTATCTTTCAGTTCAAACAAGTGGAAGCCCAGGCCCATACCAAATACAATGTATAAAATGTCCCGGTCTTTCTCAATATCCTGGACAATTCTCTTGGCTTCCGCAATTGGGTCATAGCTGCTGTGCAGCAAATACCTCTTTTCATTACAACAAAAATATACGTCCCGCCTGCCATTTTCCGCAATTTTCTCGGCAACAACGTTTCCTCTTTGCGAAAAGTCTATTTGGAGCAATTCGTTAAATATGAAAGAATTGTATTGGGCGATGGTTTCAAGATTATTTTGCAGTATTTTGCCGGTCATACATACTCCCCTTACCTTCTGTCATATCCCCTGATACCTTTCTCCTGTCAAAAAACTTTAATACAATAAAATGGCTGACCGGTTAGGATCAGCCATTTTATTGTATTGTAACAATTAGTGAATTATCTGAGCAACTGGAGAACTCCCTGCGGCAGTTGGTTAGCCTGCGCCAGCATCGCTTGAGCTGCCTGTTGCAGAATGTTGTTCTTCTGGTAGTTCGTCATTTCCTTGGCCATGTCTACATCACGAATACGGGACTCGGCAGCAGACAAGTTTTCTGAGGAAGTTCCAAGATTATTGATGGTGTGTTCCAACCTGTTCTGGTATGCGCCAAGTTTAGACCGCTCGGTAGACACTTCTTGAATAGCGTTATTTACCAGGAAAATAGCGCCGTCAGCATTTTTCTGGGTGGTAATATCCAACGCATTACCTTTCGTGTCCCGTACTCCAAGCGAGGTGGAATCCATGGCGTTGATACCAACTTTTAAGATTTGGCCGGAATTCGCGCCAATTTGAGCAGTGGCCGCATTATTTCCATTGGTAGCAAGAGCACCCTTTGCAAGAGAAATAGTAATGGTATCGCCCGCAACGATGGATTTATCATTACTGATTTTAATGGCAATCGATAGGGGACCACCAGTAATGGTAGTTGTACATATTGTTATTTTATTAGCGGCTATTGAAATCGTGGTAATATTACCAAGAACTTCACTTGTTGATATTGTAGCTGCAGATATCCCGCTTGTTGAAACTTTAGCTGAACTCAGAATATTGATGTGAATGACATCAGTTTTAGCATTCTGTGATATGCCTGTCATAGCAGTGCTCAATTTCACCGAACCGTTTGCAAAGGTGGATTCGAGAGCGCCTGAACCAGCTATTTGACCGGTAGCTCCCTTTAAATCTCCATTCAGCAGTTTCTTGGTGTTAAACTCAGTGGTATTGGCAATTCGGTCAATTTCGTTGGTCAACTGCTTCATCTCGTCTTGCAGCGCAGTTCTGTCAGTTGCAGTATTGGTATCGTTGGCAGCTTGAACAGACAATTCGCGCATACGCTGCAGGATGCTTTGGGTTTCGTTCAGCGCGCCTTCAGCCGTCTGAATCAAAGAGATGCTGTCCTGAGCGTTTCTGGAGGCCTGGTCAAGGCCGCGGATCTGGCCGCGCATTTTTTCGCTGATAGCCAAGCCGGCGGCATCGTCACCGGCGCGGTTGATGCGGAGACCGGATGACAGCTTCTCCAACGAACTTGAAGTGTTCTTTTCATTGATACCCATCATGCGTAAGGTATTAAGCGCTGACATGTTGTGGTTAATAATCATTTTTCATTCCTCCATGAATATTTTTTACCGCCTCCGTGCGGTAAAGCTT
Organism: uncultured Peptococcaceae bacterium; assembly: GCA_964643075.1. Lineage (GTDB taxonomy): Bacteria > Bacillota > Desulfotomaculia > Desulfotomaculales > Desulfocucumaceae > Desulfocucumis. Next base: position 15,469 of record CAZXQO010000003.1, read on the forward strand.
AATCCGGTCGGCCGCCCGGATTTGCTTTCTAGTTATATAATCGGTGGGAGAGGATAAAAAGTTTAGAGCGCTTCAGAAAAAGTTTATATTTTTTTTATTTTTTTCCTTAACAGTTTAGAGACTTCCACATGGTTTGTAACTGCATTGGTATTTTCCGCCCGCAGTTCCCGGTACAGCTCTTCACGGAATATCTCCAGTTGCGACGGCGCCTCAATGCCCAGCCGCACAATTTCGCCGGTTATTTCCGCCACAACAATTTTTATATCCTTGCCGATTAAAATAGATTGCCCTTTCTTTCGCGCCAATACCAACAATTCAGCGTTCCTCCCTTCCAACTGCCGGATTTAGAGGAGTGCGAAAAGAGTACCTTTTATCGTTTAAAACAACCTGTTTGGCCAGTAAGTGCTCTGTATTGATAACGATGGGAGCAAGCAAATTAACCGTTGCCAATTCGATACCCTTGCTTGTATTGACTGTGCATAGGACCGCCACTTGCTTCTGCCCTGATATTTTAAGCTGGCCGGTTACTTCTTCGGAAAGGTCAAACTCATAATCTTTGTAAACTGCAAAAGGGTTAACTATTAGCAAACCCACTTCCGGCCCCGTGGTGCTCTGCAAAAAGTAAAAAAATGAACCGGATTCAAGCAAACTTAAAGTAAATTCTTTATAATCCTCCAGTCCGGGTATGCCCCAGGGAAACGAAATGGTTAAATCGGATTGGTTGCCAATATTCATTTTACCTTCCACAGCATGTTCCATCACTTTGCCCCCTAAGCAATAAAGTGACCTTGCGGCCACCTTTTTTATACGTATCCATGCAAAAAACTTCTTCCCATTCTTTCCCGCTTCTTCCAGCCAGGCTTCAGCCTTAACTAAATTAAACCCCCACTCGGTCCCGCCGGCTACCGAATGATCACATATATTTATCTATCAAAAGGCCTTTTAAGCCTGAGCAACTGTCTTTTTTCAGGCTAGCCGGTTCATCGGGCTTCTTTTCTTGTTTCCTTTTATTACCGGTATTCCTTTTCTTTTTCTCCTCGGCAGTGTCTTTACGGCGCAGATATCCCGTAAGCTCTGCGGATTGGCCGGGGTGAAGCACGGGCTTATTAATTTCCGCACCCAGCTTTTGAGCCTGAAGCAATTCCTGCTCCATCGGCGGTTTTAATCTGGCCTGGTCATTCTGCTTACTGGTTATGGCATCCTGGGCGACCTGTACATCAAACCCCCCGGCACCGATTTTCACCACGCATTCCTCCCTGAATACAGAAAACCTTTAACGCAGAAAGTCAATCAAGCTGGTCTGCATTATTTTTGAACCGATGGATAAGGAAGCGTTATAGGAAAGCTGCTGTTGGCTCACTTTAACGGATAATTCAGCTATATCCGCACCCTCTATATTATCCAGATTACTGGTCAAATTTACTTCCTGAGTCTGTATATATTCTTTTATTCCTTCAAAATGGTTGGTCCGGGCCCCTATGCCGACACGGTACTGCAACAACTGATCTGTTTTGTTTTGAATTTCGCTTATACTTGTCTGCAGCCCGGCGGCATCATTATTATTCAACCTGTCCCGCAAGGCGAACAGTACGTCAAAAATACCTTTATCAACATCTGACTTTGTTGTATCCGCGGGATCATATACCACGCCACTGCTGTCAACGTGACCAAAAACACCTAATTTGCCAAGGCTTAAATTATATTCAGCTCCATCGGCTGAATTTGTAAAGTCAATATCTAAACCCTGCAGCACATCTCCTGACGAGCCCAATTGGGCAAATGTCCTGGTTACCCCATTATAATTGGTCACTACAGGATTATTGGGATCAGTCATATCAGTAATATTACCGTCCAAGGTAACAGTGCCGGCGACCGCATCCACTTTTATTTTTAAAACGCCGGTAATATTTGTGTTTGTTTGCCTGCTGTTAATGACCGGGTCAGATGAACTTAGCGCTTCGTCATTCAGCCCTTCAACTTCCACGCCGGAAGTAACTCCCGGAGCGTCGATACGGTAATCCTTACCCGCGGAAACTTCACGGTATAACCCTTCCATATTCCCTTTATATATTATTTTGTCGCCCTGGCGCTCAAAAGGCGCCGTATTATTGTCCGTACCCGCATATATGTATTTATCGCCCACCGATGAGTTAGCTAGATCTACCACCTGATCAATCATTTTATCTATCTGTTTTGCTATGGATTGTCTATCCTCAGCGTTATAGGTGTCGTTGGCCGCCTGAATAGTGTATTCATTAGCTTTAGACAGTATATTACCAATAGTGCCCATAGCCGTGTCGTTCATATTGAGATAAGACAATCCATCATTAATATTTTTGGTATACTGCTCATTATAGGAAAGAGTATTTTTTATAGATAAATCCTGGCTCAAAACATTGGGATTATCGCTGGGCCGCAGCAGCTTTTTACTTGTCGATATCTGCTCCTGACTCCGGGCCAACAGGCTGAGATTACTTTGTATGGCAGTCACCACATGATTGGCAATATATCTGTTGCTGATTCTCATTTAAACACCCCCGCTAGATTAAGCCATTTTGTTAATTATGACATCAAGCATTCCATCAATAGTGGTCACCATTCTTGCCGAGGCCTGGAAGCCGTATTGATACTGAAGCATTTTGGTCATTTCCTCGTCCACGGACACCCCAGACACGGAGTCTTTCAGGGCGGCGATTTGTTCTTTTATAGCGGTCTGATTGGCAGCCATGCCATCTGTTGACTTGGCGGCATTGCCTACCTCTGTAGTTAATATGCCGAAGTATTCTTCCATGGTACAGGTTTTGGTAAGAGGTGCTATGGAATACTCCTGTGTTCTGACATTGGCATTGTCCTTGGCTATGTCGCCGTCAAGTTTGGAAGGATCATTTAGCAGATCGGGTAAAACCTTGAAATTGCCGATCTGCAAATCACCCTGAAAAAAAGCTGTTGTACTATCGGCCTTAATATTATTTTCCAGAGTTAACGCCAGGTTATTGAGCATATTCTTGAAATTGATTACATTTTGCCTGGCTTTTTCAAGACCCAGCAATGAGCCGCCACTGACATCAGTGCCACCGGTCAGATCTTTTTGCTCTGTAAGATCGATAGTCCTTAGAGGATTCGTCGCATCATGGGCAGAATCGGTAAACAGCAATTGAACGGTGTCATCCGATTCATCGCCCGGAGTCGCATTATCATTATATTTGAGACTGAGGGTCACCGCCTGAAAAGCCGGGTCTGTGGAGTCTATAACCGTTTGCCCCATAAAAGTCACCTGCAAGTCCCCGTTAGGCTTGCCGTCCGTGTAACCATTGGTCAATGATACAGCGCCGTAACCGGCCAGTTCCTCCAGCAACTGATCCCTTTTGTCCAGCAAATCATTGGGCTGCTGATTCAAAGCGTATATCTTCTTTATAGAAGTGGTCAAGTCGTTAATCTGTTTCAATACGTCATTAACCCGGTCAACACCGTCTTTCAGTGAGCCGCTAACCACTGCAGATGTAGAATCTGTACTGAGCACCGTTTTTTGTGTTTCGTCCAACTGTTCATAGGTGTCAGACATGAGATTTGCCAGTTCATCCCCCAGTTCCACCACAGCAGATTTAACACCGGGATCCTGGGGGGTATTGTTTAGATCCATCCAGGATTTAAAAAAATCAACCAGGCTTGTATTGATGCCATCCGAGTCCGGCTCAGCAAAAGACGCCTCCGCCCGCTGCATTACAGAAACCTGCTCTTGCCAGTAGGAAGTATCGGTGGCGGATTTTAATACATTGTGTTCCAGGTATTCATCCATAACCCGGCGGATCATTTGCACCTTTGTGCCCGTGCCGACTTGCCCCGGTGTAACAGAACTGTTCCACATGGGGTTCGAGTAGGGGTCGGTGGGAGTAATCACTACTTCCTGCCTGGTGTACCCCTCCGTGCTGGCATTGGCCAGATTGTGCCCGGTGGTGTCCAGGGCGTACTGGTGCACAATCATACCCCTGCGACTGGTTTCAAGTCCTAACCATGTACTTGGCATTTTCGATTACCACCCATCTCAAATGGTTTTATTTAACATTGATTTAGATTTTCTATCGCTGGCAAAGGTTCCGCTGACCTGGTAAGTGTTGCTTTCATTGGGCATAATAATATTCAGTATCTGCGAGGTAAACTGCAACCCCCTGGTAGCGAGCATCTGGTTCATTTTGTTTATCTCGCTTAGCCTGTTAATGCGGTCCTTAATTTCTCCGGCCAGCCGCTGAAGTCTGTCCGCCATAGAAATCCCCGTGACGTTTGCCAGTATGTCTCTTAAAACAGCCTGTCCCTTTATGCCCGAAACCCCGGCCAGGCGCTGTTGAATTTCTTCCCTTTGCCTGTCCTGCTTCTGCAGCGTGTGCGACAACTCTTCCTGCCTCATAACCGCAGCCATGATGGCGGTTGAGTCGTTATTTATCATGGCCGAGTTGTGCTCCCCAGCCGCCGAGAGCAGGACTTCAAGCGTATTATGCTGCTGTTCCAAAACGTTCCATAGCTCAGTCAACAATGCTTCCATTATGTCATCCCCTGCTCTTTGATGTTGCTGACTATCCGTCGCATTAGTATAAAGCTTTATAAACCAAATAAAGCGGGCAGATATGGCCCGCAAATATTAAACTAAACTTCTTCATCAATAAACATTTCCCTGAGAATTCCGGCGGCAGTCTTTTCTGCATCGGGCTTATAGGTACCATTATTAATCTGCGTTTTCAGTTCTTCCACAGTTTCTTCCCTGAGCGGAATATCTTTCAACACAGCTTTATAGGTCTGCAATTCCCTGGCTTTGGTGGATATTTGCAGCGTATCGTCACTGGCTGGACTGCCCGCACCGTTTCTCTCTAATTTATTTTTCTTGGCGTTGGCCCCGTATAGCTTGGTTATGTTCGCAGGACCGTAACTGAAAATTCTCATGCCCACCGACCTTCTTTCGGGTAACTTACTTGTAAAATCGGCAGGGCAAAACAAAACTTTATATCATTTTATCAATTTCCTGGGCAATTTCGTGCAACGGCAATACCTTTTCCGCAGCGCCCAGATCTACCGCCGCCCTGGGCATGCCGTACACCACGCAGGTGCTTTCAGCCTCCGCAATGGTGTGCCCCTTACGTTTTTTAATATCAGCCATGCCTTTTGCTCCATCACGCCCCATGCCCGTGAGCAGTACTCCCATACAGCGGTCGCCGCAGGTCTCGGCGGCGGAAATCATGACCACATCCACCGAAGGCCTGAAGCCTCCCGGCGGGACGGGTCCTTTGCCCGGGTCCAGATGTACCGACAGTGAGCCCGGTTTGCCACGAAAGGTCAGATCGTGGCCAGCCGGCGCCACCAGCACCAGTCCCGGCTTAACCTGATCACCCTGGGACGCATGTTTGACCTTTAATTTTGACTTTCTGTCAAGGTGCTCGGACATGGGCCCTGAAAATCCCACCGGTATGTGCTGTACGATAACAATGCCCGCCGGAAATGTGGCGGGCAAGGCGGGAACCAGTTGTTGCAATGCTGCAGGCCCTCCTGTGGAAGATCCTATCACCAACAGTTCCACTTTACCGCCGTATGGTTTGAAAGATGCTACTGATTTTGTCGCCATGGAGACGGTTCTAACAGGTGGGGGCGCCGGTCTAGGCGCAACCCTGCGCAATGACGCCTGGGCGGCAGCTCGCAGTTTGTATTTCAGGTCAGCCACCATAGCCTCCATCTCACCCGGCTTGGTGGGTTTGGCTACAAAGTCAACCGCACCAAGAGACAGGGCTTTCATGGTTTCCCTGGCCCCCTCGTGGGTATGGGCACTAAGCATCACCACCGGGGTGGGGCTCTGTCTCATAATTGTGCTGAGAGTGGCTAAACCATCCATCACAGGCATCTCGACATCCAGGGTTACCACATCGGGCTTCAGTAACTTTAATTTTCTAATCGCCTCTTCACCGTTCACAGCAACATCTATGACGCGGAACTCGCCGTCTCCTTCCAGAAAACGGGTGATGAGGCGTCTCATTAACGCCGAGTCATCCACCACCAGCACATTAATTGGCGGCATAAGCAAGCTCCTCGGTGCCCAATTCTTTTACCAGGCCACGGGCATCTACGATCAGGGCAACCCGGCCGTCACCGAGTATGGTGGCGCCGGAGAGCCCCGTAATTTGTCCCAGGTAATTGCCCAGTGATTTAATTACTATTTCCTGTTCGCCGATGAGCCGGTGCACCACCACACCGATGCGCCTGTCCGCCGAGCCTAGCATAACAACATAAAGCCTGTCTTCATCAGCTTCCTCAATTTTAAATATGTCGGAGATCCGGACCAGAGGCAATACCCTCCCGCGTACAACGATAACCTCATTGTGGCGGATCAGTTTTATCTCCTCGCGTTTTATAGCCAGAGTCTCCTGAACATTTGTTAGTGGGAAAGCGAAAACCTGTTCTCCCAGGCTAACCATCAACGACCTGATTATAGCCAGCGTCAAGGGTAATTTGATGAGAAAGGTGGTTCCCTGCCCGATAACGGTATCAAGCTCCACAGTACCATTAATCTGCTCGATCTGACTTCTGACAATGTCCATGCCCACACCCCGGCCGGAAACATCACTCACCACCTTGGCAGTAGAGAATCCCGGCGCCATGATCAGTTCCAGCGCGTCCCGGTCACTCATGCGGGCAACTGCTTCAGCGGTCATAACACCTTTTTCTACGGCTAATTCTTTTAATTTAGCCGGGTCCATGCCCCGGCCGTCATCTTCCAAAGTTATAACAATATGACTTTCCAGATAGGATGCTTTCAATCTAACCCTGCCCACCCTTGATTTGCCCAGGCGGACACGCTCCTCGGGCGGCTCTATGCCGTGATCTATGGCATTTCTTATCAGGTGAATCAGAGGATCGCCTATTATTTCTATCACATTACGGTCCAGTTCGGTCTCCTGGCCTTCAACTATAAAATCTATTTCTCTGCCCAGCTTCTGGGCGATATCCCTAACCATCCTGGGTAAGCGGTTAAACACTGTGGCCACCGGCAGCATGCGTGCCTTCATTATTTCATCCTGCAGATCCGTGGTAACCTGTCCTAAATGACTGGAAATTTCCAGAATATTATCAGCCAAATCATCGGTTCCGTACTTGCCCTCAAATATTTCCGCAAAACGATCAATTCTGGTCCGGTCAATTACCAGTTCACCAACCAGGTTCATTAGCGAGTCCAGCTTCTGAACATCAACGCGCACAGTTTTGATGGTGGTCCTTTCCATCTGCGGCGCAGCCTTCTTGACTTCCGCCGCTTCTTTTGGTATTTCGTTTAATACCCGGGTCTCCTGAGCTGTTTGTTCCACATGCTCCCCGGACGTCTTCCCTGCCGCTGCTTCACAATTCGCTTCAAGCAGAGTAACTTCAACCTTGCTAATTTCCAAGATGGACATAATGAGGTTAGTTACTTCGGCCTGATCCTCCCTGGAGAACAACACCAGCGAAAAACCCTTATCAAATCTGCCATCCTGTATCTCCTCCGCCGACGGGTGACTTTTGATAATGTCCCCAATTTGCTGTAATGATTCAAAAACCAGAAAAGCCCGGACATTTTTCATCTGTGTGTCCGGGTCAACTTCCACATAAATTTTGTAAGCCTGGTATCCCCTTACCTCAGCCTCCCGAATCATGTTTTCCAGTATCTCATCAGGCTGGAATATATCCACAGTTTCCTGGCTAGCCGCAATCCCCTGTGCCTTAGCGGTGGAACCGGATGAATAATCAGTGTCAGCGGGTGCGGAACCGGAGCCGCTATCTTCCAGGCATGATTTTATTTTTCCGATCACCGGGGTTTCATCCACCTCCCCGGCATTTCCGGTTATTTCATCCTTTAACACCTTTAATGTATCCAATGCTTCAAACAATACGTCTACCATGGGGGTGGTAACCTTCATGGTACCCTGCCGCAGACGGTCAAACAGGTTTTCTATTTCATGTGTAAGACGGGACATTTTCTCGTATCCCATGACAGCCGAAGATCCTTTAATAGTATGGGCGGCGCGAAATATTTCCTGGATAACCAATGGGCTTTCGCCGTCCCTTTCCAACAACAGCACGTTATCATTAATTAACTGTATCTTTTCTTCCAGCTCTTCCATGAAGACCATCATTTCGACATCGCTAAACACGTTGCTATCTCTCCTTATACCAAAATTTTCATGGCCTCCGTATCCATCTGGCTAAGTACATTTTTTTCATCATCCACCAAAATCCTGGTCAAGTCCAGTAAAATAAACATTCTCTGGTCATAAAGAGCCACTCCCCTGATAAATTCGACGTTTCCGGCGTCAACCATGGGAGGTGGGGGCTCTATGCAGGACAAAGGAAACCTGAGCACTTCGGAAACTGAATCTACAATCATACCCACGGTAATATCGCTGGTCTCTACTATGATTATCCTGGATGAGGCGGTGATGTCCGCAACCTCCAGGCCAAACCGCCTGGAGAGGTCCATAACCGGAATAATACGTCCCCTAAGATTTATTATCCCTTCAACAAAATCAGGACTCCCAGGCACCTTGACAATTGATTCCATGCGAATTATTTCCAGCACTGAATCAATATCTATACCGTAGGTCTGGTCCCGAAGATAAAAAACCACAACCTGTTCTTCTTCCCTTTTGTTTTCTGACACCGCTCAAACCTCCTCCAGGTGTATTACTTGTTACTCCTCTTCCGTCTCTCTACTTCTCTCACGCATGGACGGAACAAGGAAAGCAGACAGCCGCTCTCTTATCAATATGGGGTTATAGCCTGCCTGCAGGGAAACTATGCCTTCCACCATGAGTTCCCGAAGCACCATTTCCTTCTTGCTTATACTTGCCAGTCTGGCCGACATTGGCAAAAATAGCACGTTGGCGCTGCCGATGCCGTAAAAAGTAGCCATAAACGCTACGGCAATAGCAGCAGAAAGACCATTTGGGTCAGAAATGCTGCCTAATACATGCACCAGTCCCATAACCGTACCGATGATACCCATGGTGGGGGCGTAACCTCCTGCCGCTTCAAACATATGAATACCGGCATGGTGTCTTTCTTCCAGTGAATACAACTCCACGTCCATGATGCTTCGCACCAGTTCCGGGTCCGTTCCGTCTACCACCAGTTGGATGCCCTTGCGCAGGAAGAGATCGTTAACTTCACCCAGCCGGTTTTCCAAAAACAGTAGCCCTTCACGCCTGGCCTCATCCGCCAGCCCCACAATTAAATCGATTACTTCCGCCGGATCCTGATTCTTGGACTGTAATGCAACTTTATAAAGGGTAGGCACATTCTTAATTTCATTAAAAGAAAAACTAAAAAAAGTACAACCTGCGGTACCCCCGAACACTATCAGGGCTGCACTAGGTTTTATGAGTGAACTCAGGTGTCCGCCATCCCATAAAAAGCCCCCTGCTAAAGAGAATATGGCAAAGAGAAAGGCGACAATCATTGAAACTTCCATAAGACGATCCTTCCCTGCAACAATAATTTTTTTTATTCCACTTTTTTATCGGCCGGAACTATTCTGGCCGATTCTGGTTCAGTCATATAATACATATCCCTCAAAATGACAATATTGACCCGCCTGTTGATCTGCCTGTTAGCATCAGTGGTATTAGGCGCCCGTGGCCTAAATTCTCCGTAAGCCGTGGCAGAAAGACGCTGTGGCAGTATATTGAAACCGTTAAGCAATTCCTTCAGCACATGTGTAGCCCTGGCTGCCGATAGCTCCCAGTTGGAAGGATATTGCCTGGTATTGATAGGAAGGTTGTCCGTATGTCCCTCGACCCGCATGTAATTGGGAACTGTTTCCAAAATAGGGCCAATCTTATCTATGATTTCTCTTGCAGACGGAGTAAGTTCAGCAGAACCCAATTGAAACAGCACCTGCTCCTGAAAGGAAAGAACTACACCCCTTTCCTCCGTACTCACGGAAACCTGCTTATCCAGCTTGGCCTTGGTTATATACTCCTGCAACTGCTGCTTCAGTTTCTCCAGTTTGGCCGCTTCGGTTGATGTGTGAATGGGTTCCTGCTGTGACAGGCCATTTACCAGGGACGGACCTGGAGCATCCAAAATCATCCCCCCGGCTCCCAGCGCCTTGTTTAATGAATTGGACAGTATTCTAAATTTCTGAACATCTATCTTGCTCATGGTGTAAAGTACAATAAAGAAAATTAGCAAGAGGGTGATCATGTCGGAATAGGTTAATAACCAACGTTCAGCATTATCTTTTTTTGACTTAGCAGAGCGCTTCAAAAGCTGGCGTGCCCCCTCCCTATATCGCTAAATATTGCAGAATAACCATTTTATATGCAATATTCGACTTCAAAAGAAAACTTCCTTCAATTTGGCAATAAAAATTCTTTTTTTTGCCAAAAATATACCGTTCTTTTAGCCGCCTATTACACTTCCCCATTCTTGGATTTAACTGTATAATACTAGTACTACAGCGTAATATTGCTTATTTCGCTATACCCGCTACACCATGGGGACGGTTCCATCGCTTTCCCTTCGGTCATTCGCTGCGCTTTGGAAGCGCTCGAACCGTCCCCATAGCTCCGCTAACTTTTAGTTTACGCTGTAGTACTAGATGATTGGTTGCCTGGAGGTGACAGTATGCTTATCGACGTAGTTCCAACCGCCAAACATATTGGCGACTACGACTTAACCGCAAAAACCGCCGTGGTTTTTGACATCCTTAGGGCCACCAGCACCATCACCACGGCGCTGGCCAACGGGTGCCTGGGAGTTTTTCCGGTATTGTCGGTGGAGGAGGCACGCTCCCTGGCGGCTGATCCAAAACAAAAAATACCCTCTGCCAACCCTGATGTGATGATGCTGGCAGGGGAAAGGGGAGGTCAAAAAATACCTTTCTTCCCCCACGGCAATTCACCCCTGGAATATACTGCGGAAGTGGTGGCAGGAAATTACCTGGTGCTTACTACATCCAACGGAACAAGGGCCATCAACGGCTCAGTCAGGGCCAGTTATGTATATATTGGAAGCCTGTTAAATATCAGGGCGACTGCTGTAGCCGCGGCGGGGAAAAACAAGGATATAGTAATGGTCTGCGCCGGTACTGCTGATAAATTTTCCCTGGAGGATACCCTGGCTGCAGGATTTGTCATAAAAGAGTTGCTGCACTTAAAACCCGGCCTCAGTGACCTGGCCACCGCTGCTCTCCATGTAGCCCATCATTACAGCCGGGAGCCGTTGAAAGCTTTCCTTGATTCCAGGCACGGACAAAAACTCATCCGGCTGGGCTTGCAAGAGGATATTAATTGGTGCGCCCGGCTGAACGTTTATGAATTCGCCAGCCTTTATAAAAACGGCAGAATTGAAATCGATAAATGATTTGCTTTTACGCCTTATTTATGTTAACATTTTTATTGCGGATTGATAGTTGTGGGGGCGTAGCTCAGCGGGAGAGCGCTTGACTCACATTCAAGAGGCCGCTGGTTCGAAACCAGCCGTCCCCACCAGAAAAAACCCTTGTATATCAAGGGTTTTTAATTTTCTCTATAATATATGAGCATAAATATATGAGCATAAAAAAATGGGGTGGGCTTTTAACCCTTACCCCATTAACCCTGGAAAATTGTGTAACATTAATCGAAAGATGAAGGCGGGAGGAATCTAGAATTTGTTCCATTTTCACCTTTTCCGTCCCATCTTTTATATATTCTATTATAGTCATATCCATCACTTAGTGTAATACTATCTCCTTCCGGCTTCATTGTAACAGTGAAACGCTCTCTACCAAATTTATCAGTCAAAATTATCCTATTACCTAATTTTCCGAATCTTCCAGAGGGACTTGTAACAAAATTTCCTTCCTCACATATTGTATAATAATTGTTCCCATAAAATGTAAGATGGGTACTTACAGTCCTTCCGGTTAATTCCATAGTATGCTTATTAATCCATTTTCCCAATAACATTGCCTTTGGCGGTAGATTGCTATTAAAATTTGAGGTATTATTACTTGTTGATTTCGCATTAGAATCAGATTCACCTGGTGTGGCATTTACTGGTGAAGGACTCGATTTTGTACTTGTTGTTGGCTCCACATTAGTATTCTTATCAGTGAGATTTATTGAATTATTTTTTTCAATTGGTTCAGTTTTTGTATGCATTGATGAGGTAGATCCTTTTTCTTTATCCTTTTTGGTATCGTTTTTTATAGCAGTTTGTTGATCAAATTGTGCATTATTGTTCCTGTTATAAGCTTCTAATGTTGCGTCATCAACCCCATTAATAAGAAAGTAAGCTATCACAAGAACACTTCCAAGAAGAAAACCCCCCATCACAATTCCCGTCCATTTAAGAATATTTTTCAACCTATCACCTCCCATCTGTAAATATTTCTAAAAATTATTTTCTATAAAAATTATAAATACTCCTACCATATAAGCAATCCAGTTCTCTGAAATAAAACCGTAATTGGCCTTGTCAAAAATGAACCGATTAAACCTGCCTTAAAGCCGTCAAAACCTCGATAGTACTGGCCTTGAGAACATTTAAAAAGGTCACAGAAAAATCACGTCGCCTTAAAATAATTGGTTTGGACAGCTTTAAACTGACCAATATAAAGCCCGGAATCCTTGATTTAAAAGGACTCCTGGTGACGACAAAATATTGCATAAGACTAAACCCAAAACTCACATTCAAGAGGCCGCTGGTTCGAAACCAGCCGTCCCCACCAGCAGAAAAAAGCCCTGAGGGGCTTTTTTGTATTTAAAATAAAATATTGATTTTTAAGTATTTTTCTGCAATAATTCTTATTATAAATTCTTATTATAAGTAAATATTACAAGAGAAACAGTGTTGTTTCTCGCATAGACAACGTAGTCTATCAGGGGTAAAGATGCCTCATACCGGCAAAGATATATTATATTTGCCGGTATGAGGCTTTTGATTTATAGCCATCCCCAAAGGAGGTGCATAATCAGTTTTAACCCCAACCAAACAGCATTGCATTAAAAATATACAAGGAGGTACGTTATCCAGATGAAAACACCAAAGGATGTTCTGTCCTGGGCCAAGGACCAGGATGTGAAAATGGTCGATGTGAAGTTCATCGACCTCCCCGGCATCTGGCAACATTTCGCCGTTCCCATTCAAGAGTTTGATGAAAGTATTTTTACAGACGGCCTGGGCTTTGACGGTTCCAGTATCCGCGGTTTCCGGGCGATTAATGAAAGCGACATGCTCCTGCTCCCGGATCCCAACACAGCGATTATCGATCCCTTTTCCAAAGTCAAAACTTTGAGCATGGTTTGTAACGTGGTAGACCCCATTACCGGCGAAAGATATAACCGCGATCCCCGCGCCATAGCCCAGAAGGCAGAGGAATACTTGAAGTCCACCGGCATTGCGGACACCAGTTACTGGGGCCCGGAAGCAGAGTTTTTTGTTTTTGACTCCATCAGGTTCGATCAAAACCAGCATTCCGGATATTACTTCGTCGATTCTGTTGAAGGCATCTGGAACTCCGGCCGGGAAGAAAACCCCAACCTGGGGTACAAGCCCCGCTACAAAGAAGGTTACTTCCCCGTTCCGCCCACCGATTCCATGCAGGATCTGCGGGACGAGATGGTTATGACCATGTTGGAAGCCGGTCTGAAGATAGAGGCTCAACACCATGAAGTGGCTACAGCCGGGCAAGCCGAAATCGACCTGAAATTCAACACCCTGACCACTATGGCCGACAGCTTGATGCTTTTCAAATACATCATTAAGAACGTGGCCAAAAAGAACAATAGAACAGCTACATTCATGCCCAAGCCTATTTTCATGGACAACGGTTCCGGCATGCACGTTCACCAGAGCCTGTGGAAAGACGGCAAGCCCCTGTTCTTTGACGCGAACAGTTATGCCAATCTCAGCGAAACAGCTTTGTATTACATCGGCGGCCTGTTGAAGCACGCACCGGCCCTGACCGCCCTGTGCAATCCCACCACCAACTCCTACAAGCGCCTGGTTCCCGGCTACGAAGCACCGGTAAACCTGGTTTTCTCCATGCGTAACAGGAGCGCGGCGGTACGTATTCCCATGTACTCCAACAATCCCAAGGCCAAGCGGGTTGAGTTCCGCTGCCCCGACCCGTCCTGCAACCCGTACCTGGCCTTCGCCGCCCTGTTGATGGCCGGCATGGACGGCATCAAGAACAAGATCGACCCCGGCAAGCCGCTGGACAAGGATATCTTCGAGCTGCCTGCCGAAGAAGCCAAGATGATCCGCACCGTACCGGGATCCCTGCAGGATTCCCTGGCTGCCCTGGAAGCAGACCACGAATTCCTGCTGGCCGGTGGTGTATTTGACAAGGACCTGCTGGACACCTGGATCGAGTACAAGTACACCCGCGAAGTGGATGCTATCAGGCTCCGTCCGCACCCGTACGAGTTCATGCTCTACTACGACATTTAATCTCGACCATAAAGCCCCCGGCCATATACGGCAACCGGGGGCTTTATAATTTTTCAGGCAGAACATCGTAGTGTTCAAAACTTCCGCAGCCAATAAAATATAACCTTTTCACTTCCCCATCGCATATTTATAACAAGTCTAGCGTCGTTTATGAGAGATTTATACAGATATCTTGCATAAAAGGCCAAAACACAAAACCAGGGCCGGGAACTACCGGTAATCCTGGTTTTTTCATATATTATAATGGAAAATTATCCGACGCTATCAAAGAACGCATTGATGCCATCTTGCCTACTTTTCAACGCCTTACCTGCCCCGGCCATGGCCGGACATTTTTTAGAGGTTGAAATTTAAGTAAACGCCATCAAGATCATCCTGTGCAATACCTATGTACCTGAGTGTGATCGACGGCGTTGATTGATTGAATAACTTTTGTATTACTTCAATGGAAACCCTGGACTTGGCCCTGTACCAGCGAACTTAAACCAGGAACAAAGTAGATGGGGACTTTTTACAGATAGAACTCAAAGAAAGATTAAACCCAGCCCTCATTACTGGCCGGGTAAGCGGAGCTATTTGATATTTAATTTTAAAAAAACAAATGATTATATTTTTATATTATGATAGCATTCAGAATGTAGTAAATATTAATACAGAAAGGAAAAAAGAAAATATGAATATTAAGATCGAAACTCTTCCCAAATATCGTATCGCATACGTGCGACAAGTTGGTCCATACGGTCCTGCCAATGTTCAACCAATGCGAAAATTAAAGAAATGGGCTCAGGCAAAAAATCTGCTCTCCAGAACATCAATAATCCTTGGAATTTCACATGACAACCCTGAAACAACTCTGCCTGAAAACTGCCGCTACGATGCCGGTATCGTCATTCCAGACGATTATCAAATTGATGATTTCGTTGACGAAAGCGAACTTTTCGGCGGAAAATATGCCATTTTCAAGGCCAAACACACAGCGGAAGATATTCAAAAAGCGTGGAATGAAATTTTTTCTAAGTTGTCAAACTGTGGTTATCAGATTGACGATCGGCCAATTTTTGAAAGATACATTAGAGAGATGGTTTCAAATAATTATTGCGAAATTTGCGTGCCCATAAAATAATTATAATTTGAATTTGTTCATTGCCGCAGCTCTCCTCCTCAACACTGCCCGGCAAATCAAAAGCAGCGCCGTCATTTTCAACAGTGCTGCTCATCGAATCTTTTGTGATGGGATTTTTATTTTGCTGGCCGTCCTCAACAACAACATTATTTTTACTGAGTATTCTTATGTCGAAAAGCTCTTTCCGGTCCTTACAGGGCAAGGGTTTCAGGGTTCCAATTCTATTAAGGTCGTGGATATAGTATATATTCGTCTGGTTTAGCCCCCGTTGAACCCATGAAACCATCCCAAATTCTTTTAGCTCCTCAAGGTATTTACGGACAGTCCGATCCGTGCAGCCAGCCGCTTCAGCCAATCTTTCCTGGCCCGGAAAACATTCGTCTTCCTGCCAGGCGAATGCCAGCAAGATTGCATACAAACATTTCGCGGCCATCGATAATCCTGGGGCAAAAAGTACATTGTTGGGAACAGAAGTAAACCCACGCCGCAGCATGGGGTCTAAAATAACTAGAGTTTTTCCCCCATGGCATCCTCCCCAAATACAAGCTTCTATGCCTCAGCAATAAAACACCCCGTAGTTGTGTCACCGGGGTTAATAAGTTAATATATAAGCAAAGGAGAAGGTGGTGTTCTGCATGCAGGCCAAAGAACGTTTAATAAAAGAAATAGAGTCGCTGGGTCCACATAATATTTTGCGGGTCTACGATCTCGTTTTAACCCTCAAGAGACAGGACAAAAAAATCCAATTTCAGAAACCTAATAATGGTTATTTGCGTGCCCGCCTTGCTTTGAAAAATTGCAAGGGTTCGCTCAGTGACGACATCATAAAAGAGAGAAATGACCGCATATGAATCTTTTTTTCGATACTTCCGCTTTAATTAAGTATTTTCACGAAGAGCCGGGAACGGTAATTGTTACCGACCTGATAACAAACCCTGAAAGCGCCATCCATGTTTCCGACCTAGTCCGGATAGAGTTCATTTCTGCTTTATACCGCCGCTATCGAAATAAAGAAATTGACGATAGAGCATTAAACGAAGCTATAAGTGGTTTTTACGAAGAGTATTCCCGGTTCAACGTTGAGCCTTTAGGCCATGCGGTACTGCAGGAAGCAGAAGAATTGTTGAAAAAATATGGTAAAAACCATGGCTTAAGGACTTTAGACGCTTTACACCTCGCTACTTGTATATTACTTAAAGAAGCCAATTGGATATTTGTTGCAAGTGATGACAATCTTATCTCCGTTGCAAAAGCCGCTGGGTTGTCAACATTTAATCCATTAACCGACACCCTGTAAACTGCTGCTTGGCATGATATTAACCTAAAATCTTTCTACCGTTTCTTCTACCATTAGACTTTTATAACCCAATTTTACCGTGTTAAATAAAATATCGCTGAGTCGTCCAAACCGCGTAAAATATGGACTCAGCGATATTGCTTTTAATGCCGATTTTACCCAGGGTAAAACTCAAAATCCGCTGATGGCAAAACCTTCAGGGTTCGACCACCTTCTCCGACGCCATAGTATATTTTTATCTCACTGTTGCACTCATTTCCATAAAGAAATAGTCATTAAAGAAAAGGACAACCCCAACAGGGCTGTCTTTTCTGCCTGACTCTTTGCCTGAATAGTAGCGGAAAGCCGCGTAAATCAAGGGTTACAAAGGGAACCCAAAATAATTGCCGATAAAATATAAAAACCCACAAAACCATGTAATCAACGGCTTTGCGGGTTTTTTGCTGGTGCGCCCGGCAGGAATCGAACCTGCGCTTCCGGCTCCGGAGGCCGGCGCTCTATCCCCTGAGCTACGGGCGCATACTGTTAATCACTGCAAAGAATATTATATCCAAACCACAGGGTGAATGCAAGAAATAAAAACTACCCTGTCAGACAACATATTCCAGATGGCGCCTAATCAGTGCAGCACCTGCCATCCAACCGGAATTTTATATACCTGGACAAGGTTCACTCCCGGAGGCATCACAATTCCATATGCTAAAATCTAATATATTTTTTATAGGAAAAACACCTTATATATGGAACTTTACAATATATCCGTCGTCTATTGCAGAAGGAAAGAAAAAAACGCACCCACCCAAAAATTCATATGCAATACAGAAGGGATAAGAAAATGAAAAAGGTTTGGCTGGGAATACTCGTGGCAATGATTTGCCTTTTGCCGGCACTGGCCGGCTGCTCGTTTACCAGGGAAGAAAAGGGTACACCTAAAAGCATTGCCCTGTCAGACAACAATGAACGAACAACCCCCAAACCAGATGAGACAAGCAATACTCTTCCTGTGCAATCAATTCCCCGGAACCAGGAGCCTTCACCTGAAAAGCCCGCCGCCCAGCCGTCAGTACAAGACGTGGCAGGCAGTAACAATTCCGATCAGCAAAATTCCGGCGATCAGCCTGCAGCTGAACACCCGGATAAAAACACTGTTCCCCAACCCTCCAGTTCCACAAGCATTAGTCCACAAAAGCAAAAAGTTGTTTATCTCACCTTCGACGACGGACCCAACACGGACTTCACGCCACAGATTCTTGAGATACTTAACCGTGAGCAAGTAAAGGCAAGTTTCATGGTAGTCGGTAAAAATGCCGCCATAAATGGCGACCTGGTCAAAAAGATAAATGACCAGGGACATGCGGTAATCAACCACAGCTATAGTCACGATTATAAAAAATTGTATACGTCGCCGGATAATTTTGTTGCTGATCTGGATAAAAACAAGGATCTGTTAAAAACATTAACGGGGAAAGAGATAAACATTTTCAGGGCGCCCGGGGGGCCGGCTCATTTAACCAAACCCTACTGGGAGAAGTTGCGCGAAAAGGGCTACATATCAATAAGCTGGAACATAACCGTGGGGGACAGCGATCCCGCCGGTGTCACACCGGAACAAATTTATAATAATGTTGTCTCAGGGCTGGCCAAAGTGGAAAAAGATCATCTTACCCCTATCGTGTTGCTGCACGACGGGACACAGCTAAGCACCACTCAGGCCAAACCCGGCTCACCACTGAGCCATTATATAAAAAGCAGGGAAAGCGATGTCGCCTCCCTGCCGGACATTATCAAACTATTCAAGGATAAAGGGTACACTTTTGCCCCGGTGGACGAAAACACACCTCCGGCCTGGTAGCGGGCGGGTTGAACAACCCGTGCGTTTACTTGGCTCAGCCGAGCCCTCCACCTGCAAACATGGTAAGCAGTCCCGCAGCCACCAGACCTATTTTCCACCCGGGGCCATAACCGGATAACAGCCCGAAGGTTATTAAACCAATCCCAGCCAGGCGTAGTATAGTTTTCAACAAAACTTATCACCGCTTTCTTTTATTTAGCGTAATTTTAAGGTTAGCGTAGCATGCATTATCTCATGCGTTTAAAAGGGTAGCCCGTCCTTCCACATGATAATGGCATCCTCATTATTGTCGGAATAATACTTTTTCCGCACTCCCAGTTCTTTAAACCCAAGGGAACTGTATAAATTCCTGGCAACTGCATTGGAGGTTCTTACCTCCAGGGTAATTCTCACTGCACCCTTAAGCGAAACTCTTCTCATTAATTCCGTCATTAACAGGCGGCCGATTTTCCCACCCCTGTAATCAGGATGCACCGCAACATTGGTGACATGCGCCTCATCCAGTACCAACCAGACACCGGCATAGCCCAATACCTTGTCATCCTGCAAAACAACAATATAATAAGCGAATTCGTTTTGAAGCAGCTCAAACACAAAGGACTGCCTGGACCAGGGAACGGGAAAACTTGTTTTTTCTATGGCCAGAACCTGGTCCAGGTGCGCCGGCAGCATTTCGATAACCGTTAACTGCATTTTCCGCACTCTCCGGATTTTTGTTTTTCCAGCCACTTAACTTCCGCTTCCGAAAGCCGTATGTACCCCGGAACTAACTGCAGTGGGTCCATACCCCCACCCTTACGCATTTCGATAATGCCAAGCTCCGCCACCCCGGTTCCCCTGGGAAAACTGGCTGCAGCCGGGGCAAAGGATGATTGAGCCACAAGGCTTTGCAGTACTTTTCCGTAAACAGGCACCCCGTCTCCCAGGAAAGTAACCCCCCTGTGGTATTTCCCCAGGGTTGCCGCCAGTTCTTCCGGGGATACGGCCATGGGGCCGTGGATCCTGTCCTGAAATCCCCTAGAGCAGTCGTAAATGGAGGCATAAACTTCATTTTTTCTAGCATTTAAAACGGGACAGATTAAATCTTTCAACCCCGCAAGGGGGTGTGCCAGAGAGTCCAGTGTACTGACCCCCACCAATGGCAAACCCCATACCTGTGCCAGTGTTTTAGCGGTGCTCATACCTATACGCAGGCCGGTAAAAGAGCCTGGTCCGCTGGAAACCGCTATGCCGTTTAGATCTCCCGGGGTTATGCCGGCATCTTCAATTGCCGCCTTAATCATGGGTAATAAATTTACCGAATGGGTGCGCTGATTGTTGATCATTCTTTCGGCCAGAATGATATCCCCGTTAACCACCGCCACCCCTGCCACAGGTGTGGCGGATTCAATTCCCAACACGATCAAAAATTACTCATCTCCCAAGCCAGCTTTTCATAGCTTTCACCACGAGGTAATAATTGGATCTTCCTTTGGTTTTCGCCGTCATCCGCAACAATATATATATCCAGCCTTTCCCGGGGGAGCAATTCTTCTACCAGGCCTGCCCATTCCACCAGAGTCACCCCGGGTCCGTAAAAATACTCCTCGTAACCCAGGTCGGCCATATCACCAGGCCCCCCCAGCCTGTAAACATCCATATGGTAAAAGGGGAACCGGCCGCTATATTCGTTGATCAGAGTAAAAGTAGGACTGGTAACGTTTTCCCTGATGCCAAGCCCCATAGCCACACCCTGGGCAAACATGGTCTTGCCGGCTCCCAGATCCCCATTGAGACAGATAACATCTCCTGCCGACAGCAGCCCGCCGAGCACCCTGCCCAGTTCACAGGTCTTCTCCGGTGATTCTGAAATTATTGTATAATCCATGAGCACCCTTCTTTAGCTAAACAATTCCACCATGATCCCATCAAAGTTGATTTTAGCACAATATACTGCAGATGCAAAACACTTATGAGCCGGAAACAAGGGGACGGTTCTTGTGCTTTTTTATTTACCAAAAACACAAGAATCGTCCCCTTGTTCCTTTGCAAGAGACGGCCAAAAATGTTTTTACTTTGACGTGGCCATGACTGCGGAAAGTCCAAACTCAGCTACTATCTGAACTGAACCGGCAGGGTCTGACCCTGACTGCCGGGTAGTTTCTTAAGGTGTATTTCCAGTATTCCCTGGCGGTAAGTAGCAGCCGCGCCGATATTCTGCACGGCCGCCGGTAAAGTGACTGTACGGCTGAACTTGCCCTGCTTTACTTCATTTAGGTGCACCTTGACTTCCTGGGATGCCTTCGATTCCGGATTTACCACTCCTTCCAGCTTAAGCGAGTTTCCCTTCAATTCCACCCTCATGTCGCTAGCCTGGCTCAGTCCGGGAATCTGGACGGTAACTAATACTTCACTATCTGTTTCAATTATATTGACAGGTGGCCATTGGCCCCTGGCATTTGTATCAAAAAAAATTGCAGGATCCATCCAGTTAGCTTTTTTTATCTCTTCCAGAAATCCCCTGTCGAGATATGGTATTTTCTTTAGCGCCTCAAAAAAATTGTTCTCGCCCGGCATATCAATCACCCTCCCGGTGCCCATAAAGAATATTTATTTCCGGTCCATTCTTTCCTGGAAAAACAGATTTCCTCTTCTCCTTTTTGGTAGTCGGGGTGATCCGGGACATGCGCACTACCCTGTCTCCATAGTTCACCCCAATACTTAGCGATCCGCTCAGATCCTTTACCCCCAAGTCGTCGATATTAAAAACCAACTGTTCCAGGTTTACCTTTTCTATTTCCACCCTGTCAATATGGATATCACAGGACTGTCCCAACGTATTTTTCAGTGTTTCGGAAATGTCCAGGGATACTTTCTTGATTACGGACTCCAATTCTATTATCCGCATTTTCAGTGCATCAGTTTCCGGGATATTTTTTGGGGAATCGCTATATTTTAATAAAAATCGCTTCAGGAGTTTCAACATTTTTCTCAGCCTTTCTTTGAAGCAAGGCATACGGCCCCTCCATACCACCGTTCTCCAAGCCGGAATTTCCGAAGTGCTTGTTGGGGAACTTCATAGTGGCAGGGTATGGAGACTGATTAATATAGAATATGTCATAGTCTTGACTGGTGGGATTGTTGTACAGAGTAACCTTTTACCATTTCAAGCATATTCTTTATTAATGGTGAGGAGTGTGGTATATGGAGAAATTGCTTCAAATCAACATTAATACACTGAGGGTTTCCAATGTTGATACCGGATCGGCCATAGCCATCGGGTACAACTATTTTGCAGACTGGCAAACCTATAGCAAGAGCAACAGTGGTTTTGGGCGTCTTTCCGGGGACAGTAATTCCTTGACGGATATGAAACTGATGGTTGATGACCCTGATTTTCAAGACATGGTTTGCTGTGAAAAACCGGAGGCGCCCTCTTAGGCAGACAGCAATACCGTTGAGAAAGGAAAAGAATATGAAAATTGACATTATTTTAGGAAAGACCTTTATAAACAGCGTGCAGAGCAATGGAGGGGTTTTTTACGGAGAAAATGATCTAAAGGGCTGGAAGACTCATTCCAAATCTAATTCCGCTACCGGCCGGGTCAATGGGGATGGAAATATTATCGCCAGCCGTTTAAATGTACTGAATGACCCGGATTTTATGGATACTATGATAAAAAGCACGCTGTCCTGAGTGGTAAGCTGGGCCCGGCTGTCCCGGAAGTGTACCCGGCATGTTTCTTGAGAATTTAAAAAAAGCTGAATAAACCGGGGGGCATCGGACATGGCTGTTTGTATTTTTAACGGATTTATCCAGGTAAACCAGTTACGCAACAATGCCAGCCTAAATGAAGGAAAAAATGTGGCCAATGGATGGGGATACTACTCAAAAACTAATATTTCTGTGGGCCAGATCGCCGGAAACATAAATTTTATTCCCTCAGCGGGAAACTTACTTAATGACTGTGATATTGTTGACACCAACATACCCAACGCAGGAGGTCAAAGCCCTATCACTGCCAGCGGAAACGCAGAAGTTATTTAATCCTATATAGTGGAGAGAAGCTTTACAAAGGCACGTCGAACAACTGTAAATGCAAAACACCAAAACAGTCCCCGAACTCATCACAGCCCTAGTTTAGCTTATATTACCCGAACAGTACAGCTTTTTCTGATTACAAAACCGCCAGTAAAAATCGCAAATAAACAATTTTATTTCATCCACGTCGAACGGTTTGGCGATACAGCACATGGCTCCCTTCTTCATGGCCATTTCCACGGTTTCGTCGGATACATAGGCAGTCATAAGCACTACTTCTGTATCCGGCGAGATCATTTTAATCTTGCCCAGGGCTTCCACGCCGCCCATAAGAGGCATACGAACATCCATAAACACAAGGTCGGGCTTTATTGAACGAACTGTTTCCAGGGCCTCCAGTCCGTTCTCAGCCGTTAACACGCGGTGTCCTGAGTCCCTTATAATGATATCCAGCAAAAATCGAACCCCTGGCTGATCATCCACCACCAAAACATTCATCGTCGTCATTTTTCTCGCACCTCCGACAAAACATGACATTAGTTAACAGTTGTGTATATAAATACCATAACTGATATTTCGTCATCTAAGCCATATGTCCTGCCGAAGAAAAAATTATTTTGCTAAATTTTTTGTTCAATTAGTTAAAACTTAAAAACTTTCTCACCGGCCATAAACAGACCAGTCGCTTTACTACGGGTGTCAAAGGGGTGGCCGTCAAAAACCACAATATCCGCCTCCTTGCCCTGTTCCAGGCTGCCCAAACGGTCCTCCATCCCCAGTATCCTGGCCGCATCCAGGGTGATGGCCCGCAAGGCTCTTTCCTCCGACAGGCCTCCCCGTACGGCCAGTCCCGCCGATAGGGGAAGATATTGTACAGGCACTACCGGATGATCGGTCATGATGGCAAAAACCACGCCGGCTTCAGACAGTACTCTGGCATTTTCCAGGCTTATGCCCTGCAGTTCAACCTTGGCCCGGTTGGTTATGACTGGCCCCAATACCGCCATCACTCCTGCGGCCGATAACTCTGCAGCCACCTTGTAGCCCTCGGTACAGTGCTCCAATACAAGCCTTAAGTTAAACTCACGGGCAATTCTGAGCGCGGTCATTATATCATCCGCCCGGTGGGCATGTACCCGCAGGGGAATATCCCCGCGTAAAACCCTGCCCAGGGATTCCAGCCGCAAATCCCTGTCAGGACTATCACCTTTTCCTTTTTTACTGTCTTCAGTTTTTCTCAGATAATCCCCTGCCTTCACCAATGCTTCCCTGATTAACGCCGCCGAAGCCATTCTGGTAAAGGGAGCTTTCTTTTGGCTGCCGTAACTCCTCTTGGGATTTTCACCCAGAGCCGCTTTTAAACCGGCGGGATTTTTCAGAATCATCTGATCAACCAACCTGCCCCTGGTTTTCATGGCCACCATTTCGCCCCCCAGCACATTTGCGCTCCCGGGGCCGGTAACCACGGTGGTTATCCCTCCTGCCAGGGCGTCGGCAAATCCCAGATCTTCCGGGTAAATAGCATCTATAGCTCTAAGGTGCGGTGAAACCGGATCGGTGATTTCGTTGCAGTCATCACCTTCTTCACGATAAATTTCTTCCACTATCCCCAGGTGAGTATGAGCGTCGATAAACCCCGGCAGGACATACTTCCCGGTAGCGTCCAGCACTTCCGCACCATGGGGAGTTTTGGTCCCCGCATAGACGTCCAGTATTTTGCTTCCTTCGACCAGAACAGTCCCCGGGTCATATATTTTTCCTGATATGGTATATACTTTTCCACCGCGAATAGCCAGCATATTTTAACACCTCGTTATTATTTTACAGCCGCCTTCACCAAGGCTTCAAATAGCAGCAGAAACAGCCTATCCCTCTCCCACATGGTCTCGGGATGAAACTGCGCCCCCAGAGCAAAGGGCAGACCCGGATTTTCAATAGCCTCCACCACACCATCAGCGGATATAGCGGAAACCATAAATCCAGGCGCAATATTGCGCACCGCCTGATGGTGAAAGCTGTTTACCCTGATGTTACCACCACCGGTTATTTGGGCCAGTAAGGTTTCGTCCGTCACTTTAATGTGATGGGTAGGATGCCAGCGTGGGGCCTGCTGTGCATGTTTAATAGAGTCCTCCTGCTGCGATGGTATATCCTGATGTATATCGCCCCCCGCCGCTATGTTAAGCACCTGCATGCCCCGGCAAATCCCCAGCACCGGCAGCCCTGCAGATAGTACAAGGCGGGTCAGTTCAATTTCAAACCGGTCCCTTTCGGGGTCAATCTCACCGCAAGCAGGGGATGGCTCCTCGTTAAAAAAAATTGGGTCAACGTCCCCTCCACCCGTTAATATTATACCATCCAAACAATTAACCAACTTTTTTAAAACTCCTGCACTGCCGCTATAATCAAGCAGCAAGGGCACACCCCCGGCGGATTCCACCGCCCGGGTGTAATTCCTGGCAATCCATATACGGTCATTCTGCATATCGTGACTGCAGGTCAGACCTATGACAGGCTCCATTTTTTAAGCCTCTCTTTCCCAATCAATCTCCCTTATATAATAATATTAAAGGCATCCCCTTTTTGCACAATGGGATGCCTCTTTTTATATGTCAATTAATCCCAGGCTTATTTCCACAGCCTGGTTAACTCTTTTCATTCTGTCATCATTCAGTGCGGTCACTTTTTCCATGAGCCTGCTTTTATCAATGGTTCTGATTTGCTCCAGCAGCACCACGGAATCTTTTTCCAGCCCTCCCGGGGTTCTGGGCAGCTCCACGTGGGTAGGCAGCTTGGCTTTGTCAATCTGGGAGGTGATGGCTGCCACAATGGTGGTAGGGCTGTACTGGTTGCCAATATCATTCTGCAGTATTAGTACCGGTCTGGTTCCCCCCTGCTCGGATCCTACCACGGGGCTAAGGTCGGCAAAAAATATATCGCCTCGCCGGATAATCATCTCATTTGGCCTCCGCCATAGACTCATAAGAGGTTGACACCTCAGATTCCAAGCGGTACTGTTCCAAAGCCAAGGCCAGGTTTATTTTCGCCATTTCCAGGTAACCCATTTTCATTTGCTCACGCAGCAGGCGGCGCTTGCGGTCCGAAATATACAGCTTCATAGCCTCACGAATTAATTCACTTCTACTTAAGCGCTCGGCAGCCACAATGCCGTCCACCTCCGTCAGTAAACTGTCGGGGAGACTAATCATAATTCTTTTTACCTGGGTCACCTGCCATAAACCTCCCTAACGGCACCGTTTTAAGGTATAACATATTATACACAAAAACTCAGTTAATATGTCCATACAGCTTAGTATATATCAATATAGAAGGAGTATTCCACTTCATGTTTATATTAATTCTCCGCACGCATGTTGAAATCCTTTGCCCCAATCCTACATACAATAATTAACTGTCAAGTTTCCATCGCAAATCATTCGGTAATATTCTTCGTCGCCCCGGGCAACCTTGACAAGGCAATTTTACCGGTACGAACCAACTCAACAATACCGTGCTCCTCCAGTACAGCGCACAGGGCATTTATTTTTCTTTCGTCACCGGTAAGTTCTATAATCATTGTTTCCCGGTTAACGTCAACTATATTGGCGCGAAAAATATTTACTATATCCACGATGTCTGAGCGGCGGTTGGCAAAGGCGTTAACCTTAATCAGCGCCAGTTCCCTCTCGATGGAGTCCTCTGTTGCCAACTCATGGATTTTCAAAACATCCACCAGTTTGGACAACTGTTTTACTACCTGATCCAGAATATGGGTATCCCCCTGCGCCACTATGGTTATGCGGGTTATATCCGGCTCTTCAGTATATCCGGCAGCAATACTTTCAATATTGAAAACCCTCCTGCTCAGCAGGCCGGCAATTCGGGCCAGAACGCCGGGCTTATTTACCACCAGTACGGCAAGAGTATGTTTCATGTCAGTCCCTCCGAAATATAATATAGTTGAAAATCATTTTAGCATAACAGCCGGGATAAGTGAACTAAAGGAAAAGAAAAACAGGGTTCGGTAGGGGAATAACCCCTTCCGAACCCTTAGGTTCACTTATATTTTCCCCTTGTCATCAGCCAGGGCACTGCTCATTTTCAGGCCAAATACCTCTCCAAACCGGCGCACTACCCTGTCCCGGACATTTTCCTCGTCGATTTCCCGGCCCAGCATATTTTGTAGTGAAGTCACAATTTCACCGGCCTTGCCGTAGGGAGCTATATATCTAAAGTGGTCCAGATTGACATTTATGTTCAGTGCAAAACCATGGTAGCTAACCCAGTTATTGATAGCAATACCTATAGAGCATATTTTTTTGCCTTCCACCCAGACACCTGTGCATTTATCCATCCGCAATCCATTCAGGTTAAAATCCTTCAGCACCCGTATGATAACATCCTCATAGCAGGACATCAGCCATAGCTCATCCCCGGCGTGCTGTTTGAGATCCAGAATAGGATAGGCAACCAGTTGGCCTGGGCCGTGATAAGTTATGTCGCCGCTCCTGTCGGTTTCATATACCAGTATGCCCTCTTTCCGCAACACCTCGGGTGGCGCCAGTATATGACCCCTGGCACCCTTGCGTCCAATGGTCAGAATGGGGGGGTGGTACAGCAACACCAGCGTGTCCGGTATTTTATACCCCATTCTTTTACAAATTAGCTGCCTCTGGTACGCATAGGCCTCCTGGTAATCACAGCTGCCCAGGTACACCACATTGCATTCTCTGTACATTTCCAGACCACCTCATACGTGGGTTCCCACCCCGTGTACAAACAACCTACCGAAGAAATCCGGCCGGCCGCCGGGTGACAGCCCAACAGCTATACCGTCCCGGCAGAACCCGTCAGATAGCGGTGGCATTCCACGGCAGCGCCGCGACCCTCGTTTATCGCCCAGATCACCAGACTCTGTCCCCGGCGCATGTCACCGGCGGCAAAAACCCCTTTCACACTGGTGGCAAACCTGCCGTATTCGGCTTTGACATTGCTCCGCTCATCCCGCTGCACACCAAGCTTATCCAACAGAGTATCCTCAGGGCCGAGAAAACCCATAGCCAGCAACACCAGGTTAGCAGGCCAGACTTTTTCGGTGCCCTGAATTTCCCTGGGGGCGAAACGGCCAAGGTCATCCTTAATCCATTCTACATTAATGGTATGCACTTCTTTGATCTGGGCGTTCTCATCCCCCACGAATTTTTTAGCTGTGATACAATATTGCCTGGGATCCCTGCCGTTGAGAGCTATGGCCTCCTGCTGGCCGTAGTCAACCTTAAGTACCCTGGGAAACTGGGGCCAGGGATTATCAGAACCGCGCCCGCGGGGCAGCTCAGGCATAATCTCAAGCTGAACTATACTTTTACATTGATGGCGTAGTGCAGTGCCCACGCAATCCGTACCCGTATCGCCGCCGCCGATGACCACAACATCTTTGCCCCTGGCGTTAATGTTCTTACCATCGGAAAGATTGGAGTCCAACAAGCTCTTGGTGTTGGCTTTCAAAAAATCCACGGCGAAAAGAATGCCTTTCAAATTGCGGCCTTCGATATTCAAATCCCGGGGCTTGGTGGCGCCACCACAGAGAACCACGGCGTCATATTCCTTTAATAAGTTTTCGGCAGAATAGTCACTGCCCACTTCAATGCCGGTGGCGAAAGTGATACCTTCTTCTGCCATGATCTTGACCCGGCGCTCCACCAGACTTTTGTCCAACTTCATGTTGGGTATGCCGTACA
Organism: uncultured Peptococcaceae bacterium; assembly: GCA_964643075.1. GTDB lineage: Bacteria > Bacillota > Desulfotomaculia > Desulfotomaculales > Desulfocucumaceae > Desulfocucumis. The sequence goes on from CAZXQO010000003.1 coordinate 43,945, forward strand.
TTAAAAGCCCGCCGACCCTGTCAGCACGTTCAAAAACAGTTACCAGGTGGCCTGCTTTGTTGAGTTCATCGGCGCAGGCCAGTCCAGCGGGGCCGGAACCCACCACGGCAACTTTTCTACCGGTGCGCACAGAAGGCGGCCTGGGCACAATCCAGCCTTCGCTGTAAGCCTTATCGATAATGGAGCACTCAATGTTTTTAGAGGTTACCGGATCCCCGGCCAGGCCGGCGGCGCAGGCGCCCTCACAGGGAGCCGGGCAAACTCGCCCGGTGAACTCGGGAAAATTGTTAGTCATTTTCAGCCGCGCCAGGGCATCTTTCCACAATCCCCGGTAAACAAGGTCATTGTACTCAGGCATCAGGTTATGGTTGGGACAGCCCGATACCATTCCGTTAATCATCATGCCACTATGGCAGAAGGGCGTGCCGCACTCCATGCAGCGCGCCGCCTGCTCCCTTAATTTTTCCTCCGGCAGGCTGTGGTGAAACTCCTTCCAGTCATTTATACGTTCCAGCGGGGAGCGGTCTTTCGGCAGCTCCCTGTTATATTCCATAAAGCCGGTAGGCTTGCCCATGGTTATTCCCCCTTTTATGCATGGGGACACTGGAAAACTTTCCATCGGTCCCCGGAGTGTATATTCGCGTTAGTTGCCGCTGACCCGGGATTTATCCCTCTTATTTTCCTCGAAAGCAGCCATAACCGCTTCGTCGCCGCTGAAGCCCGCCTTACGGGCCTGGTCGATGGCCGCCAGCATACGCTTGTAGTCTTTGGGAATAACCCGCACAAACCTGGGCAGCATATCATTCCAGTTTTCCAGTACCCTGCCGGCTACACTGCTCCTGGTATACTCCAAATGGCGTTGGATTAATTTCCTTACCTCGCTGGCTTCTGCAGCATCCTCCACTTTTTCCAGTAATACCATGTCGGCATTGCAGCGGCCGGGGAAAGTTCCGTCCTCGTCCAGCACGTAAGCTACACCGCCCGACATGCCGGCCGCAAAGTTCCTGCCGGTTTTTCCCAGCACCACCACACGCCCACCGGTCATATATTCACAGGCGTGGTCGCCGACTCCCTCCACCACGGCCCGCACTCCACTGTTCCTCACGCAGAACCTTTCACCAGCCACTCCCCGGATATATGCCTCTCCGGATGTGGCGCCGTAAAAGGCCACATTGCCGATAATAATGTTTTCCTCGGGCACGAAGCTTGATCCTGAGGGTGGGAACACCATCAGCTTACCACCCGAGAGGCCCTTACCGATGTAGTCATTGGCGTCTCCCTCCAAGGTCAGGGTCATGCCCCCGGGAACAAAGGCGCCGAAACTCTGCCCTGCGGAACCTTTGAAATGAAGGCGGATGGTATCTTCCGGCAGGCCCGTGGCCCCGTACAGCCTGGTTACTTCGCTGCCCACGATGGTGCCTACCACCCGATTAATGTTTTTTATGGGTATGATGGCCCCCACCTTTTCCCCTTTCTCCAAGGCCGGCCGGCAAATATTTAACAGCTCCTGCATGTCAAGTGACTTATCAAGCATGTGATTCTGGGCGATACGCTGACACCTGCCCACGCTGGCCGGGACGTCCGGCTGCTGAAGCAGGGCTTGCAGGTCGAGCCCTTTGGCCTTCCAGTGGCCGGCTATATCTGCACTTACTTCCAGTGCCCCGGTGACACCCACCATCTCATTAATGGTGCGGAAGCCCAGCCCGGCCATTATTTCCCTCAGTTCCTGAGCTATAAACCTCATCAAATTGACCACATGCTGAGGATCACCCTTAAAGAGCTTGCGCAATTCGGGATTCTGGGTGGCTATGCCGCAGGGACAGGTATCCAGGTTGCATACCCGCATCATTACGCAGCCCAGCACCACCAAAGGGGCCGTGGCAAATCCGTATTCCTCGGCGCCCAGCAGGGTAGCAATGGCAACGTCCCGGCCGGTCATTAGCTTGCCGTCGGTTTCCACCACAATCCTGTCCCGCAGATTGTTCAGCACCAGGGTCTGGTGCGTCTCAGCCAGTCCCAGCTCCCAGGGAAGCCCGGCGTGCCTGATGCTGGTGCGGGGTGATGCGCCGGTGCCCCCATCGTACCCGCTGATTAGCACCACATCCGCCCGGCCCTTAGCCACGCCGGCAGCAATGGTGCCCACCCCCACTTCCGAAACCAGTTTCACATTTATCCTGGCCGAAGGGTTGGCATTTTTCAAATCATGAATCAACTCGGCCAGATCTTCAATGGAATAGATATCGTGATGCGGCGGAGGTGATATAAGTCCAACCCCTGCCGTGGTGCCTCTGACCTCGGCCACCCAGGGGTACACTTTTCTGCCGGGAAGCTGACCGCCCTCGCCGGGCTTGGCCCCCTGGGCCATTTTAATCTGAATTTCGTCGGCGTTGACCAGATACAGACTGGTGACGCCGAATCTGCCCGAGGCCACCTGCTTAATGGCGCTCCGGCGGGAGTCACCGTTAGGGTCGCGAGTAAAGCGGGCCGGGTGCTCCCCACCCTCGCCGGTATTACTCTTGCCCCCTAAGCGGTTCATGGCGATAGCCAGGGCCTCATGGGCCTCCTTGCTGATAGATCCAAAGGACATAGCCCCTGTTTTAAAACGCCTGCAAATGGCTTCCACAGGCTCCACTTCCTCAAGGGGTACCGATGGCCGATCTGATTTGAAATTTAAATATCCCCGCAAGGTGCTTCTCTGCCCGTTAATTAAAGCAGTATATTTTTTAAATAAATTGTAGTCGTTTTCCCAGCAGGCCTGCTGCAAGGTGATAATGGTTTCGGGATTGAATAAATGCTGCTCTCCGTCGTGCCTCCACTGGAATACAGAACCTGATTCCAATACATCTTCTGCTACAGGCCCTGCGGGGAAGGCTCTCTGATGGCGCAGCTCCGACTCCCGGGCAATAACTTCCAGCCCGATGCCCTCCACCCGGGAAGGGGTCCAGGTAAAATATTTATCTACAACAGATTGTTTAATACCCACCGCCTCGAATATCTGCGCACCATGGTAGCTTTGAATAGTGGATATGCCCATTTTGGACATCACCTTGACCACACCCTTGGTGGCCGCTTTGGTGTAATTTTTTAGAGCTTCCTTTGGTGATGGGCCAGTCATCAGACCCTGGCGGATCATTCCTTCCAGAGTTTCAAAGGCCAGATAGGGATTAACGGCACTAGCGCCGTAGCCCATCAAAACCGCAAAATGGTGTACTTCCCTGGGTTCCCCGGATTCCAGCAAAAGTCCCACCCTGGTCCTGGTGCCCTCCCTGATTAAATGGTGGTGCAGTCCCGATACTGCCAGCAGAGCCGGAATGGGGGCATTTTCCCGGTCCGCGCCGCGGTCCGATATAATTAATAAATTAGCACCCCCGGCGATAGCCCGGTCAGCCGCCTGGAAAAGTTCCTCCATGGCCTTCTTCAGACCGGCTCCACCCTCACCCGCTTTAAAAAGTATGGGCAGAGTTACCGTTTTGTAGCCTTCTTTTTCAATGTGGCGTATTTTGGCCAGCTCGTCATTGCTTAATACAGGGGATTTAAGCTTAATCTGGCGGCAACTGTCCGGTGAGGGCTGGATCAGGTTTCTTTCCGAGCCGATGGCAGTGCCGGCATCCATTATTATTTCCTCCCGGATGGAGTCGATGGGAGGGTTGGTTACCTGGGCAAATAGCTGTTTAAAATATGTGTATAACAGTTGGGGCTTTTTCGATAGAACAGCCAGGGAAGCGTCATTACCCATGGCCCCCACGGGATCAACACCGTTTTTGGCCATGGGTTCCAGTATTTTGGTAAGTTCTTCGAAGGTATAGCCAAATAGATTCTGCCTCCGGCGCAAGGTTTCCGGATCCGGCTCCGGCAAACGCTCCGCTTCAGGCAGTTCTTCCAGGCTTACCATGTGCTCATCCAGCCACTTGCGGTAAGGGTGAGCGGAGGTCATGCGCCGCTTTAGATCTTCATCGGAAACAATCCGCCCTTCCCTGGTGTCAACCAGCAACATGCGGCCCGGGCGCAACCTCTCCTTAATTACCACTTTTTCCGGTGGAACGTCCAGTACGCCCACCTCGGAGGCCATGATAATCAGGTCATCCTCGGTAATATAATAGCGGGCGGGCCTTAGACCGTTACGGTCCAGTACCGCACCGATAATTTCTCCGTCGGTAAAGGCGATGGCAGCCGGGCCGTCCCAGGACTCCATCAGACAACTGTGGTATTCATAGAAGGCCTTTTTTTCTTCGTCCATGCTCTCGTCATTAGCCCAGGGCTCGGGTATCATCATCATAGCCGCATGAGGCAGGGAACGTCCGGAAAGGGTTAGAAACTCAAAACAGTTGTCAAACATGGACGAGTCACTGCCGTCCTGGTCGATGACCGGCAGAATTTTGGCTATATCGTCACCGAAAAGCGGGGACTGGCACATGGCCTGGCGGGCATGCATCCAGTTGACGTTACCCCGCAGGGTGTTAATTTCCCCATTGTGGATTAAATAACGGTAGGGGTGGGCCCGCTCCCAACTGGGAAAGGTATTGGTGCTGAAGCGGGAGTGAACCAGGGCCAGTGCCGTTTCCATGGACGGATCTCTTAACTCCAGGTAAAACTCGTCCAATTGCTCCGGTGTGAGCATGCCCTTGTATACGATGGTGCTGGAAGAAAGGCTGGCAAAATAAAAGGTGTCGCTTGGACCCAGACAGTTGCAGCGAACTGCCTGCTTGGCCCGCTTGCGGATTACATAAAGCTTACGCTCAAAGGAAAGCTTGTCTTCTATTTCCCGGCCCGGAGCTATAAACAATTGACGAATAAAGGGTTGTACCAGCTTCGCCGTATCGCCCAGGGTAATATTATCCGTGGGCACGGTCCGCCAGCCCAAAAACTCCTGACCTTCCTCCTTGATTATACTTTCCACCATCTGCTCGGAACTTTTCCTCTTATCGGCGTCGGGAGACAGGAAAAGCATACCCACGCCGTATTTCCCGGGCGGGGGCAGTTTAATGTCTAGTTTGGCGCATTCCTTCTCCAGAAATGTATGGGGTATCTGCATAAGTATCCCGGCACCGTCGCCTGTGTTTATTTCCGACCCTCTGGCCCCCCTGTGGTCCAGATTTACCAGTATGGTAAGCGCCTGGTGCAGAATATCATTAGATTTTTCACCTTTGATGTTGGCCACAAAGCCAATACCGCAAGCGTCATGTTCAAATTGTGGATTATAAAGACCCTGCCTGGGGGGTAATCCGTTAATCATTTTTACATCCTGAACGTTTCTCTTCTCCTGCCTAGGCATCTTTGCACCTGCCTTTGTATCTTTAATTTCTTATGATGTACGTTGGGGACATTCCTTCGTGAAACTGTTAAAATGTTAGGATTTAATAAAGTTATTAGTATTTCTTGAGTTTCTATCTCATGCCAGCCTTGTACCACCTCATGGTGTCATAGTTCATATCACAAAGCCCGTTTGCTTACACATGTCTGGCAGGTATTCTCCCCCAGATCAGAAGGGTAGACTAAAATAACCCGCCCGGTCATACATGATGGTGGTGGGCCGGCCTTCATTACGCTACCTTAATTTGGCATGACAAGCTTTACATAAAAAAAAGCCACGTTGCCGGAAAGGTAACATCCCGACACGCAAGCCCCTTTGCCCTGCAATGGCACCACGCTGTGCCACAGTATGATTTTCAAAACTTCATAAACAGTATAGCATAACTTTTTAAAAAAGAAAGGTTTTTTGTCCAAAAAACCCCCTTAACCTTTTGGTTAAGGGGGAGAATAAAACAAATTGTAAAAAATTTATTAGAATTTGGAAAGATACTCTTCCACTTCCCACGAATGAACCTGTACCCGGAAGGAATCCCATTCCTTGGCCTTGGCTTCTATAAATTTCTCATAGATATGGTCGCCCAGCGCAGATTTGACAATCTCGTCGGCGGAAAGCTCCTGCATAGCCTCGTTGAGGCTGGCAGGCAGACTGTCGATACCGAAATCTTTGCGCTCAGTGCTATCCATATGATAAATGTTTTTCTCACAGGGCGCCGGGGGCTGAATTTTGTTCTTTATTCCGTCCAGTCCGCATTTGAGCATGGTGGCAATGGCCAGATAGGGGTTGCAGGATGGATCCGGGCACCTTAGTTCAATCCTGGTGGACATGCCCCTCTTGGCCGGAACCCGGATCAGAGGGCTGCGGTTGCGCTCGGACCAGGCGATATAAACAGGGGCCTCATAACCGGGAACAAGGCGCTTGTAAGAGTTAACCGTAGGGTTGGTAATAGCTGCAAAAGCCCTGGCATGCTTCATCAGTCCGCCGATATAATTTTTGGCGATCTGGTTCAGCCCGTCCGGACTGCCGGCATCATAAAAAGCATTGTTGGCACCCTCAAACAGTGACTGATGGCAATGCATGCCGCTTCCGTTAATGCCAAAGATGGGTTTTGGCATAAAGGTAGCATGCAGGCCATGGCGCTGTGCTATAGTGCGCACCACGAATTTGAAGGTAACGATTTTATCTGCCACATCAAGAGCATCGCCATACTGGAAGTCAATTTCGTGCTGGCCTGGCGCCACCTCGTGGTGGGAGGCCTCAATTTCAAAGCCCATATCTTCCAGGGTGAGAACCATGGAACGGCGGGCGTTTTCACCCAAATCCACAGGAGTCATATCAAAATAACCGGCATTGTCATGGGTTTTCAAGGTGGGCTGGCCGTTCTCGTCTACCTGGAAGAGAAAAAATTCCGCTTCCGGTCCTACTTTCATGGTGTAGCCCATTTCAGCGGCTTCTGCCAACACCTTCTTCAGGGCGTTGCGGGGGTCGCCTTCAAAGGGGGTACCGTCAGGATTGTAAACATTACACATAAGTCTGGCCACAGCGCCCTCTCTGGGCCTCCAGGGAAATACCACAAAGCTGCCGGGATCCGGGCGCAGGTACATATCAGACTCTTCGATCCGTACAAATCCTTCGATGGACGAACCGTCAAACATTAACTCTCCATCCAGCGCCTTTTCAAGTTGCTCCACCGTGATGGCTACGTTTTTCAATACACCAAGAATATCGGTAAACTGCAGGCGGATAAATTTAACCTGCATTTCCCTGGCCTTGGCCAGGATTTCATTCTTCACAGCCGCTTCCATTTTTGACCACCTTTCATTTTTAAATTTTTTAAAATGCCTTCAGGGAGTACTCACAAAAAACTGTGGTCACTCCCTTGAAGGTAACTTTGCCATCGCTGGCACCCTTATGTCGGCAATATTTATGGTTGAATTCCCCAAACACACCAGAATTTCTTCATGCCTTGAGGTTCTGGGCCAGAATAACCGCATCGGCTACCTGACGCATGGATATCCTTTTGTTCATGCTTTGTTTTTGCATCCTCTTGAATGCTTCACCTTCGGACAGACCCATGCTCTCCATGAGGATTCCTTTGGCCCGTTCAATTATTTTCCTGGTTTCAATGGCTTCCTTTAATTCCTTGACCTTGCTCTCAAGGCTTACCATTTCCTGATAATTCGCCATAGCCAATTCCACTGCCGTTAAAAGCGTTATTTCATCCACCGGCTTGATCAGCAAGGCGGATACCCGGGCCTCCTTGGCTTTTTCCAAGATAGACTGGGTATACTTGGGCGCAATTACAACCACGGGAGCCAGTTTGTCCTCATGTAGTATTTTAGCAACCTCCAGGCTGTCCATACCTGAAAGGCCAGCCTCAATAACCAGAAGGTCGGGTTGCCTTGTTCTGACCATCTTCAGAGCACTCAACCCGTCTCCGGTTTCCCCCACTACCCAGTAGCCAATCTTTACGAGCATGGATTTTATATTTTTCCTGAAAGCGTCATCACTATCTACCAGCACTATTCTCTGCTCGGCCATAGGAGAGAACCTCCCCGTCTATTGTTGTAATATTTGCGGTTTATAAATATAAATACTTATATATAGAGAAAAAGCCCCAGACAGATCATAAATCTGAGAGGGCATCATCGCCTGACGTCACAGATACGCCTTTGTATCTATTATTTCATTTTCAACGTAACCATTATAACTGTGCAGCAGATACAGTGCAATAGTTTTTTTAGGTATTAGCGTAAAAACCAAGAGAGACTTGGGATGTGCCGGGAACCCGCATCAGTTCTAAATCTCCTGACATTTTCTGCGATTTTAAAAATATAAATATGGCAGGAGGTGAAGTCGTTGAAAAAAGGTAGTATTAGAAAGGTGTTTCCCGGTGGCAACACATCCCGGGGCTTTTATTCCTTTTACGACCACATTATAGAGCAAGATGCCGCCAGGGTTTTTATTATCAAGGGCGGCCCCGGAGTGGGCAAATCCACCTTTATGCGTAAAATAGCAGAGGCAATGCTGGAAAAGGGCTTTGACTGCGAATACCACTGCTGCAGTTCGGACAACGGCTCTCTCGACGGGGTGGTATTTCCCGCCATCAAGGTAGCCCTCCTGGACGGTACGGCCCCCCATATAGTGGACCCAAGAAATCCGGGTGCAGTAGATGAAATCATCCACCTTGGCGACCATTGGAACGAAGCCGGCCTGAAAAGCCATAAGCAGGAGATACTGGAAACCAACAAGGAAGTCGGCAGACTGTTCGGGCGGGCATACGGCTACCTGGCCTCAGCCAAAATATTTCTGGATCAGGTGGAATCCTATTACCGTGATACGGAAGCCCTCAATGCCGGCGCGCTGGATAAACTCTGTCTTGATCTGGTGCACGAAATATTCGAAGGCAAAACACGGCAAACCGAAAACCCCCGGGCCCGCCACCTATTTGCCACAGCCATAACACCCGCCGGTCCGGAGAGTCACCTGAACACGCTGGTGGATCATTTGGCCAAACGCTATATCGTCAGCGGCGACGACGGCACCGGCAAGAGCACCCTGGTGGCCCGCCTCATGGATGCGGCCATGATGCGCGGCTTTAATGTGGAGGCTTACCATTGCGCCCTGACCCCGGAGAATATCGATCACCTTATTATCCCGGCCCTGGACGTGGCAGTGATAAACTCAGTTGAACCCCACTTTTATATGCCCGGTGATAATGACATGGTAATCGACACCATGCAGTTTGTAAATCCCATCGTTAATGAGCAGTATCTGGCGGAAAAAACAGTGGCCAGGGAGATGTACCGCCGCAGCATGGAACTGGCCGTTGAGTTCATCGCCAAGGCAAAAGGCGAGCATGACCGTATGGAAACCTTCTATACGCCATATATGGATTTTGCAGCGATTAATACTCGCAGGGAGAAAACCCTGACCCAGATACTGGTAATTGCAGACTTGCACAGGAAGTGATATCGGGCATAAAATTTAGCTAATATAAAAAAGGGCTGCCTATCAAGGCAGCCCTTTCTCCTTGTTGCGTTATATATCCTGCTAATAGGCATTGATTGTCAATATGGAAAAAGTAGTACAATTAAATGATTGATTTTTTCTGAGATTAAGATAATATCAGTTAAGGTTGCTTTTTTGTTAGACCAGCTTCCTATAAAAATTCCCTGCTCCTGTACGTGCACAGTGTGAGATTATTAATTTTAAACAAGCCGGGGGTATGCATAAAATAACCTATGAAAAAAATAATTATTTCCATAATCCTGCTTATCACAGTTTTTTATGCGATAAAAGACTCAGACTCATTTTCGGAAGCGGTAGCCTCGCATGTGGATAATATCCAGGTTTTAAATATGGCTTTGTATATGCCGGAATATCAAAAACCACTGTACAGGGTCAAAACCGAAGAAAAATATGTCGCCCTTACTGTGGACGACGGACCAGATCCCAGGTTTACACCAGAATTGCTGGATATACTAAAAGAACATAATGCCCATGCCACCTTTTTTCTGGTCGGCAATCAGGTTTTAAAATATCCCAAACTGGCAAAAAGGGAAATTAGTGAAGGTAATGAGGTTGGCAATCATACCTTAACCCACCCTGACCTGCTCAAAGAAAAAGGTAACAAAGCAATACTCAATGAAATTAATGGAGGAGCAAAAGCAATTGAGAGCGTGCTTAAAATAAAGCCAAAATATTTCCGTGCCCCCAAGGGATTATTAAATAAGGATGCTTATGAGATAGCCAATGCTTTAGGAGAAAGGGTCATAGTCTGGAACGTTACCCTTGAACATTACGCCACACCCACACCGAAATTAATGGCTAGAAGAATAATCAATAAAGCGACACCGGGCAGCATCATACTGATGCACGACGGGCGGCTGAACCGGAGCAGGTCAATCCACGCTATACCCATGGTCATTGAGGGATTACAGAAAAAGGGCTATAAAATTGTTACCCTGTCCGAGCTACTGGCAGTACAAGACGAACAAACCGGCACTTATCACGCGCTGGAAACCATGCGTTAAAACAACAAAGGGGCAGCTGCTTTTATGCAAAAAAAAGACCGCGCCAGAAGCAACGGCCACAATGAAGGAGGTTGTAAAATCTTTAAAGGATTTTGTTGTATTATAATTTTCGCATGTTAAAAGCACTTTAAATCCAGGTTATTATTCGTCTATAAAAGTGTTACCACAATTTTATAGACGTCCGTAACGTAACGTTAACTTAATTTACCCGGTTATTTTACCGATATAAATTACAATTACCAACAAGTAGGGTTATGAGACTGCAATTGGGGGAATGTAATTGAATACAGTAGTGCTGGATACCAACGTTCTGCTGGACAGGCCCGTGGACCAAACGCTGTTATCATTTAACCCATGCAAGGTGGTTATCCCTCTGGCAGTGGTAAGCGAACTGGATAATTTCAAGGGACTGGACGACTCCAGAGGCTACTGCGCCAGGCAGGCTATAAGATTTCTGGACTCTTTGCGGCCCAATCTGCACAAGGGAGTTCCTCTGGACTCAGGACACACCATATTCGTGGAAGTAAACCATGTGGATGTGGAACTGCCGGAAGCTCTCATCAGAAACCACACAGACACCAGAATACTGGCCATCACCAAAGGTCTGCAAAAAACAGAAGTTGTTTCCCTGGTAACCCAGGACACCTGCGTCCGCATTATTGCTGACTCTCTGGGCATACCTGCGGAAAACTACGTGGTGGAACGAGTCGACCTGGACAGCCTGTATAGCGGCTGGTCGGAGCTACATATCACCGACAGGGAGGTACAGTCCTTTTACGAGAATGGTTGCTTTGAACCAGGCAAAAAATTTACGTCAAATGAATATGTAGTCATGCGGGACTCATCAGGGGGAAAACACCCTGGACGCTACCACGCCGGACGCAGTGTTGTTGCCCCCCTGGGAAGAGAATTGCATGCTTTTGGAATATCACCTGCTGAGAATAATATAGAGCAGGTTTTTTTACTTGATGCCCTGCTGGACCCGGAAATACAACTAGTCAGCGTGCAGGGACCGGCGGGTACAGGCAAGACACTGCTGGCGCTGGCGGCAGGATTGCAGCAGGTAGTCAACCTGAAAAGGTATGATAAACTGGTGGTAACCAGAGAGCTCATCCCCCACGGCAGGGATATCGGAGCACTGCCCGGCACCAAAGAAGAAAAAATAAGCGCCTGGATGGGCGCGGTATTCGATAATCTGCAGTACCTGGTGAGACATTTTTCCACTGGCAAATACGATGAAAAGTCCAATCCCACCGAGAGGGTTAAAAGGTTCATGGAAGAAGGATTTGTAGAACTGGAGGCATTAACCTACATCAGGGGCAGATCCATTCCTAACCAATGGATCATAGTGGATGAAGCTCAGAATCTGACCAAAGAAAACATTAAGACCATTATCACCAGAGCCGGCAGGGGAACCAAAATTGTAGTCACCGGCGACATCCAGCAGATTGACAACTGCAGACTGACCGCCACCAACAACGGGCTTGTTACTCTGGTAGATAAATTTAAAGGGCAGGAAATATACGCTCATATATCCCTGAGCCGCAGCGAAAGAAGTAAGCTGGCGGCCCTTGGGGTTGAGTTGCTACCTTAACGGTATATCAGCCATTTCTCCAGGAGGCCATTGAAAAACTTTGTATTCGTACGCTCCGCGCATCAGGCTCCGATTTCTGCGATATACTTTTTAATAAAAGGAGTGGTTTTACATGTTAGCCCGGGGTTCAAAAGGATCGGATGTGCTGGAACTGCAGTTAAATCTGATGAAACTGGGTTATAATCCCGGCTCCTGCAACGGTTTCTACGACGCCAGGACCGAAGAGGCAGTCATGCTGATGCAGAAAGACAGCAAAATCCCCATTAGCGGCATAGTGAACCATGAAACGGAAAAACTGATTTACCAGCTACTGCGCCAGATGTCCACTAATATGTACAAATCATCCCAACAAAGGGAGAGCACCAGTTTTGACCCCGCCCATTCATAAACAGTATTGTTAGCAAACCATGATATCCATGTCATCGGATGTCCCAGCGTCAAAATCAATTAGTATTGACCCAATCTTTTACTTTCACGATCATCTCCACTTCGCAGGACGCTCCCAGCGGCAATTCGGCTACGCCCACCGCCGACCTGGCATGCAGCCCGGCTTCTCCGAATATTTTCCCAAGCAGTTCGGAAGCCCCGTTTATAACTCCGGGCTGCTTGGTGAAGCCGGGAGCGCTGTTCACAAAGCCGGTCACTTTAACTATCCTCTCTATATTGTCCAGGCTACCCACAATCCCTCTGACTGCGCTAAGACAATTCACCACGCAAATCCTTGCCGCCTGGTAGCCTTGCTCCTCGGTCACCTCGCCGCCCACCTTGCCCTTATATTGCACCTCCCCGTTGACAAAGGGAAGCTGGCCGGAGGTATACACGTAATCATCTACACGGACCGACGGCACGTAGGCCGCCACCGGCTTGGGTACCTGGGGAATCTCTATTCCCAGCTCCTTTAATTTTGCCTCAAACATTATTTATCCCCTACTTCTTTTTTTATATATTTTATCATTAATTGTTTTTATATGCTTCAAAACAGACTTAAAATGTGACAAAGGGTATAGGAATAACCTACACCCTTATTAAGCGATTTATAATAATCCGTGATCTTTTGCAATCTCCAACCCCTTTTTGATTGCTTCTTCGTCGTTGGCTGCATTGTAGTGTTCTATAGGCTTGCCGTCTCCGTATATACCAACAGGTTTTTCCATAACAATATATTCATAGTATTTTTCTTCTTCCTTTATAATCCAGAATTTTTCGGCTGTGTAGATGATAGATTCCCATCGGCTAGACATTTAATCACTTCCTTTCCATAAATAGGGGGACCTAATTATATTCATATTATATTCAAGAGCGCCGCAAGGCGTTATTTTTATGCCTGGGCATACATACTTATTTGGTTACCGGGGGGTGGGGTGGTTTGGGTGAAGGCGATGTCCTGATCATAAAAGAGGGGCTATCTGAGGTAAAGCAAAAGCATCCTGGGGCAAGGCCGTGGCGAAGGGTATCTTTGATGGTACGGAGCCGCAGGGACAGGTTACCCGAGAGATGCTTGCTGTGGCACTGGACAATTGTGGTCTCCTGGATGCCACTGAGGTGCCACAGTCCATTGTCGATGCACTGACAACTGCGAGGCTTGTCAGTGAGAGTCACCCGGTTGATGCAAGGGTGACGTGGGGAGAGTTAGCGACTGTGGTTAATAATATTTTCCGGCTAATTTTTGGTTATTTTTCAGGATCTTTTCAGATTATATTGTTAGTATGCATATATACACCCTCTATTTCATATACAACTTCTTCGCCGCTTCTAAACGAAAGCGGTATTTTTTTACGATCAGGAAAATAACTTCGATTGGAAGGGCTGGGTTAACCCCAACACCGCCCGTCTTTATGTTGACGGCCAAAAAGATGCCGCCAAAAACTTGGAGGCCAATATGGATCCTGCCCGCTTCGAACACCTGGAGGAGTTGGCCAGAAAGCTGGGCAAGGCTCTGAAAAAAGCCCTAAAGGAGTTTGAAAACAACATCACCACAGACCGGATTTCTTTAAACTGCTCTATCAGGGAATACAACTCTAAAGTCATCCTCAAGGCCATAGCAAATAACTTGGGTTCCCAATAACTTAATAACTTAGTTTCCCGGTACCAATACAAATTTCCCTTCTGTTAACCATCTTCGTCATCCGTTGCGAATGGAGCCGGTAAAACCATTCCTTCCTCTGCCGGTAATTCCTGCACTTTTATTAATTTTTTCTGGATGGCCCGGGTTTTGGATGCTGCCGTTTCTATGGTGTTGCTGGCCTCCTGGAGCTTTTTCCTGGTTTTATCCAATAAATCGCCGAATTTTATAAAATCCGTTTTCACGGCCCCGAGCAGCGCCCATACCTCGCTGGACCGCCTTTCGATGGCCAGGGTGCGGAAACCCATCTGAAGACTGTTGAGCAATGCGGCCAGGGTGGTGGGGCCGGTAAGCACAACCCGGTAATCCCTTTGCAGTATTTCGCACAGGCCCGGCCTTCTCAGTACTTCTGCGTACAACCCCTCCACGGGCAGGAACATGATGCCGAAATCGGTGGTATGCGGAGGATCTATGTATTTCTCCCTGATGTTTTTGGCCTCAGATTTGATCCTGGTTTCCAGCAGCTTTCCAGCCTCTTCGGCCGCCTGCTGACTGGCCTGCTCCAGGGCATCGGTAATTTTCTGATAGTCCTCCAGGGGGAATTTGGCGTCAATGGGCAGCCACACCACCCTGCCCTCACCGTCCCGGCCAGGCAGTTTGACGGCATACTCCACCCGTTCGCTGCTTCCTTTTCTGGTGGCCACATTTTTATCGTATTGCTCCGGGGCCAGTATCTGTTCCAGCAGGCTGCCCAGCTGTATTTCTCCCCAGGTGCCCCTGGTTTTCACATTGGTTAATACTTTCTTCAAATCGCCCACCCCGGAGGCCAGGGTCTGCATCTCACCCAGACCCTTGTGCACAAGCTCCAGCCTTTCGCTGACCATTTTGAAGGATTCCCCCAGGCGTTGCTCCAGGGAGGCGTGCAGTTTTTCATCCACGGTGGCCCTCATCTGCTCCAGCTTTCTGCTGTTGTCCTCCTGTAACAGCCGCAGCCTTTCTTCCACCGTCTGGCGCATCCTGTCCAGCTTTTGCTCATTGGTGGCTGTCAGCGCGGACAGCTGGCTGCTGAAAGTATCCAGCTGGTTTTTCTGCAGGCCGGCAATTTCCGCCATCTGGCTGAGTACTGAATTGTTAAACAGGTTAATGACCTTAGCCGTCTCCTCCCTGCTCAACCTGGCGGTCTGCCCGGACTCTTCCCGGTTCCTGGCCATTTCGTCCTTCAGCAGCAATTCAAGCCGGCCCTGGTTTCTTTCCGCTGAAGCAAATAAATCTTCCAGTTTACCCAGTCTGACCGAGGTGCGGTTAACATAATACACCAGCAGCAGCAAAATTAATATATTCAGGGATAATAACAAAATAATCAATAGGTTATTTACCATGGAAACCACCTCTATATAAGTTTTACCGGTAGAAATTTGCTCCGCAGTCCCAGGGTTAAACCAGCAATAAAGGCAGCGAAGCATGATTTTCCCATGCCGCGCTGCCTCACATGCCTCCACTAATTCAATAGTATTGGTATGATTTCTATCACTGTCCCGCATTCAGTGCATTTTATCTTCCTGTTTTTTGGTATTTTTTTAAAGGTTATCTCTACCTCGCAAAGCGGGCACTTCACCGCCGGATAGCCCGAATCATTTCTGTACTCCTGGGATTTCTCCCCGCTGCCGCAGGCTGAACAACTGCCGCATCCTGACATATATATCTCCCCCCGACAAAAAATATGATAACAGAACTACGATGTGGCTGCACTTTCCCCGGCCACAAAGCCGGAGGACCATGCCCACTGAAGGTTGTACCCGCCGCAGGCTCCATCTATATCCATAACCTCCCCGGCAAAGTACAGTCCCGGTATTAACCTGGACTCCATTGTTTTCTGGTTTATATCCCTGACGTCCACCCCTCCGGCGGTTACCTGGGCGGACTGCCAGGAATTGGTTCCGGTGACCTCAAAGCGCCAGTCCTGTAATATGCTCAATATTCTTTTTCTTTCCTCTGCAGTAACCTGACCAGCCGGCTTATTTACGTCATCTATGCCAGCCTGCCTTAACAACACCGGCGCCAGCCTTTTGTTGATAAAGCCTACGAAGCTGAATGCCAGCGTCTTATGGGCCTGCTGTTGCAAGCGATTATAAAGGTAAGCATCCAGTTCCTCCCCCGTCATATAACTTATCAGGCAGACATTTAGCATGATCTTTTCGCCCCTGCGCAGGCATTCACCTGCCGCACGGCTTAAGCAAAATACGGGGGGGCCTGATATGCCGTAATCGGTGAAGAGAATTTCCCCGCCCGCCCGGGCCAGGGACCTGCCGCCAGCCAGCAGCTCCGCCTCGCCTATAAATTTTATGCCGCTGATTTGTTTCAGAAATTCCGCTCCCAGTTTAAGTTGTACCAGGGCCGGAAAGGGCTCGATAATGGTGTGGCCGAACTTTTCTGCCAATTCGTAGCCGCTCCCGTTGGAACCCAGGTTGGGCGCCGCCCTGCCGCCGGTGGCAATGATCACCCGGCGGGCCTGGATGTACCTTTCCTCCCCCGGGGATAAAACAAAACCTTCCCTGCTGCCGGATATATCTTTTACTCCGGCGCCGCAGATGGTTTCCACCTCCAGGGTTTCCAATTCATGGCGCAGCACATCCAGCACGCTGGAAGCCTGATCCGAGGCCGGATAAACCTTGCCGCTCTCTTCCACTTTGCAGGTTACGCCCAGCCGCTCAAAGAACTCCATGGTTCGGCTGAAATCAAAGCGGCTGAGGGCGCTATAGGCGAATTTGGGGTTGGCGCCGTGATAGTTGTCAATGCTGAGGTCGGTATTGCTTAGGTTGCACCTGCCGTTGCCGGTGGCCAATATTTTTTTGCCCACCCGGTCCATGCGCTCCAATATAACAACATTAGCCCCTTTACGCCTGGCCGAAATGGCTGCTGTCAGCCCGGCGGCGCCACCGCCCACCACCGCCACCCCGAAGGGAGCACGGTTAACCACGCGCGCAGCCCCCCTTGACCGTTCTAGCGCTGTCTGCGGGGCTGGAGCATAGCGGCCTGTATTTCATGGCAATATGTTCCGCCACCCGCATGCCGTCCACCGCCGCAGATACTATACCCCCGGCATAGCCGGCCCCCTCGCCGGCGGGGTAAAGTCCGTCAATGCCGGAACAGCAGCTTTCATCCCTTGGCAACCTCACCGGAGAGGAACTCCTGGTCTCCACCCCGGTAAGCACCGCATCAGGCAGGGCAAAGCCTTCCAGCTTGCGGTCAAAATCGATTATAGCTTCTTTTAAGGTATCCACAACATAACCTGGAAGGCATTCTTTCAAATCCGCCGGCACCACCGGCCCGGTATAGGACGGCTGGACCATGCCCAGGCAACGGGAAGGCCTGTCCGCCAGCAAATCACCCACCAGTTGGACGGGCGCGCCGAAATTACCGCCCCCCAGCTCGAATGCCTTTCTTTCCCACCTTCTCTGGAACTCCACCCCGGCCAGGGGGTGGTCACTGCCGAAATCGGCCGGGCCCACTCCTACCAGCAGGGCGCTATTGGCGTTTTTTTCAGCCCTGGCGTACTCACTCATGCCGTTGGTAACTACGCAGCCATCCTCGGAGGCGGCCGCCACCACCACCCCGCCGGGACACATGCAAAAGGTATAGGCCGACCTGCCGCCATACGCATGGTAAGCCAGTTTATATTCCGCCGGGCCAAGTTTTTTATGCCCGGCAAAGTCCTTATACTGCGCCCGGTCAATGATTTCCTGGGGATGCTCAATTCTTACCCCGATAGAAAATGCCTTGGGGGTCATAACCACTCCCCTCTGGTAAAGCATGACGAAGGTGTCCCTGGCGCTATGACCGATGGCCAGCACCAGTACTTGTACATCAATCTTTTCATGTTCGTTGATTATAACACCCTGCAAAATATCGTTTTCGACAATAATATCGCTTAACCTGCTGTAAAAGCGGACCTCACCGCCAAGATCCAATATCTTTTTTCTTATGTTTTTAACAACTGTTTTTAAAATATCCGTCCCCACATGGGGCTTATAGGAATAAGCTATCTCCTGCGGAGCGCCTGCCAGCACTAGTTCGTCGATAATCCTCCGGCAGCGTTTATCCTTAATCAGGGTGGTCAGCTTCCCATCCGAAAAGGTACCCGCCCCGCCCTCACCGAACTGGACGTTGCAGTCCCTGTCCAGACGGGCGATTTTCCAGAAATTCCGTACTATTTCCGTGCGGGTGTCTACATCGGCGCCCCTCTCCAGCAGCAGCGGGCGATACCCCATCTGCGCCAGCAGCAGCCCGGCAAACAATCCTGCCGGCCCGGCGCCCACCACCACCGGGCGATGTTTTAGAGTTTCCCGGCCCGTTTCCACAAAGCGGTATTCCATATCCGGAGTTGCCGTGACATCCCTGTCCTTTATTCTGTTTAAAACTGACTCCCCGTCCCTGAGCAATACATCCACCGTATAAACGAAATAAATCATACTGCTTTTTCTGGCGTCCACCGACTGGCGGAAAATTTCATAGTCCAGTATATCGCTTTCCCTTATTTTCAATTTTTTTGCAATCTTTATAGCAAGCAGTGCTTCGTCCTCATCCAGAGACAGCTTTATACCGGTTACCCTCACCACCACAGCCCAGCTCCTTTGCCGCTTAAACCAGTGAAAATCTGGTAATACAATTTATTTTAGCATTTTCATTTTACATGTCAAACTATGCGTCCCCAACAAGTGCAAAAACCGGGAGCAGTTATGTCCCGGTTTTTGACCCACTAATATTATAGCTTTATACGCGCAAATCAATTAATTTATTGTTATCACTGGAATCATTGGCTAACTTCCTGTTACGCTCCATTACCATGGTCTGATATGAAGGAGAAACATATATATATATTGATGCTCCACGATCACCCCGCCTGACACTATATACCTTGGACGGCTTGCCTTTCGTTTTGAGCTGTCTCCTGTATATACCATTTTTACTGCGGTCGTTGCTGCGATTCTCCTGACTGTTCTGAAAAAAACTAGCGGATAATAATAATAGTAAAGTCAGCAGTAATAATACCACAATGGTCTCAAAAAGCATAAAGCCACCCCTTCACCAAGAATTACCCGTTATTAACAATCTGGTCTTGCTGATACCAGCTTTAACATACCCATCAACCTCACGTTTATCTTGCCCCCGTTATAACCGGCGGGTAGCGGATAAATTGCGCTAAGATTTGCGTTGCAGTGCGGGCAAAGCCAATTATCGGAGGTTGAAGAGTATGAGTTTCTTTTGCAAAACGGACATGTTTTTTTATACAACGGAATACCCCCCAAAATTCATATTTTCAACACAGTTTAACAAATACTTCGCTAAACCTAAATCATTCACAAGTATGATATTATGAGGGTTTAAAGGCATCCTTTACCTTACCATATTAATTATATTTCTCCACTTTAGCATGTCTAGACCCATCCTTTTTAATAATAATTATCCATTTCTTAAATAAATATTATCAAATAGATTATAGTATGTATATAGTCCCTGGGAATGGTAAATACACTACTTGGACACAAAAAAATCATACCATATTATCCTACAAGCTTTAATGCAAAGTAGATGTATTATATGACAAGGCAAATAAAAAAGACCTCCTTGAAAGGAAGCCTTATAAATAATCCAATTGCCGATTTTCAATATTCTAAGCTTTCATTTATGATATGGTCAAAATCATCACTATTTTGGTGTACACAATGCTCACAAAAATTATAAACAGTATCCAGGTCATACTGGTAAACATGGACTTAAACCTTGTCATGGCGGCTACCGGACCAGTTAGTTGGACTGTACCACCACTCCCAACCTTTTCACTGACATACGCCCCTGCCAGTTCCATACAAATCAAAAGTGCAATCAGGCAAAGCGAGATGACCAGGCCGGCATTTACTCCGGAAGTTTCGGCAAAATTATCCTTATAGTAAGTGTTAGTGCTCATTGAACTCATAACCGAGGTAGAAAACGAAGCAAATGATATAAAGCTGCTGCAGACCTGAGGCGGATAGGGAGGTATGGAAACCGCCTTCTCACTACTCCCCTGATCGGAGGATGTCTTCACCGCAAAGCTTACCCGTTCACCAATATCCACCGGCGAATTAAAAGAGTACTGGTAGGTTTTGCCGGAAAGAGGCGAAATTGTTGTTTCCCCCTCCTTTATTAGCTTGCCACCGGCATAAAAGCTGTATTTCGTTGCCACTTTAGCCAGATCAGGATTGTTTAGCTTCATGGTAACCAGTATAGGCTCTCCCTTACGTGGCGTTTCCGGCATTACTGAAATGCTTACCGGCTCGTTAAGTCCTCTCAGTGTAAGCCAGTACGTGGCTAACAATATTATCGCCAGCCATACTATGGCCGTCTTAAAAAGAGCTTCCCTCTGCCATATTCTTTTTTCCACCATTACCCCCACTTCCTTAACTAAAATTTTTCAGTATAAAAGGATACACGGCCACAAGCACAATGTTGTTGACCCCGTGCACGATAATCGGCATGTAAAGGCTTTTAGTCTTAATATACAGTCCTCCGAAGATAGCCCCGGCTATAAAGACGAAAAACAGTTCCGGAACCGAGCGCCAGGTAAGGTGCATGATACTGAACAGCAGTGACGTTCCGAAAAGACCCCATTTCCAGTTATACAGCCGGATCAGACTTCTTTGAATCAGTGCCCTGAACAGCAATTCCTCACCAAGAGCAACGAAAAACAGCATATAGGCGGCATTTTGCACTAGATATATTACCGAAAATTCCGGTAAGAATGGCTCAGGCCTGAGAATGATATACTCAACGGCACCAGTGCATACACCTATGGCAATACCCATTAAAGTCTGATCAAGCAACTCCTTTTTACCCGGCAGAGATCCGAACAATTCCTTAATATCCATCCCTTTCTGGTAAATATGGAAAAGGCAGAGTCCGATAATGCAAGAATAAACCGCAGGTAAAAGGTAGTTCTGATTGATAAAAAACCAGGGCAGTGAAGAAGTAAAAAGCACGTATAGCGGTAGCAGCACAAGGGATTCCATAGTATCCGCCAGCCTGGTGTCCACAGCACAGAATACCAGGAATGCATATATTGACATAGCCAGTGCCAGGCAGGCGAGTATCCCGTAGGCCACGTTTTTATATGCAAATATATACTCGCTTACGGACATGATCACAGTAAAAGCTGTTATTAACAGAGCTGCCCTTATCGCCTGTGCCCTTTCCAGTGGCTTTAAATCCACTGTTTCCGCACTTTGCAACTGTACCCCGTCAGCTGTGCCGTGATCATCAAATACTGCAGTTACCCCACCACTATTTAGTTCGTCAATATATAGCGCCTTGCCCTGCATCAATGCATCTCTCCCCGGCTGTAATCATATGCGGGCAACACCCGGCCATAATCCCTAATGCTCATTTAGCACCAGTGTTGCATTCTCAAACGGAGTCGTCTCCCCGTCCTTGTATATTCTTATCTTTACTTTTCCGTCTGCCACTGCAGCGGACTTGATGTGGCGGATATAGGTATAGGAGCTTTCCGCAGCTATCAATACGGGTTCCCTGAATATCTGATTCTTGTCACCCTGAAATTCAACGTCATAGCTTGTAGCGCTTTTTTCCTGATTGAACAGATCAAACTGGACTATCCAGCCCTCAGGCGTTTTGATAAGTTGCTCCTTTTGTATAGCGCTGCACTCATTGCCGGTTACCGCCGGGCGTATGAAAACTGCTACCAGCAATGCCCCCAGCACAACAAGGGATAGTAGATATACAATTTTATGCCGGGATATTTTCATCATTTAACCTGCCATGGACAGCTTTCTTTTTTTAATCCTGGAATATATACCCGCGCATATTCCCACCACCATGATTGAAGAAATCACCGCAGGAAACTCTGGTATAGCGCCCATATCCACATCGAAATCATCCTGCAGCACTATGTTTGGATCATCCGCAACATAGCCTGGCGCAGGTACACCGTCCCCTGCCTTATATACCACCGCATGCCATGTGCCGGGCTTGGCATCCGGTTTGCTGGTTAATAAATAAGAGCTGCTAATTCCACCGCTGCCGTCGGAGGTTTTATTTTCAGTTGCCTTCTTGTTACCTTCGCCGTCATAGTACTCTATAATATAAGGTGTGTTTGCCTCCAGCCCGGATCCTCCAATATATACTGTGTTTTTTCCGGAAGTAAATAATTGGCATACAGGGTTATGTTGAGCATCTTCATATGACTCAAGGGATGCCACATAGGTTTTGAAATAAAAGTCGTTCATTTTGCAGGGACATCCATTTAAGTTCTTAAACTGATTCCATACATTGCCTGAATCCATTGAATAGTATGCATCTCCGCCTGCATAATCCCCTTTCTTTGTGGCGCACATGACGCATATATTGTCTGGGGCACTTACCACTATGGCATATGTATTGCCGGGAGTTAATTTAATGCCAGGAAAACTAGCCTTATAAAAACCAAATAATGCACTCCATTTATCCTTCCAATCCGTAGTTGCTGCACCTAGCGTGTTCACCCTGTTGCTACCCTTCCCTACCATTGCACTGAATGTATTCTCCTTTAAATGGATCTGCACATGGCGAGCCTTTAATTCACTTAAGCTATTAGTCACCTTACTAAACTTGTTTCCCTTGAGACTGAGGTTCCATTCCTTCAAGTTGATAGTTGCATTACCCAGCACTGTCCCCGTGGGACTGCCTTCCCTGATCTGGACATTGACAGGGCCGCCAATTCCTCCCAGCATTAGTTCAACATTGCACAGTTGTGGTTTATCAAAGTCACCAGCAGTAAAAGTTTGGGCCATCCATAAATCACCCGTTACTATGAAACCCCATTCATGATCAGTCTGTGACTGATCAACACACCCTGGTGGAAGCGCTGCGAATGCCGGCACAGCAAATGCCAGAAGTAACACCATGGTCAAAAATATAAAATACCTAATCCCTTTTACCATTTTAGTCACCTTCTTAATTAGTTATAAAATTCTAAGGCTTGCAAACTACTGGGTGTCACTGTTATTATGTCGAAAGTGACTGGCACCCACCTCCTCATAAAAGTTTCCTTAAGCCTTATGAACATTTTTAAAATAGATAACGGCGAAAATTAAGTACCAGACTGGAAAAAGAATATATATTGTCCAGGTATGGGCGGCCCAAAGGGCTTCTTTTCCAAAACCGTATCCGGACCCTAATAAAATAAGAACCCTGAGTATGTTTTGTATCCATGTGCCAACCACTCCGACTATCAAAAGAATGATTGCATTTTTATAGGGTACTGGCATATCCAGGAACATCAGAGCAAAAAGCCCAATAAATACACCCATGGTGGCAGGTCCAGCACAGGCCCCTGTCAGCATTACCGTTATAGAATCACCCAGAGAGGTAGGAAAACTTAGCAACTGACCGTTTACCGTCAGTGAAAAACGGAATAAATCCGTAATTACCTTTACCGGTAATATTACGCTCCGGGCATAGCCCACCTCTACGTAGCTCTGGATAACCACTGGAAAGAAGATCACAAAAGTAGCAATCCCCAGCATAATAATAGGTAACTTTGCAGCCCTGCCATAAAACGCCATAAAACTGCCGACCAGAACATAACCGATTTTTAATAACAGGTAATCCTTCCCCCATGGCAGAAACCAGGATAATCCTATCAACAACAGTCCTGCAGCAATTAGAAGGAAGTTATACTTGCCGGCGAAGTCATCCATATGGCTCTTTATTTCTTTTCTTTTGCTAAAAAGAAATGCAACGCATAGCAGAACAATGCCTACCGGGGCAGCATTATTCTGATTAATAATATAATCAAGTGTAAATATACCCAATAGTAAGGACCAGAAGGTGGCTGGAAAGGTTGATACAATAAAAAGCGAAGCCAATAACCACAATGCCAGCTTCTTCTGATAGGAATCAAAAGCCATAAACACCACCAAAAATGTGTGAATTTTTGTTGTTAATAATCAGCTCAACTGCCGGCAGCCACATCAAGCCAGAGATGCAACCTCCGGTAAGGCTCAGTGTCTCCTACCCTGTAAAGCAAGAACTCATCCTTAATATTCTTATGCGGCTCGTAGGCTACGAAATCAACTTTATTTTCCCATTTTTCCTGGTGTCCCAGTGTTATGGGACCAACAGAATTTTTCAAATAACCATTCATGCGCACTTCCATTCGATAACTAACCGGCTGATATTCGTGATTTACTACCCCGACAACAACCTCACCCTTCTCACCCAGCTTCAGCTCCCTGGGATAGCCTTCGGCCTTCCCCCCCGGGCCAAGTATGTAAAATTCGGTGAACTTCTCTCCAACCTTCGGCATTTGAACAACATAATACAGGCTGCCGGCGGCGAATATAACAGCTCCCACCAGAAGTACGGAAAGACCCTTGTCAAGTGCTGTTAGCTGGAACCAGTTTGGCACACTTAAATCAATGCGGATGGCGAACCTTTCTTCATCGGGCATCCTGCCGCCCCGGTACCGGTCAATTATCGTCATGGCTATAATGAATAAATTCAGAGCAATTAATATGGGATGAAGCCTGATGCCCCAGGGAGTGTAGTTCAGTATCAGCCCGATTAGGGGAACCACTGCGATGCTCAATCCAAAGCTCAGGGCGACCCTCTCCACACCATCCAGGTCACCTTTACCGGGGAAAAGCGCCGTTATCAGGGCAAACCCGGGGAAAAACAGTACAAATGGCAGCCCCAATATAATCCTTATGACGTGCACATCGGTGTAAACAATGATCAAACTTAACCACAGTGATAGGCCGACTATTATTAATAGATGGTTTTTCATTTCCAGCTTTTTCATTATGCTCTCCCAAGTGAAATGAAATTTTTTAATAACAAATTCTTCTAGTTAACTTTAGCAAATATTTTCCTGCAAAACATCCATCCTGAGTATGAGGAACGTAGTAGAAATAAAAATACCACCTGGTGTTAAATGACCATCCTTCCATCCTCCAGATGGATATTTCTCCCGCACCGCCCGGCCACCCGCCTGTCATGGGTGGCCTACCCGGTGTTTGAATAAAAATTGTCACATATAGTAATTACTAGATATGGGTCATGCCAGAATCAAAAAGAGGTGTGCTTGATGATAAAAGGCAAATGGATAAAAATAATTTTACTGATAGCAGCACTAGCGGCAGCAATATCACTGTTGATATTTACAACTATAAAAAAATCTCACAGTGATCATGCGGTAACAAGTAACGTGACGGTTAATACGTCGTCTGAACTTCCGGATGCAACTGCATCACATCTACCCCGCTGGAGAGGTTTTAATCTTCTTGAAAAGTTCCATGTAGCTAAAAACAGGCCGTTCGTAGAAAACGATTTCAAGTGGATTCATGAACTTGGGTTTAACTTTGTAAGGCTCCCGATGGACTACAGATGTTGGATAAAAAACAACAACTGGAATCAAATAAACGAAGAAGCGTTTCAAGATATTGATCAAGCAATTGCCTGGGGCAAAAAGTATAAAATTCATGTATGCTTAAATTTTCATCGGGCTCCCGGTTATTGTGTTAATAATCGCGAGAAAGAACCTGTATGTCTATGGACTGACCCGGAAGCCCAGGCAGTATGCGCCAAACATTGGGCGTTTTTTGCCAAACGATATAAAGGAATTCCCAACAGCGAGCTTAGTTTTAATTTGGTTAATGAGCCTAAAGGAATTGGCAACAATACTTATGCAAAAGTAATAAGAATATTGGTAGAAGCAATCCGGAAAGAGGATCCTAACCGCCTAATAATAGTTGACGGAAACTTAGCACTTCGCGGGAATTTTCAGATAAGAGAACCGGTTCTTGAACTGATTGATCTGGGTGTTGCTCAAAGCGGTCGTGGTTACTACCCTGTAAAGATAAGTCATTACCGTGCATCATGGGTAAAAGGCGCCGATAAATATCCTCCACCCCAATGGCCAATGCCATATATTACCCCCTATCTTTATGGTAAAAATAAACCTAACCTACCGGATGTAAAAGGACCTCTTAAAGTTATTGGTACTTTTACAGAAGGAGGTGAATTGCGTTTTCATGTCCAGACTGTTTCAAATTATGTACGCCTTGTTATTAGGGCTGACGGTAAAGAAATATTCAACAAAGTAATCAAGAGTGGCCCTGGAAAAGGAGAATGGAAGGAGTCTGTGTATAATAACAAATGGAAAATATATCAAAACACTTATGACCGTGATTATACTGCTCGCATTCCGGCTAACACCAAAAGAATAGAGATTGAGGCGACCAAAGGAGACTGGCTTTCTTTTTCCAAATTGGAAATCAAGCAATTCTCATCGCCCCCAAAAAACATAGTAATATTTCCAACCGTATCACAATGGGGTGTGAAACCACAGGAAATCTATATCAACTCAAATGGTAATCTGGACGAGTTAAAAATGAAAAATTCTCTTAATAAAATATGGCTCAAAAAAAATTGTATCGAGCCCTGGAAGAAAGTTGAATCCAAGAATGTAGGTGTATTTGTAGGTGAGTTTGGTGTTTTCAATAAAACTCCGCATGATGTTGCGTTAAAATGGATGAAGGATTGCTTGTCAAATTGGAAAGAAGCTGGATGGGGTTGGGCTCTTTGGAATTTCCGCGGACCTCTCGGCATACTAGATAGTGGGCGCACCGACGTGGACTATAAGGATTTTCATGGGCATAAACTTGACAGAAAAATGCTCGAATTATTGCAAGAATATTAAAATCATACCATCCTTCCATCCTCCAACCGGATATTTCTCCCGCACCGCCCGGCCACCCGCCTGTCATGGGTGGCTATAACCACGGTTTTGCCCTCTTCACTCATCTTTTTCAGCAGTTCAATAATTCCCGAGCCCGTAGCCGAGTCCAGGTTGCCCGTTGGTTCATCAGCCAGTATAATTTCCGGCTCCAGCAGCAGAGCCCGCGCCACTGCCACCCGTTGCTGCTCCCCGCCGGACAATTGGGCGGGGCGGCGGTTCTCCTTCCCGGCCAGCCCTACCAGCTTTAATAGCCGGGATGCTTTGTCTTTGTAGATCTTCCCGGCTCCAACGGGGTAGGCCGGGACAAGCACGTTTTGCAATGCGCTCAGGGACGGTATGAGGCAATAAGACTGAAAAATAAACCCCACCATCTCCCTCCTGAAGCGGCTAAGGGCTGCTTCACCCAGCACGCCGATATTGATGTTATTTATAACGATACTGCCCCGGGTGGGCCTGTCCAGTGCCCCAATGATGCTTAACAAAGTGGTCTTGCCGCAACCGGAGGGGCCGGTTACCGCCACAAAATCTCCCCTGTTTATTTTTAACGACTCTATGTCCAGCGCCCTTGCCAAAGACATACCCTGGCCATAAACGCGAGCAATATTTGACATAGCTATAAGACTATCGGCTTTCATAAACATCACCTCTTATACAGTGCGCATTATCTCCGCCGGAGAAGACCTTTCCGCCTTCCAGGCCGGGTACAGGCCCCCCACTGTACCCACCAGCAGGCCATAAGCAGCCACTGCCAGGATTACCCGTAAATCAAACGCAGCAATATCAATAGCAAAATATTTCCCTGCCATGGTTAATCCGGCATAGCCAAGCGCCACCCCCAGCGCCGCTCCAAGCAGGCTCAAAAAAACTGATTCCACCAGAATCATAAAAACCACGTCCCGTGGCTTCCAGCCCAGCGCCTTCAGAATGGCAAACTCCTGCTTGCGCTCGATCACCGAAAGGAGCATCACTACTGATATAGACAGCCCTCCCGCCACCACGGCCACCAGTGAGACGGCCAGCAAAAAATTGTCCAGGGCTTTAAGCAGGCCTTTAAGCGGCACCAGCAGCTCCCTGGGTACCGACACCTGTAGAG
Organism: uncultured Peptococcaceae bacterium; assembly: GCA_964643075.1. Taxonomy (GTDB): domain Bacteria; phylum Bacillota; class Desulfotomaculia; order Desulfotomaculales; family Desulfocucumaceae; genus Desulfocucumis. The sequence continues at coordinate 71,810 of CAZXQO010000003.1, forward strand.
GCTTATCTCCCTTAAGGGAATTCCTTATGGCCTGTACTGCAGGCTCCACATTATTTATGTCATTCACCTGGGCAATGATGGCGGAGTACCTGCCCACCTTTATTTTTCCCATTTCCCTGGCCAACTCTTCGCTGCCGCAAAAACCGCCATCCAGCACCTCATTCCCGCTCTGGTAAACCCCCACTACCTTGAGTTCCTTGACATGGATATCGTCATTGGCTGCGGAAACGATAAAGCGGTAGACCCCGCCAACATCATACGAAATGTCCAGCTGCCTCATATATTCCTGCAAGCTTTTGCCGATAATCACCTCATCCGGCCCGGACGGAGCAACTCCCATGATTATATTTTTAAAAGGTACACCTGCCGGCCCCTGGGCATAGGCGCTGTCATACCCGTACAGCGGCATAATCACGCTGGACCTCTCGGGCCTCAGAATGATCGAAACCTGCCCGTACACTTCCTCTACCTGAGGCACGCTCTTAATAACATCTATATACCCGGCGGGAATGGTTGAAGTCCCCATGCCCATGAGCATACCGCCAAATATAGCATCCCTGCCTGATATTACTATCTGGCCGGACACTTCATTGAAAGTGCGCTCCATGCGCTTTTCCATCCCGGAGGAGATTGAAAAAAGAAAAGTCATCAGCGCGCAGCCGAAAGCTACTCCCAGCACAGCAAGAGCAGCCACAGACTTTTTTCGAAATGCATTACGGATGGAAAATATAAGTAAAGACAAAGAATGGCCTCCAGAGTGGTATAAATACCCATATGTACCATTGACGACTTTATTCGCCATCAAATAGTATAGGTAATAACACCCCGGAAAATACTTCCTACAAGGGAGGATTTATGAGCGCTTTAAGATTCTGCCTCCGGGATCGGCTCCAATTATTTCTGTATGACGTTTATCGAATTTGATTTTGAATCCCAATTAACTGTATACCCAAAAGACTCAGCCACATGCCGGGCCGGCAGAAAAGTCCGGTTATTCCTGAATACAGTAACAGTATCCATTTTTCTTGTTTGGCCATTTACTATAATATCGCTTTTATTTACTATGAATTTTACATTTATATTATCTTTCCTCAATGTAACTGTTTGGGTACTTTCATCCCACTTTACTTCAGCCCCCAAGGCTTCTCCCAGGTAGCGTATTGGTATGTATGTTCTATTGTTTTCTATAAACGGTGCTATATCCATGCTGTGAGCACGGTCCCCAATAAAATAGTTCTTCTGCCCTAAAACAAATTTAATAGGCGCCTTCGAAGGTTTTGAAAGTATGGTTGGCTTAGCCTGAGGTTTCTCGTTTTGCTGCTTTTTGTAATCCATTCTCAACAATCCGCTGGGTGTTGCAGCAAATACAACAACAGAATTTCCATCATAAACACAGTCAATGTCAACCACCTTATCTATAACACCCTTGGTAATTGCTTTCCACGTTATTCCATAGTCTTCCGACATTAAAATGCATTTATTTGACGTACCTGCAAAGATTAACCCGCCAGGCACCCCGGAAGCGCTAATGATTTTACTATCAGCGTATTTTGGGAGCCACTCAAGTTGAGGTTGCTGCCACGTTGATCCACCATCTCGTGAAATAAATATTCCTGATTTGGTACCGGGACTACAGGCAACAATGGTAGCATTACCTGAAGTTTCTGGTATCTCTATTATCTTTCCATAAAAAGAAGAGGCCGATTGTAACCGCAACCCAGTATCACTCCAAGTATACCCGCCATCACTAGTAACTAATAATTTATTTTCAGATTTATTTGTGTTGTCAAGCACGAAATATTTTTTTTCATTATAAATTGCTACACTATCGTTGCGAGGTGGAAGACTACTCTTTAATTCATAATTCCAACTGTGCCCACCGTCTTCAGATGCCTTAAGCATTTTTTTTGCTACACTAACTCCCAGTAAACGGTATCCTTCTATAGATTTCAGGTTATAAAAAGCATCTTTATCAAAAACATATTCCCAACTATGCCCACTATCTTTACTTATCACTAAAAAAGACTTTTTAGTATTAATGTACCGCCCGGAAAAAAGTATTGATCCATCTTTTAGAAAAGCCAAATCATATAAATTATATTTCCCAAATAAATATGCACCGTTAATAATTGGTTTAATTTGACTCCAGCTTTGCCCTAAATTTAGGCTACGATATAGAATGTTACCTGAAAAAGCAAAAACTGTTTTATTTGAAGGGTAATTGGGGAAAAGATATACATGCGAAATATTCTTGTTAAAGACATTATTAAATTGGTATTCTTCTCCCGCCAGACACGAATCCGACTTGATAAATAAAAAAACTGTAGCAATGAAAACCACTAAAATAATTTTATCGCGCAAATTATATAACCCCCTCGTATAACGGCGTGATAGGACATGGTTACTAGACTTGTATACTTTATCTCCGCGTTGAAAATGTAAAAAAGAAAACAATTATGATGATACAGCCAACCGCTTCCGGAACGTATACATACGGGTTATGGAAAAGCTCCGTCCACCAAAAATGTACCCAGGCTTTGGGGTTGCCCCCATGAAAGCTCAACCCGTATAAAGGCCACAGTATCGTTTTCGGGTAAAGCCACATGCTGTCCAATATTTCATGAACAAATACACCCCCTGCCACTAGCAGAAAGCCAATCTTTTCATGTATCCGCCAGGAAAACACAGCAATAATCAGCATAAGCAGTAAAAACAACAGACTGTGAGCGTATATACGCCCACTGACAGCTGTCTCACTCAAAACATAACTCAGCGGTTTGTCAATGATATCCGGCAGCATGGAGCCCACGGCAACAAGCCTGTAGTCCAAGTTAAAAGAAGGTTTGACATTTTTTCTGCTGTTATGTATTAAACATTCAATACTCCTGGCCAATCCCAGAGTTATTCCCACGTGCGCAAAAACCAGCATTCAGCTGTCTCCTCTTTGTATTTGCGGATTAAATGGTTCCCCTGCCCTGTTCTTTAATTCCTTCAACATTGGGACAAACACCGCCAGCGCAATTGTCGTGTGAGCCAGCAGGTAGGCTATACCTACCCCTGACACCCCAATACGGCCCAGCAGCCAGTAACCAAGGCCCAGTGCTACCACAGACAAGAAGCCTGTCTGGACTAATACAAGGTATATCTGCTTCCGCACTTGATTCACTGTAATATATAGTGAATTTACACACTGGGGTATGATAGAAAGTGACAAAAACCGCATAACTTCTGTACCGTTTTTCGCATAACCAGCACCAAAAATGTGCAGCAGCCACCCGCCGACAAACACCATGGCCCCTACCGCCGGTATTGAAATCACCAATGATAAAACTAGGACCCTGCGCCCATCGCTGGTCAGCCTGTTCTGGTTGTGGGAACCCTCGGCAAGCAAAGACTGTGCAATACCGTTTGGAATTATCGACAGCACCGTAGTCATCATCCAGGATATATAGAAATACGCGCTATATTCCGGCCCGAGCACATTTAAAACCATCAGCGGGTAAATAAACTGGGGAGCCAAACTAAGAAGATTGGCAGTATAGTTGGCAAAGGAATACGGCAGCATTTTACTCATTATATCCTTGGCCAATTCCGGCCGGGGATAATAATCCTTATAAACCCTGGGCAAAAACACATACCATGAGATCAGCACACCCAGGGCTGTACTAATCCCTGTGCCGCTAAATATACCGAAGCCTCCCAGGTGGGCGAACACCAGAACAGGCAGGGGAAGTTTTAAAACACTTATAAGTGTATTTTTCCAGAAAACATATTTGGACACCCTTCCCGCCACCAACGAGCTGTCAGTCAGGCCGGACAAGCAGGTTGCCATAGTAAAAAAGGCAAATAAAGTAAAGAGCCATATATCTTCCCGGATAAAACCCAGTGCTGGGGACCAGTGTGTAATTCCTGCCAGATAAATCAGCACGCTAAGTAGAGATGTAACGGCCACCAGAGTGAAGGCCGAATTAATTAATTTCCCAGCTTTTTCTCCGTATTCTGGAACAAAGCGGATTAATCCGATTCGCAGTCCTAGGGTAGCAAGAATGCCTAGCAGATTTGAGACAGATAGCAAGGCTGAGCCAATACCAACTTCTCTCGCTGGAAAATATCGGGCCATTACATTCCAGAAAAAAAAACCAAGCAAACAGGTTACAGCATTGTTCAACATCAGGTAAAAAGCGTTGCTATACAGGGATGAATTGCCTAATTTACAATATATATCCGATAAGAAACGAAAGATTGTCTTATAATTCTCCCTAACATAATACGTCAAAACGATCATCTCATTTACTGTATGTATTTAGCTTTTTTACTGGATAACTGTAACTGTTTCTTATAAAATATTATCTATTGTAAATAGCTATATTTCCGTTTGCGTAAATCATATTTAATATGGTTACGTCATCAAACTTTTTTATCAACTGAATCGGGAAGGTTACACTTCTTCCATAATCAGGATATTTTGTAGGCAAACTTTCTTGCGAAAAATAGCTCTTTGCATTTGCTAAATATTGGGTTATACGATAATCTACTATAATTGCTTCATATTCACTTATTAACGAATATAAATTTTTCTCATTTTTAATCGGGTAAAAAACCTTCCAGGAATTTTGCATATCAACATACTGTCTCCCGTATTGTCCAAAAATAAAATATATGGTTCTATCACCAGCAATTTTGTTATAATATCCAAACTGTTTACTATACCAGTTGCAGCTATTTACAACATCTTTTGTTAACGCTCCTCCGCCACCTGCTGATCTAATTAATGGATACCGCCTTTCTTCATTGCTACCAATACTTATTCCACCAACGATTAATAATATTAGCACTACCAAGGCAAGGGCCTTTAAACGCTTAATATCCAGCAACTTATTTAGCACAATGCTAAGCCATACAATTACTCCAATAAAAAGGGTTGCCCATAGCCTAATAGCTAACTCTGCTCCTCTAGTCATCATAAATGGCCATGTTGCAAAGTAACAAAACGACCACACAATTAATGAATGAGATATTAACTTATTACCTGTCTTTTCTTTTAGGTAAAAAAACATTCCGATCAGACTTAAAATTATTATTAACGAAGGATAAATATATTTATCAATTGCAATTTCATAACTTGGAAGCAGGGAATGTCTAAATAACTGTTTTCCTTCCGTTTCAAAAATAACAGTATTTATAAATGATTGTATCCGGGCAGTCAATACTCCATTTAAATAGCAGACAGCATCATTAGCATTATAGATAATCCAACTAGCAACAAAACAAAATCCTATACCAACCAAGTAATACAAGCTATTTATTCTATTTAACGAAAATAGATATTTATTAATTAACAATATTATTAAAAATACAATCATAACCATTGAGGTAACATGATGAGTAATTGCCAGCGCAAAAAGAGAAATTATTATTAATATTGACATGGAAATAGTCTGGTTTTTAATTTTTTTACTAACCAAAAATAATATTAATACATATAAAGCAATAGCAAGTGATTCATAACTAAAAGCTGAATCGAAAAAAATATATTCCGGATTCGCGCAGTAAAGAAGTGCTGCCATTGCTGATATTTTACGATTATGACTTATATTATGAACGAATAGAAATAAAAATATTAAAATACTTGAGTGTGTTAAAATAGTCAATATTCGTGCCACATTAATTAATGGTGTTCCTAATACATTTACTATGACACTGGCAAATATTGATAAGCCTGGGTACCACTTATCAAGTGGTTGTATCGTCGCAATTCCATTAGTCGTGCCGCTATCCAAAATTAAGTTTGTTGCTTGCCAATGAATCATTTCGTCCTGAAAATACAAGAAATCTGGACTCCTAAGAAAGAAAGTTGAATAAAGTAACAATCCATATAAAAATAAGAAAATTAATATAATATTACTTTTTCTGACTTTTGTTATAATGATTATTACCGAAACTGTTGCGACGATTATCCCCAACCAAAATTCCACAAATAATATTGTTCCCTTATAAGCCATATAATAGTTGTGAATTAGAATCATAAAACCGCTTAACATTAACAGTAAACCAATATACAAGTTTCTCATCTATTGACCCTCAAAACCATTTTCCCTTTTTTATGAACCCAAGATATTTTATTCTCTTATCTGTTTTTATTATTTTTTCTAAATGATCAAGTCAAAATATTCACTTAATACCCGGAAAGGCACGAGTAATCTTGTATAAGCCTCCCCAGAATGGGCTTTATTCGTCACATGTTTTCTGTAAAATCTTTCCTCCCACCCTGGTATATATAAGCAAGAATGGAAGCTATTTGTATCGAAGTTCCTTTAACCTTTCCACATAAATGTAAGGTATTTTGATTTTCCCCATTAAAACATCACCAGTGTTGCCTCCATGACAATCCGACCCACCAGTAATAGCTAGACCGATGTTTTCCGAGATATTCTTATATTTTTGCACATCTTTGTTGTCATGCTTAGTATGATAAACCTCCACACCCTGAAGTCCCCTTCCTACCAGGTATTCTATATCAGCGCGCTCCAGTTTCGACTGTTTTTTAAAGAATCCGGGGTGGGCCAGCACAGCTACTCCCCCTGTATTTCTAATCATCTCTATGGCTTCTTCAGGACTAATTTCATATCTCTCCACGTAAGCCTTGCCGTTTTTTCCTATGTAATCTTCGGTAAATGCTTCCCTAATATCACTAATGTATTTTTTAGCCATAAGAACCTTGGCTATATGAGGCCTGCCCACAAAACTGGAACCGGCCCGGCTTACTACCTCTTCCCAGGTCACATCCAGGCCTAACTTCCTTAGCTTGTTCACCATCTGCCTTGCCCGCTCAATTCTGCATTGCATAATTTTTATAAGTTTTTTTTGAAGTTCAACAGAGCGCCAGTCTATAAAGTATCCCAATACATGGACTTCGCCGTCGTTGTACAGCGTGGAAAGTTCCACACAAGGCAGCACCTCGACGCCTTGCTCGCTGCCAGCAACTAGGGCTTCTTCTATGCCGCCCACACTGTCATGGTCGGCAAGGGCTATGCATCGAAACCCAGTTTCCTTCGCAAGGGCGACCACCTGAACGGCAGTCAACTTCCCGTCCGAGGCTGTGGAATGAATGTGCAAGTCAGCAAATCCTGCCAAAAACAACACCTCTTCTGTTCTCAATATCCATTTAAAAAGAATTTAAAAAATTCCGGCTGAAAACAAGATTATTTAGAGGTCACTTGGATCTCTCGATTCGTATCGATCCTCCATCTCCTCATGTCTTATCCTCCACCATATGTATCGATCCATAAAAAAGGATTGTTTAAAATCGTTCTTAGCTTCGCAACCTCTTTTACATAAATGTTATAAAGAAACTCTCTTGCCTTTTTTTCCATTTCAGGCTTACTTGCTTCACGGTAAATCGTCCTATTTATTACATTTCTGCTCCATTGGGGTAATTTGCTTCCTAGACTAAAAAGCGGTAAAACCCCTAGCAAGCCACCTATAAATCTCCACCTAGGTAAAGCAAATGTATTGTGTTTTATTTTGCAATTGATTTCCTCCAACGTCAGCAGGCTAATATCCAGAAAGGAAAACACCTTTTTTAACACCTTTTTTGAATCCATTTTAAGCTCTTTAAATTGCAATATCAGGATTTGATTCGAGTCAAAGGTATTAAAGTAACGTTCTATTTGTTCAGAGTACAAGCCCAACTCTACATATAAATGCGATACCCCCCAACCCTTCCTCTCCCGCACATAATCCCCTGCAAGGGCATCATAGCAGCTTTCTCTTTGAATACCTCTTCTGACATCCATTAAATAATGAGAGAATGCACGGTCAATAGGCTCTCGAAGTAAAATTATAATCTTGGCCTTTGGATTGGCCTTTTTTATTCGATAAGGTGCATTTATATCCCATAAATAAGATGGACTGGCTTCCCCAACTATGGAATAATTACCCGCGTTTTGAAAGAGTGCATAATAATGACCTTCCTCCAAAACAACTCGTTCCCCGTAAGATGGTTGCTCCGGACGCACCTGTGAAAAAAAATTAGGTTCCTTAACAGGTGACATATAAACATCCGGATGTTGGCTTAAATATTTATATAAAGAAGTAGTTCCTGCTTTTTGCGCCCCAACAATAAATAGATTCGGTATTATTAGCGCCAACCTTATACATCTCCTTTAGAAACAAAAAACGTTAAACCACAGGAATAACTTAATTCAAAACAGCAACTTCCATTAACGTATGCTTTGCTAATACAAAGAATTGTTTTACTAAAATAATTCGCTATCTATTTTTTGTTATCCAATCAAAACCGATTGCCGGGTCATTCCAGGGGATCCTTTTTTCATCCGGTTTTTCCCTGTTATAAGACAGGGTAGTAAAATAGATGATTACTGCAGGCTCTTTGCCAAGCACCCTGTAACCATGTGCCACCATCCTTGGAATAACCAACAGGATAGGGTTGTCCTCACCTAAATAAAACACATTGGTCTCCCCTTTTGTCGGGGAATCCTCCCGCAAGTCGTACAGGACTACCTGGGCATTTCCAACCGGGAAAAACCACAGGTCGTCCTGGTGTTCGTGGTAGTGGAATGCCTTTATTACACCGGAGTATGCCTTTGACATTGAAGCTTGCCCGAAACGGGATAGGAGTTCATCGTCCTCACGAAGTATTTCCATAAAAAAGCCCCGGTCGTCGCAGTGTTTAACAAGTTTTTTTACCTGAACCCCTTCTATCACTGGTTAATCGCTCCTTTTACCTTGGTTTGACAAGTATTCCTGCAAAGCTTCTTCCCACAGCCGCAAATCCGGTAACTCTTCGAGTCGAATGCAATAGTGGTCAAGCACTGAGTAGGCAGGTCGCGGGGCAGGCCGGTTTAATTCGGAAGTGGTCCCAGGCTTTACCTTAATATGACTCAAGCCGGACATTTGGAAAATCGCTTTGGCAAATTGGAACCATGAACAAGAACCGGTATTGGTGGCATGGTATGTACCGAAAAGATCGGTTTGTACCAGGTCTACTATAAACCGCGCGAGGTCTTTCGTGTATGTAGGTGAGCCCACCTGGTCATCCACTACGTTTAACTCGGTTTTTTCTTTTGCCAATCTCAACATGGTTTTTACGAAGTTATTCCCATGCTCTCCATATAACCAGGAGGTGCGAACTATGAAGTATTTACTTGAAAACCCCGCCACATATTTCTCCCCGGCCAGCTTTGATTTGCCGTAGACACTTATTGGGTTGGTGGTGTCAAACTCTGTGTATGGGTATTGGCTAGTACCGTCGAAAACGTAGTCGGTGCTTACATAAACAAGTTTAGCCCCGACCTTTTCCGAAGCCACCGCCATATTCCGGGAACCCAGGGTGTTAACACGATAAGCATTGTCGGGCTCCAGCTCACAGCCGTCCACATTGGTGTTCGCCGCCGAATGTATTACCACATCAGGAGCATTTGCGGCCACCAATTCCTGTACATTATTTAACTGAGTAACATCCATTTCTTCGCGCCCAAAAGAGATTACCCGGCAACCTTCTATTTTGTTAAAATTATCTTCAATGTCGCGCCCCAGCTGCCCCCGTGCCCCAGTTATTAATATTTTCAAATCAACCACTACCTTTGTGAGTACATTCTCTCATAATACTGCTGGTATTCCCCATTTCTGATTTTCTCCCACCACTCCAGGTTCCGGCAGTACCAGTCAATAGTTTTTCTTAAACCCTTTGCAAAGTCAATATTGGGCTGCCAGCCAAGTTCATTTTTTATTTTCGAAGCATCGATGGCATAGCGTCGGTCATGACCGAGCCTGTCTTTTACAAAAGTGATCAAAGATTCCGGCCTGCCCAGTTCCGAAAGTATTTTACGGACTATATCAATATTTGCTCTTTCGTTATTACCACCGATATTGTACACTTCTCCCGGCTCGCCCTTTTGTAAAACTAGAGCGAGCGCCGAGCAGTGGTCCCATACGTAGAGCCAATCCCGTACGTTTAAGCCATCCCCATATACTGGCAGGTGCTTGTCTTCCAGGGCATTAGATATCATTAAAGGAATCAGTTTCTCAGGAAACTGATATGGGCCGTAATTATTTGAACAACGGGTGATATTTACTGGCAAACCGTAGGTCCGGTGATAAACCTTTACCAAAAGGTCAGCCGCCGCTTTACTGGCAGAGTAAGGGCTGCTAGGGTCAAGGGGAGTATCCTCTTTAAAATAACCGCTTGAGCCAAGGGAACCGTATACCTCATCGGTGGACACCTGTAGGAATTTTTTAATACCATGCCCGCGTGCGGCCTCTAGCAATACCCGCGTACCTTCAACATTCGTCCGGATAAAAACACCTGAATCCTCAATGCTGCGGTCCACATGTGATTCCGCGGCAAAGTTGACAATGGCGTCAAAACCCTGTGCAATAATCTCTTCCACGCAGTTACAATCTGCAACATCACCGCGCACAAATGTGTACCTGGAGTCATCTTGAATATCGGATAGGTTGTCCAGATTACCGGCGTAAGTTAAAAGGTCGAGATTTAGAACCCTACAGTCTTCATGATTCTTCAACATGTAACTTATAAAATTGCTACCGATGAAACCGGCTCCGCCCGTAACCAGTACTCTCATATTTTACTCCTCCTATAATGCAACGTCTGAGTCATCTCCAATAAACAAGCGGCAGGCGCGCCTCTTGACATCAGAACTGGTTACCCGGGTGTTATACCCAATAAGGCTGTCCTCAACCCTCTCCACATTAGAAATGCTGCAGTTTTCCAACACTACGGAGTGTTCAATGCTAACTTTTTCCAAAACAGTACCTTTGCCGATAGCCGTATAAGGTCCGATAAAGGAATCTTTAACTTGCACCCCTTCCCCAATCACCACCGGACCACGTATAACACTGTTAGTTACAATTGCCCCCTGAGCAATATTTACCCGTCCAACAACTTCGCTTAAATCATCTATCTGTCCGTTTATCTTCCTGATGGCATATTCGTCTAAAACCACCCGGTTAGCTTCCAAAATATCATCCTTTTTACCTGTATCCAGCCACCAGCCTTCTAGAGTTCTTGCCTCTACCTGGCAACCCATATTTACCATTTCCTGTATTGCGTCAGTTATTTCTAGCTCTCCCCGCCAGGAAGGTATGATACGGTCTATGGCTTTATGTACAGCCGGGTCAAAAAGGTAAATCCCAACCAACGCCAAATCACTGGGCGGATCCTTAGGCTTTTCCACTAACTTTAATACTTGCCTTTCGGAACCCAATACAGCTACTCCAAACTGCCTTGGATCTTTAACTTTCTTTAATTGAATAATTGACTCACTATTACCGTTAGCAAAATCATGCACTAATTCCTTGACGCCACCCTGGATTAGGTTGTCACCTAGAAACATAAGAAAAGAAGAATCCCCTAAAAAATCCCGTGCTGTCTTTACAGCATGAGCTAGACCGGCAGGTTTGTCTTGAATAATATAGGTAATCGAAGCATTCCACTTTGTGCCGTCACCCACAGATTCTTTTATATTTTTGCCAGTTTCAGGTGATATAATGATGCCTATATCTTTAATCCCTGCATTTGTAATCTGCTCCAGTACAAAGCATATAATGGGTTTATTTGCCACGGGAATTAATTGTTTAGCTGTGGTATAGGTCAAAGGGCGCAAGCGAGTTCCCCGGCCACCTGCCAAAATTAGAGCTTTCGATGTAATCACCTCATTTTAAAAATTCACACCTTAAACCTTATCCAACAAATAGAAACATAAAACTGGCCAGTAACTAAGTTTTATTTACCATATATTTCTATCCACAAAAGCGGATTGTTTAAAATTGTTCTTAGCTTTGCAATCTCTTTTATATAAATGTTATAAAGAAACTCTCTTGCCGTTTCTTCCATTTTAGGCTTACTTGCTTTACGGTAAATCATCCTATTTATTACATTTTTGCTCCATTGGGGCAATTTGCTTTTAAGGAACACAAATCGGTAAGGAAAGTCTCCCATAAATCTCCACCTAGGTAAAGAAAATGTATTGTGCTTTGTCTTAAAATCTATTTCCTCCAACGGTAGCAGATTAATATTTAAAAATGAGAATACCTTTTTTAACACATTTTTTGAATCCGTTTTAAGCTCGTCAAATTGCAGTATCAGGATTTGATTGGAATCGAAGGTATTAAAGTAACGTTCTATTTGTTCAGAATACAAGCCCAACTCTACATATAAATGCGATACCCCCCAACCCTTATTTTTCCACGCATAATCCTCCGCAAGAGCATCAAAAAAGCAGCTATTTCTTTGAATATCTCTCCTGACATCCATTAAATAATGAGAGTATGCACGGTCAATAGGCTCACGCAGTAAAATTATAATCTTGGCCTTTGGATTAGCCTTTTTTATTTTATAAGGCGCATTTGTATCCCATAAATAAGATGGACTGGCTTCCCCAACTATGGAATAATTACCTGCGTTTTCAAAGAGTGCATAATATTGGCTTTCCTTCGTTATAACTCGCGAGTCGTAGGAAAGTTTCTCCTGACGCACCTGTGAAAAAAAATGAGGCTCCTTAATAGGTGACATATAAACATCCGGATGCTGGCTTAAATATTTATATAAAGAAGTAGTTCCCGCTTTTTGTGCCCCAACTATAAATAGATTAGGTACTATTGGCACCACCTTACTCATCTCCTTTAGAAACAAAAAAAAACGTTAAACAACTATAATAGTTTAGTTAATACATACTTAATTGCTGCCAATAAAACCCGTCCCGCACGTTACCACAACTGCATAAAATAATATCACCTCCTACCAAAACAAACTTGACACAAACAGAATAGAGGAAAACAACATTCACATAAATAAATAGAAGAGAATATTTCTTACAATTCCACAACGAATAAAACCATGGCGCAACGCAATCAATCTTTTTAACAGAAAACTCTTTTTATCAATGGTAATAAAGTTTAATACATATTTATATACACTTGGCTGTAACTCATTAATATAAATATCATTAAAAGCATTAGCTTGTATTTGACACTTTAAAATATTTTTCCTATTCTCCTTTTTAATATCATCTATACCATCTAATATTCGATGCGCAAAATAAGCAATGCCCCATTCCCACGCACCTACCACATTATTCAAGTGTTGACGATAAAGAATTAAAGGCTCTTTAATATATGCCACTTTACCAAAAGCGCTAGCAACCAACCCTAACCACCAATCATGCATAATTGCTTCTTCAGGAATAGGCAATGCTTTTCTTAAAAGATTATAATTTATCATTACCGTACACCCAGTAATTACATTGCCGACAAGCAGTCGGTTAAACTTTAAAGCATTCAAAGGGTTCAAACCCAATTTCCTCCAAAAAGACCTTGAGATAATACTATCTTCATCATCTATTAGCATTAGATCAGTAAATACCAATAATGGTTTAGTATTATTCATTTGCAACATTATTTCTAAAGTCTTTTCAATTTTTTCAGGAAGCCAAATATCATCTTGATCCGCGAGCATTACATATTCCGCAGTACAATTATTTAATATAGTATTAAAATTCTTACGCACCCCAATATTGCCTAGTTTATCCTCAATTAACAATAATTTATTTGTATATGCTGCAGAAAAATCTCTCAATATTTGGAGAGTATTATCGGTAGAACCATCATCACGAACTAATATTCGCCAATTAGAATATGACTGATTACATATTGAACGTAAAAAGAATTCTAAATATAATCCACCATTATATGTAGCCAGAGCAATTTCGACTAACGGTTTTACCATAAAAGTTTACCTCATCGTAATACAAACATTTTTTAGTTTACACATTATTTTTTCAATACTCCTACCTGCAAACTGCGCAATATTTGCTAAATACAAATTAATGACAATAATTTGCAAGCAGTTTTGAATTTTTGTATCCATACATCCCAGTTATTATTTTTTTATGTTAAAATACATATTATTTAACTTCCAATAAAAACCAGTAACATATTCACATAAATTTAACCCGCAATAAGTGCCAATAATACCAAGATACGCTGCTAACGTGTATGAAAGAGATAACAATGAAAAATTAATGTTATGATTTAGAACATTGCGAAAAACTTTTCTGGCTGCTTGGTAATCACCCATCTCTACCAATTCTTTACCATGAATAACCAGGGAACTTCCTTTATTGATAACATTACCTCTTAACTTTGATATTTCTCTCAATTTACTTTCTAAAAGTCCGTACTTTTTGAGTTCGATTAGATTATCATTAATATACTTTGTAAAATATACACAAAGGTTTTTATCTATTTCCCAACCATTATTATGTGATACAGCAAGATTATGTCTGCGAAAATATCCTAATGTGTCTGGAATGTATTTAAATTCTCCCTCAAGTGCAAGTGGCAAAAAAGTACTAAAATCAACTAAAGGCATTTTTAAATTTTGTTTAAAGCCACCAATTTTTTTTAGCGTTTGTGCACGTATAATAACAGTTACAGGCCAAGGTATAATTCCATTAGCGAATCCATATATTGCATTTCCAACAGGAAAGTTATTTAAAACGCCTTTCAATCCAGGAACAATTTTTTGTTTGATTTTAGGACATTTCTTTCCTTCATATAATATGTTATAGTTTCCATGCGACAAGACAACATTCTTATTATTAAATGCAGGTAATTGCTTTTCTAGTTTATCCTTAGGCCATAAATCATCTCCTTCTAGAATTGCAATAAATTTTCCTTTTGCTTGTCTTAATGCAAAGTTATATGTCTCACCAAGTTTAAATGGCCCTTGATTTAATTGTCTAAAATATTTAATCCTAGGATCATTATATTTTTTTATAATATTTCCAGTATTATCGAGAGATCCATCATCAACTATTATCATTTCCCATAATTTATAAGATTGCCTTAAAACACTTTCAATACATTGGCCAATATATTTTTCATGATTGTAAGTTGGCGTTATAATAGATACTAGCGCCTCATCTAGATACATTTTGATCCACTCACTTTAACCTTAAATGATACATTATTTTTTCCCTAAAATATAATGATGGTGTGCTAACAAAATTCTCAAAGGGCCAGGCAATTTCTCGAAATAGCTCTCTTTTATTTCCACCTCAGTATTTATCATATTTTTGGGTGCAAGCCCCCTGAAAAACTCTCCCCCTTCATAAAAATCAAGTACAAACCAGGGAACATCAAAGGCACCTATTTCTAAAACCCTAATGTTTTGTTTTTTAAAATCTTTCTTACAAGCTATATAATTCATTTTGGTTATTTTGCCGTGGTCCCATTGCCGCATTTTGTAGACATGATACCAGTAATGAAGCATCATAACGTTATACATATTTTGAGTAATTATTAATAAATATTTTTTTGATAAGCTTTTCATTTTTGACACTATGTATTCAGAAGATGAGCAGTTTTCATATTCGCAAAAGTTCCATACCAAATCATATTCATTTTGATTAGTTTCATTAAATTGCCGGTACCTGGTAATTTCACATCCGTTTTTTTTAAAAAATTGATTATTATCTTTACCCATTAATTCATTGTATGGAAATTCGCAAACGCTTTTAATTTTATATTTTGAAACCAATTCCTTAACAATCTTACTAAACACATACTTTTCATAGAGCATGCCGAACTGAACAATTTGATCCTCCGGTGTTTTTGGAACTATCTCGCTTATCATATTTTAATGCTCCTCGTTAATTTATTAATCCATGACTTATGAGCCAATGCATGGTGTTTTGCACCTGTTCCCGTGTATCATATGGCATATAACCCAAGTCCTTTTGAGCATTTTTGTTATTGTAATACCACTGTAAAGCTAGAATCTTTGCACTTGCTGTAAGAGATGGTTTCTTCATAATCGGACCCAGAACGGTATCATAAATTTTAGTCCCCAGTAAAAATAGCTCTTTGGAAGGAATATTAACTATTTTTACTTTTTTACCAAGACTAGCAGCAATTATTTCTATTAAATCCCTAAAAAACAGGGGACTTGCGTCAACAATGGTATAAACCTTTTCTCTATTTTCCGATGATTTCTCTAGCGCTGAAATTATCGCATTAATAAGACCATCAATATATGTAAGATGAATTTTATTCCGACCACCGTTAACTAACGGGAAAAAACCTTTCGAGGCCATACCGGCAACCCTCAAAAAAAAGCCATTGTCTTTTGGTCCATAAGTAATTGAAGGCCTAATCACTACGGTATTCAGGCTACCTGATATTGAAGATTCTATTACCAGCTTTTCAGCCAGCATTTTTGATTTGTGATAGAAACCGTCCGGGTTATAGGGTGTTTCTTCATTAGCAGGCAGTTGGCCGGGCATTGTTCCCAAAACCCCTACGCTGCTTAAATATATGAAACGTTTTACACCTGCTTTTTGAGACGCCTCAAGCAGTGAGCAGGTGGCATCGACATTGGTTTTATAATATACATCCCAGGGCAACCTCATTTCTCCCCGGATAGCTGCACAGTGAATAACATAATCGTGGCCATTTATCAGCTCATAGGCTAAGTTACGATCACATATAGTCTCCAGGTCTCCTTCTACCAGGTTAATATTTGCAGTGCTCGCAAGGGCATTTTTTTTTCTAACCAGACAGGTAAATGGAAATCCGCCTTCACCCAAACGGTTTAATAAGTGATTACCGATAAAACCTGTGCCTCCGGTTAAAAAAACATTCATAAAGATCACTCCACAAGATGCTTATTTATTACCTGCCAGCCTGGCACCGAAGTAATTCCGGGCGACACCCAACATAGCCGAAGGGGTCAGCACCATATTTGTGTAATGTACATTGGCCATCGGGCAGTAACAATCTCCTTTAAATACCTGCTGCCTGATTTGAACAGCTTTATCAGATCGCCAGAATTTATTAAAATCAAACCCAAAATCCCTGAGATTGCCCATATCTGCTTTATACGCAAGGATACAGCACGGCCATACATCACCCCAGGGAGAAATATGAGCTGAAACCCGCCCTGCATAACAGGGTATAATTCGTCTCTTTTCTTTTATTTCAGTAATTACATAGTCATAGTATTTCAGCCTGAAGGCCTGTATTATCCCGGTTATCCCCTTATTGTGCAGAAGATTTTCCCTTATCTCCTGCTGCAAAGGCCTTATTGTTTTTTCATAGGCATCAATGGGCGGAGTTATGTTATCATTTACGTTAAGTAGTTCTTCCCTGTTCTCCGCTATTTCACAGATATACGAATCCGGACCTAAATTGTTTTTTATATAATCAAATAGCTCCATCAGATTTGCCACGTTGAACCTTGAAACTACACTGTGTACACCTAACTCAAAGGAGTGTGGATATTTTTTCTTCAGCTCTTTTAAAGCATTAAAAGTTTCCAGGAATTTAGGGAAGTTGCCCGGTATGCCTCTGATCTCGTCATGATTTTTTCCGATTCCATCAAGGGACACATTAACTATCAGGGTGGTGTGCGGTGAAAGAATATTTAAAATACCTTCTGTGGCCTGAACAATTTTCTTCCCCAAAAGACCGTTAGTTGGAATAATCATTACCTTTGGGTCCGAATGCTTTACGATTAAGCGGGCAATCTCAACAATGTCCCTTCTCAGAAAAGGCTCACCGCCGCTTAACGTATACCATATAACCGAGTGTCCTATGCTGCTAAATATTTTTTCGTATTCATCCAGGGACAGCTCTGCACTGGGTCTGTCATTTCTGGGATCCTTCCAGATATTGCACGTTTTGCACTTGCTATTGCATTTTTGCGTAATGCTTACTGTAAGGCTTAATGGTTTTGTGCGAGGAAAACCAAGCATACTCTGTGTTTTATAACCAATAAACCGGTATCCTACTTCAGAAACAAAACTGATTTTAATCATTACCATTACCCTTTCAAAAATAAACAAATTATATTTTTAGCTTGTTAACCTAGTGATGATTTTTTCATACTTATTAATTATGTCTTCCCAGGAGGTACCCGAAAACTGGTACTGCCTTGTCCCATTCTGCCGCCAGCTTTGGTACGCTTTCATAAGCCTGTCGCAAAGGGAATCAATGTCCCCTACTGGAAAAAATAGCGCCCCCTGGTAATTATCCAGACATTCTTTCATGGTGGAGAGATTAGAGGTGATAACGGGCTTACCCTGAGCCACAGCGATATTTACCACACCGCTCCCGCAGGTGCGCAAATAAGGCAATACCACTACATCGGAGGCGGAAAAATATTCAGACACTTTTTCGTCGGGCATAAATTCAGGTCTGAAAACTATACGATCAGGATAAGGTGAGTCTTGCAGGGACTGCTGCAGTTCTGTATCGTCCCCCCAATCTTCACCGGCAATAATCAGGTGCATTTTACATGCATCTTCAGCCAGTATTTTGTTAAATGCCTTTATTAATAGTGAAACCCCTTTATATTCCCGGATCATGCCAAAATAAAGTATTGTGAAACCGTCTAGATGAAGCTGCTCCCGGGCTGTTACTCTGTCTGAATTGCCGTAAATATTATAGGGACCATGGGGAACCACGTAAATTTCGCCTGTTCCCAATTTATATGTATTGATAATGGCCTGTCTGGCATCATCTGAATGGGCGGTATAACAGTCGCAGAAATTAATTACAGATTTTCCTCCTATCCTGGAATATAGCCGTATGGGTAATATTTTTTCCTCCAAAGTATCAACCACTTCGTGCATTTCCAGGATAACCCGAGTCTTTTTCCCCAGCATGTTTTTAAATAAAGCCAGCAAAAATTGCATATGGGCTACAGAGGATGTCCACCAGTGCATAATAACTGCGTCTGGCTTCTGTTTTTGTAAAAAACGATACGCTCCGACCCAGGAAACAGGTGAGTTCCAGTCCATCCCGTTATATACTTCTATCCCAGGGAGGAAGTCTATCTGGTATTCACCCTTGCCTACTCTCTCTTTCCCGGGATAAAGAAATAGCGGTACAAGATTGCGAAGCAAAATAACTGATACCTTGTGACCCTGTTCAGCGAAGGCATTTGCCATTACAATTGTGTAGGCGGATATTCCACCAAAAAATTTCTTTGACGAACCAACAATACATATATTCATATTGGTTACCTTTAAGTAAATATTTTAATTGAGACCGGGCTTATCTACCTTCCGGAACAAAAGGGGTACATGCCTTAGTATGGTTTTAAATATTTTGTATCCATCTCTTAATCCATTAAGCTTTGCTTCCCCTAACCTGTCACGGTATATGATATGGATATCTTTCACACTCAGCCCCATCCTTGCAGCCTTAATGCATATTTCTGACTCAATACCAAACCCTCTGGATTCTAATTTCATACAATCAAGATAGCACTTTTTCAGCCCATAAAGCCCTGTTAAAGGGTCGTAGCCCTTGAATCCAAAAATGTATCTGATGCTGTTTCTAAAAATGGCATTTCCTATTCTATTGAAAGCAGGAATATTTTTTTTACCCATTTTACGCGAGGCCAATGCCATGTCGTTTTTATTCAGTGCTTTTGCTATATCCAGAATACCTTCCGGAGGGTAAGTGTTATCCGCATCAATAAAAATAATATTTTTCCCTTTTGCTTGCCTGATTCCGGTCATCATTGCCTTGCCTTTACCCAAATTACTCTGGTGAGATATCACCCGGCAGGGGAACCTTTTTGCTACTTCCGGAGTTTTGTCAATTGAGCCGTCATCAACAACAATTACTTCAAAACTTCTGTCTATTAGACTAAATACATCATTTAGCACAACTGGCAGCCCTTCCTCTTCGTTGTAAGCAGGAATGACCAGGCTATGCTCAATTATGTCCAGGCCAGCTACTTCGCTATATTTCATATGGATACCTCGCAAAGTAATTATTACTTTTACAAACTAATAATTAAAAATCATAACAGCTGAAAAAAACTTTGTTTAAAGTTACTCCCATAGCTGGATACAGCCATGGCAGCCTTCATGAATCTTTGCACCCATGGACCTAAGCTAACCAATTGGCGGGCCAGCCATGACGGATAATCTATATCCCCATATCTACTTATCACACCCTGCCAATAGGGCTGGTTCAAAAAACGAAGAAGCGAATCTATGTCATCATCAGAAAAGCTTGTGTAGAGATCCCTATAACCTGTACAACAACGAATTTCCCTGCCGAATTTCTTTTCCCATAGCTTTTGATACTTACCGATAACCCTTTCGGAAAGATTATCCTGGTTTAAAGCGTAGGTAGCTACACGGGCACACACCTCCGCCCCGATTAGTCCAAAATAAATCCCACCGCCGGAGATGGGTTTGGTCTGCACCGCAGCATCTCCCACCAGCATGGCGTTGGAGGTAAATATTTTGGGTGTTATTCCAAATGGTACGACTCCACCGGTATAGCGCAATATTTTCATATCTTTGAAAAACGCTGGGAACTGGTTAACCATCTGGTGAAAACAATACATTGGAGAAATACTATAGCCGGAATGTTCGCCCGCATAAGTAAAGCCGGTTCCCACCCTGCAGCGCCGGCCATCAAGAGGTATAACCCAGCCAAACCAGCCGGGGGCAATTGACTGTCCTAAAAATATATCTACATTATTAATAGCTTCACGGCTAAGCTCCACATCGGCCGCATACATTCTGGCCATATGGACACTTTTTCTCAAATTCAACCACTTTGCGACCTGAGAATTAACGCCGTCAGCTCCTATAAGCAAGCGTGTATTTAAGGAAGCTTTAACACCCTTTCTTTCTAGCGTGACACTAAAACCGTTATTCAACCGTTCTAAACCTTTAGCTCTGGCGCCCAGCATTATATCGGCCCCGGCTGCCATGGCCTGGTCTGCTATTTCACGATCAAATGCAGCCCTGTCAATGGCAACAGCCTTCACTTTATCGCTACTTATGTTCAGCTGACCACCTCTGGGAGAAAACACCCTGGCTCCCTTTAATTCATTTATTACTACACTGTCTGATACTCCCGATATATCCACCGTACGGGGGGATATGAGTCCGGAGCACCGTACAGGCTCGCCGATCCGCTCGTGTTCCTCAACCACGAGAACACTGAATCCCTGCCCGGCAATATTCTTTGCCGTGGCGCAACCAGCAGGACCTCCACCTATAATAATTGCATCGTAATGCATCATAGATTTCCCTTCCGTTTCTTGTTGATAAAAGAAATTAGGAGCATAAGGACAATTTATCTGTCTGATAATAATCCGGTCTTGGTCAGATAACTGATTATCTGACCAATTGATTCATCCACAGTACGCCTGCTGGATTCCACAACTATCTCCGGGTTTAGCGGTTCTTCGTATTTGGCGGAGATTCCGGTAAAATCAGGGATTTTTCCACTTCGGGCCTTGCGGTACAATCCTTTGGGATCTCTTTTTTCACACTCGTGCAGGGGACATTTCACATATACCTCAATAAACTCGGTATTTTCCACCGCATTCCTGGCCATCTCTCGGTCAGCCCTGTCAGGGGATATAAAGGCAGCCAACACTACTAAGCCGGCATCAACAAACAGTCTGGCTACGTTTGCCACACGCCTTATATTTTCCCTCCGGTCTGCCTCGCTAAAACCCAAATCGGAACAAAGCCCGTGCCGGACATTATCTCCATCCAGCAGGTAAGTCCTGATACCCATTTCATGAAGTCTGAATTCTAGTTCCTTGGCCAGGGTAGATTTACCGGAGGCGGAAAGTCCTGTAAGCCAGATTACAAAACTTTTATGCAGGTTAATATTCTGGCGTAAATTTTTATTAACTACCGGGTGCTCCCAAACTACTTCTTTTGCTTCTGTCCGCAACTCAATAACCACCTTTATAAGCACTTGTGTACATGGGCTATCACACTACTGTTGCCTTTCTCACCACACACCCTGACTTTGCTATTAACGTATTTATATATCCATAAGCATCATTACTTGCGGCCACAACACCATCTACCAGGGTCCGCTTCCTGTTGAATTTAAATGTCTTGCCATCCCTGTCGCTAACCCTGCCGCCGGCTTCCTGCACCAGCAGCACTCCCGCCGCTATGTCCCACTCATTTTTATGCCCCAGGCTGAAGGTTGCGTCGGCCTGGCCTGCAGCAACCAGCGCCAGTTTGTATGCTATTGAGCCCACGGGGCGTATATCGGCAGATGTCAGAAAGGGCTCAAATTCTCCCCTGTGAACCTCTGATCTGCTGCCAAGCACCACAGGGAAATTGCTGAAAGGGTGATCAGCCCGGATAGGAAAGTAATTTAACCATGCTCCACTGCCTTTTACTGCCGTGAACAGTTCATCCCTTGAAGGGTTATAAACAACCCCCAGCACCGGAGCCCCCTCTTCAACCAGGGCCACTGATACGGTATACTCAGGAATCCCGCTGATGAACTCCTTTGTTCCGTCTATGGGATCTACTATCCAAACCCTCTTTTTTTTGAGCCTATCCAAATCGTCCCGGGTTTCCTCCGACAGCCAGCCGTAATCAGGGAAATTTCCTGTAAGTGTATCTTTCAAAATGCCGTTGGCCATGAAATCAGCCGTGGTCACGGGCTCCATACCCAGTTTGAAGGTCATTTTCAATTCTTCTTCTGCAATCCGGAGTACGGCCTGACCTGCTTCCACCACGACCTTCCGGAGCGTCTCCAGCTCTCTGGCAAATAACATGTGCTTCTCCTTAGTGGTTATTATGAACACCTGCCAAAATCATCTTCAAATCTCACTATGTCGTCCTCTTCCAGATACTCTCCCAGTTGCACTTCTATAACTTCCAGCAATACTTTGCCCGGATTTTCCAGCCTGTGCTTCAGCCCGGCCTGTATGAACACTTTATCTCCGCTTCTTACCATTTTTTCCGAATTATCTATGGTAACCGTTGCCGTGCCCCTGACTACTACCCAGTGCTCGCTGCGGTGATGGTGAAGCTGGTAGCTCAGTTTTTTCCCGGGAAGCACTGTGATCCGCTTAATTTTGTAAAATGCCCCATCCTCCAGAACTGTGAAGGAGCCCCATGGCCTGTGAACGGTATTGTGGAAGTCAGCCCGGGGATCCTTTTCCGCCCTTAATTGCTCCACCACATCTTTAACCCTCTGGGAATGCTCCTTTTTACATATTAAAAGTGCGTCCCTTTCATCTATAACGATTAAATCATTAACCCCTATTAAGGCCACCTTCTTGCCTTTATCAGCCATCAGCAGGTTATTCGAAGCTTCAATCATAATGTTGTCACCGTAATCAGCATTATCCCCCTGTTCAATCCCGAACTCCCCATAGAAGGCATCGAAGCTGCCCAAGTCGCTCCATTTTATATCCATGGGCATTACCGCCACCCGGCTGGATTTTTCCATGATGGCGTAATCAATGGATACGCCAGGTGTTTTAGTATAGATATCTTTGATGTTCTCATTTAAAAATGCCTGATGAACATCAGGGGCATACATCCTTACTTCTTCCTCAAAAATATCCGTTCTGAACATAAACATCCCACTGTTCCATAAATATCCCTTTTCGATGTATTCCCGTGCCGTATCCAGGTCCGGCTTTTCCTTGAACTCGTCTACTACATAGCCCATATTTAATGGCTCTTCAGGCTTGATATAGCCGTAGCCGGTATGCGGCTGGGTGGGATATATGCCATAAGTCACTATGTATTCACGGGCAAGCTGCTGACTACTCTTTATAATGTCAGTAAATTTTTGCTCTTCGTTTATTATGTGGTCGGATGGGAAAACCACCGCAATGTCTTCACCCTTTTTCTGTATCTGCCTGACAGCAAAATAGATGGCCGGCAGGGTATTTCTGCCCACTGGCTCCACCAGTAAATTACCGTCGTCAAAATCGACACCCATATCTTCAATCTGGCTCATCACGAGAAATTTATAGTTGGCATTGGTAACTATGTAAATGTCGTCAGGCTCCGCCAGCAGCAGGCACCTGCCGAAGGCTTGCTGAAAAATAGTCCTGTCCATGTTTCCCAGCTTCAAAAATTGTTTGGGGTAGTTAGTGCGGCTCAAGGGCCACAGCCTTGTGCCGCTGCCCCCTGCCAAAATGATGGCTTTCATATTTAAGGCCCCCTCCGAATAGCTTGAACTAGCTTAGATTTTTACTGACGAATAAAATGTTAGCATATGTAACTTTTCATGCCATCATCCCGCAGGATGATAATTAAGTCTGATTATTTTCCATCCAATTTCATACTTAGCAAGATATTTAACTATTTATTGCGCTTTATTTAATGGCTTTTTAATAAAGAATTTAGATTAAAAAATGAAAGGCTTTATGTGCCTCTCGTGATTAATCTAATATTATCCATCTGTTATTAAATACAATATTTTTCCTTATAACCCCCTGATTGATTTCCGGGATGAACCCAAGTAGAAAAAGTATCCTGAATAACATGCCAGTTCTATAGCCTTAAGAAAGAATCCCGGCAGTACTGGGCCCTGGAGATAACCATCACAGATACTTAACAGCAAAACCAGCTTATCTTCGCTAAGCGGATCGGAAGTAAATACAATAATCTTGGTCCAATTGCAAATAGCCTTTATCTTTTTTAATAACTCAAACTCATTATTGTCAGCTGAGCCTAGTTCATGTACAAGCAAATCCGGCTGCATGTTGAAAGCCTCTTCCAGTACATCTATCCCCTCTCGCCCTACAACTTCCAGACTCTGTGAGGAATTGATAATTGATGCTATACCATTACGAACCACCTTGTGCTCGCTACTGACCATTACCCTTACCTTCTGCATATTTATCCCCCTACATTAATAAAAGCAATAAAGCTAGCATAACCTGGCTTTTCCTAATACATGTAAAAGACCTCCATACTTAAATATGGAGGTCTTAAAACAAACTATTATATATATGACATTCTTACAATCGGCTCCTAGTATGAATCAAAATACATACCTTGGAGTATTTATTCGGATTTCTATTCAGTCACGGCCTGGGAATCACTAATCAATCCATTTTTATAAGAATAAATTATAACCTGGGCTCTATTGCTTAGTCCCAGTTTGCGTAATATGCTGCTGACATGTGTCTTTACTGTGGGCTCACTTATGAATAATTTTAAAGCAATTTCGCGGTTGGAAAAGTTTTTTGCCATCAACTGGAGTATTTCCGTTTCACGCTTTGTTAACATTTCACTGTTATTAGGTAAACATATTTTGTAGTCTTCCATTTTAACTATTTTATTGGGAGCACTGATTGAAACCATTTTTTTATAGCAGCCCGGCAGGCAAAACAGGCCCGCGCGACAGGATAACTCCACTGCTTTTACCAGACATCCCCGGATTATGCCCTTTGGCACGAAACCGTCTACCCCATGACTCATTATTCCGGCTACATTCTTTGATTGTTCATTCTCTACCAGGGCTAGGATTAAACTGTACGGGCACTCGCTTTTCAGTTTTTTTAGCTTCTGCTCATACCCTGAAATATCTTCTGAAATATCCATCAGAACTGCATCTGGCTGTAGCTGTATGGATTTTTCAATAGTCTCATCAAGTGGGTAGCTCCCAACAACATTGAAGATATCCTCTGCAGTAAAAATGGCCGACAAACCCCTTCTGGATGATGAGTCATCACTGGCTATGAGCAACCGAATATTATCCATGATTCTCCGTCCCTTCACATATTATATATAAACACATAAAAGTATTATATATCATCACAAACATATGGTTGTTATACTAGAGTATTAGTTCTAACACTGTTCCAAAGTATGGGATTAGTTCAATGCATCATATCGTCCTAACGTATTAAGGTTCAATTCTTTTGCCGGGCCTAAAATACCTTCATCGAAATAATTGTGAAAATGTTGATTTTTGTTGTTTAATCGTACGATATTATAAAAGCTTTATTATTACAGTATTTTTCAAATATATTTTTAGTAAATTTTAACCATGAGCTACATAAAAATAGTTATTAATTAAACATTACTATTAATAAAGTTAAAAATATGTCGAAATTATACTGTATATAATCGAATTTTAAATTAACATTTACTAAATACATTCGACATTTTGATCTATCAATGAATAGCACAATAAAAAATAAGTCAGACCAATAAAAATGCGGGGCAAAATAATACCCGGGTTATCCAAGAACCCGGGTTAACTGTTTGGTTATGTATATCAAGTGACTGAATATTCAATATCATAGTTTAAACTTATCGCAAATCATTTGTGTTTTAAATTTTGCACAAGGAATCCCGGCTATATTTTAGCGACTTTTCCGGCTCCCAGTATGATATGGCCTTTGATGCTATTAATTTTGCCGCATGGACATCCAGACGGCTTATTAACTCCCGGGTTGCAACAATTTTACCGGGCGATACTATTATTTCATCGTAACCCATACCCAACAGCAGGAGGATAGCCGCCGGTTCGTCCACCATCGGGGATGATATAGCCGCCCTTTTGTGCCGCTGGTGTGCCTTTGACACCAGATCTTGCAGATAGGAAAGATAGGCAGAGTCAAAATAATTCAAAATAGAGTTCGATGTTTTGTCTTCCTGGTCTGCGGCGTACAAGCAGTTTAGAGAGTCCTCCCCTGCAACAAAAAACCTTGACTCAAAACAAAAAATATCCAGGGCCTGTAATACTGCAGGAACATCAGCCATAACCCCTATCTCCATAGGAAGGCGAAAAGGGGTTTCATTTCCTTCGAGTTCAGCCTGCACTTCTTTAATTAATTCCTTGACTTTTATAACCTCATCCACCCGGCGAACCATTGGCAATACAATATTGAATTCTCCGTGCGTACCAGCCATCATTACTGCCCTGAGCTGGGTTTTTAGAATTTCAGGTTTGCCCAGTCCCAGCCTTATGCCCCGGCATCCCGAAGCAAGGTTGGGGTCATTCTCCCTATCGATAAAGCAGCTATCCCAACCGGATGCTACAAAGGTTACAGACCTGCTGCCCATCGCCTTCATTATGCCGCAGTATGTTTGATACTGCTCCTCCCCGGAAGGAAGTTTCGGCGCTGTGTCAAAGAATGAATTAACATTTAACAGTCCAATCCCCTCAACACCGGATTCCGCGGCCAATTTCAGCTGTTCCCAGGTTCCCACCCTTGCTGTCAGTCTTATTGTTTTCCCGTCAGCGGTTACTGCGGAAGCATATTCAGTCATGTTACTCACCCAGGCAATTATAACACCGTCATTATGGTAGAACAACAATTAGGTATCCTTATGTATTGTATTTTCAGATTCCTCCCAAGTTATTGAGCATGTCCAGGGATAATCCCATACCTGTACCCAGCACCGCCAGCAGGGCAAGATACAGCAATCCCAGCTTTAGCCTGAAAGAAGGCTCCAGGGTATAGTACCGGATGGATTCCGGGGTGTTTCTTTTTTTGAAAACCTTATATCCTTCAAACAGGCCAAGTATTAATACCAGGATGATTATAGGGTTGGCAACTTCTACAGCCAGCACGCCAAGTATGATCGCACCGGGAATCCACAGCCACAGGGATATGGCGGTGGCTATCCTGCCCCCGTCCAAAAATCCCAGGGGAATCAGGTTAAACAGGTTAAGAAAGCAGCCGGTGTATCCCAGCGCCAGCCAGTATGGCTCCTTCATAGCGTCATACAACACGAAGCAGGCCAGGGAAGCCAGACCTCCTGATAGCGGTCCGCCCATCCCTATAATGGCTTCCTCCCTGGCGTTTTTTGGCATCTCTTTTAAATTGATTAAGGCTCCCACAAAAGGAATGAATATCGGTTTGGACACAGGAAGGCCTATTTTTCTGGCGGCTATCAGGTGGCCGTTTTCGTGGATTAAAAGAAGAATGACAAAACCCAGGGCAAATTTCCAGCCCCAAAAAAGAGAGTACACGATAACGGTGATGAACATTGAAACGAATGTCGCACCGAATTTGCTGAATTTAAGAAGTACCAGCAGCGGCTTGAGAATTTTACCAAGAAAAGCCAGTATAACCAGCAGGGGCGTCAGCAGCTTCAAAAATGAATTCTTTTTTTTGTTTTCCGGGAGACCCCCTTCAAAAGGCCCGTAATCTGTGTAGCTGTCCCTTTGAATATCATCATATCCATTGTCTTTATTTTCCAAATAATAACACCCCAGTGTTCAAAAGCATGTGTTTGCTTCTATTATCTATTATATTAATATTTTATGCTAATACACCGGATTTTTAAAAAATAATAGCACACCGGCATTTTATTCCCCCGGTTGACCGTTTTTTTTCATTTAATCCTTGCCGGCAGCATTTTTCCCAGCAAACCTTCCATCATCCGGGTGCAGCCAATAACTCCCTCCAGGCTGATCCCTGTATTAATGCCCATGCTTTGCAACATATCAACCAAATCCTCCGTTGCTATGTTGCCGACAGCCTCCGGGACAAACGGACAGCCGCCCAGACCGCCGAAGGAGCTTTCCAGAATGGTCACCCCCGCCTGCAAACCTGCAATAACGTTGGCCAGTCCCAACCCTTTGGTATCATGAAAATGCAGTGCCAGGGCAACCGATGGATAGCAGGAAGTAATCTCTTTTACCAATTCGTAAACCTGCCTGGGGTTGCCCATACCGGCGGTATCCCCCAGGGTTATCTCCTCTATGCCGACCGCCACCATGGGGTCCAACACCTTTTTAACCTGTTCGGATGTGATAACCCCCTGATAGGGGCAGCCGAAAGCAGAGGCCACCGCCCCCCTGAGTATGACACCTGAGTCCCGGGCCAGAAAACATAATTCCTGCAGTTCCGCAAGAGATTGGTCCACTGATTTATTTGTATTTTTCAGGTGGTGAACCTCGCTGGCGGAAACAACTGCCATAACCTCCCTCACCCCGGACCCGGCGGCCCTTGCCATACCGCGAGTATTGAGCACCAGGGCACTCAGCACGACATCCTCAGGGAGGTCAGCCAGGCCGGTCAATACCTCTCCGGCATCCGCCATCTGGGGCACCACCCGGGGACTGACGAAGGAAGCGGCCTCTATGGCAGTGACACCGGCCTCTGCCAGGCTCCTGATTATTTCAATTTTGGTTTCCGTGGGTATGAATGCGGGCAGGTTCTGCAGCCCGTCCCTGGGACCCACCTCACGTATGGTAACATCTTCGGGCAACTGCAATAAAATTATCCCCCTTTTTGAGAACATCTTTATAATTTTATACCAGCTTTACCGGTCAATCAATTCTAAAAAATGAAAAAACGGATTTGGCGGCAGGATTTTATTATCATTTGTCGAAATTTAAGCAGGTTTAAAATATATCAGCGGAGGTTTGGGACCCATGCCTATCTTCGAATTTAAATGTGAGGACTGCGGAAAAGCCTTTGAGTTTCTTGAGCTGCCGGGGAGTGTCAAAAAAGAGCCTCTCTGCCCGGAATGCAGCAGCAAAAAGTTAGTTAAACTAATTTCCGCGCCTTTTTTGCCCAGTGCCGTCGGCAAGCCCGCTAACGACGATTTACACACCCCCTGCTGCGGCAGCAGCAGCGAGAGCAAAGGTTGCACCCCAGGCTCGTGTTGCGGAGCCAATAAAGAGAATTAAACATACCACTGAAAAGCGGGAGCCTCATTTAAAAGGCTCCCGCTTTTGTTTTTAAACACTACAGGCAAATAATTCTATGATTAACTGTGTTATGGATTGGAAAAATAATTTCAGTAAAGAAATTTTAAAGAGCTTGGGAGGTGATCCAATGCAGAGAAAAGACCCCCTGGAGAATAAAACAATCTCAGAACTAATTAAATGTCCCGGCGAAAAGAAATGCGACGAAAACGCCGGGGAATGGGCACTGAGGCACCAGACGGATTTACAGACCTGAGTTATTAGAGATAATAGCCAATACTACAGCGTAGTATTGGCTATGCCCGCTACGCTGTAGTACAATTTGCCGGATATAGCAGGGTTAATCAAATACCGGAAACCGGAAGGCAGACCATGCCAACCACTCCCGGGCCCACGTGAGTTCCCACCACTGGGCCCAGTCTCCCTTCAAAAAACTCAACGCAATTAAGTCCTTTCTGAGCCTTCTCCTTTAGCTGTGCCGCGCCATCCCAGTCCTCACCGTGCACCAGGAAGCACTGTACTTCCTGCCCGCCGAATTTATCCCGCATTATCCTGATTATACGATCAAAAGCCTTGGCCTTGCCCCTGACCTTTTCGTGTGGAAAAACATAACCATCTTTAATGGTCAGTATGGGCTTGACGTTTAACAGGGTTCCCAGGAAAGCCTGGGCCTTGCCTATCCTGCCGCCCCTCTGCAGGTATTCCAGTGTGTCCACGGCAAAGTAGATCTGGTGATTATCCTTCATAAAGCGGATAAGTTCAATTATTTCCTCCTTGCTCCGGCCTTCCCCGGCAGCTCTGGCGGCGTTTATAACCATCAGCCCCAGCACCACGCTGGTAACCCGGGAATCTATGATCTCCAGTTCTTTGTATGCAAGCATTGTTTTAGCCAACTTCGCGGACTGTATGGTGCCGCTCATGAGAGCAGAGATATGCAGTGAAATAATGGAACTGCCTTCCTCCGCCAGGGGACGGTAGGCGTTTACAAATTCGGCCGGTGTGGGCTGCGAGGTGCTGGACATCTCCTTGCCCTCCACCTGGCGCTTAAAAAACTGCTCCGGCGTTATTTCCACACCATCCAGAAACGCTTCCTGGCCGAAAAATACCCGCAGGGGAACCATAGTAATTCCATACCTGTCGTAAGTAGCCCGATCAAGGTCGGCAGTGCTGTCGGTCACTATTCTAACCTTCTGCATAGTCTCCCTCCCCTAATTTTGGGGACATTCCTTCGCGAAATTATTTGTAGTTTAGATAACTCAAGAAGGTATGTCCCCTAACCTTATTCCTCCACGGAAATAATTAACTGATAATGTGGCTGACCACCGTAATGAATTTCGATATCAGGCCCGTTAAATTTATTTTTCATTCTCTCTGTGAGTTCATGTACTGTATTACGGCTCAGTCCGTCACCGTAGTAAAGGGTCACCAGACCGGTTTCTTCATCAATCATGCCAGCCAGCAGTTCCTCTACAACTTTGTAAAAATCAGCCCCGCCGGAAAAGGGCTTATCCTCCAGCAGGCCGATATAATCCCCCACCGTCACCGCCCTGCCGTCTATGACCGTTTCCCTAACTGCTCTGGTAACCTCGCCATACTTTATTTCATTGGCATTATCCATCATTTTGGCGGCAATAACATCTATATCGGCGTAGGGGTTCAAAGCCATTATGGCCGCCAGGCCTTGGGGCATACTGACGGTGGGCACCACCCTGACCTCTTTCTCCGCCATATCCGCAGCCTGCCGGGCAGTCAGCACCACGTTCTTATTATTGGGAAGCACCAGTACTTTTTGCGCCGGTGCCTTCTGCACAGCCTCAAGTATATCTTCCGCACTGGGATTCATGGTCTGCCCTCCTGCAACTACCACGTCCACACCAAGGCTTTCCATTATCTTAATTATACCTTCGCCAAGGCCCACACTGACTACTCCCAGCGGCCTCTCCTGAACGGACTGCTGTTTCATATCCTGGTGCTGCTCCTCCATGTTGTTTGTATGCACCGAGTGCAGCGCCCCGTATTTCAGGCAGCATTCCAGCACCAGTCCGGGGTGATTGGAATGAATATGCACCTTGGCTGTATCACTACTGCCCACCACCATCAGGCAGTCGCCGTAGGGAGAGAGTTCCTCCCTCATCTTTTCCAGAGGCAGCCCCCTGCCCCTGACGATAAGCTCCGTGCAATAGGTGAACTGTATTATAGACGACACATCTGACTGCCTGACGGCGAATTCTTTTTGCTGGCTGGCGGCCAAGTCGAACAGCTTGAGCTCCCGCCGGGCAGCCGCCATTTTCAGGGCGTACAAAATCCCCTCTATAATCACCACCAGACCCCTGCCGCCGGCATCCACAACCCCTGCCTGCTTTAATACCGGCAACATGTCCGGGGTTTCGGCCAGGGACTGCTGGGCCAGCTTATACGTATGCAGCGTGGCCCGGAGCAAATCATAATTCTTCTGGCAGCTTTCCTCAAAGCCCTCAGCTATCCGTCTGGATACGGTAAGCATGGTACCCTCGACGGGATTGGTTACCGCCCGGTAGGCCGCATCGGCTCCCGCTCTGAAGGCAGCAGCCACATCCCGAACGGATACCTTTTCCCTTCCCTTCATAGCCCCGGCAAAGCCCTGCAGTATCTGGGACAGAATAACTCCGGAATTGCCTCTGGCACCCAGCAGGCATCCCCCGGCCATCGCCTCTGCCACCTCCCCGGCGGTTCCGGCGTGGCTTTCCCGGGCCTTTTTCACTCCCGCCAGTAAGGTTAGATACATATTCGTACCGGTATCCCCATCGGGAACCGGGAAAACATTTAGTGCATCTATTTCAGCCTGATGTTCCGCTAATAAATTGGCGCTACCCACCAGCATAACCATAAGCTCGCTACCGCTGAAGTGCTCAAAACGCATCGCATGCCTCCTCACCAGCTGTCCGACCCGAATATTCGCATATATTCTACATAAATTAATGTAAAACCTTTTCCAGAAGCGGGAAAATAAATTATTGCCACTGATCTTAATGTACTATAGTAGTTTAAAATTATGCGATGGTTTTAAGTCTAGCGAAAATTACAGACAAAGAAACCGCCTAAGCACATAGGCGGTTTCTTTCGGGTTTCGTTCTATTGCTTTAAATACAGGCTTAGTCTTTTTAGCGGCCAGGATTGTTATAGGTATTCTGCATACCCGTCATACCCTGGGCCGGCATATTATAATAAGTTTGAGCGCCCGTGCCGGGACTCATCTGCTGCGCCGGTGCTGTAGCCTGCTGCCCCATTATGTTCATGCCCATGGTGGAAGCATAAGTCCCGGCAATACCCGCCCGGGCCGGTTCCACCTGATAAAAACCCCTGGCAAACATTAGCTCAAATATTTGCCTGTGAGTGTTCAGTTCATCGTTATGGATCTGCATAAGTAAGCTGCGTGACCTGTCACCGGCCGCTTCCAATAACGCATGGTGATAGCCGGTGGATATCATCTTTCTGTCAAGCAGCAGATCCGTCAGTATATCCTGATCCGAAAAGTTCAACTTTTTCACCTCCGTATTAATGTATGTGGACACCTTCTGTGTTGCCTTTTAATTCCTTACTATTAACATTTTCGTGAACGAATGTCCCCTAATTTAATGGCCAGTCATTCCGGACATGCTCCCCATTCCTGCGCTTCCGCTAAGGCCTGCTTCCTGCAGCAGCCCGTTCAGCATGCCGATGTGGCGCTGGCCCTTTTCTACGCTTTGCTGCAGTAAGCCATGGATAGCCGGATCCCGGGACACGTTCAGGTAATTCTGAGCTTTTCTGGCGCACAGTTCCTCCGCTCGGAGCTGCTCCATAATCATTAATTTTTCAATTTCGCTCAATTTGGTTTGCACTGGCTCACCTCCCCACTTCTAGTTGCAGGTTAGTGTTATCCATAATCAATAATTTTATGTAACGGCCATTGTGCCGGCCCTTATAGCTTCGACCCGTAACGGCAATACTTCCGCGAAAGCCCCTTTATATTTATGCATACAAATTAAGCCCCCCGCATAAAGAGGTTAGGTACACACCTTCTTGGTTACCTAGATCCCCTATCTCTTAACAATTTCACGAAGGAATGTCATTTGCGGGAGGCTGGCTAATGCTCAAATCAGGAGCATGGATACTGATTGCGGTACTGGCGCTATGCCTATGCCTGACCCGGGCGGCGGAGGCCGGATATAAAATAGAGATTGACAAATCAGTCAACCGGTTAACCCTTTATAAGGATGACAGCGTAGTAAAGGTTTTCCCGGTAGCCACGGGTAAAAAACCGTCCCTGACCCCTGAAGGCAAATTTTCCATTGCCGTCAAAATAGTGAATCCCTATTACGGCAAACTGAAGATTCCCGGTGGCAGCCCACGCAACCCCCTGGGCTATAGGTGGCTGGGCTTGAGTCTGGGGGGAGGCGGCCAGTATGGCATACACGGCACCAACAATCCCTCCTCCATCGGTAAGTATGCCTCCGGCGGATGTATCAGGATGCATAATAAGGATGTTAGCTGGCTTTTTGACAAAGTACCTGTAGGAACCCCCGTGGAAATACACAGTTCTATAAAAAATAAAAAAATTACTCCCCGGGGAAAAACCCTGGCTCTCCGTATCGATCCGGGACTTCCCGAGGGTATTCAAGCTGCTCTACGTAATGGAATGATTATCCCACCCTAATACTTCCGGGATTTCAATTCCGGAAGTATTAATTTATTATTGAATGTTTTATTGGCCAGAGCCGCCGACAGGCCTGCCAGATAACCAGTGGAAAAAGCAATCTGCATGTTAAAGCCCCCTGTATAGCCATCAACATCAATTACCTCACCGGCGAAATACAATCCCCTGACCAGTTTTGATTCCATGGTCCGGGGATTGATTTCTTTTGTATCAATCCCGCCCGCCGTAACTACGGCTTCCCTGATGGGGCGGGTGCCGGATATAGTCAAAGGGAGTTGTTTCATTATATCTGCCAGCCTGCGCCACACAACCTTACCCGCCCCGGACGCTTTCAGCTCGCCATCTATCCCGGCAATACTTAATACTACGGGCGCCATCCTGTCTGGCAAAAAAGATCTTATGATGCTTTTGACTGTTTTCCTGGTCTCAATCCCGCCCGCCTTTTCCATGTCGTTTAACAGCATATCAATGTTTTTATCCGGAAACATATCGATTAATATGGTCAGGGTATAGTTTTGTTCAGTTTTATGATGAAAAATTTTAGCGGCGGCCCTGCTGATATTAAGAACTGCCGGCCCGGACACCCCAAAATGGGTAAATAATAGATCCCCCCCGGCCGAAGTCAGCCGGCGCTCACCGTCATTTAGAGAGACTGTTATATTGCTTAGCGCCAGACCCTGTACCCGCCCCGGCCCCACCCAGTCATCGGAGCATACCAGTGCCACCCCTGAAGGAAAAAGTTCTGTTACATGATGCCCGGCAGTGGCCGCAAGCTGGTACCCCTTACCCGTTGAGCCGGTACCGGGATAAGAGAGCCCGCCGGTGGCCACCACCACCCGGCCATAATATCTTTCACCATCCACGCCGGCAACACCAAGACAGCGGTTCCCTTCCAGTATCAGCGCCTCAACCTCTTTACCGCACTTTATCTCCACCCCGAGGGATTGCAGGTGCCTGACAAGGGCAGATACCATATCCGCTCCCAGGCAATCCGCAGGAAATACCCTGCCTCCATCCTCTACCCTCGATGCTATATCCAAAGAATTGAAAAATTCGCGACAGTCCTCCCCGGTATAACGCTGCAAAGCGCTGTAAAGAAATTTACCGTTGCCGGGAACATTATCTATCATAGCTTCCAGACCGGCGATATTGGTAAAATTGCACCTTCCGCCCCCGGCTATAGTCATTTTTCTGCCGGGGCTGTTTATTTTCTCCAGGAGCAGCACCCTTGCCCCTGTCCCTGCGGCAGCCACCGCCGCCATCATACCGGCAGGACCACCCCCGATTACGATAACATCATATTTTCCTGCCTTGTTTTTTGGATTTATTTCTTCATAACCCCCCAAAAAATTTTATTTTGCACGAAGATACTTTTAATTAAATTTATTTTACCACCTTGTGGCAAATATCAAAAATTCATTACCGCATGTCCCCGGTAACATACGGTTTTCTTAAATTGCCTGGTGGGAAGGGAGAAATGCACACAGAAAAAGGATAATAGACTCACGCAGGAAACGACATTTTTCATGTAGAATAGTGTATAAACAACAAATTTATACATTCGAGGTTATACAATGCCAGGTAAGGCTTATATTCTGGATAAAGTTGTAAAGGATACCATTTCTGCCATTGAACTGGGAAAACAGCAGATATATGACATTGCCGAACACACCCTGCTAGAATATAGTCGTCTAAAAAAAGAGCTGGACCAGGTAAAGCTAGAAGTAGATACATTGATCAGGGAAGTTGATGCCTTAACCACGCTGGAAAAACGGGCCCGACAAAGACTGGCCGAGGTTAGTAAAAATTTTCATTACTTCAGTGAGCATGATATTAAAAATGCATACGAGGATGCCCAGGAGAAAAAACTGCGCCTCGTGGACCTGAAAGGCAGGGAGCAATTACTCAGATACAAACGTGACAATCTGGAACGTAGCCTGCGTAGAATCAAAGAAATGGTGGAAAAAGCCGAAAAACTGGCTTCCCACCTGACTGCAGTCACGAACTATCTAAGTAGCGATTTAACCAATATCACCTCCAGGTTTTTGGAACTGGAACAAATCCAAAAACTGGGGGTTAATGTTATTCGAGCCCAGGAAGAGGAAAGAAGAAAGGTGGCCCGGGACATACATGATGGTCCTGCCCAGTTGCTGGCCAACATAGTCATGAGGGCTGAATTCTGCCTTAAACTAATGGAAATCGACCATAACAAAGTAAAGCAGGAACTGGTGGAATTACAGCAGATGGTCAGGCAAAGCCTGCAGGATGTACGCAAAATAATATTCGACCTGCGCCCCATGGTACTGGACGACCTGGGATTGATTCCGGCAATCAACCGCTATGTTGAGGAATTCATGACACAAACCGGTTTACCTGCTGAACTGGTGGTGATAGGAGAAACCAAAAGATTCACCAATACCATAGAAGTCGCGCTATTCAGAGTTTTCCAGGAATGTCTCAGCAATATAAGAAAACATTCCAAAGCCAATCACCTCCTGGTTAAAATTGAGGTTTTACCCAACAAGGTCAACCTGACGGTGAAAGACAACGGTGTGGGTTTCAGCCCTAAAAATGTCATGGCCGATAATAAGCGGGAGGGATACGGCTTATTAGGAATGAGGGAAAGAATACAGATACTCAACGGCGAATTCGCTATAACCTCCGCCCCGGATAGTGGTACCAGCATCCATATCTCTGTTCCCTTGGAAGAATGATGTTTGGTGAGGTGAAAAAATGAGCGTTATTTCGGTAATCATCGTGGACGATCACGCATTGGTTCGGGAGGGCATCAGGAAGGTATTGTCCCTTGAGCCGGACATAAAAATAATCGGTGAAGCCGCCAACGGAGAAGAGGCCATTGCGCAGGCACTGTCTAAAAACCCGGACATTATCCTGATGGATATTAATATGCCGGGCATCAGCGGCGTTGAAGCCTGCCAAACAATCAAACTAAAAATCGCGGACACCGGTATCATAGGCCTGACAATTCACGACCAGGAGGAATACCTGATTGAATTTATCCGGGCTGGAGCATCCGCGTATATTCTGAAAGATGTCAGCCCGGATCAACTGGTTCGTACTATAAGAGATGTAGCCAGAGGCGAATCCTTTATCCCCCCCAAGCTCATTACTAAAATATTCAAAGAGCTTAACAGGCTGGCCGACAGTCCACTGGGTGCCCAGCGTAAGGACGGCGAACTGCTCACCCCCCGTGAGGTTGAAGTCCTAAAACTTCTGGCCAGGGGCGAAACGAATAAAACCATAGCCAGGGCACTGTACATCAGTGAGAAAACAGTGAAAAACCACCTGTACCGGATCTTTCAAAAGATAGAAGTGGAGGATCGCACCCAGGCCGCACTATATGCCTTAAGAAACAAACTGGTCAATATATAGTATCAAGCCAGTCATTTTGATAGTACATGTAGCTTGTCAGGCATTTTTTTATATATTTTAACAAAGAAACATATGGATATTTTTGCTAGTTCATGACCATGCAATTAACTAAGACTATAGACCTTTTTATAATGCAGTAAAGCTGACCTCCACAGGAAGCTTTGCTGCATTTTCTTTAACCGGGCAAATTAAATTCCCCCTTTCCATATTAACACTACTCCGGGACGCCGGACACCCCATATCTTTGTGCCACATAGACAGTATGATTTGAGTCCGTTTACTGATGTGCACTCTGTCTACAAATGCTATTATAGTTTAAAATTAACAAGGGGGGTCAAAGCAATGACCGGTCTATTAACAAGATTATGGACAGAAGAAAGCGGCCAGGGCATGGCTGAATACGGACTGATCCTGGCACTGGTGGCAGTAGTGGCAATTGGAGCATTTCTGGCACTGGGGGGAGATATAAGCACCAAAATTCAGGGAGTAGCCACTGAAATTAGTACACCGAGATAAAACATAATAAATTTAGTTAGTAACTGCACCAAAACCTACCAATTATACCCTACTTAAAGCATTTAAGTAGGGTATCTCATTAAATTTTAACGTCGATTGAATTTATCACACCGGAAGGAACACTATATGGAAGCATTATTAGGTCAGAAATTAGTACTGTCAGACTATCTGTTAATATTTTTAATATCTGTTTGTGTATACACGGACATAAGCAAAAACCGTATATACAATATAGTACTGCTTCCCTTTGTATTTGCAGCCTTGCTTACCAGCCTTTACATCGGCGGAGTTTCCCAGTTGCTTTGGAACGTTAAGGGTTTACTCCTGGGTCTGGCCTTGCTTTTTATACCCTTTGCCCTGGGCGGCATGGGAGCCGGCGACGTAAAACTGCTGGGCGCGGTGGGGGCGTTAAAAGGACCGGTTTTTGTACTTAGCGTTTTTCTTACCGGGGCCGTGGCCGGCGGGCTGCTCTCCCTCTTGATTATGATCAGAACAGGAAGACTGAAAGTAGCAATATTGCAACCCCTAACCAGATTTCGCCCCGCCAATTTGGCCAGCAGCGAACTGTACTCCCGGGAAACTTTAGCCTTGACCATTCCTTACGCCCTGGCCATAGGCAGCGGGGTAATACTTACCTATTTAGATATATTACACATTTCATGAGGTGACACCCCATGTTTGCCAAATTATTAAGCAACGACCGGGGCCAGGCCATGGCAGAAATGGCCATAGTACTGCCCATACTGCTTCTCCTGCTGATGGGGATGGTGGATCTGGGAAGAATTTTTCATTCCTACATGGTAATCACCAACGCCTCCCGGGAAGGCGCCAGAAAGGCGGTGCTGGGCTGTACAGACGTTATAATCCGGGAAAGGGTGGCGGATACCACTACCCAGTTGGACAACACCGTACTGGACACCAGCATCTCCCCGGACCAGTCACTGAGAAAATCCGGTGACTTGGTCACGGTTCAGGTTAATTACCAGGTGACTCTTTTAGCGCCTCTGATCAACACCATGTTGCCCAACCCTATTACCATACAGACCGCTACCACCATGAGAATGGAATGAACATGGGGGCTTTTAAAATGTTGAAAAAAATTTTCAACAAACTCTGGCTTGATGAAAGGGGTACCGCCATTGCCCTGGTGGCCATTAGCATGACGGTATTGCTAGGATTCGCGGCCATGGTGGTGGACATTGGCCGCCTCGCAGCGGCCAGGCAATCCCTGGTAAACGCCGTAGACGCGGCGGCTATGGCCGGGGCCAGGGAATTCGCCGTTAACCCCGAAACTGATCCCTCTGCCAGGGAGTCTGCCGCCAGACAGCAGGCCCTGGCATGCGCGCAGAGCAACGGCATCGCAGAATCGGATCTTACCGTGGACATTGTGAACAACAAGGTTTCAGTAGATGCCACGAGAAACGTAGCCTATATGTTCGCCCCGGTCCTGGGACTGGAGTCGGGCCAGGTTTCTGCCCACGCCGCTGCCTCTGTGGGAACCCTGACATCATATACAGGTGTAGCCCCCCTTTGCATCAGGGAACAGCCCTTTGTATACGGCACCCTGTACACCATCAAATTCGGCTCGCCGGACTCCCCGGGCAACTTCGGGGCCCTGGCTCTGGGAGGAAGCGGGTCAAGAACCTATAGAGACAATCTGATCAATGGGTTTCAGGAACCGGTGCACCAGAGCGAGGTGCTGGATACCGAACCCGGTAACATGAGCGGCCCCACGGACGGCATTGATGAAAGGTTGAACCGCTGCACCGATGGCTGCACCTATGACAATTTCAAGCCCGGCTGCCCCAGAATTTTAATCATACCCCTGCACCGGGAGGACAGCCTGCAGGGCAGGGACACCATAACGGTAACGGGATTTGCTGCGTTTTTCATTGACCGGTCATCACAATGCGCCGGCGATGAAATAAAGGGATATTTTGTACGCATGGCCGGTGAGGGCGATATCGATGTAAATACCCCGCCCACCACACTTTACGGAGTGAAGCTGATCGAGTAATACCACGGGAGATGAAGACATGAAAAACAGGATTAACATCATACTGATTCTGGCCATTATTTTCGGTGCTATGGCTGCCTGGGGCACCTACCAGTACCTGGAACATATCAAAAAAACTTACAAGGCTTCAGGTAAATTCATCACAGTGGCAGTGGCCAGGGAAAAGATTCCGGCCAGGACCGGCATTACCGAACAACTGGTGGAATTTAAAGAGATGCCCTCCAATTACGTTAATGCAGATGCCATTACCGAAAAAAATGATGTTATTAACCATCTTAGCAAAGGAGATATCTATCCCGGCGAACAGATACTGAAAAATAAAATTATAGCCCCGGACGACCCCTCTGGAGGTGTGGCCATGATGATCGAGCCGGGCAGGCGGGCAGCCACCATAGAGGTTGACCCGGTGGCCGGTGTGGCCGGGATTTTGAAGCCAGGTGACCGGATCGATGCGGTGGTGGTGATGGATGTGCCGGGTCAGACTAAAACCACTGTGGCCTCCACCTTTATTCAGAACATCAGGGTGCTGGCCGTAACGGGCACCGCAGGTACCGGCAAGGATACCGGCCAGCCCATCAGCCAGTTAATCACCATGTCCCTTAATCCCATGGAAGCTCAGCAGCTTGCTCTGGCCTCGGCCAGAGGTAATTTACGCCTTTTACTCAGGATGCCGGGAGATCAGAATATCACACCTATATCTTCTTCTCAAATCAATAATCTAGTCAGATGACCGGGAGGATTATACAATGAATCACATTACAGTATTGATAGCGGATGACATCCCTGCCACCCGGGAGGACATTAAGAGGCTGCTCTATTTTGAAGAAGATATTAAAGTCATTGGCGAGGCTGAAGACGGTGACGAGGCCATGCAGCTCACCGAAAGCCTGAAGCCTGATGTGGTGCTGATGGATGTAAACATGCCACGCCTGGACGGCATCAGGGCCTCGGAAATGATTACCATGAAAAACCCCGAGGCAGCCATTGTAATAGTCTCCATCCAGGGAGAAAAGGAATACCTGCGCAAGGCCATGGCAGCCGGGGCCAGGGACTACCTGGTAAAGCCCTTCAGCAGCGGTGAACTGGCCGGAACCATCCGTAAAGTTAACGAAACGAACAAGAAAAGGCGACTGCACCTGGTGGATAAAGGCTCCCCTGCCCCTTACAGAGCGCGCCGGGAGCCGGGGAAAATGATTACTCTCTTTTCCTCCAAGGGCGGGGTGGGAAAAACTACCACCGCCTGCAACCTGGCCATTAGCTTGATCCAGGAAACTAAAAAGAAAGTTGCTCTGGTTGACCTTAACCTGCAGGGGGGCGACGTGGCAGTGATGCTTAACATTACCTCCCGGGGCGGCCTGGCGGAACTGGTACAAGAAAATGATTACGCAGACCCTTCCCTGCTGGAGAGCTATCTATCCCCACACTTTTCCGGTGTTAGGGTTTTACTGGCCCCTGCCTCACCAGAGCTGGCGGAAACCGTGCCGGCTGAAAAGGTGGAAGAGATTTTGAAAACTCTGAAAGGCAGCTATGACTTTGTGGTGGTGGACACCGCCGTCACCCTAAATGACGTTACCCTGGTCTGCCTGGAGCTTTCCGATCATATACTGACAGTCCTCACCCAGGACCTGCCAGCACTGAAACATGCGCGCAACAACCTGGAGATACTGGAAAAGCTAAACCTGACCTATAAAACCAGACTGCTTTTAAACCGTGAAAAAACCGACGCCCTGAAACTTCAGGAAGTAGAAAAAAATA
The DNA here is from genome assembly GCA_964643075.1 of uncultured Peptococcaceae bacterium. Lineage (GTDB taxonomy): Bacteria > Bacillota > Desulfotomaculia > Desulfotomaculales > Desulfocucumaceae > Desulfocucumis. The sequence goes on from CAZXQO010000003.1 coordinate 113,638, forward strand.
TAGGCATTAATATTACCACCAGCCTGCCGGAAGATGATAAAACAGTGGGAGCATCCGTTAACAAGGGGCAACCCTTTGTGCTGACACAGCCGGGGGCGCCCATAACCAGAGCACTGCTGAGCCTGGGCGCAACACTGGCTCAAACCGAATCCTCAGTGTCATCAGCTGCGGCCCCCCCGGCGGAGGATGGATTAAAACCGGCCCGCAAATCGCTAATAGGCAAGCTTTTTAGCTTTTAGCACTACAGCAAAATTTAAAGGTTAGAGGAGCCATGGGGGCGGTTATAAGGTACGGGGACACACCTCTTTCAGAGGAATGTCCCCATGCCCCCGAAGCGCAGCGAAAGGCCGAAGGGAATGATGGTGCCGCCTGATACGCAATCCGGGCAGGCACAGGGGCCTGCCCCTACTGGTGACAATATGGGTTGATGGTATGTAGGGGCAACCCCCTGTGGTTGCCCGATGCGCGGCATGGGGGCCTGACTACTGAAATAAGAGGGGATATCATGTCACTGCTCAAAAGATTGGAAAAACGCATTCAGCCCGGCCCACCGGAGATGGCTGCAGCCGGAAGCCAACCGGCCCGGCAGCAGCTCACTCCCCCGCCCCGCAAACGGGACCCTTATCAAAACCTGAAAAACGATTTGCATAAAAAAGTTATTTCGGAACTGTCCTTTATTAATACCGATCAGGAGGACAGGGAGAAAACGTCCCGCAGCATAGCGGAACTGGTGGCCGGCCTGTTGGACCGGGAGGAAAAAAACCTGCCCAGGCACGAGAGGCAGAGAATAACCACCGAAATAGTCAACGAGGCTATCGGTTTCGGTCCCATCACCCCGCTGTTAAACGACCCGGAAATCAGCGAAATAATGGTTAACAAACCTGATCAGATATATGTAGAGCGAGGGGGTAAATTGGAGCTTACCGACATATGCTTCAGGGACAATGCCCATGTGATCCATATAATAGAAAAAATAGTAGCCCCCATAGGCAGACGGATAGATGAGAGCATGCCCATGGTGGACGCCCGGCTACCCGACGGCTCCCGGGTTAACGCCATTATCCCGCCCCTATCCCTGAAGGGTCCCAGCATTACCATTAGAAAATTCTTTAAAGATCCCCTATCCATTGATGACATGGTACGACTGGGCAGCCTGACCCCTCCCATGGCCAGCTTTATTGAGGCCTGTGTGCAGGCAAGGCTGAACATAGTGGTATCCGGCGGCACCGGCAGCGGCAAAACCACAACTTTAAACGTATTGTCTTCCTTTATCCCACCAGGCGAGCGTATAGTGACCATAGAGGATGCCGCCGAACTCCAGCTCAGGCAGGAGCATTTAATAACCCTGGAAAGCAGGCCACCTAACATTGAAGGCAAGGGCGCCATAACCATCCGGGATCTGGTCAGGAATACCCTGCGTATGAGGCCTGACCGCATCATAGTGGGCGAAGTGAGAAGCGGTGAGGCACTGGACATGCTCCAGGCCATGAACACCGGCCATGACGGATCACTGACCACCGGGCACGCCAATACACCCAGGGACATGCTTTCCAGACTGGAAACCATGGTGCTCATGGCCGGCATGGAGCTGCCGGTGCGGGCCATAAGGGATCAGATATCCTCGGCCATAGACCTGATTATACAGCAAAGCCGTTTTCGGGACGGCTCAAGAAAAATCACCCACATCACCGAGGTACAGGGCATGGAAGGTGATGTCATAGTTCTGCAAGATTTATTTACCTTCCGCCCTGGCGGTATGGACCAGGAAGGAAATATAACCGGCAGCTTCGTATCCACCGGTATTCGGCCCAAATTTGTACACCGGCTGGAAGAAGCGGGTATTCACCTGGATCATGAATTGTTTGTGCCATCGCTGGTATAAATCCGATCAGCGGAGTCATGGGGACGGTTCGAGCGTCCCCGAAGCGCAGCGAAGGGCCGAAGGGAAGACGATGGAACCGTCCCCGTGGCGTAGCCACAGACTGAACAGTTACAATATTTCTATTTCGAGGTGTTTGCCATGTCTCAGTTCTATTACCTGCTTGTCCTGGTGTTTTCTTCCTGCTGCCTGCTGGTGATAGGAATATATCATGCACTTTCAACCGGGGACAGGGTTTTAAAGGAGCGGTTAAAAAGAATATCAACCCCGGGCAGCCAGGAGGAGACTAGCAACGGCGAAACCACAACCCCGCGAAAATTTTTTAGGTTCTTTTTAGCTGTAGGTTCCAGATTCAGGCTGTTTAACAGAATTACCGCCATGCTGGATAAAAAACTTGCGGAAGCCGACATACCCCTGAAGGGTGAGGAATTTATGGTCATGGTGATGGCAATTTCAGCCGGAACCGGGGCATTGACCACACTAATGCTGAGCAACGCCGGCTCAGGCGTTATATTTGCGATAGCCGTAGTTATTATGGCTTACCTTTGGCTGAGGCGGGCTAAAGCAAAAAGGCTAAACAAATTCAACTCGCAGATAGGTGATACCCTGGTGCTGATTTCCAACGCCCTGCGCTCCGGCTTTTCCTTTTTACAGGCCATGGATATGGTCCGCAAGGAAATGCCTGCACCTTTGGCCACGGAGTTTGGCCGTACCTTTCAGGAAATGCACCTCGGAACACCCACCGAAGAGGCTATGGAGAATCTGGCCCGGAGAGTGGGCAGCGAAGACCTTGATTTGGTGGTTACGGCAGTTCTAATTCAGCGGCAGGTAGGGGGTAATTTAGCAGAAGTGCTGGACAACATCGCCGGCACTATCCGCGAAAGGATCCGCATAAAAGGTGAAATAAAAACACTTACAGCCCAGGGACGTATTTCCGGCCTGTTGATAGGGACTCTGCCGCTAATCCTGGCCGCCATCCTGGCAGTGCTGAACCCTACTTATTTGCCGGTGCTTTTCACGCACCCTCTGGGGCTGACGATGCTGGGGGGCGCGGTGGTAATGGAAGTTATCGGTATCATACTAATCCGAAAGATTATCAATATCCGGGTATGACAGGAGGTTTGACCATTGCTGTATGTATTGCTCCTGGTTTTCAGCGGCTCGGCACTGGGTTTTTTAGCGGTGCATAATCTGATCTCAAGGAAAAACGTGGACCTATCGAAGCGGGCCAACGCCATGCTTAGCGGCCCCGCCCCTGACATCAGGGAACGGGAATTAAGCGAACCTTTAAGCAAGCGCATGCTAAAACCTCTGGTACGCCGGGTAGCCCTGCATACGTCACGCTGGCTGCCCTCGGAAAAAGAAGCGCTGCTGGCTAAGAAAATAGAAATGGCCGGACGGCCCGGAGGATTTGGCCCCAGGGAATTTACGGCCCTTAAATTTATCGTAACCGTTTCTTCAATATGTATGATGCTACTGCTGGAAACTTTGTTTACCCTGCCCGGGCAGAAATGGCTGCTGCTTACCGTTCTCACCGGGGTAGCGGGCTGGTACCTGCCCGGGTTTTACCTTCGTCAAAAAATACTGGAAAGGAAATCCGAAGTCGAAAAAACACTGCCCGATATTCTCGACCTGCTCACTGTCAGCGTAGAAGCAGGCATGGGTTTCGATGGAGCCCTGCTGAAAGTGGTGGACAAAGGCAAGGGGATACTGGCCGGGGAATTTTTACAGGTGCTGCACCAGTGCAAGATGGGTAAACCCCGCCGGGAAGCACTGCGGGACATGGCAGAGAGAATGGGTGTGGACGACCTCAGCACCTTTACCGGATCAGTGATCCAGGCCGAGCAGCTGGGGCTGGGGCTGGGCAACGTGCTGCGCCTGCAGTCGGAGCAAATGAGGCAAAAAAGACGTCAGAGGGCTGAAGAAAGCGCTATGAAAGCACCGGTGAAAATGATGATCCCCATGGTGCTGTTTATATTCCCCACCATTTTCGTAGTGCTGCTGGGGCCGGCGGTAATCAACATACTCAATGCCTTCGCAAAGTGAGGGATTGACTTTGATAGCTGTAAACTCCACCCGCGACACCATACTGGCTGAAAGCGTGGAAAGGGCGAGCAGCTTTCTGGCACGGCTGCGAGGGCTGATAGGCAGGGCAGAACTACCCCCGGGCCGGGGACTGCTGCTGGAACCCTGCCGGTCGGTGCACACCTGTTTCATGCGTTTCCCCATTGATGTTATTTTTTTAAACAAGGAGGGGAAAATGGTTTATCTTGCCGTTGGAATGAGACCTTATAATGCTACTCCCTATATCAAAAGAGCGCACCGGGTTCTGGAACTGCCTGCGGGAACCCTGTCCCGCTCCGGCTCGGTGCTGGGAGACACTGTGAAATTTTTTACGGGGGGATATCCGGATGAAAAAGAAAAATAGCATAGCAAAGCAAAAAAATTCTTCCCTAACGTTCAAAGTTGGGCTCGCCATTTCCCTGCTCATAATTTTCCTCATGTCGGCAGTGGGCGCCGCCAATTATTACCGGACCAGAACGACCCTGGAAAACCAGGTGCTGGACAAAGGCTGGAGCATAGTAAGCACCGGCGCCGCCTTCGCTAAAGAATACTTACGGTCCGGCAGCCCGGCCCTGCCGGCGGAATTCCTGGCCAATATTAAAGCAGTGCCCAACGTCAATTATATAATGGTCATGGACAAGGGCGGACGGGTAATAAACCATACCGACCCCTTTTATAACGGACGCAATTCCGGCATTAGCCTGCCGGAGAAGCCTATGGCCCGGAAACACACCGATAAAACGGGTGCGCCGGGAATAGATTTTGTTGCTCCGGTTGTAACCGCAGACGGACAGACAATCGGATATTTTTCTCTGGGCCTTAATACCACCGGCGATGAGGCCATGTTAAAAAATCTTCTCTACAATATGATTTCCATAACTTCAGCGGCGGTTATCGCCGGATTGTTCCTGGCCATGGCGCTTACCAGAAGAATATTAAGAAAACCCATCCAGGATTTGATGAATGCCACGGAACACATTGCCGCCGGGGATTTCGCCCATCAGGTCAAAGTGCATAACTTCGATGAATTAGGCAGGCTGGCCACAGCCTTTAATACCATGACCGGTCATCTGGGCAATCTTTTCCGTTCCGTTCAGGCCAGTGCAGCGGAAATTACCAAATCCAGCCAGATTATCATCAGCCGGGCTGAGAATTTCAAGCAAACCATAGAGGGTGAAACATTGCTGTCCGGCAGCCAGAGCGGTATTGAAGGGGGTAATTCCAGTCAGGTAGAAAATCTTCAGGAAATAACATCCACAGCCCGCAGGATGGCCCGCCTGGTAGACAGGCTCAACAGCCTTTCCCTGCAGTTCAAAGTTTAGTGAAGCCACCCGCTACGCCACGGGGAAGGTTCCATCGTCTTTCCGATTAAGGTATGGGGACACACCTCCATTTGGAGCTTGGCTTTGGAGTCGGAGGAATGTCCCCGATTCTATCGCTGCGCTTCGGGGACATACGTTGGGGACATTCCTCTGAAAGAGGTGTGTCCCCGTACCTTATAACCGTCCCCATGGCTCCGCTAAGGGATTTTATTTTTTTAACCTGATTCGTTCAGCCGGAAATGAACAGGTTTTAAGCTAACGCAGGATATGGGTGCTTCTTTGTAGAATAATATTGCAATGCAAGTAAAATTATCATATTGAGGTGGCCTATGTCATCCGAAGTTGAAATGCTGGATAAGGTTCTCAAGGATACCATTGCCGCCATAGACAACGGGAAAAGACAAATATTCGATATAGCCGAGCATTCCAGGACGGAATACAACCGCCTGGAAGAAGAGCTAATAGAAGTAAAAACAGCCGTTGCTGAACTGATCGACGCAGTGGACATACTGCTGAAAGAGGATAAAAAAGCCCGCCGGCGACTGGCTGAAGTCAGTAAAAATTTTAAGGTATTTAAAGAGGTGGACATAAGAAAGGCCTACGAAGAGGCACAAAATAAAAAGCTTGAGCTGGCCGGTTTGAAAAGCAAGGAAAATCTGCTCAGAACCAAAAGAGATTACCTGGAAGCCAGCCTCCGCAAAATGAAAAACTTGCTAAACAAGGCGGAAAATCTTGCCTCCCATCTTACAGCGGTAACCAACTATCTAAGCAACGCCCTGACCGATGTCAACTCCAGATTTATGGAACTGGAGCAGATTCAAAAGCTGGGAGTAAACATTATCAGGGCACAGGAAGAAGAAAGACGCAAAGTAGCCCGGGACATACATGACGGCCCCGCCCAGCTCTTGGCAAATATCATTATGAGAACGGAATACTGCCTGAAACTAATAGACATAGATCAAACCGGTGTGCGGGAAGAACTGGTGGCACTCCAGAAAATGGTTCGGCAAAGCCTGCAGGATGTACGCAAAATAATATTCGACCTGCGCCCCATGGTTCTTGACGACCTGGGGCTTATACCGGCTATCAACCAGTACCTGGATGAATTTCAAATACAATACGGTCTAATGGTGGAAGCCGTAATCATCGGCGAATCCAAGCGGTTTAACATGCCCGTGGAAGTGGCTCTTTTCAGGATAGTTCAGGAGACTCTCAGCAACATAAAAAAACATGCCGGGGCCAAACGAGTTATGGTAAAAATTGAACTTCTTCCACAGAAAATTCTCCTGATTATAAGAGATGACGGAAGAGGATTCAACCTGCAGGAAGTTTTAGCCGATAAGAAAAGAGAAGGTTACGGGTTAATCGGCATAAGGGAAAGAATCCAGCTACTAAACGGTAAACTGGTGATCAACACCGCCCCCGGCCAGGGCACCGTAATAAATATATCCATGCCGCTGGAAGAGGAGAATGCGGAGAGGTGAGAGGATGGCTTTAATTAAGGTTATTATTGTTGACGACCACGCCCTGATCAGAGAAGGCATTACCAAAATACTGTCACTGGAAAAAGACATTGAAGTGGCCGGCGAAGCCGGCAGCGGGGCCGAGGCCGTAGAATTGGCCCATAAGATTAATGCTGACATCATTCTTATGGATATCAACATGCCCGGCATGAGCGGTGTGGAGGCCTGTAAAATAATCAAAAGGGGAAAACCGGACTTGGGAGTAATCGCCCTCACCATACACGACCAGGAGGAATATTTATTTGAATTTATCCGGTCCGGGGCGTCAGCCTACCTTTTAAAAGATGTAAGCCCGGACCAGTTGGTAGATACCATAAGGGGTGTAGCCAACGGCGAATCTTTCATACCTCCGAAGTTAATGAGCAGGGTGTTTCATGAAATTAACAGGCTTTCCGAACCCCCCCAAAGCTATAGCCGGGATGATAATGACGATCTGCTGACACCCAGGGAAATAGAGGTTTTAAGATTGGTGGCCCATGGAGAATCAAACAGATCCATAGCCAAAAACCTGTATATAAGCGAAAAAACGGTAAAGAACCATCTTTACCGTATTTTCCAGAAGCTTGAGGTAGATGACCGCACCCAGGCGGCCCTCTATGCAGTTAAATCCAAATTAGTTAGTCTTTAACGTATCAAGGCAATATTATACATTGAACCTGAAGTTGATAATATCCCCGTCCAGTACAACATAATCCTTGCCTTCTAGCCGGGCTAGACCCTTCTCCTTTACTCCGGCCATGGAACCGGCTTCAACCAAATCGTCATATTTGACGACTTCCGCCCGGATAAAGCCCCTTTCTATATCTGAGTGAATTTTACCGGCGGCTTTTTTGGCCTCCGTGCCCCGGTGGATAGTCCAGGCCTTGACCTCATCCTCACCAACGGTGAAAAATGACATCAGCCCCAGGATGTCGTAGGCTGCCAGTGCCAGCCTTTCCACGCCCAGTTCCGTAAGACCCAGGTCGGTCATGAACATTTCCCTGTCCTCCGGCGGGAGCTCGCTGATTTCGGCTTCCATCAGACCGCAAACCTCAATAGATTTTATCCCCCTGGCAGCAGCAAGCTCCTCTATACCCTTCTTACCGGGATAATTCCCGGATTTGAACTGCTCTTCATCGGTGTTAATGACAAGAATAACCTTTTTTTCAGTAAGGAAATTATAGTTGACCAGTAATTCCTTCTCTTCGTTGCTCAATTCCAGCCTATGCAAGGGAATCTCATTTTCCAGGGAGGCGAAGCATTTTTTCAGCACCTGCAGTTCCGCTGCATTTTCCTTGGTAATCTTTTTGCCGCCCTCTATGCGGAGAATCCTTTTTTCAATGAGTTCCATGTCGGCAAAAAGCAGTTCCATGTCTATGGTTTCAATATCCTTTAAAGGATCGATTTCCCCGTCCACATGCAGCACGTCGTTGTTTTGAAAAGCCCTCACCACGTGAATCAGCAAGTCGGCATTCCTGATGCCGTCCAGAAACTGGTTGCCCACTCCCTTGCCCTGACTGGAGCCACGCACCAGGCCGGGCACATCACTAAACTGAACCTGCGCGTATAAGGTACGCCTTGGTTTGAACAGGCCGGTGAGAAAATCTACCCGGCGGTCAGGAACCCGGGCCATGCTCACGTTGGTTTCGGTCTTGCCGGACAGAAAATTGGAGGTCTCCGCCCCGGCATTGGTAATCAGGTTAAATACCGTGGTTTTGCCCACCATTGGAAGGCCGATAATCCCTGCTGTTAACATATATAACATCACCCGCTACATTTTAACAGAAAAAGACCGGGCAAACAATAACCCGGTATTCGACCTGCCGTTCCATATGTAATTATAAACTTCTCAATTTGTACAGGTCGGTCCGGCGGTGCGCCAGCAGCGGAAGTTCACTCCTTATCTTATCTATCATGGTAAAATCAAGAGCTGCCGTCAATACCTCTTCCCCGGAGCCTGCCCGGGCCACCAACCCGCCCCAGGGATCCACCATCATGGAGTGTCCGTAGGCGACATATCCGGCTGAAACATCCCTGGCCGGGGAAGCTGCCACCACAAATAACTGGTTATCCACCGCCCGGGTTCGGAACACCAAATCCCAGTGGGCGGGACCGGTGGTCATATTAAAGGCCGCCGGCACAACAATAATTTTTGCCCCTTGCAGGGCCATTAGCCTGATTAATTCCGGAAACCTTATGTCGTAGCAGATGACTACCCCCAGTGGGCCGAATGCGGTGGGCACCACGGTAATTTTTTCTCCCGGCCCCAGGGTGCTTGATTCTTTAACCCGAATTCCCCCCGGCAGTTCCACGTCAAAAAGGTGAATCTTACGATGCCGGCCCAGAAGGGAGCCGTCCGGCCCGAAAATATAACTGGCATTGTATACACGCTCACCTTCCCGCTCCGGCACGGACCCACCCACCAGATAGATACCCTCTTCTTCGGCCGCGGATGACAACATGCTGAAAGTTACACCGCCGGGATAGGTTTCCGCGAACCCGGGAAAAGCTTCGGCCCGGTACGGGCAGTTGAACATCTCCGGCAGCACCACCAGTCGTGCCCCCTGTTCCGCCGCCTGACCGATCATAGCCCTGGCTTTTTTTATGTTGGCCGCCTTATCCTCACTAACATTTAGCTGGCATACGGCAACTTCTATACCGTTCAACCGTCACCGCCTCCTCCTGCCCCCACGGGGACCCATGATCTCCGCCAGGATTATGCCCGACTGGATATTCCGTGGTGTAAGCAATCTGGCCAGGTTTTGCCGGCAATAGCCGGGCTCCTTTTGCCGCCGGACAGGTGCTTCCGCTACCTCACTGTATCCCGTGTCTTCAGTGCAGGGCAATCCGTCACCCCCGTCAAGAGCGCAGCGTCGCCCCTCCCTGTCAACGGCCATATACTTCTGACGCCGGCGGTGCCCGGCATCAGCACCGGCGCGGCCCTGTTCCTCCTCAATCCCACTTTCCTCTTTTTCCCGAAGTTTTTCCGGTATATTAACAGAACCATCATTTTCCCGGTAAACGGTGTCAGCTTCCCCGGCTTTACTGGCGGTTTCTGCCGGCGTATGAGATGGTTCCTCGCCCCGGGACACAGGAACTTCACCCCAGCCTGACTCTGGAGGGGCAGGAGAAGTATCCCGGGGCCGGGACCATGGCCCGGCAATGGGTCCATCGTCGTTTTGTTCCGCCAGCACGGGGCCGCTGCTGGTTCCCTCCGGCCTGCGGTAGTTCCCGGAAATAGGCTGCGGCTCCCGGGGCAGCCTATTCCCGGCACGGCTAAGCATCCTGTAAACCATATAGATTACAAAAATGAGCCAGAAATATTTCATCTTGCCAGCTCCCTATTTGCCGTCCAACGGCGTTTTACCCCGTTCGGAGGTACCGCTGTCCACTTTGGATATGCTTTGCCGCATATTGGTGTCAGCCAGCAGATTCTGCATATTGTAATAATCCATTACACCCAGTTTGCCCTGGCGCAAGGCATCTGCCATAGCCCGGGGAACATCGGCCTCGGCATCCACCACCTTGGCCTTCATTTCTTCCACCGCTGCCTTCATTTCCTGCTCTTTGGCCACCGCCATGGCCCGCCTTTCCTCAGCCTTGGCCTGGGCTATACGCTTGTCGGCCTCAGCCTGGTCGGTCTGCAGTTGAGCACCGATATTTCTGCCCACATCGACATCAGCTATGTCTATAGACAGAATCTCAAAGGCCGTTCCCGCATCAAGGCCTTTTCCCAGCACCGTGCGGGAGATGGAGTCGGGGTTTTCCAGTACATGTTTGTGCGTGTCCGAGCTGCCCACTGTAGTTACCACACCCTCGCCCACCCTGGCCAGAATGGTTTCCTCACCGGCGCCGCCCACCAGCCGATCGATATTCGCCCGCACCGTAACCCGGGCCACCACCTTTACCTCGATGCCGTTTTTGGCCACAGCGGATACCAGCGGTGTCTGAATTACCTTGGGATTAACGCTCATCTGAACGGCTTCCAGCACGTTCCTACCGGCCAGATCTATAGCCGCAGCCCGCTCAAAGCCCAGAGGGATGGCCGCCCTTTCGGCGGCAATAAGGGCGTTAATAACCCGGTCGACATTACCGCCCGCCAGATAGTGCGCCTCCAGTTGGTTTCCAGTCACATCCAGCCCTGCTTTGACAGCTTTGATCAGCGGGCCGACAATCTGAGCCGGGGGTACCCGGCGCAGCCTCATACCAACCAGAGTAAAAATCCCTATACGCACGCCGGCGGCCTGGGCCGAAATCCACAACCCCACCGGTATGAAGGAAAAGACTACAGCCACGGCTATAAGTATAAGTAAGATAAAAATAATTGAAGAGGTAAAATACCACATATGGATCAAAACACCTCCGAATATTAAAATAGTTCCACCTGAAAACGCCCCACCACAACCCTGAAACGGTTTCAGGGTGAACACACTAACTTAAGTTTATAGTAAAATGGCTTATTTGTCCAATTTTACTATCCATAAATTACCAGTATATAAGACTCAGAATTGTTTATACTACAATCATCAGGGTTCGTAATGGCCGAGCCAAGATTGTTACAGGGTCTGAAAAGGCTCTGTGATAGTCGGCCAAAGATTAATATCGGGTTAAAACCAGCTCGGTATTAGTCGGCGGGCAGACTGATGTATGTTCCGGCAGGCTATATTGCAGTCCGAACGATTGCAATATGGTCGTAAGGGATGTACATTGGTCGAGCTAAGATTATCATGGGTTCCGAATTATTTTAATCTATTGCGGTTAGTTTTAGGTTAGTATTGAGGTCTGTAACAGTCGAAAGATTGTTACCGGCTTCTAAGGTATCCATGATAGTCAAGCAAAGATTATTATGGGTGTCGTAATGGTCTATAATAGCCGAAAGGTTATTGTGGGCTATGCAGATACTCATAGTAGTTGTAGCGTAGGTCACTACGGGCTCTGAACAGAAAGCCTCTTCAAACTTAGGTTTGAAGAGGCTTTCTTTATTTACTTACTGATCGATACTAATAAATTTGATTACTGTGTAAATCCTCCAGAGATATTTTTCTGGAATTATTAAATATTTAATAGAACTATCACCAAATACAGATAGCTTATTATACACAATTCGAAATAATGTTCACCTGTCTTGCCATTAACAATAATACCTCTTATAATAAATTGCGGATGATAAAAATGAGGTGAAAATCATGTCAATTTACCAATGGTGTAAACGCAATAAACTTTTACTATTTATATTAGCATTATTGGCTTTACCAGTGCTGCTGACCGGATATATCTTATATGAGGTTAATTATGCGGAACAATTTTTAGTGCAACATCAGCGCGTTAAACTAAATGCGCTGGTAGATAGGCTGGATATATCGCTAAGCCAAAATATGTCAAGTATGCCGAAGGGTACAGGAAACGACCTGACTAAAAAGCAAATTCGTTCATTAAATGATGTTTTGAATAGGTTTATTGCAGCTAACACTAAAGAATTTCCAGAATTAGAAGTTGGTTTTTATTCTTATAATCTACACACTATGGTGGTTAAGGGCACCGGCGGTTTTTACCTCGGCAGGAGGTTTGTGACGCTTGGTGAACAGATAGGTGGACAAATTAGTAAAGATACAGAAAAACAATTTATGGATATAAAGGGACGTCGAAATGGTACAATAATCGAGATTTGTAAGCCCTTGGTGCATAACGGTAAATTGGAAGGTGTAATTTGGGGGATTGAAAACCTTAATCTTACAGGCATTCAAGAACAAATTGACAGAGACAAGCATAACGCTTATCTGGCGATAGTTATTTCATTATTGCTGGGGCTGGGGGGCTCAGGAATAATGATTCGTAATTTTATAGCCGGTGTGCATAATATTAAAGACGGTTTACGTGCCTTGGAGTCCGACTTGACCCACACCCTAATGAATAGAACAGGAGAATTTAGAGAGATTATTTCAGCCATCAACCATTTAGCTGCCAAATTAAGGAAAGCACAGAGCATTAATGAAATAATTTTAACATCCATTAGTGATGCTGTAGTGGCGATAGACAACGAAGGATTGGTTATAATGGCCAACCCTGCTGCCCGCAAGATGTTGGGGCTACATACCGGTTGCCTGGATAGAAGTGTGGATGAAGTTTTTCCCAGCGGCTCCCCTTTTCCCGGTATACTGTGGAGGACCTTGAAGGGCGGAGAATTAATTAGTGAAAAGAATTATTCATTAATTAATTCAGACAAGGAAACTCGAGAACTTTTGGTTAATACCACACATTTAATCAATGGTCGAACAGACGCAATCGGCGCAATGCTTAATTGCATTGATATAACTGAAAGTACTCGTTTACAGAAACAAGTGCACCTGCAGGAAAGACTGGCCGCGCTAGGAAAATTGGTAGCCGGAGTAGCCCACGAAATTAGAAACCCGTTAACTTCAATCAGTGGTTATGTTGAATACCTGGAAAAAACAAAAAATCCCTCAACTCGCTCCTGGTATAATATTAAAAGGGAAATTAAACGGTTAAACATGCTCCTGGAAAGGCTTTTATTATTTGCCCGTCCGGCAGAAACACGGTTTGTACCAGGTGACGTTAACTCGTTGCTGGAAGTGTCTTTGCAACTTTTAATTGAAATAAACCGGGATAAGGTTTCAATAGTTCGGGAATTTGCGCCACATCTGCCACAGGCGTGCATGGATTCGGAGCAGATGGAACAGGTCATGAAAAATATATTATTTAATGCTCACCAGGCTATGCCCCAAGGTGGTCAGCTGACTATACGCACGGGCATCCGTGATGGCATGATTTATCTGGAATTTACTGATACAGGTATTGGAATTGCTGCAGATGATATACCACTTTTGTTTGACCCATTTTTTACTACCCGGGCTAAAGGCAGCGGGCTTGGACTAACAATAGCTTACGAAATAGTTAAGGCTCATGGAGGAAACATTGAAGTGCACAGCAAGCCAGGTAAGGGTACCACTTTTACGGTATTTTTGCATACTTATTCCCCGGATAAAACACCGTTTAAAAAACAAGACACATAGCATTTGACGGGCGTTTAAGCAAGTTTAATGCATCAATGACGGAGGTATTCTATGAGTAAAAAATTAGTTCTGGTTGTGGATGATGAAGAGGTAGTTTTAGAAATGTTGGAAGATACTTTGACTGACGAGGGTTACCAGGTAGAAATATCACGAAATGGAATAGATGCGCTGAATAAAATTGAACGTCTGCATCCCGATGCGGTTTTATTGGATAATCGCATGCCCGAGTTAACCGGCATGGAAGTGCTGAAATTTATCCAACGAACAGGCAATGAAATACCTATTATCTTAATGACTGCCTATAATAGTACTGAAGTAACTATTCAAGCCATGAAATTGGGTGCTTATAATTATATAGTTAAACCATTTAAATTGAACGATTTATTATTAGTTTTAGAAAAAGCCACTACTATGCAAAGCCTTAATTCTGAAACAGCTGCTTTGAGAACGGAACTAGGCCAACATGAACCTGAGGGGGTTTTAATCGGCCAATCCTTTAAAATGCAAGAGATATATAAAATTATTGGCCGGGTGGTAGATACTAATGTGACAGTGCTTATTCAGGGTGAGAGCGGTACAGGCAAAGAACTGGTTGCCCGGGCCATTCACAATAATAGCAATAGACAAAATCATCCTTTCATCAAAATTAATTGCGCTGCTATTCCGGAGAATCTACTGGAAACAGAGTTGTTCGGTTATGAAAAAGGGGCTTTCACCGGTGCTGGAACTCGTAAGTTGGGTAAATTTGAAATTGCTAATGAAGGTACTATTTTTCTGGACGAGATAGGTGAAATGAAGCCGTCTATCCAGGCTAAGATATTACGCGTTTTACAGGATAGGGAATACGAACGGGTTGGAGGTAATGAAACAAAAAAGGTTGATGTACGCGTCGTAGCTGCAACTAACCAGGATCTGCGAAAAGAGGTGGAAGAAGGTTCTTTTCGGGAGGACCTATTTTACCGGCTAAATGTTGTATCCATTCATATGCCCCCACTGCGGGAGAGAACGGAGGATATTCCAGAATTAATAGCATGCATTATAGAAAAAAGCAACAGCAAATGGAATAAAAAGGTGCAAGGAGTATCTAAGGAAGCAATGCAATTGCTGCTGAAACATAGTTGGCCGGGTAATGTGCGTGAATTGCAGAATGTATGTAAAAGAATGGTATTAATGGCCACCGGGCAGGTAATTACAGTTGAGGATTTACCCTTTAATTTGCAAGCTGAAGAAAAAGGAATGGATTTAGATGCTTACCATGGGCGCACATCGTTAAAAGAAATACTTGAAGATGTAGAACGACAGATTATTCTCAGAGCATTGCGGGAAAACAACTGGAACCGTACGCTTACCGCTTCACAACTGAACATTAGTCGTCGTACCCTTTATGATAAAATTAAACAATTTGGCTTGGAGGAATAAATAGTGGGAAGTTTTCTGCTCCAATACGGGGGGTTTCTTCCCTACCTGGCAAGTGCGGCTAAATGTAGTGGATGCAAAGAATTAATCAGCTGAGCTAATATTCACAAAATATACTGGGGGATTTCTGCCTAAGCACTGAATTTCAAATTATTAGACACGCACGTTTAAACGTTAAAAAACAAGACTTTGGGGCAAAAGTCTTGTTTTTTTAGTTGGCACGGATGTTGCACCTTGAAAAACTAAGTACAAACAAAATCAATAATAAGTTAATGGGGAGGGAAGAGGGACTTCATTACAAAAAACAAAAGAAAGAAGGATTTATATGCATTCTGTGGATAACCTTACTGGAAAACCGCAAATGGATAAGTCCAGCATTAGGTTATGCTGTTTTATATTTCTGTCGGCTATATTGCTATTTGTACTGGGTATAAAAGTCTTAAAGGCGGATGTTTTTCCTCATTACTTCAATCCTAACCGCCATACGATAGTGGAGCAGGACAAAGACACTATGACCATATATGCTTGGAAAGATTCTGCGGGTAATGTTTTCACCCCAAATGATCCCGAAGTAAGATATTTTCCATATGGGATTTCAGCTTTAATTATATTTTTGCTGGTAGCAGGTACAGGATCGTTTAGCATGTTAACACGGTTACACAGAAACGGTACTTCTGAAAAAAGACAGGTCAGAACCGAGCAGGTAAACATCCGTGATGTATAGGTTGGTTAAGTTGCCAAAAATAATAACTTTATAAAGCCTGTGATAAGGGAGGTATAATATGCATATTTTTTTTCCTATAGCCGGAATGCCTGCCTCTATATTTTGGTTTTTAGGTTTGGGCGGTGTTGTGGGGTTAATATCAGGACTATTTGGTGTAGGGGGTGGTTTTTTGCTTACTCCTCTATTAATGATGGTGGGCGTATCACCTGCAGTTGCTACTGCCAGTGATACTAACCAAATCGTTGCGGCAACGGCGTCCGGAACACTGGCTCACAGTAGAAGCGGCAATGTTGATTTTAAACTTGGTTTTTTTATTCTTGTTGGTGGGCTGGTAGGTGGCACATATGGAACCACACTGGTTAATATGTTGCGTAGCATGGGCAACTTTGATTTTGTGGTAAAAGTTCTGTACGTTCTTATGTTAAGTATAGTGGGTTCATTCATGTTCATTGAAGGTATCAATTCCATGCGTAAAAAGAAGGTGACACACGACTCTGAAAGAAAACCAACTTTGGCTTGGCTGATGCATAAATTGCCTCTGAGAATATACTTTAGTGTTTCTAATATTGAATGCTCTGTAATATGTTTATTTATTGTAGGGGTTTTTATCGGGATTATATGTGCATTGCTGGGTATTGGCGGTGGATTTATCATGGTACCCGTAATGTATTATATGCTTGGATTGCCAATGTTTATAGCTATTGGAACCAATCTATTTTTAGAGGTTTTTGACACTATCAATATCACTGTTGCGCAGGGAACTATAAATCATTCGGTTGACTTGTTATTGGCCATGGTGTTGCTGATAGGTTCATCTCTTGGAGCTCAGGTTGGTGCTAGAGCAGGAAGATTTTTTAAGGGCGAGCAATTAAGGGTAATATTTTCCCTTATTGTTTTAGGGGTAATGATAAAAATGCTATTGATATTATTTGCTTCTCCTAGCTCTTTAATCACTTTGGGAGGAGGAGAGTGATGAATAAAATAAAAAAGCTTTCTCTTCTTGCATCAATGTTTGTGATTATATTCATTGTCACAAATACAGCATGGGCTTCTGATTTAACATTAAAAACAAATGTAAGCCATATAAATATTGGATTAAACTTTAATGGTGCCGATTTAAAAATTAGCGGTGACGCACCCCGTAATTCAAATATTTATATAAAAATGAACTCTTCACCTGAAACTGTTGTTTCATTGAATAAGAAAGAGAAAGTCGGACCTTTTTGGCTTAATTCAAAGCACCTTGACGTGAAGAATATGCCCAGACTTTTTCAAATATGGTCTTCTGCTCCGTTAAATAACCTTACACCTGAACTGAGTAAGCAAATAGGTATAGATCCTGATTTTGCAGCTGTTAAAGACAGTGCCTCGGTGGTATTAAGGAAAAACGGGCAAGAAAATGTAATTAATGGTGAATCTGCTGCCCAATATATTAA
This sequence comes from uncultured Peptococcaceae bacterium, assembly GCA_964643075.1. Classification (GTDB taxonomy): domain Bacteria; phylum Bacillota; class Desulfotomaculia; order Desulfotomaculales; family Desulfocucumaceae; genus Desulfocucumis. The sequence goes on from CAZXQO010000003.1 coordinate 131,012, forward strand.
TGGTTTAGTTGATATCTATAGTAAGGAAAATTTATATAGCATTAAAGAAGGAAAATTAAAAATTGATCAAGGGAAATATTCAGCTGAAATAAAACTTCCTCCTACAATGCCAAAAAGCGATATAATTATTAATGTTTATGCTGTGCGCAATGGAATTTTACTGGAAAGTACTAAGCAAGACATCCAAGTGGAAACCGTGGGTTTAATTAATTGGTTTATAACTAATTCTGCTCTTAATGGTCCCACATATGGAGCTATAGCTGCTATAGTTGCATTAATTTGCGGTTTGGTCATTGGGCAATTTTTTCATTTTGTAAGTACGTTGGGGACAAGAAAGAGACATCATCAGGAAGCGTAAATTATTAGACCTTACAAAATATCTAAGGCTTTAGAAACAGGCTCTATCAGATTGCCTGTTTCTTGTTTCAGATTTAAAATATAATGAAGCAGTGTTTAACTATAAAAACTTTTATTATTAAGGGGGATGAAAATGTCCACCAAAGTCGTTGACCAGCTTAGTGATTTAATTATAAAAGGTACAAAATTGGCAAAAAGATTTGACGATGGGAATATTACCGTAAACTCGCGTGAATGCAAGGAATGGAAATTTGAATGCAGGTATTCTCTAGTTGCCTTGTATGGAAAAGACTCAGAAGAAGAAAAAGAATTCAGAAAAAGCTCGTTTCCTTATGGAATGATATCGACCCTGCAAAAATTGGAAGCGAGGGAAGAAGTCATACAAAACAATAATGATTCTTATGAGGTAGTGATTGTAACCCCAATAGCATGTGTTCAGGATCAAATTCTTTTAAATATTAAGTACTCAGATTTAGATACCAGACAGAAGACATACATTAAAGACATATTTACAAAGATTAAAAATGAAGTTCAAAAGCCAACAACTAATTGGAATAATGTTAAAGAATTATTAAAACGTAGTTTTGATTATGGTGGTTTTAAGATAGCCCCGGAAATAGTAAAATTTGCAGATGCTTATTATAAAGCAAAAGGTGAAGTAAGAAAGAGCCATCCCATAGCAACCCAGAAAAATGTATTCACAACCCCATAGCTAGGACAGGAGAAGATTCCTGCCCTAGCTATACTTTTAGAGCCGCATCTTATTAATCCCAGTAAACGGCAACTTGTCGGATTAAAAACCAACAGCATAGATATTAACGAAAGAATTAACTTTTTTACAAGATTTCTGTTTAAAGAGGCTTCTATCAAGGGACAATCGTCCAACTTATTCTACAAACAAAAAAATGTGACTTAAGCTATGCCGAAGTATTTTGCTGCAATCCGGGCCGTGCATTCACCGCCACAGACGGCACATTCATTCCCGTGCCCGTTGTGGCCCTGCAACGCATTCTTTATTTTTTGCGAATCAATTGCCATGCTGACTTGCCTGTCAAAATCAAGAGTTACCCTGGCGCGGGCCATTTGCAGGTCCCTTGCCAGGGCTCTTTTGTCACCCCTGGCAAGGTCCGCGGCGTGCGCAGCTATGCGCGCGGCCATAACACCTTCCTTGACGTCTTCTTCCGTGGGCAGGCCGAGATGTTCCGCCGGCGTTACATAGCATAAAAAGTCGGCGCCGGCGGCGCCGGCGATGGGCCCCACCGATAGCCGAAGTGATATGGTCGTAGCGCGGCGCAATATCGGTGGCCAGGGTGCCCAAAATGAAATAGTGTGCGCTGTTGCACAGATTCTTTTGCAGCAGTATGGTCGCTCCCACGTGGTGAAGATGACCCGGGCCTTCCACCATCACTTATCTTATGAGTTTTGCTGTGCAATGGAAAGATCGAGTTTTTTTCCAGCGGTGACATATCAATTAGAGTACTCAGTCTAAGCAAGATTTTTAACATTTGTCTTTTTGACAGCGGTTGATTTCAGTCGGACCGAATCCACTTAATGGATCAATTTTATATAAGCTAGTATATATTTTGCGTAATTCCTGCAACTGTAGAGAAAGTTCAAGGCCAAATTTATAAAAGGTTTCACGTTCCTGGAACGCAACCTCTTCACATATACAACTGGCATACGAAATAATAGCAGCGTGAACGCTTTGAATGCTTCTGAGCAATCTTTCACGACAAGTCATATTAAAACCTCCTCGCGGACAAGCATGGATTCCAGTTATGGTACAATGAATGGTCAGGTAGTTTGGGAACCGGTTCCCGAATAAAATTTTATGGCCATTCCCAAACTCATATAATTTCTTTTCAGTTGACCCTTTCACTTATATAGGTAAATTGGATGATAGAAATACAACCTAAATCTCAAAAAAATCCCTTTCCTTTTGTGATAGATAATAAAATTCGCATTCTCTGAACGTATCTATATCTTTAATGCATATCGTAATAAAATGATTATTGATGACTTTCTTGGCTATCATTTTTTCTACCAGCAGGGAACGCCTTGCCCAAACAAAAGAACCGCACTATTGTTTACCTATAGGGCCATATGTACTCCTCCCTCCCTCTATGATCCTTATGAATATAAAGAGAAATACAAAAGAAATATATAACCATTTATATAAAATTTTTGTATGTATAGAAATATGATACTTTGTAGTGTATAATTTCAAAAAAACAACAAGGTGGATACATAAGGATAATACAAAAATTTGAAACGGCTGCCGTGAAAATCTGACGTTGGGAACCAGTCGTTCCGGATGGGAGATGCTGTTTGGATGGTCGATAGATGTTAAAGTGACCGGAAGGAGGTCTTATCCATTACTAAAAAAAGTAAAAAAATAATGCTTATTGCGGTAATACTTGTAGTAGTCATAATTGGAGCAGTGTGGATTCTGGATTTTATCTTCACCGATACTAAACAGTTGGGATTGGCAGATTCGGTTGATCTTTCCCCGGATGACCGTCAAATTATTTTCTCGTATTATAATAATGGTGTCGCTTCATTGTACACAGCAAATATAGATGGGACTAATGTTAAATTCCTGACCGGCATGAAGCGCACCTCTCTGCTGCGGCCCAAATATTCACCTGACGGCAAAAAAATTGTTTTTTTAGCTTGTCCAAAAAAAAAAGAAGACAGGCAAAAGTCACTTTTTGTTATGAACCGGGATGGAAGGAATCAGAAACAGTTGACGCCAAAAAACAGTCTGGTTACGGAGGTCGTTTTTTCGCCGGACAGCCATACCATTTACTTTTTAAAGGCAGGTAGCTTTAAAAACTATTCACCCATTGCAAGTAAAAGGCCGCATGATTATGACATCTTTTCTGTTGATGTTGATGGAAATAATATGAAAAGGCTTACCTGTGAAGAAGAATATGACATGTCCAGTTTATTGGTTACATCGGATGGCCAAAAACTACTCTATACAAACTTACTATATAATATAAATGATGGAACCGGCGAACGGCCCCTCTATGTAGTGTCGGCAGATGGGAAAAAGGAGTTCTTTAAGATCTTGCCTAAAGGAAGCCTTGGAGAACCTTGGGTCTACCACGCTGCACTGTCATCCGACAACCAATCCATCGCTTTTTCTACTGTATCAGATTCGTCGAAAGATACATTATTTGAGTATGAACTCTTTATAATGAATCTGAAAACATATGAAGCCAAACAACTGACGAAACTGCGGTCACACGTGTCAGGACCTGTGTTTTTTCACAAGCAGAACAGAATAATGTTTTTACAACAGTACAATTGGCCGGACAATACTCCGGAATATCAGATTTACACCATTGATTTAGAAACCAATAACTTAAAAAGAATTAATTTAGTTATTAATTGAAGGAGATTCTAAAGAAATTGACCTGATATGGATACATTGGTTCTTCGAAAAAAAGAGAGGGGAATCCCCCCTCTCCTTTTTTAACAATTATTATCATACTGAAGCACGAAATAGTGATAAATTACATTTGCCCAATAATCACCCCTATAAACATATGGGACCAAACATCTAAGGAGTGCTTTATCACAATCACAATTGAAGTAGCCATTTTTTTCATAACATTTATCATGATACATACAGCATGTATCAACAGTTTATCAATCGGGTCGCCTGGGCCACTGCAACCAGGACCGCACCACCTTCCATAAAGGCAAGGCGCTTTAACAGCTGCAGTTTGAATATCTTTAGTATTATCAGTAAGAATACTAAGTTCTTGTTCCTTTATTTTCTGAGCCACCACTATATTTTTTTCGGCGCATGGTACTATTTTTTCAGCTTCAAGGCGCTGGTTTACTATCCTTAATTCCTTAAATACTTCCTGCCCATCTTCTTTTTCAAGGGTAATTGCCATAACTTGCAATTGTCCGTTTGTTTCATTAATAATAATTTTTACATTGCTACCCATTTCAAGGATGGCAACCAAGACTTGTGCTCCTCCCGGTTCCCCTTTAAAAGCATTCACTACTTTGTAATCAGTTGATTTAACCATCTTTTGTTTCATCAACTTTTCCATTATCAAAGTAACATTTGGATCTTTTGCTACTTTTTTAGTCTTGCAATTCTTGCCCTTCGATTTTAACGATTGTATTTGACATATTAAGTCCCCCTTTTAATTATTTATGTGAGACTATTTCTTCAAGCATGAATATTCATTCGTCCTGGAAATAACTCTACATGCCGGTGGGCTCGTTCAGAACGAAATACTTTTTCAACTCCTGCAATTTAAAAAGATCACTGAAGGGAACGAAGAAATTTTAATAAGTCATTCCCAAACTCATAAAACTTCTTTTCAGTTGACCCTTTCACTTATGTAGGTGAATTGGATGATAGAAATACAACCCAAATAAAAAAATCCCTTTTCCGTTTGTATTGGGTAAGTGATTTTTTATTGATCTTTTGGAAAGCTTAATTAATCTATAATCTTGCTTTGAATGGCATTTTTACAAGGCATATTGATATATTGGCTTAAGATGTCTTTCCTAAAAAACCTAACAGCGTGAGGATAGATTCTAAATCGTTTTTCTAGCATGTCAATCCCTCCTTATTTTTATGGGTTTTGTTGTCCTGCTGAGTTTCTACTTTTTCCATAACCTATTCTGAGCTAGTATTACAATCAGATTTTATGAAAATGCGATTCATACTTTTTACAACTATAATTGGAACTGAATTTTTTGTTTGATATTTTTAATGTGATTTTCTAAAAAGTTCAATTAACTCTAAAATTATGCTTTGTATGGCGTCTTCCCGGGGTATATTGATATATTGGCTTAATATCAAGATGTCTTCCTTGAAAAATTCTAACAATCTGAGGATAGATTCTGAATCGTTTTGTTTAGCTAACAACAATAGGTTTAGAAACTCTGTTTCTGATATAGGGATTGGAGAATCTTTGTTTTCCATTTGTTCACCGCCTGTTGGCTTAATATTTATTTGATTTTCGTATGGTTCTACTACATAAGGAGATTTATAGATTAATTTTACAACCCCAAAAAATGTTTTTCTGTGTCGGATCCATGTCTTTGTTGATGTTAAAAAATATTTTTCCATAAAATAAATCCAACTTATATTAGTAATAATCACCTTTTAATATGTATGACGTCAATAAATTTAAAAATGTTTTCTGTTGGGCACGAGAAAGTATCGTCTTCATCCGACTTAGTTCGACGATAATTGCAATAACTATATAAAGTTACGAAATTTCATACTGTCCGTTACCTTCTTGCAACATAATCTTGATTCAGATCGTCTATTATATATTATGAATTATGTTAATAGGAGGTTGAAAAAGCTGTTGAAAAAAACATTATTTATCTGTGCATTATCTCTTTGTGCACTAATGCTGGTGGTTGCAGGATGTGGGGAAAACACTGAGAAACCTGGAGTAAACAATAACTCTGAACCGACGCGGGTTGAACAACAGGCATCAGCAGGATTAGATGAGAACAAACTGGAACTTGCTAAAGCTGGTGACGTTACATTGCTCACTAATAAACAATCGGACAACGACATATTCAAAGAAATTACCGTCAGGACTAAGGATAAAAGCAAAACCTTCCCTTGGGTTAATGTAACGAATTCAACTTACTATCCAATTGTCAATATTACAGACGTGAATGCTGATGGTAAAAAGGAGGTTGTTGTCTTCTGCTCCACGGGAACCGGAACAGGGTTTCACGAGCAGGAAATTCATGTTTTGAATAAAGAGGACCTGACTGAGATTATAGTTGAGAATCCCTTTGAAACTATACGGAAAAAAGTGAACTCCAAAATCACGAAAAATAATGGCAAAGTAAACGTGGTTGTAAAATGGGACGGCAAAAAAATTGAAAAGACCTATAATGAATCGGATGCTGTGCAATGGGAAGATCGAGTTTTTTTCCCAAGGGTGACATATCAATTAGTAGACAACACAATCTATGCAATTATGGTAGGATATACAACCCCGGCCTTAGTTGCTGTAGTAGCGATAGTTGAATATGGTTCAGATCTTAAAGCCAGAAATATCACGGTTAAAGACATAGACAAAACGAACTATCCAGATGTAATTGATGGGGCATCGATACAATAAAGTTAAACATCCCTTGTTAAATTTGGATCTTCGGCCATCTCATGCAGCTGTGTGTATCCCCAGGAGAATCCGAACGATCAGTAGCCAGGTGCCTTATTGGATGTATCCAATATTGCGAACAGAAGGTTTGTAGGCAAGCTCGGGCGAAAAACAAACAGGAAGCAGCTCCAAGAGTTCTCCCCCGGAGCTGCTATTTACCCTTTATTTAGCGTTTAATAACCTGCTACACGAAAAAATGTATGTCCGCCAATAACATATTTTTCAACAACATTCTTCCAACCACTGCCAAAAGTATATTGCTCCTGACCATTATAGATTCTTGAATTCGCGTTATAGGAAGAATTCGTTCTAAACCATAGACATGTTCCAATTGGGTTATACTGTGTACCCATATGGCCTGCAATATACAGGCTGTTGTTCCAAGCCTCGGAAGTTAAATCAGGCTGACGAGCTGCTAGCGTAGTCATTCCATCAAACGCTCCTGGGTGTAGCAAAACGCCTTCATAAGTGCCTCCACCAAACTCTGCTAGATTTTTCGCTCTTCGATTTTTGGCTACATGGGCAACGCCTTGTTTGCCAACCCAGGCTTCACTCCTTGCCTCAGAATAGATCATCCGAGCAAGTAGATCAACACTATCTCGTCCATAAAATTCAGATAAACCTGACAGATTGGATAATGGTTCACCATATGGATAAGTCATTTTAATTCCTCCTGTTTATAGTAGATTTTGAGATATTCCCTTTGATCCAAGGTCAGAGAGAGGAAAATAGCAACATCACTTCCCAGCTTTCGAGTTTTGGTAGTTGTTCATTCTTAAAGATGGCACTACTTGCCGGTGGGCTCGTCCAGGACGGAAATGCTTTTCCAACTCCTGCAATTTATAAAGATCACTGAAGGGAACGAAGAAATTTTAACAAGTCATTCCCAAACTCATAAAATTTCTTTTCAGTTGACCCTTTCACTTATAAAGGTGAATTAGATGATAGAATTACAACCTAAATTACAAAAAAATCCCCTTTCCTTTTTTAGTGGATAAGGGATTTTTTAATTTGATTTTTTGTAAAGTTCAATTAACTCAAAATCGTGCCTTGTATGGCGTCTTTCCGGGACATATGGATATATTGGCTTAATGTCAAGATATCTTCCCTGAAAAGCTATATCAGTTTGAGATTATTTGTAAATTGCTTTGTTTAGCTAACGACAACGGGTTTAAGAACTCAGTTTCTGATATAGGAATTGGAGGATCTTTCTTTTCCACTTGTTCACTGCCTGTTGGCTAATGTTAATTTCTCTTGCGACCTGTGCCTCTGTTTTATCATTTATATAGATTTCATAAATGATTTTTTTGCCGGTATCCGAAGGAATCGAATCAATCAGTTGTTGTACAAATATTTTATTTTCCAAATGCTTTGTAAAAGAATCGCTATGGATGAGGTTGTATTTTAGAGGAAGCTCACGTTTTGATTTCATTCTCGCTTTATATTGTAAACGCCAGGCAATTCGTTTTAATTCTCCTCTGTAAAACTCGATCATGTCAGATTCCATGTTAGATTCTTTGTTCATACCAATCCCTCCCTATTTTTATGTACTCCTACCATATAGGGAGATTTATGGATTAATTTTACAACCAGATAAGGTGGTTTTTTGTGTCGACTCTTGTCTTTATTTGTTTTGGTTGTTAAAAGAAATATTTGTTTCCCATAAAAGTAAACCCATTTATTTAAAGGAGCGAGGTCGAAGTTTATGGATTTAGAAAAAGTAGTCTCTCTGACTACAAACGTTGGGTTCCCGGTTGCATTATGTTTTATATTGCTCCGTTATGTACTTCAAACTATGGCGGAAAAATTGGACCGGCTAAATGATTCTCTGAACAAACTTGACGAAACGATAAAAGAGATGAGTACGAAATATGAAAAAAAATCCAATTAGAAACTGTCCTGAATGGTAGTTTAATGACACGAATATTTGACAAAAGCAGTCCTGGAATGGTTCTGCCTTTTTACATTTCCAGATACCTGAGGCTTTCTTAACTTTTCATAAAAGCTTTTGAACTGTTTATAGCATTTGCGGCGGCCTGCCGGGCCGCCGCTAAATAGGTCTAAGCTATGCCGAAGTATTTTGCCGCAATCCGGGCTGTGCAATCGCCGCCACAGACGGCACATTCATTTCCGTGCCCGTTGTGGCCCTGCAACGCATTCTTTACTTTTTGCGAATCAATCGCCATACCGGCTTGCCTGTCATAATCAAGGGCTACCCTGGCGCGGGCCATTTGCAGGTCCCTGACCAGGGCTCTTTTGTCACCCCTGGCAAGGTCCGCGGCGTGCGCAGCTATGCGCGCGGCCATAACACCTTCCTTGACGTCTTCTTCCGTGGGCAGGCCGAGATGTTCCGCCGGCGTTACATAGCATAAAAAGTCGGCGCCGGCGGCGCCGGCAATGGCCCCTCCGATAGCCGAAGTAATATGGTCGTAGCCCGGCGCAATATCGGTGGCCAGAGTGCCCAAAATGAAATAGGGCGCGCCGTTGCACAGATTCTTTTGCAGCAGCATGGTTGCTCCCACATGATGCATGGGAACATGACCCGGGCCTTCCACCATCACCTGCACCCCTGCTGCCTGCGCTCTTGCCGTCAGTTCGCCCGCCACAATAAGTCCCTGGAGCTGAGCCCCGTCCAGAGAGTCGGCGATAGACCCCGGGCGAATAGCGTCTCCCAGACTAAGCGTAACATCATATTCCTTTAAAATTGCCAACAAACGGTCAAACTGCTCGTACAGCGGGTTCTCCCGCCGGTTATGCAGCATCCAGCCCGTCAGGAACGAGCCGCCCCGGCTGACCACGTCGGTAACCCGTGCCCTTGCCTGGAGGCGTTTGATCACGTCGAGATTTAGGGCGCAATGCAGAGCCATAAAATCAACACCCTCTGCAGCCTGTTTCTCAATGGCTGCAAACATGTCTCCGGCGGTCATCTCCACAATGGCGCCCCTTTTTTCTATCGCCTCAATGGCCGCCTGATAAATCGGCACGGTCCCCACCGGCACATCAGCCCTGGTCAGGGAAAGTTTTCTCATACCGTCAATATCCCCGCCGGTGCTGAGATCCATTATGGCGTCGCAGCCCGCAGCCCCGGCAGTTTTTAATTTTTTTTCTTCTATTTCTATTTGATCACGGTCGCTGGATGTGCCTATTAGAGCATTTACTTTAACGCGCAAACCCTGACCGATACCGCAAATATTAATTGGCCTGCGATATTTATTTTTGGGTATGACTATCTTGCCCGTAGCAACACCGGACTGGACAAACTTAACGTCCAGACCCTCTTTTTCCGCCACCATTTCCATCTCGGCGGTAATCTTGCCCGCGCGGGCCGCCAGAACCTGAGTCATTCGAACCACCCTTTCCTTAGCAATTTTGACGGGCCGTGCCCAAATATTCCGACAGTACCTTCATGGCGCAATATTTACCGCACATGGCGCAGCCTTCCGAAGTCTCGTCGCTTCTTTCTTTCCTGAGTTGTGCCGCCCGTTCCGGATCAATGGCCAGGGCGATCTGTTCTTTCCAGTCCAAATTTTTCCGGGCCTTGGACATTTTTAAATCCCATTCCGCCGCCCCGGGCAACCCCTTGGCAACGTCGGCGGCATGGGCCGCAATACGGGCAGCGACAACTCCCTCCCAGACCTGCGCGGCACCGGGTATACCGATGTGTTCAGCCGCGGTGACATAACATAAAAACTCGGCGCCAGCCCAGGCGCTGATGGCTCCCCCAATGGCAGCGCTTATATGGTCGTAGCCCGCTGCAATGTCGGTTACCACCGGGCCGAAAACAAAGTACGGCGCTCCCTTGCACAGGGATTTTTGCAGGGCAACGGTTGCTTTGAGCTGATCAAGGGGCACATGTCCCGGCCCCTTGATCATGATCTGGACACCCGCCTCCCTGGCCCGCCTCACCAATTCGCCCAGAACCACCAGTTCCTGCACCTGGGCTCCGTCCAGCGAATCGTTAATGCACCCGGGCCTCATTCCATCGGCCAGGCTGATGGTGACATCGTATTTGGCGGCTATTTCCAACAGCCTGTCATAACAGGTGTAAAGCGGATTTTCGGTTTCATTGCTGATCATCCAGCCAATCAGATGGGAACCGCCATAGCTAACCAGTGGGTCGATCCGGCCATCCTTTTTGGCCCGCTCTACAATATCCATGGTGGTGCCGCAGTGCACGGCCAGAAAATCCACCCCGTCCAAAACCTGCCGCTCAATTACTGCAAAAAGATCTTCCACCTTCATTTTTGCTGCCGAACCGTATTTTTCACCGGCTTCGGCCAGCGCCTGATACAATGGCAGCGTCCCCAGCGGCTTGGGACTCAGGGCCAGCGCCTCCCGGCGCATGGCATCGATATCCCCGCTGACGCTCAAATCCATGATGGCGTCAGTCCCGGCCCCAATAGCAGCCCTGATTTTGGTAATCTCCTCCTGCAGGGACGCCTCCCTGCCGTACAGTCCGACGCTAGCGCTCACCTTGGTTCTGAGGCCGGCGCCGATTCCTACGGGGCTGATGTTTTTGCGGCCAATATTGCAGGGTATTACAATAGTTCCCTCAGCAACCCCCTGCCTGACAAATTCCGGGGTTACACCTTCACTTGCTGCTACCAGCTCCATCTCAGGTGTACTTTCACCCTTCAGGGCTCTGCTTAACTGTGTCATAATCGTCCCTCCTCCAAAAAAAATAATCCTCAACCCAAAGGTTGAGGATTTTTCCATCATCCCCAAGCGCAGATAAAAGGCAGGTCTCCTGGCTAACAGGTCATCGTTTGCCTCAACCTTCCCGGGCTTTGCCCAGTGGCTAAATCTAAGGAAACTCGCCGTCTACAGTGGTGGGTCCGCGCCGTTTCAGAATCACTTCACAGGTGATCCCGTCCGGACTTCCCTATTCTCCCTTAAAGGGCACCTTTTATCTTTACTTGATATTTATATATCTATATTATCTAAAAAATATATATTTCCTTCCAGGGTATAAGATTTTTTTTACGGGTTTTTTCCCTTGCCTTACATCTGCGGTCCGGCGTTATGTTCTTATAGCTATTACCTCATCCAGAATACGGTTGGCCAGATCGTATTTGTCCATCAGTTCAAGACTGACAACCCCGCCGTCCGGATGAATGAGCTTGGCTATATTGGTATCGGTGCCGAACCCCGCGTCGGGCATGGTGACATCGTTGGCCACCAGCAAGTCCAGATTTTTTTTCTTTATCTTCTCCCGGGAGTTTTCAAGCAGGTTCTCAGTTTCGGCGGCAAAACCCACCAGGGTAACGCCATTTCTTTTGTTCCTGCCCAGTTCCATCAATATATCGGGGTTTTTATCCAGCTCCAGGGCGAGGGTGTCTCCTTCTTTTTTGATCTTTTGTTCAGCCGCCAGCCTGGGACGATAATCGGCTACGGCGGCAGCCTTGATTACCACATCTGCTGCAGCATAATGCTCCATTACGGCGTCGCGCATCTCCAATGCGGTCTCCACCTGCACCAGACTAACCCCGGCGGGTGGAGAAACGGAGGTTGGCGCTGTTATCAGAATCACCTTGGCGCCTCTGGCCATGGCCGCCCTGGCCAGAGCATAGCCCATTTTACCGGAACTGCGGTTTGATATATAGCGCACCGGATCTATAGGCTCCCTGGTGCCCCCGGCAGTAATCAGCACGTTAAGGCCGCTGAAATCGCCGGACGGGGGGATTATTTCCACAATCCTGTCCACGATGGCATGAACCTCGGGCAGCCTGCCCTTTCCCTGATGCCCGCAGGCCATCCTGCCGGACTCGGGCTCAAGAAAGTAATAGCCTAATTCCTTTAATCTTTCAATATTGGACTGAACCACCTTATTGGCATACATATGCACATTCATGGCCGGGCAGATCAATACCGGGCAGGTAGCAGCCAGCACGGTCGTGGTCAACAGGTCATCGGCGATGCCGTGGGCCGCTTTGCCCAGAAAATTAGCGGTGGCCGGAGCCACCACCAGAATATCGGCGTTATATGCCAGATCGATGTGCGGCACATGGAAACCTGTTGAACTGGCAAAAGTATCGTAATGAACGGGATTCCCCGTAACTGCCTCAAAAGTAAGGGGCGCAACAAATTTCTGAGCGGAACCGGTCATAACCACATGTACCCGGGCATTCAGCTTGGTCAATTTGCTGGCCAGATCCGCCGCCTTGTAGGCAGCGATACCTCCGGTCACACCCAGGGTGATAAACTTACCCCCCAGCATTTTCATACCTCCGTTACTTAATTCCCTGCTTGGTACGGCGGTATTTAACCCTGTTATTGACGATCTCCTGAAGCGCCTCGGTAACAGGTTTCCGAACCACCCCGTCCACATTTTCTTCTCTTTGATTTTCCCCTTTTTCCGTAAGCTGCCTGGCCCTTTTCGCCGCCACCACTACCAGAGTATAGCGGCTGTCCACCTTTTGCAGCAAATTATCCAGAGACGGCTGGTTCATGAAGACCCCCCAAATCGAATCCAGTATTGTCTCAGATCAGTAGTTGATCCACCCCGGGATTACCATCCGCCGCGGACGGCATCTTTCCGCTTCAACAATACACTCCAGTTTATGCACTGCATTTTCCACTTCATCATTTATAACCAGATAATCATAATAAGCTGCCTGAACTAATTCACTGCCAGCCCATTCAAGCCTTACCTCGATTTCCTCGGCTTCATCCGTTCCCCTGCCCCTGAGCCTTCTCTCCAGTTCCTGCCTGGAAGGGGTTGTTATAAACACCAGTACGGCATCCGGGTATTTTTCCCTGATTTGAAGCCCACCCTGGACATCAATTTCCAGTATGACGTCTATTCCCCTGACCAGCATATCCTTCACGGGGCCTACAGGGGTTCCGTATTTATAGCTGTAAATGGCTGCCCATTCCAAAAAGCCGTCGGCTTCAATCAATTTGTCAAATTCATCCGGTGACAGAAAAAAATAATTTGTACCGTGCAATTCGCCGGGTCTGGGCGCCCTGGTGGTAGCTGAAACGGAAATATTCATATCAGGACGTCGTCTTATCAGTTCGGCACACAGAGTCCCCTTGCCAGACCCGGAAGGGCCCGATACAATAATAAGCATTCCCTGCTGCATAATTTTCAAAGCCTCATATCAGTCGCCCGACTCGTCGACGGCAGGAACTGGTGCTTCCTTGCCTCCCAACCGGTGGGCTACAGTCTCCGGCTGCACCGCCGATAATATCACGTGATCGCTGTCAGTAATAATGACCGCCCTGGTCCTGCGGCCGTAGGTGGCATCCACCAGCATGCCCCGGTCCCTGGCCTCGGTAATGATTCTTTTGATAGGTGCAGACTCGGGACTAACAATGGCGATTATGCGGTTAGCTGATACTATATTTCCGAAGCCTATGTTAATAAGCTTAATATCCATTGGTTTCCCCCCTTACTCCAGATTCTGAACCTGTTCCCTTATTTTCTCAAGCTCGCTCTTTATTTCCACCGCTGCTTTGGCTATCTGCAAGTCAGAAGCCTTGGAGGCAATGGTATTAATTTCTCGGTTCATCTCCTGCAGCAGGAAATCAAGCTTCCTGCCCACCGGCTCCTCCATTCCGAGGGTTTCACCGGTTTGGTCAATATGACTGTATAGCCTCACCACCTCCTCGGTGATGTTTGAACGCTCGGCAAAAACTGCCACTTCGGCCATAAGTCTGTTCATGTCCAGGGTTGAATCCTTCAGCCATTCCTGCAAACGCTGGTTCAATCTGAACCTGTAATCCTCTACTACTTCCGGGGCTCTGGCCTCAATTCCTTTTAAAACAACTCTGATCAGTTCCAGTCTGGACAGCAAATCCTCCTGCAGCCGCACCCCTTCGGTGCTACGCATATCCAGCAGGCCATCCACTGCTCCGGTCAGGGCCTGTTCCAATACAGGCCAGTATGCTTCAATATCCTCGGCAGGTTCCTCCAGTGAAAATACGCCAGGAAGAGATAAAAGGTGCTCGGGCTTAATTCCGGAAGAAATCCCGAGATTACTGATAAGTTCTTCCATTGCCTTATAATACGATGCTGCCAATACTTTGTCAACTTTAACTGTGGCTGTTTTTACCGTACAATCCTCCACGGTTATAAATCCGTCAACCCTGCCCCTGGCCAGCCGGGATAGAATATAGCGCCTGGCTTTTTCCTCCAGGGAAACCATACCCCTGGGCATTCTCAACATCACTTCGCAGTACCGGTGATTAACCGACTTGACTTCCACGGTAAATTTTTTACCCTGTCCCTCGGCCTCACCCCGACCAAAACCTGTCATACTTCTGGGCAAAACTCCCACCACCATTTTTTTTGTTTCTATTAAGGTAGTCAGAATTTAAGGTAGTCAGAATTCAGAATACTTCCAAACGATAAACCATTCTCTCATTCTGACTACTGACTCCTGACTCCTGACTCCTGACTCCTGAACTATTCTATCCCGGCAAGCAGGTGTTCGATACGGTCCAGTCCCTCTTTAATCTTCTCCATGGAGGTAGCGTAGGACAGTCTAAAGCAGCGATCATCGCCGAAGGCGACACCGGGCACAAGGGCTACATTGGCCTCCTCCAGCAGGATAGCAGCCAAATCCGAAGCCCCACCTATTTTTTTACCGTTATAAGTACGGTTAATGTAGTGGCTCATGTCGGGGAAAACATAAAACGCCCCCCCCGGACAGTTACAGTTTAAACCCGGTGTGCCATTGACCCTTTCCAATATGTAATCCCGGCGGCGGTTGAATTCCACCACCATTTTCTGCAAGGGTTCCTGCGTACCGTTCAGAGCGGTCACACTGGCTGCCTGGGCAATTGACGTGGGGTTAGAGGTGGAATGACTTTGTAAATCAGCCATAGCCTTGGCCACCGGCCCAGGCGCTGCCGCATAGCCTATCCGCCAGCCTGTCATGGCATAGGCTTTGGAAACGCCGTTGATTACCACAGTCAATTCCTTTAATTCCGGGCTTAGTGAAGCTATGCTAACGTGCTCCAGTCCGTCATATATTAATTTTTCATATATTTCATCCGATATAATGGCTATTTCCCGGCGCACCAGCATTTTGCCCAGATCTTCCAGTTCGCTGCGGCTATATACCGCACCGGTGGGGTTGCTGGGGCTATTTATCAATACCATCCTGGTGCGGGGGGTTATGGCGCTTTCCAATTCCTCAGGAGTTAATTTAAAGCCGTTAGAAGCCCTGGTCTGTATTATGATGGGAGTCCCGCCTGCCAGCTTAACCTGTTCCAGGTAACTAACCCAATAAGGAGCGGGCAGTATGATTTCGTCACCTTCCTGGCATAGCACCTGGAAGGCGTTGTAAAGGGAGTGTTTCGCTCCTGCGGAAACTACTATCTGTCCGGGCTGGTAGTCAAGCCCGTTATCATCTTTGAATTTTTTGATGATAGCTTCTTTGATCTGGTCAGTACCGGCAACAGCGGTATATTTAGTCATACCCCTGTTTATGGCGTCGACAGCCGCCTGCTTGATGTGATCTGGAGTATCGAAATCGGGTTCTCCCACTCCAAAATTAACTACATCCGCTCCGCCGGCGATGAGCTTTTTGGCCTTGGCGTCTATAGAAAGGGTCGGTGAAGGGCTTATGTTCATAGCTCTGTCTGCCAGGTTCATGATAAATTTATCCTCCTTAAATATCTAAAACTTCACTTTGCCCACATTTTTTTTAATTCTCTCAATGGCTTCCCTGAGCCGCCCGGTAGGCAAGGTGAGGGACATGCGGAAATACCCTGCGCCATTGGGACCGTAGCCGGTACCCGGGGTGATGACTACCCCGGCCTTTTCCAGCACCAGTTCGGTTAAGGACTCCGAAGTATAACCTGAAGGCACAGGCGCCCAGATATATATAGTGGCTTTAGGTTTTTCCAACTTCCAGCCAATGGCATTCAGGCCGTCCACCAGTATATCCCTGCGCTCCTGGTAAATATTATTATTCTTCTCCACTACATCCTGTGGACCGGCGAGGGCAGCCATGGCAGCGTACTGTATGGCCTGGAACTGGCCCGAATCAAGGTTTGATTTCAGTCTGCCCAGGGCTTCCACCACAACGGGATGACCCGCTGCCCAGCCGATTCGCCAGCCGGTCATGTTATATGTTTTGGATACCGAGTGGAATTCTATGCCGACATCCTTCGCTCCCGGTATTTGCAAAAAGCTTATTGGCTTATATCCGTCAAAAGCCACCTCGGTATAGGGGGCGTCATGGCATACAAGTATTTCATTTTCCCCGGCAAAGGCCACCACTTCTCTGAAAAATTCCTCCGTGGCCACAGCCCCGGTGGGATTGTTGGGATAATTGAGGAACATTAGCTTGGCTTTTTGGGCCACGGCAGTAGGTATATCCGCCAAGTTGGGCATAAACCCGCGCTCAGCCGTTAAGGGCATATAATACGGCTCCGCCCCGGCCAGTATGGCGCCTCCGGCGTAAACGGGATAGGCCGGATCGGGTACCAGTATGGTATCGCCCGGATCAAGGTAGCACCAGGATATATGGGCAATTCCCTCCTTGGAGCCAATCAGTGAAACTACTTCGGTTTGGGGATCCAGTTGCACACCGAATCTTTTCCCGTACCAGTCTGCCACCGCCCGGCGAAAATCAATCATACCCACGGATGAGGGGTATTGATGGTTGGCGGGGTTTTTAGCCTCTTTATATAACTCCTCTATAACATGAACGGGGGTGGGCATATCCGGATCGCCTATACCCAGGCTGATAACATCCACCCCTTCGGCTCTCTTTTTCTGTATCTGCCTTTCAATACGGGCAAAAAGGTACGGTGGTAAATTCTGAATCCTTTGAGCTTCAGTGAATTTCATCAATAATACCTCCTCTTGTAACTGTTCAGTCTAAAGTCGAAAGTCAAAGTTCAAAAGTCACCTAAAAGGACCTTCGACGTTTGACTTTCGACTCGCGTCATGAAATTCCTTACCTCTTAGCATTTTCACGAAGGAATGTCCCCAACTTATGATTGATTTAGCCGCATTATTTAAATGGTCTTTATATACTTTACTCCAACGGGTAGTCTCCAGTAAATACTTTAAGGGCCGGTCCCGTCATGTATACATTATTATTGTCATCCCACTCAATATTTAGATGACCTGCAGCCAGATGCACCTTCACCTTTCGGCCGGTATGGCCGTTCAGGTGCGAGGCAACACAGGCGGCGCAGGCCCCGGTGCCGCAGGCCATAGTAAAACCGGCGCCCCTTTCCCAGACCCTCATGATAACTTCTTTGTCGTTCACTATCTGGACAAACTCTACATTGGCCTTCCGGGGAAAGGCGGGGTGTATCTCCAGCTTTGGTCCCAGTTCAAAAAGAGGTACAGCCCGGACATCATCTACAAAAATAACGCAGTGGGGATTGCCCATGGAAACTGCAGTAATCATGAAAACATCACCATCCATTTCCAGGGGCTCGTTCAATACCTTGCCCGGCGGTCCCTGCATGGGAATTTCAGCCCGCTCCAGCCGCGGCTCGCCCATGTCTACCCTGACCAGGAAGGATTCATCACCGTCCACAATTATTTCCGGCACCATAATCCCGGCCAGGGTTTCCACCCGCACCTTCTGCCGGGGTACCAGACCGGTTTCATATACATACCTGGCCACGCAACGTATACCGTTACCGCACATTTCAGGCTCACTGCCGTCGGAGTTTATTATTTGCATATATATATCGGCTTGATCTGATTTCTTAATCAATATAAGTCCGTCCGCACCAACCCCGAACTGTCTGTGGCAAATTCTTGCGGCCAGCGTACCGAGTTCCTCCCTGTTTTCCGGTATCCCGGACTCCTCCAGTGTATTAACAATAACAAAGTCATTGCCCAGACCGTGGGCCTTAGTGAACCTCATAAAGAACCACCCCCGAAAAATACCTTCAGGTGTGCCTGCAACAAGGCACACCTTTCTACTTTCCCTAACGACGTAGTATATCCTTCTAAATATTATATTTTAATATACATAATTCTCTGCCCAACCCTGGATCGCAGCCACCTTAATATAGGTCCCGAAATTATTGGTAAGACGCATACGGCCAGTATAGTTCCCCAGTGCGCCGGACCCAGCGGCACTGTATGGAAAATGTCCTGCAAGAAGGGCAGGTAGGTAACCGAAAGCTGCAGTATTATTACAGCAATTAAAGATGCTGCTAGAGCCGGATTGTTGGCGGGCAAAAATTCCCTTTTATTATAATATTCATACCTGAAGCTGAAAGCGTAAAACATTTGCAAAAATATAATGGTATTCAGTGCCGTCGTTCCGGCCAGATCCTGCCCGCCGCGCAGCAGCAACAAGAATGTTGCCAATGAAGCAGTTGCAGCAACGACTCCCCCGGCCATTACGCTCCGGAGCATACCGGCGGAAAAAATTTTTTCCTGGAAATGTCCCGGCGCCCTGAACATAACATTTCTATCCGGCGGCTCCATCCCAAGGGCCAGTACCGGCAGCCCCCCGGCCAGCAGCCCCGCCCACAGCACCTGCAACGGCGAAAGGGGGAGGGTAAAACCTGCCGCCAGGGCAGCAGACATCAGCAACAGCAAGCTTACACAAAAGGAAAGCAGATAGCGCAGGATTGTCCTGATATTGTCGCATATTCCTCTGGCTTCCCGAAGGGCATCAATAAAACCGCTAAAATTATTACCCGTAAACAGTATAGCTGAAACATTCTTCAATGCCGCCGCCCCGTTATTTTCCATAGCTACGCTGACATCCGCTTCCTTTAAGGCCGTAATATCCCCAATACCCTTCCCGGTTACAGCCACCACATGCCCGGACTGCTTTAATATTCGGATTAGACGTTGCTTCTGTTGCGGCTCAATCCGGGCAAATATTCTGATACTCTCTATCTCCCGGGCTAACTCATCGTCGGTCATCCCGGCCAGTTGATTACCGTTGATGATTCTGTCCTGTGGACCCAGCAGTCCGGCCTCCATCGCCAGCGAGCGGGCGGTGAGCTGATGCTCCCCGGTTATCATAATCACCTTGATGCCAGCCCGCCTGAGACCATGCATGATGTCAACGGCCGCAGGCTCCAGGTTATCGCTGATGGCAGCCAAACCCAGAAAAATCATATGTTTCTCCACGTTTTCTGCAGTATAATCGTTAACTTCCGGGGACAGCTTACGGTAAGCCAGTGCCATAACCCTGAAAGGCCGGGCCGCCAGTCCGGCAATTTGGTCCAGCAACTCCTCTTTGTCGTCCGTTGTCATGAAGGCAGGAGAACCTTCCTTGTACAAGTGGGTACATAATTCCACCAACTCCTCCGGGGCGCCTTTGGTATAGGCCACCATGCCGCCGCGGGAGGCCTGGTAAATAATGGTCATGCGCTTTCTGCAGGAATCAAAAGGTATTTCCCGCAGCCTGCTTTCCTTTTTCTCCAGCCTTTCCCGCCACACCCCACCCCTGGCGGCCATTACCAGCAAAGCGCCCTCGGTGGGATCTCCCTGTATGCCCCACTGCCTTAGGGTCTTTACTTTGCCGATATCCCGGAAGAAGCCTCCCACGGTTATATCACCCCTGGTCAATAGAGCATTATTACACAGGGCGGCTGTTTTTAAGAAAAGACTTAGCCCCGGATCATTCTTGTCACCCTGATAATCAAAACTGCCTTTGGGATCGTAACCATCCCCTTTTATTTCCACCTCTTTACCACCCACCAGCGCCCGCACCACCGACATCCTGTTTTCGGTTAAAATACCGGTTTTATTGGGGCAGACCAGGGTTACGCAGGCCAGCTTTTCCACTACGGATGGGTCGCGGATCACCGCATGCCGCCGGTTTATCCTCTGCATGCCCAGGGCCAGGGAAAAACTTGCTATCGCCGGAAGCCCCCCGGGAACAGCGACAACGGCCAGGCTAATACCGGCCAGCAGCATCTGGTTAAGGGGTTCCCCTTGATAAACTCCGAGTATTACTACCAGCAGGCAAATAAACAGTCCGGCGTTGAACAGCCGCGAACCTGCGACAGCCAGGGAATCCTGCAAACCAGCGCCATTCCCGCCAGCCTCCCCGCCAACCCCGGCAACAAGCCCCGCTTCCGTCAACATACCTGTAGCCACCACTATACCCCTGCCGCTACCGCCTATAACAGTGCTACCCAGCAAAACCATATTCTCCCGACCCGTATTTCCGGCCGGATCGTCAGCGCTTACGACTGTAGATTTTTCGACAACTGCAGGACGGCCATTAAGGGCTGATTCTTCGACGAGCAGACTGCTTGTCCAGATTAACCGGATATCCGCCGGAACCGGGCCGCCCCGCTCCAGTACAACCAGATCACCCGGTACCAGATTTTTAGCAGGTATTCTTTTTTTCTGGCCTCCCCGGATGGCTATGGCTTCCGGAGTTATCATGCCCTTTGACCGTTCTATTGCTCTTTCGGTGCGATATTCCTGAATAAACCCAACCAATGCGTTAATCAGGGCGATTATTATTATTGCCCCCGCCCCGCCGGAATCCCCCAGAAATCCTATGGCAGTCGCCGCTATTAGCAGCACCAGGAGCTTGAAATCCCTGAACTGGCCTATTAATACACTCCCTGCGGATACCGGCGCCTCCCTGACCAGTTCATTGGTCCCGAATCTGGCCAGCCTTTCAACGGCCTCCCTTTCTTCCAGTCCCCTGCCCGGATCGGAGCGAAAGACCTCCAGTACTTCCTGATCGCTCATGAGATGCCATTTTCCGGCCATCACCAGCCCCCCTTGAAAAACTATATGCTTTATTAATTAATATGTAGGGTTTCTGGAAAAAATAACCTAATTTGTTTGTGCTCATAAGCGGGAAGAGATTATTTGTGGCTGTTATACCCTGTATGCCGTGTCATCCCGGGCAGCATGAGATATTCAAGAAATCAGGCATTACAAATTACATGTCTCTATTATTATGATCTGGGCAGGAAGAGAGGTTCATTAGTCAGTAAAAGAGATTTAACAGACAAAATCAGAAAGGTATGGCAAATCGCGGACATGGTAGAGTACGTTGGAAAGTCTTCAAACTGTAGGGATAATAAGGTCCGTAATGAGTTGATAAAAAAACTATTGGTGCGCCTGTCCTTGAATTGTCAAAGCTGATGGGGATTAGTAAAGATTATTATTAGAGCATAAATGCGACAGGGGAGAACCATCCCTTGTCGCATTTATCGGCAATAGCAATGATTAACTAATCACTTTTAGGGTATAAACAGTGCTGCTACCTATCTTTTTAAAGAAAATTTCCTTTCCGGACAAATCCGCTAATGTTGCGTTATTCCAATTAACGCCTGGCATACTTATCAAAACTACAATATTGTTTATAATGGCATTTCTTCCAGCTACGGTGGCAACGCTTTCAAAATTGCTGTTGTCGGTGCTGACTGATGCCGGGAGCTCACCGATTGTGTTACTAATAAAATTAGTTATGCCTATTGTAGCCAGAAGAGTACCTCCCTGCCCAGTCTTAATTTTTGCAGTAACAGTGGTTCCGTTTGTATCTATTGTTACGTAATCATTGGGTACGATGCCAGGATTAGTGCCCAGGTTAATTTCAAGCGAAACAGCGCTTGAAGAATATCCTGTACAAGCCAGCGTTCCGTTAACAGTAACACTTGAACCGAAAACTGCTCTCAGTGTCCCCACGGATATGCTTGTTTTATTGATACTGAGCAACTGCGATATCCCAATGCTACCGATATTTGATAGGGTTTTCGATACTGGAACAGTAGCAAACTTATCTGAATCGACAGATGTGGTGGTTAATGTACTGCCTGCCGGAGCAGTTATGCTGACATCTGTGATTAGCGCAGAGTCAGGGTATTCAGTTGTATTTGACAGATCAATGGTACCGCTCAGCCCGTTACTGGAAAGTGTACCTGATTTAGGGGAAACACCACCTGCGCCATATCCGCTAAGTGTGGCAGAAATAGCAGTTGCCTTAACTGCGGCGGTAGTGCTGTTGCTGCCACCGCCTCCACCGCCGCCGCCGCCGGAGCCACCAAATCTCAGTATTCCCAGTAAATGAACCCCCGTGCTACCACTGTCAATACCGGTAATTGGATTATACCCACTGCCGGCGCTTATGGTGTATATCATAGCCGGCAATACTGTGATCGTGAAGTTGCCGTCCTTGTCCGTGACAATTATAAACCCTGGATTAGTGGTGAAAGTCAGCGTAGTATCCTTCATGGCGCTGCTGCTATTGTCAACAGCATTGCCTTTAAGAACACTGCCTTCGGCTAAAGTAATGTCCTTGACTAACTTATCCGTTACAACAAGATTACCGACGTAAGCTACGTAATTGTCTTTGACGGCGGTAATATCGTACGCTCCCGCATCTACAGCAAATACATATTCCCCTTTGCTATCGGTTGTGGTCTCTTTAATCACTGTGTATTTGCCTTTTTCAAAGAGCTTGAGAACCGCGCCCTCCACCGCTTTGTCGTCGATGTAAACATGGCCCGTTATGCCTTTTTCTTCCGGTTCAACTGGTAGTAAAGCTAGAGCATTATCCAGCATGACCAGTGTTTCCGCCCTTGTGATCATGCCGAAAGGCCTGAATGTAGCATCAGGATATCCATTCATAACCTTTTTCGCCGCCACGGAATATACAGCGTCTCTGGCCCATTGGGAAATGCTATCCGCATCTTTAAAATAAACCTGTGCTGACGTCTTTTCCAGTTTTAGCAATCTGAACACAATTGAAGCAGCTTCCTGGCGGGTTACAGGGTCGTTAGGTCTAAAAGTACCATCCTCATAGCCAGAAATATACCCTGCGGCCTGGGCAGCTGCTACTTCTTTGTAAAACCAGTCTGAAGCCTCAACATCTTTAAAAGTACTTGTGGAGGCAGAGTTTTGTTTACCGAAGGCCCTGTTGACCAGTGATACAAACTCCGCCCTGGATATTGTATTGTCCGGCCTAAATGTGTTATCGGGATAGCCGCTGGCCAAGCCCTTGCCCACCCATTTTTCTATTTGCGGCTTTGCCCAGTGGTTGTTTGTGTCAACCAATGAAGAGGCAAAGGCCAGTCCGGTAAAACAAAAAATCAGGCATGCTATAATTGCTAATGTAAGCAACTTATACCTCATACCGCATAATACCACCTTTCCTAAATTAATAACAATAAATAAAGTTATCCCTCCTTCTACAAGTTTATCAACAACCACATTAATCAGCATTGAACGACGAACCATAAATATAAGATGCTGCTTAATAGTGCATCTCATTAATAGTTCGAACATATATTAAACTAGTAGCACACTTTCTAAAGTTACAAAACAATATAATATGTTTATCAGATTATATTGTTTACCATATAGAAACATTATAGAAACATTTGAATTTGATTTGACATCTTGCCGTTTATTTCTGACTTAATCATCTTAGCAATTTTTTTTTCCAGCAACATCCATCCATGGTATGATTCAGCAGATGATTTGACTATCACCAGTTCATTACAGCCGTTGATCAGAAATTCATATACATCTGCGGAATGATCTATAGAAAAAAAGTGAGTGAAAAATTTCATTAAAGGAAGGATACTTGGTACCTGAGAAAGATGACGGACGCATCTGAGCGATGTAATAGTTTGGTTAATGAACCCGTTAATTTGTGGTAATTGCCTTGACAAAAAAAGGCTACAATTTAACTGACTCCTTTAAAGTTGAAATAATGAAATTGTTAGACCTGCAGCATATACATATTTTTCCTGCAAATTATACATAATACAAGCGAAATAAAGCTTGATGAAAAGAAAATTAAAGGATATATTCAAAATACGGATAATATAGAATTATACAAAAATAGGCCAGACGACCCGGGAACAAACGTCTGGCCGGAATACTGGTAAAACAACTATAGAAAGATAAAAAAACACAAACTGAAAGGAGAGTATCGTTAATGGGTAAAGACAAAAAAACCATGGACGGCTGCAAAGCCGCGGCATATGTATCCTATGCCTTCACCGACTGTGCAGCAATTTTCCCCATTACCCCGTCATCCCCCATGGCGGAACATGTGGACGAATGGAGTTCCCAGGGCCAGAAAAACATCTTCGGACAAACAGTTAAAGTTGCTGAATTGCAATCGGAGGCCGGCGCCGCCGGCGCCCTGCACGGCTCACTGTCGGGAGGTGCCCTGACCACCACCTATACTGCTTCCCAGGGATTGCTGCTGATGATCCCCAACATGTATAAAATTGCCGGGGAACTGTTGCCTGCTGTAATTCATGTAACGGCCAGGGCTGTAGCAGGACATGCCCTGAGCATTTTCGGGGACCACAACGATGTTATGGCCTGCCGCCAGACAGGCTTTGCCATGCTGGCTTCCGGTAGCGTGCAGGAGGTAATGGATCTGGCCGGCGTTGCTCACTTGTCGGCGATCAAATCCAGCCTGCCCTTCCTTCATTTCTTTGATGGATTCAGGACATCCCACGAGATGCAAAAAATTGAGACTATTGATTATGAAGATTTAGCCGCACTAGTTGATTACGATGCCGTCAAGGCTTTTAAAAACAACGCCCTAAACCCGGAACACCCGAAGATCAAGGGTACCGCCCAGAACCCGGACATTTACTTCCAGGCCAAGGAAGCATGCAACCCTTACTACCATCCGGTGCCCGATATCGTAGCGGAATACATGAAGGAAATCAGCAAAATAACCGGCAGGGAATACAAGCCCTTTGACTATTACGGCGCCCAGGATGCCGAACATATCATCGTTGCCATGGGTTCGGTTTGCGATGTCGCTGAAGAAACAGTAGACTTCCTGATGGACCGGGGCGAAAAGGTCGGCGTAATCAAAGTGCACCTTTACAGGCCTTTTTCAGCCAAATACTTTTTCGATGTGCTTCCTAAAACGGTTAAGAAAATTGCCGTGCTGGACCGCACTAAAGAACCGGGTTCCCTGGGCGAGCCGCTGTACGAAGATATCCGCACCATATTCTACGATGCCAATCTCAAGCCGGTAATCGTAGGCGGGCGCTACGGCCTGGGCTCCAAGGATGTTCTGCCTGCCGATATCAAGGCGGTATTCGACAACCTGAGCTCCGGCAATCCTAAAAACGGCTTTACCATCGGCATTATTGACGACGTTACCAACCTGTCCCTGCCCCGGACCGAGGCCATTGACGCCACGCCGGAAGGAACCATTCAGTGCAAATTCTTCGGCCTGGGCTCCGACGGCACGGTGGGCGCCAACAAGCAGGCGGTGGAAATAATAGGAGACAATACCAATATGTACGCCCAGGCGTACTTCGCCTACGACTCCAAAAAGTCAGGCGGGATCACCATCTCCCACCTCCGCTTCGGCAAAAAACCGATTAAATCGCCATATTTGATTAACAGCGCCAATTTCATATCCTGCAGCAACCAGTCTTACGTCAATATGTATGATTTGCTGGCCGGACTTAAAGACGGCGGCACTTTCCTCCTGAACTGCGTCTGGACACCGGCCGAACTGGAAGAAAAAATGCCGGCCCATATGAAGAGATACCTGGCCGCCCACAAAATTAATTTCTACACCATAAATGCAGTGCAACTGGCCCAGGAACTGGGTCTGGGCAACCGTACCAATATGATCATGCAGTCGGCCTTCTTTAAGCTGGCCAACGTTATACCCATAGATGATGCTGTCGGCTATTTGAAAAACTCCATCAAGAAAGCTTACGGCAAAAAAGGCGAAAACATTGTCAATATGAACTATGCTTCAGTTGACAAAGGATTAACCGAACTGGTAAAGGTTGACATTCCTGCCTCCTGGGCCGACGCACCGGACGAAGCAGCAGAGGTTAAAGATGTGCCTGACTTCATCAAAAATGTACTGCAGCCCATGAACAGGCTGGAAGGGGACAAACTGCCGGTCAGCACCTTTGCAAATGTAGCAGACGGGCACTTCCCCCTGGGCACATCAAGGTACGAAAAACGCGGTGTATCAGCCTTTGTTCCGCAGTGGAACAAGGAAAACTGTATTCAGTGCAACCAGTGCTCCTATGTATGTCCTCATGCTGTTATACGTCCTGTGCTTTTGAATGAAGAAGAAGCCGCTAAGGCTCCCGCAACTTTTGAAACCGTCCCCGCCACGGGCAAACAGCTGACAGGCCTGGCCTTCCGGATGCAGATCAGCACACTGGACTGTCTGGGCTGCGGCGTATGCGTGAATACCTGCCCGGCTAAAACCAAGGCTCTTGAACTGAAACCATTTGAAACTCAGGTGGATGTTGAGACCCCGAACTGGGAATTCGCCATGTCCGTGCCCGTCAAGGACAATCTCTGGAACCTCTATAGCGTCAAGGGCAGTCAGTTTGCCCAGCCGCTGCTGGAATTTTCCGGCGCCTGCGCGGGATGTGCGGAAACTCCATATGCCAAACTGATTACCCAGTTATATGGTGACCGTATGGTTGTTTCCAACGCCACCGGCTGCTCTTCCATTTGGGGCGGCAGCGCGCCTGCCATGCCTTATTGCACCAACAGTGAGGGTAAGGGGCCGGCTTGGGCCAACTCCCTTTTTGAAGACAATGCTGAACACGGTTTTGGTCTGATGCTGGCCATGAAACAAAACAGAGACAAGCTGGCAAGTCTGATTCAGGAAGCCATGGCTGGTGACATCGCGTCTGCACTTAAAGAAGCCTTCCAGGAATGGCTTGACGGCAGGGACGATGCCGACGCATCCAAAGCTGCGACAGCCAAAATACAACCTCTGTTAAAGGGGCAAACCAATCCCCTGCTGGAAGAGATTAGCGGTAGAACTGATTTACTGATTAAAAAATCTGTATGGGTCTTTGGCGGCGACGGTTGGGCTTATGACATTGGTTACGGCGGTCTGGACCACGTTCTGGCATCAGGCGAGGATATCAACGTGTTTGTATTTGACACCGAAGTATACTCAAACACCGGCGGCCAATCTTCCAAGGCAACACCCACCGCGGCTATAGCTAAATTTGCCGCATCCGGCAAAAAGACGAAGAAGAAAGATCTGGGCAGAATGGCCATGACCTACGGCTACGTTTATGTGGCTCAGGTTGCCATGGGCGCGGATCAGAATCAAACTCTGAAGGCTATCAAGGAAGCAGAAGCATACAAGGGTCCGTCCCTTATTATAGCCTACGCCCCGTGTATCAACCACGGCCTGAAAGCCGGCATGGATAAAAGCCAGATAGAAATGGACAAGGCCGTCAAAGCCGGATATTGGCACCTGTATCGGTTCAACCCGGAACTCAAGGAAAAAGCTTTCGTATTGGATTCCAAAGAGCCTTCCGGCAACTTCAAGGACTTCCTCATGGGTGAGGTGCGTTACGCCGCTCTTACGCAAACGTTCCCGGCCGATGCGGAAGCGCTATTTGAAAAAACAGAGCAGGACGCCAAGGAAAGATATGAAATTTACAAAACCCTGGCTCAGGGATAACACTAAGCAGACGAAGTGTCAAAAAACGGAGGGCAGTTGCCCTCCGTTTTTCATCGTTTCGGAAAAAAACTATCAATCCCTCAGTGAGCAAAGGTTTCTTTTTGAGGTAAAAAGAATCATTTTCAGGAGAAGCGACATAATTTATTCTATTTTCTTTTTGGCTACGATTATTTACTCCGTGATATAAAATATAAAGAAAAACATAACTTATGTCGTGACATTAACAAAATGTGAGTTAATTATTATATACCGGAAGCGTTATTACACGCCTCCGGTTTTTTTACCCTTATTTCCAAACAGGCTAATAGTCGCACCGGGAGTAAAAACATCAAATCGACATAACACATATTTATTATCTGAAGAGAAAAAATCCGCTCTGTTAGACTGGAATAAAGGAAATAAGCGAACGATAAAAATGCTAAGGGAGGGGGATACACTTTGATTATTGGAGTGCCGAAGGAAATTAAAAACAACGAAAACCGGGTTGCCATCACACAGGCGGGCGTTGAGGCCATGGCCGCCGCCGGCCACAAGTTGGTTATCGAAACCGGCGCCGGGACCGGCAGCGGAATCAGCGATAAACAATACGTAGCAGCAGGAGCCGAAATTCTTACCGCCCCCAGGGAAGTCTTTCAGGCGGCAGATATGATTATAAAGGTTAAGGAACCGCTTCCACCCGAGTATGAACTGTTCAAGGAAAACCAGTTGCTGTTCACCTACCTGCACCTGGCTCCCGAACCCGAATTGACCAGTGCCCTGCTGCGTAAAAAGATCACGGGCATAGCTTACGAAACCATCCAAACCAACGACGGTTCACTGCCTCTGCTCACCCCCATGAGTGAAGTTGCGGGAAGGATGTCCGTTCAGATTGGAGCCCAATTCCTTGAAAAGCATTACGGCGGCAGCGGCGTGCTGCTGGGAGGGGTACCCGGCGTATCACCGGGTATAGTAGTTATAGTTGGCGGTGGCGTGGTGGGCGCCAATGCGGCAAAAATAGCAATTGGTATGGGTGCGGATGTAACTATCTTGGATAAAAACCCGAACCGCCTGCGCTACCTTGATGATATCTTCGGCTCAAGGCTTAAAACCATCATATCTAACCCTTTTAATATCAAAAAAGCGGTGTCAAAGGCTGATCTGGTAATCGGGGGAGTGCTGGTCCCCGGCGCCCGCGCGCCAAAGATTATCACCGAGGAGATGGTCAAGACTATGAAACCGGCCTCGGTCATAGTGGATGTAGCCATTGACCAGGGCGGCTGCGTGGAAACCATAGACCGGGTAACCACCCATAATGACCCCGTATTTGTTAAACACGGCGTTATCCACTATGCAGTGGCCAACATTCCAGGCGCCGTAGCCAGGACCTCCACCTTTGCCCTTACCAATGCAACGCTGCCCTATGCCATGGCCCTGGCCAACAAGGGATTTAAGCGGGCAGTGAGGGAAGACGCCGCCCTGGCCCGGGGAGTCAACGTTATCGGCGGTAAGGTAACATGTCAGGCCGTGGCTGAAGCCCTGGGACTGGAATTCACTCCGCTGGGCCAATTAATTGAGCTGTGTTAACAGGCGTTTTGATTATTTGAGATGTGCCTGAAATAATGGCTATATTACCTTGGGAATCCGGCCAAATATTTGTAATGATAAAACCCCGGTTTCCCGGGGTTTTATCATTACATTTTTTTATTATATTTATTTTCTCCATTGATTACTGTGCCGGAGCAGGCGCCACAGGGTACTGTCCGCCCCATCTTCCTATGCCCATACCGCAGCCGGCTCCGGGCACCCTGCCCAAGCCTTTACCTATACCGGGGCCACCAAAGGGGCAGCTAAACCCGTTTTGCTCGTGAAATTTGTACATTTGGTCAAAGTGGGCCTTCCATGCCTGACCCTGTTCGGCGGTAATCCGCCCGTCCTTGACAGCCTGGTCCACCGCAGCTTTCCTGGCCGAGAACATCTGGTCAAACCAGGCCTTGGCATTGGTGCCCGTGTCCGTGGCCGCGAAAGCCGGTACTGCCACCAGCGCCACCAGCATCAACAGAGTGATGGCTATTGCGATTTTCTTTTTCATGATCTCGCCTCCTTGTTTTTTCTTAGTATAACTATAAATTATGGCGATTTAAGCACGGAAATGTTACGAAATTGTTACAATTATCACCCTACCCTGCTATGTCTGAAACAGGCTTGAGCAAGCCGGGTCAGGCTGTCGTTAATCTACTTTTCAAAGCGGAGGGCTTCGATGGGGTCCAACCCCGACGCTTTTTTGGCTGGATAGTAGCCAAAAAATATTCCTATCACTGCCGAAAAGCCGGCGGACAGCAAAACAGAGTACAGTGTGACCGATGTGGGCCAGCCGGCCAATAATGAAACAATCTTAGACCCCGCTATCCCCAGGAGAATACCCGTGAAGCCGCCGATCAGGCAAAGCACCAGAGCCTCCACAATAAACTGGTTGCGGATATTGCTTTCCGTTGCCCCGACAGCCATGCGCAGGCCTATTTCCCTGGTCCTCTCCGTCACTGAAACCAGCATGATATTCATAATGCCGATGCCCCCCACCAGCAGGGAGACCGCGGCAACACTGGCCAGCAACAGCGTCATTATTTGAGTAGTGCTCTCGGCTGTTTGAAGCACCGAGGTCAGATTCCGTACTTGAAAGTCGTCATTATTGGAGCCGGCCAGACGGTGCCGCTCCCGAAGAAGGCTTTCAACATTTCCCTGAACATAATCCATGCTGTCCGGTGATTCGGTCTGCACATTAATGAGCCGCACGTTCTGCACTCCAAGCAATCGTCTTTGAGCCGTGGTTACCGGTATGTAGACAATATCATCCTGATCCTGGCCCATCATGGCCGCTCCCTTGGCAGCCAGCACCCCCACCACTGTAAATGACAGCTTGTTAATACGGATTATTGTCCCTATGGGGTCTGTGCCTTGCGGGTAAAGATTATCCACCACGGTCTGGCCCAACACCGCCACCGGGGTGGAGCCATTTACATCCTCCTCTGTAAAAAACGACCCTGAAGTAGTTGGCTGGTCCTTGATTGCCTGAAGCTCAGGAGTGGTTCCGTCAAATTCGGCTGTCCAGGTCTGGCTGCCATATGCT
The DNA here is from genome assembly GCA_964643075.1 of uncultured Peptococcaceae bacterium. Lineage (GTDB taxonomy): Bacteria > Bacillota > Desulfotomaculia > Desulfotomaculales > Desulfocucumaceae > Desulfocucumis. Next base: position 162,001 of record CAZXQO010000003.1, read on the forward strand.
ATGGTGGCGTTGCCGCTCAACTCAGGAGCAACATTGGCCACCATTCTGAGTCCTGAGATGGCTTCGGCATCTTCCAGGGTAAGCGTGTTCACTCTGCCGCCCGCACCGCGCACCGCCCCCTCGCCGGCGCCTGGAAAAACCATTAACAGATTTGAGCCCATACTGGAAATCTGATCTGAAATTTTTTTGCTCGCCCCCTGGCCCACGGAAATCATAATGATTACGGCGGAAACACCAATAATTATACCCAGCATGGTTAAGGCTGAACGCAATTTGTTGGCCTTAATCCCGTTTATCGCCACTTCCATGTTCTTTGAAAGAATCAACCCGCCACCTCCATATCTTCCTCCGGGAAAGACTCCAGGTCCATAGCGGCATTCCTGGGATTTGACACCGGGGTATCACTGATGACACGTCCGTCCTTTAATTGAATAACCCGGCGGCAGTAAAGGGAGATATCCTTTTCATGGGTCACAATTACCACTGTAATACCCTTTTCCAAATTCAGTCTCTGAATAACCGATATAATTTCTATACTCGTTTTTGAATCAAGGGCGCCAGTGGGTTCGTCCGCCAGGATCAGAGACGGGTTGTTCACCAACGCACGGGCAATGGCAACCCTTTGCTGCTGACCGCCGGACATCTGGTTAGGGTAGTGGTTCAGGTAAGAAGACAGGCCCACCCAGTTCAGCGCTTCCTGAGCCCTGTCGTCCATTTCTTTATTGTCTGTTCCGGCATAAACCAGGGGCAGCTGTATATTTGCCCTGACGGTCATTTTGCCTAAAAGATTGAATCCCTGGAACACAAAGCCTAATTTTTTGTTGCGAATGTCGGCTAACTGTATTTTATCAAGTTTCGATACGTCCTTTCCGTCCAGAGAATAGGCGCCTTCCGTGGGCCGGTCCAAACAGCCTATAATATTCAACAGCGTACTCTTGCCTGAGCCGGAAGAACCCATTATGGCAACCATTTCGCCTTCCACTACCGTAAGATCGATGCCTCTGGCGGCATGAATCATGGTGTCACCAACGTGGTAAACCTTTTTTATATTTTCAAGCTTGATTGTTGTTTTTTCCGCCATATTACTACCTCGCCCTTTTCTATTACGAACGTTTCAGCCTGTTTAATGCCCGCCGCCTGCGCCGTGTATCCTGGGCATAAAGGGCTGATTCCCCCCCGGAGATCTTGATGCGGATGTAGATGCTGCAGATGCCGTTTGACTGAGAGAGCCGACTATAACCGTATCCCCTTCGTTTAGCCCGTTTATTATTTCATAGCTGGTCAGGTCGGACAGCCCCAGCTCCACCCTTTTAGGTACGGTAGTGCCTGATTTGTCCAGGACCAGAACGATGGCACGCTGTGACTGGGTGCTTTCTTTTGTTGCGGCTTCTTGATCCTGGGCAGTGCCACCGCCATTAGCGCCCTGATAAGTTCTGTTGTTTTGTCCTGAGCTTTGTCCCTGACGACTGGTATTTCCACCGTTATTATTACCAGGCCTTTGACCCGTTGCGGTCTGTCTCATCTTGCTCAGATAACTAATTGCATAAGTAGTGGCTCCTTTAGGTATAGTCAGCACATTATCGTGCCTTTCCACAATGATGGTAACGTTGGCGGGCATGCCGGCTTTTAATTCCGTGTATTTTTCATCCAGTTGTATAACCACATCGTAAATCTGCACGTTCGACTCCGTGTAGGCCATGGGAGAAATGCTGCTTACCTTCCCGGAAAATATTTTATTTGGGTAAGAGTTAACTGTAAATTCCACCTTCTGCCCCACCTTAGTCTTACCGATATCTCCTTCGTTTACCTGGGCCTTGATTTGTAAGGCTTCAGATATCACTTCCATAAAACCTCCACCGCTGGTATTGTTGTTATTGGCGGTGGCCCGCTGCCCCTCCGCACCGTTGATTGAACTAACGATGCCCTCAATGGGACTGACCATCTTGGCATCGGCGCGTTCGTTTTGCGCAACCTGAAGCTGTGCCTTGCTGCCTTCCACTTGCGCGGCAGCGGAGGCAATATCCTCGGGGCGGTTCCCTTTCTGAAGGCTACTTAAAGATGCCTGGGCCTGTTTTAATTTGGCATCCGCATTGGCAAAATCCACTTTTACCTGATCCAGTTCGGACAAGGACAGCGCTCCGGCCTGGTAAAGTTCCTGGTTTCTTTCCAGGGTGGTTTTGGCAAGATTATAAGCTGCCTGGGCCATGCTCACGTTCGCCTCGGATTGTTCAATATCTTCCTTGGTTGCGCCATTTTTTAGCAGTTCCAGTTTAGAAGACTGGTTAGCAAGGTTTGCTTCGGCCTGTATTAGAGATGCTTCCAGGTTGCTGGTTTCCAACTCGGCCAGGAGTTGGCCCGGCTTCACAGTGTCACCGACTTTTACGTATATTTTCTTGACTATCTCGGCGTTTTTGAAACTCATAGAAATTGTATCGACCGGCTCCACCATTCCGCTGGCTGAAATGGTGCTGGTTATGGTGCCGCGTTTCACCGTATCGGTCAGGTAATCTCCGGATGCCTTTGATGATCCGCCAAGTACAGAATAAAGAGCCAGCGAGATCCCGGCAACCGCTATAATGCCAAACATAAGCTTTTTCTTTTTTATATAAGCTATTAAAGATCCCAGTCTCACATTGAATGACTTGTTTTCGTTTTGCAATTCGGCATCCTCCCGCCTTCACTTTTCCAGTTGTACCGTAATTCCAACTCTTGGCATAAATGAAATCTGGCCTCTGTCAGTATTCCGGTCAGCTTATCCCTGTCACAGCCGATTATTCCTGTCAATTCATCATAATTTAAACCAATCATGTCTCTTAATATTAAAACCAGCTTTTCTTCAGGTGCTAACGTCAAAACAGCTCTATGTAACTTATCTTCTAATTTGATTGGTTGATGTTTACTGTTGAAATGGTACTTGTATGTTTCGGATAATTCATTTAGATAAATTTCTGCTAAATATTTCCACATGATTTGTTCATCAATATCATACCCGCTGCCGGTAAAAACTTCAAATGTTTTAATAGTTAGTTCTTCGGCCTTTTTTGTATTGCAGGTCAGGTAATAACCTGCTTTGTAAACCTTTTTTATAAGTTCCTCTAATCGATGCTCTGTGCTCTTGCCTAGAAGCACATAACCCACATCCTTTTGATATCATTTCATAGAATAAAATCATTAACAGAAACCCATCTCCTTCCATTGTTGGCTTAATTCAAATATTGTACATAAATATATCGGAATAAATATCAAATAATTATGGGAAATTGTGAAAAAGCAATAAGATAAATTCAACATCTTTCCATAATTCCTTGATAATTGGACCGAAATTTATTTGTAAAATAATTTTAATAAAATACAAAAAACACGGTTCTTTTTAAAAGGGTCTGTGTTTTTGATATAATAACCGTATTAAAGCCGGGGAGGGGGAAAAAATTGTTTTGCATTCATCTGGTTGATGACGAGAAAAACCTCAATGAAATATTGACCATGTATTTAAAGAAAGAAGGCTGGGAAGTACGCTCCTTTTTTAATGGCGAAACTGCCCTGAAGGCTATCCCGGACCACCCGCACCTATGGATACTGGATATTATGCTGCCCGACATAGACGGTTATCACCTGTTGCGTAAAATAAAAGAGGAATCGCCAAAGGTTCCGGTCATTTTCATTTCGGCGCGTGACGAGGTTCTCGACCGGATTATGGGACTGGAATTGGGAAGCGACGATTATTTACCGAAGCCGTTTTCACCCCGTGAGCTGGTTATCCGCACCCGCCGCATACTTGAACGTGTTTACCAACAAAATGCATCCAAAAGTTTTCATTTGCAACCGTATATACTGGATGAAGCTAAACGTTTGATAAAAAAGGAACAGGAAACACTCGATCTGACGTCAAAAGAATTTGATCTGGCCTTATTATTTGCCAGACATCAGGGTCAGGCATTATCCCGTGAGCAGATTATCGCCCATATATGGGGAGAGGATTATGTCGGCACCGACCGGGCAGTGGACGACCTGGTTCGGCGCCTGCGCAAAAAGCTGCCTGACTTGCGGATTGAGACACTATATGGATATGGTTACAGGATGGTATTTCAATGAAAAAAAAGTTTCCATTGACAATTAAAATCTGGCTGGCCCTGCTCCTCACAAGTTTGTTGTTATATATTATTTTTTTGCTGATTATCCCAAATATAATCCGCAGCTCTTTTACATCACCACTATTGGATTTGGATTTAACACCCAGAAGAATAGTCACACAAGAAAAACGGACTTCCAATCAGGTTTTTCCTGTCAGGCAATTCATTCTTCTGGACAACGGCACAACACTTCCGGAACATGTCTCACAAGTACTGCCGGCTTTTCTTTTACAGGAAATATCCCAAAAGGCAAAATCACAACAACAGCCTGATCACATGTATGAATATACGAATGAGCAGGTGCGCTACCGCTATGTGATACGTAAAAAAGAAGCATACGGACGTCAATTTTATCAGATATCAATGTTGGCAAAATCGGATGAGAACCTTTTCGTCCAAAAATTATTGTTACAGTTCATGCTCTTTGCCGGCGGCGCACTTGTTGTCAGCTGGTTTGCGTCTCTATTAATAGCCCGCTATTTGACGCGCCCGTTAGTGCAAATGGAGCAACACGTCAAGCGCATAGCCGGCAGGGACTGGCACGAACCGCTTCAGGTCAAATATAACGATGAGTTCGGCCAACTGGCACAATCCATCGAAAGCATGCGCCGGCAGCTAATAATACAGGAAGAAACACAACAATCCATGATGCAGAATATATCCCATGAATTGAAAACTCCTGTTATGGTAATACGAAGCTATGCCCAGGCCATGCAAGACGGTCTATATCCCAGCGGTGATCTGGCCGGCAGCATTCAGGTTATAGATGATGAAGGAGCACGGCTGGAAAATCTGATTAAACAATTGCTTTGCTTAACCAGGCTTGATTATATGTCAACGCAAAAACCAATCATCAGCGTTATTAACCTGGATGATTTTATCAGGGAAAATGTAGAAAGAATGCGCTACCGCCGGTTGGATATAGAATGGGAATTGAACCTGCAATCCTTAGAAATACAGGGAGACGAAGAAAAGTGGCGGGTGTTGATAGAAAATATACTGGATAATAACCTGCGCTATGCTTATTCCTGTGTTCAGATAAGTTTAGCCATGGATAAAGAGGAGGATGAAATTACTATTCGGTTCTGCAATGACGGTCCAAAAATGGAACCCCATGTGTTGGAGCAGGTGTTTCAGCCTTTTAAGAAAGGGCAGGATGGGAAATATGGTCTTGGATTACACATAGCCCAACGAATCGTAAAAATGTATCAGGGAGATATCCGTCTATATAATATTGATGGGGAAAGAAACCGGGTTTGTACAAGTATAAAAATACCCCTTCGTAAAATGACATGACGGATATACTTATAGTTAAATGGCACCCCTGGCAATTCAACATTGCAATACTAATAGTATGAATAAAATATCAAATTAAATGCTCCAGTAACAGCAGCACCTGCAATAAATAGAAAAGAAGAAAATGACTTAAATTCGCAACGGTTTCAACCTTGTTAGCCTGGTAACCAACCAAACAAGAAATAAGCCAATAATGATAGTTCCCAGACGCCCCAAATAATAGTTTCCCGTTAACGCAAATCCGGAAACATCTCTCAGAATCATGTAGGGTTCAAGCAGCAGGCTCAGGGATTTATATCCCAGGGGGTCCCATAGGAAATTGGGAGAAATGATTTTGGTTTCTACCAGCCAATAAAATACGAGCCCCATTATACTGGGAACTGTTTTTTTAAAAAAGGCTGAAAAAAAGACAACCAGAGCTACACTGTATATGCTCGAAGGGATGGCAAGCAGCACAAAAGATTTTAAGTGATTCACAGCGTCCCAAGGGAGAATAAAGACTTTATCGTGGCTGGGTAAAAACTGACTGGCAAATAATAAAAGGGTTTGGATGCCGAAGGCAATGAGAGTGGCGGCCAGGGCCGCTGAAAACTTGCCCCAGACATAGGTCTCATTGGATAAGGGGTAACTCAACAGCAATTCCTTTGTCCTGTGATCTTCATCCTCAATAAATATCCTTCCCCAAAAGAGAAAGAGGAGCAGGCTGAGGGTTTCATTCATGGAACCAAAAAATTTTAAGACCGCAGCATAACTGTTCATGGGCGCCCACCAGTCATTGGCCTGAATGCGTATAATGCCAGGCATATAATGAAATACCACGGGTAAAATTAAAAACATAATAAGACCCCAATAGGCCGGTTTGCGCATATGTCTCTTGATTTCGTAATATAGGATGTTATTATATTGAGAGGATATCTTCAAAGCCCTTGACTCCTTCTAACATTTTTTATTGCCTTTTTGAACCCATAGATAAGCGTCTTCAAGGGATGGTTCGACGGTTGTGCTTCCCTGTATGGCTTGTTCTGATAGTATCCTAACTTCCAATTTGGCATTGTCACGTACCACTGATGATATAGTAAATTGACGCTCGATATCCGCCAGTTCATGATCCGTAACGCTCTTTAACCATACCTTTCCCCGAGTTTGTTCACACAACTCCCTGGCGGTTCCCAGGAAAACCATATTTCCCTGTGCAAGGATCACAATTTCAGAGGCGATGGCTGCTACATCAGCCACAATGTGGGTTGACATAAGAACAATGCGATTACCGGCCATTTTTGACAGCAAATTATGAAAGCGGAATCGTTCCTCGGGATCAAGACCGGTGGTAGGTTCATCAACCACCAGAACCTGTGGATCATTTAAAAGGGCCTGTGCAATGCCGACTCTTTGTATCATCCCTCCCGAAAAGGTCTTTAATTTGCGGTCGGCTACATCGGCCAGTCCCACATTATCAAGCAGTGAACTGATTAGTGTATCTGTATTGGCCGTTACCCTCTTTAACGAGGCCATATAGAGCAGGAATTCCTTCGCTGAGAGGTTTGGGTAATATCCGAAATTTTGAGGAAGGTATCCAAATATCTTGCGGAACCCGTTGGGGTTGGAGGCCAGGTCCTTTTCATTCCAAAGAACCTGCCCCCGGGTCGGTTGCAGAATCGTGGCCATTATGCGGATTAACGTTGTTTTTCCGGACCCGTTGGGTCCCAGAAGAGCTGTGATTCCGGGGTCCAATTCGAAATGGATATCTTGCAAGGCACGAATATTGCCTGCATATGTTTTATGAATTCCTTTTATGGACAACTTCATAGAATCTGGTTTTCTCTCCTTTCCTGGCGATCTATTTTTTGCTGGCAATGATCAACTTTTCACGATTGATTGGCATTATCAATGCCAGAGCAAGTAAAACGATACCCATCATGATCAACATGCAACGATTGAACATCCATGCGTCAGAATCAGGAATATAACTAGTTATATAGGGGAATATATAAACAAAATGATTCCATTCCATGAGATTCATCCAGCACAACAAAGAAATAGCCCAACAGCTTCCTGAAAACAGAAGCGCCAGCGTCATGTTGCCCATTCGGATTACAAAAAAGGATGTAAGGCCTGCAAAAAAAATAACTGGGGATAAAAATGCTAGTATTCCTTTACCAACAGGCAAAGAACTGAAAAAGTGGAAGGTTCTTAATCTGTTCAAAACCTCTTGCTCGACCCAAAACGGAAATGTGGAAAGCACCAGCAGAACCATCCCCAACACACTTATGCTGCAAAGGACCAAAAGAGTTCTAGTCAACCATACTTTGCGAATGGTTCCCGGATACGATAAAAAAAATTCGAGAGCGGGTTCTCGTTCCGGAGCGAGAAGCGAGGCGGTCATAATAATAGTCGCCCCGCTCAACATCACTTCCAGCGACCAGGTTAAAATGGGATGGGAAGAAAAAAGCATCAAAATAAGAATAAAACTAAACACAATCAGACAGGTATAAATAATTTGGTTCCAATTCGCTTTCACTTCTAATTGAATCAATCTCATGAAATCATCATCCTGTAAAAAATGTTCAAAATCCACGGTAAACAGCAGTGTATAAATATAAGATGTGAAAAAAGATTAAATTGCTGAGAAAAATAGTTTTTTACACAGTCTGACGGTTCTCCTGTCGCATGCTAAATCCATAAGAGGCCAATTTCTCTTTTCGCTAATCCCTCCGCAGTGCTTCGATGGGATTCATTTTGGCCGCCTTATTGGCTGGCAGTATACCGAAAATTATGCCGATGGCGGCGGAGAAGGCGAAGGCCAGCAGCGCCGTCCACCAGGATACCAAGGGAGGCCATTTGGCAAACTTGGCAATGAGAAAAGCCCCACCTATACCCAGCGCCATCCCGATAATGCCTCCCAACAGGCAGAGCACCACTGACTCTATCAAAAATTGCCACAGTATATCCTTGCGCCTGGCCCCCAGGGCCATGCGTATGCCTATTTCCCTGGTGCGCTCGGTTACGGACACCAGCATTATATTCATTACCCCTATGCCGCCCACGAAAAGGGATATGCCGGCAATGGCACCTATAATCAAAGTCATTATGCCGGTTACTTTACTGGCCGACTGCATCATCTGCTCCATGCTCTGACTGGCGTACTTGGCGCCCCGGTGCCGGCGTTCCAGCACCTTTACCGCCTGCTCCATGGCTTCCTGAACCTTTTCCTTGGAAACGGCGCTGCCTTGCAGTGCACTTATGTAGGTTCCGTTCATATTGCGCCAGGCAGTGCCTGGTATATAGGCAATTACGCCATCACTAAAACCGAATATGGTCACGCTCTTGGCCACCCCTATAACCTGAAAGGGTGTGTCGCCAATACTGACCATATTCCCCACCGGCTCTGTGCGGCCGAATATTTCGTCTGCCAGTGACTCGTCCAACACGACTACCCGCCGGCCCAGGGAATCATCCTCGTTGCTGAAAAAGCGACCTTCTTTCATGGTTATATTACTGATAAAGGCATAGTCGGAGGACACTCCCTGCACCTGGCAATTCTTTTTGTCCTTCGGCCCCCGTACATCATCCATGTAACCGCTGTTGGCAGAGAGATGGGCGATACCCGGAACCTTTTCTTTAAGCACTTGCACGTCGCTGGCACTGAACTCCCTGCCGTTAGGCTTTTCATCGCTACGCCAGTCAACATAAATGGAAAACGTATTGGTGCCCACCTTTTCCATCTCCGACATTAAGACCGCTCGGCCTCCCTGGCCGATGGCCACCACCGCGATGACCGCGGCGATGCCGATGATTATGCCCAGGGTGGTCAGAAAGGAACGCAGTTTATTGGCCCGGATGCCTTCTATGGCCACCTTGATGCTTTCCAGCAGGTTCATTGCCCGTCCCCCTCCCGGGACTGCGCTTTCTGCTGCCCAACGTATTCCCTGGCATCCAGGGGATTTGCCACCCTCTCGTCATCCACCAGGCTGCCGTCCCTGAAATGAATTATTCTGGAGGTGTGCAGAGCTATTTCCCGCTCGTGGGTCACCAGCGCTATGGTGGCCCCTCCCCTGTTCAACTCCTGGAAGATGGCCATTATTTCCTCACCGGAGCGGCTGTCCAGGTTTCCCGTGGGTTCGTCCGCCAGTATTACCGCAGGGCTGTTAACCAGCGCCCGGACAATGGCCACCCGCTGCACCTGGCCACCGGAAAGTTCATTGGGCCGGTGGCTTGACCTTTCGGCCAGCCCTACCTTCTCCAGGGCCGCAGCGGCCCGGCGCACTCTCTCCCCGGATGGAATGCCCGCATAAAGCATGGGCAGCTCCACATTGCGGATAGCGGTCATCCTGAGTAAAAGGTTGAAGTTTTGAAAAACAAAACCTATTTTAAGGTTGCGATTGGCGCCAGGCCTGCATCGTTTAGCGAGCTTACTTCTATGCCGTCAAGGCGATATACGCCGGAGGTGGGGATGTCCAGGCAGCCCAGGAGGTTCATCAGGGTTGATTTGCCGGAAGCCGGACGGCCCCATAACAGCCACAAATTCCCCGGCGCTTATTTCAAGGTTGATATCCTCAAGAGCAACAACCGGAAATCAATATGGTTACTAATAAGGAAATTATTAAGAAGCAGAAAGAGCGTCCCGCTGCTTCCGCTGTTTCCTTGCTTCCCTAATCCCGGCGTAAAGCTACAATTGGGCTAAGTTTTGACGCCTGATTAGCCGGGTAAATACCGAAAAACAGACCTATCATAGTGGAGAATCCAACCGCAATTAGGAATGTCCAAATCGTAAAATGCGGCTCAAGTTTTGCAAAGTGGCTCAGGAAGAACCAGGTTCCGCTATAACCTAAAGTGACTCCAATAAGACCGCTCAACAGGCAAATAACGATGGCCTCAATCAGGAATTGCAATATGATATCTTTTCGTTCCGCCCCGAGAGCGGCACGAATACCAATCTCCCTGGTACGTTCAGAGACCGAAACCAGCATAATATTCATAACCCCGATTCCTCCAACCAACAGAGCTATTCCGGCAATGAACCCAATGACGAGGCGAAGCTCGTTGGTTGCACTATCAGTTTTCTGGATGTATTCTTCCATATTAAAGATATCATGACCTTACCGCGATTTTATGGACACACAGAACGTGTGATACAATAAAATCAC